>JBGSWW010000137.1:0-40309 GCA_041751735.1 Pyrinomonadaceae bacterium | reverse complement strand
GCCGATTGCCAGACAAACTGCGCGTTTGAACCTATATTCTCGATAAAATCAGGATCGTCATATACCTCGACCCATGCCGGCGTCGTTTCGGTCAATACCTTGCGGACCTTGCCGTCGAGCCCCGCTGCGTTGAGATCGAGGAAGGTTTGTTCGCGGTTCAATGCCTGGAACATCACATTCCGGCTGTCCGGCGACCATGTGACCCGGGCGATCAATAGGTCCTCCGGTTTATATACGGAAAGATCAGCGAAACGCACCGCATCGCCTATCTGCAGGATACTTGCCGGCAGGCGATTACCGATTCGCGGAATACGGCCCGGGTTGGGAACAAACGATGTGCGCGTAACATCAGCGATCCCGAGCCTGACCAATGGATTTGGGTCACCCGCCTTCGGATAAAAAGTCGTTTCAACGATCTGTTCGTTGACTATATCGTTCGGGATAATGAATTTCGGCACAGGCGATTCGTCGAGTCGGAGAAATGCGATGTTTCTCGAGTCAGGCGACCACCAGTAGCCGCGTTTCTCGCCGCGGCCGTATAGCTCTTCCTCATATATCCAGTCGAGATATCCATTGTAAATGGCATCGTCCCCTTCGCGGCCATCGCGCGTAAGCTGCTTCTCATTCCCATTCACAACGTCGGTGACATACAGATTATTGCTACGCACAAAGCTCACCCACCGCCCATCGGGACTGAAATCGGCCTCCTTTTCCTCGTCATTTGGGCTGTTTGTTAGCCTCTTGATCTGTCGTGTCGCCACGTTGTAGTAAAAAAGATCGGCGAAATGATCGATCAGCACGCCCCTGTCGTCCGGATCGAACTGCAGATCAGACGAATTAGCCATCGTGATCGCATCCGGCTGCCGGATCCCCATACGCATCAGTGCCGCAACCAACGAACCGCTGTCGTAATACGGCCGGGCTTCCCCAGTTACAGAGTCAACCCGCATAAGCCGCCCGCCGGCAACCTGACGAAAAGACCGCCCATCCGGCGCCCATTGTACAAATACCGGCGTCCCCCCGAACTTTACCCGGACCTTTGCGTCGGGGCTGAAGATACCGTCGAGAGTCAGGAGTTTGTCCTGTGCCCAGCCCTGCACTGAGAAAAAAAGCAATGCGACGCCCATCCAATGAAACTTTTTCATATCTATTAATAGTCTGCCGGAGTGCAGCACATATCACTCTTCGAAAGTTGCCAGAAAGTCGTCAACCAACTTCGCGTCGTAGAAAACACCCTTTAGTTGCGCCCTTCGAACCAGGGGGCGCATTAGGTCTATAAAGCCCAGCGTCTTGGCTCGTCCCAGAAGACCGAGAGACCCAAGCAATGTCAAGCCTTCTTTTGCGGCCAACGATCGGCCCTTCCGCTCATCGAGACATACAGTGGATATAGCTCGTTCAAGGGCGAGTTGGATAACAGCAGCCTCACCCGAGTCAAGATTTCCAAACAATGTTTCGTTACGAGGATTGAGTAACCCTACAACCTGTATCCGGGCCGGAAACGACAGCGATAGAAGATCCGACGACCCGGATGCTAGTTCGTCATGGACCTCGTTGGGCACCAAAAACTCATACGGTAACTTCTCTATTAACCATAGAGCATCCATCCGCGCGAGGGTGATCAAAGGGCCCGAGTTAATAACGATCCGCTCAGCCATTCAGGGCAAAATCAATGTCCGATTGGAGATCTTCCGGACGCAAATTACTCATGGGCACGCCTATTTTATGTAGGCTGAGCAGGAAATCAACTCGAGTTAACCCGCTCATCGTGGCGGCCTCTCCCGATGAAAGATGCCCAAGCTCATACAGCTTTGCGGCCAGCAAAAATCTTGCCTGGTCGGGAAAGTCGTCCCTTGCGATTCCGGCTCGCCGCAGCAGATCATCGCTATATTCGATTGTGACTGTGTTTTGCGCCATCGTCCGTAAATTCTATCACGCCTTCGGATGTGCCCGATCATATACCTCTATCATCTTTTCCATTGAGACCTGAGTGTAAATCTGGGTCGTGGTGAGTCGGGCGTGGCCGAGCAGTTCCTGGATATCGCGAAGGTCGGCACCCTGATCGAGGAGGTGCGTTGCAAAGGTATGCCGCAGGCTGTGTGGTGAAATGTTGTGTATGTCCGCGCACTGCTTTATGTACTTATCGATCAGACGCCCGACCGAGCGGGTCGTGAGGCGGCCGCCTCGACGGTGAAGGAAGAGAGCGTGCGGGTCTCGTTCGGTTTCAGGGCATTCATTCAAAAACGCACCGCGGGTCCTGTCGAGATATAGCAACAACGCCTGAAGCGCGGGTTCGCCAAACGGCACCATTCTCTGCTTGTTCCGCTTGCCGGTCACCCTCACGACCTTTTCGCGCATGTCTACATCGCTGATGTTAATTCCCACCAACTCACCGACGCGAATACCGGTCGCATATAGAAACTCAATAATGGCACGGTCGCGTCGGCCAAGGTCGGTGTTAGTATCCGGCGTTTCGATGAAGCGGACGGCGTCCTCGATCGAAAGATGATTCGGCAGCTTTCGCTCGATCCGCGGTGTGGCAACCATCTTGGCGGGATTTGATTCAAGTTTGCCCTCGCGTATCAGGAACTGGAAGAACGTGCGCAAACTCGCGAGTTTTCGGGCGACTGACGTCTTTTTATGATCGCCATGAAGCGATGACATCCACTCGCGGATCGTCAGACGGTCGATGTCTCCGGAGTCGAAGTCATTTCGCTTTTCGATACCGAGCAGGTGCTCTTTGAATTGCTCGAGATCGCTGGCGTAATTACGCAGAGTATGGGGGCTAAGATTTCTCTCGTACTTAAGGTGCTGAAAAAACTGTGTGAGATCGTCGGTGAGCATTGAGATGGTCTGCAGAATAATCCTAACGCTTGGGAACGTAATAACCCTTTCGAGCCCGGACTGCATAATGCGGTTTCCCTTTTACGCTTAGCTCAATAGAGCGAAACGCACCTCGTTTATCAAGGTCGTTCTCGGGATAATAGCTCAGAACATACTGCTGGGAAAGTTCGGCGGCGATCTGGGTAAACGCGGCGCCCATCTCATCATCGTCGATCGGCGAATACACCGCGCCGCCCGTTTGTTGCGTGATCTCCAACATCCGGCGTTCGGCGGTCAATGCTCGGATATTCGCGTTGCCGCCACGGATGCCTGTCCGCTTGAAGTTCTCAAAATCTTTGGTTTTGACTACGTAAACCTGACAATCTGTGAGCAGCAGTTTCCTGACAACGCCTTCGAGTGTGGTTGATAACTCACTGTATGTATCTTCGCCGTCCGAAACGAGAACAAGTACACGTCGGCCGTTTGCTGATTTAAGATAATCCGCGACTTCGATCAACCCGTCGAGCAATGCGGTCGCCCCTTTCGGTTCAGGAAAAAGTTCGATCGCCCGGGTCAGCAGCGAGACGTTCGGCGTAAACGGCTGTTCGAGCCGGGTATAATCGGCGACCGAGAACAGCGCAGCCAGGTCACGATCAGGCCTGATCACACGACGAAAGAAACGTATCGCAGCGTTCTTTTCGAATTCACGGGCGATCAGCACACTCGACGAATTATCGAATAGCATCGCCATTCGGATCGGCGTATCGGACCGCGACATTTCCGATATCTCCGCCGCCTTGCCATCGATCTTTAGTTCAAAATTCTCTATCCTCAGAGTGGCAACCGGCCGGCCGTCGGAATCGGTCACTATCACAGGGATCGGAACTAATGAGGCGTCGACACGGATTATCTCGTCATTATCCGGCTTTGGCGTCGCGGCCGGCGTCGGCAATGTTACCGGCGTCTTTGCGGGTACGGTGATGACCGACGGGCCTGAGATCGAGCGCGGGGGCGGTGTCGGGCTCGGCTTCTGCCTGCCTGATTGCCCAAACGCTCCGGCCGAACCTAGGGCCGCGATCATAAGGAATAGTATCGATCTCATATTGCCGATTATTGGATTACCGAATCGGCTAAATATATGCCTAGACCAGCATCAATTTTGCCCCGGCAAAAACCAGGACGATCGCCAAAACTCTACGCATAGTCATCGAATCAAACTTCCGGCTGCCGAGCGTCGACCCGATCACACCGCCTGCGACGGCCGCGGCGATCCAGATCCACACTTCATCAGGGAGTACATCCAGGGCACCTTTCGAATACTGCCCGGCCAAACCCGCGGCCGAATTGACAAGAATAAACAAAACCGAGACGCCCGCCGCTACCCGCGTTTCGGCCCACCGCATCAGGAGCAGCACCGGCGTTAAGAATATCCCTCCGCCCACGCCAACAAGTCCAGACAACAGTCCGATGACCGCCCCGATCAGCAAACAGGCCGCGATCGGCGGCTCTTTTACTTTATCGTCATTCTTCAACTTTACCGCAAGACGGATGGCCGCCAGACACAGCACAACGCCCAGCACGAACTTATAGACATTGGTCGGTAAGCTGATCATCCCGCCGATGAGTGCCATCGGTATCGATGCCACCGCGAACGGCAGAAATATCCGCCACGAAAAATGCCCTTCCCGGTAAAACTGCACCGTACCGATCGACGCCACAAACAGATTCAGCACCAACGCCGTCGGCCGCGTCACCTCAGGAGCCACCGCCAAAAACGCCATGACGGCCAAATACCCCGAAGCCCCGCCATGCCCGACCGAGGAGTAGAGGAGGGCGACGAGGAAGAGGGCCGCTAGTACAAAAAATATCGACGGTTCCATATAAATCGTCGGACCGCAGGCACCCTGCCTGCCAGACTTCAGCCATCCTAAGTCGCCAACGGCGACACATATTAAAGCCTAGGGTGCAGTGAGCGGAGCGAATGGAACCCTAGGAAGCCGTAAAGGAGATTTCCGTCGCTGAAGGCGACGCATAGATCAATCCCAGCAATATCGCTCGTCAATATCGACCTCGTACGTATTGCACAGATCGCGGAATTCATCCTCGAAAGAGATCAATTTCTTATCGTGATGGGATTTCTGATCGCGAATATAGTCCGAATCCGTTTTGATCTGCGATTGCCCGATAGAAAATGCACCATATCCTCTCTGCCAATAGAAATTACGATGGACAGGAAACCGTTTCTTGATCCATACCGAACTATCGCGTTTGATCTGGCCAATCAGGTCACTGATGTCGATTCTACCTATTGAGATCAAAAGATGTATGTGGTTCGCGGTTCCATTGCCAATGATCAAACGGCCACCGTTAGCCGTGACGATACCGCTTATGTATTTGAATAATTCCGACTCGATCGCAGGCGAAATTAGATCGAGGCGGTCCTTTGTAGAAAAAACTACATGAAGAATTATCTTCACCAGGGATTGAGGCATTTTATATGGGTCGCCTTCAGCGACCAATTATTTTAATACAAACTCCTAGGGTTCCGCGTTGCTCCACCCTAGGCTTTAATATGCATCGCCGTTGGCGATAATTCAGGGAGCCACGCATCCCAATCTTTGAGAGCTCTTTCCACCTGGACGATATGCCGCTCGCGTTTATTGCGATGCTTTTTGCGGAGTTCGATCGGCAGCGGCTCGAGCAGTCCAAATGTTATGTTCACGGGCTGAAAATTCTTTGTTTCGACATTTGAGACATAGCGGCACAGCGCACCGATCGCTGACGTTAAAGGCGCGGTGATCATGGGTTGGCCGCGAAGAACGCGGACGGCGTTAATGCCCGCGAGCCAGCCGGTGGCAACGGATTCGACATAGCCTTCGACACCGGTGATCTGGCCCGCGAAAAACAACGATGGATTCGATCTCGTGGAGAGATTTTCGTTAAGTATTTTCGGCGAATTGATGAATGTATTGCGGTGGATTTGGCCGAATTGTAAAAACTCGGCGTTCTCGAGGCCCGGTATCAGTTTGAGCACCCGGGCCTGCTCGCCGTAACGAAGGTGATTCTGAAAACCGACCATTCCATATGCGTCGGCCATCAGGTTTTCCTGGCGGAGTTGCACACACGCGTATGGCTCTTCGCCGGTTTTCGGATGCCGCAGACCCTTTGGCTTCATCGGGCCGAAGCGGAGCGTCTCGGGACCGCGGCGGGCGATCTCTTCGATCGGAAGGCACGATTCGAACCAATGCGTGTCTTCAAAACGTTTGAGCGGTACCGACTTCGCGTTCAAAACGGCGTCGATAAATATCTCGTACTGTCCGCGGTCCATCGGGCAATTGACATAATCATCACCGCCCTTGTCGTAACGTGCTGCTTTGAATGCGATCGACATATCGATCGAATCGGCCGCGATGATCGGCGCGATGGCGTCGTAAAAATAGAGCTGATCATCGCCGGTAAAACGCATTATCTTAGCCGTCAGCGCTTCCGAGGTCAGTGGGCCGGTCGCGATTATCGTGACTCTGTCATCGAGGATCGCTGTTACTTCCTCACGTACGATCTCAATATTCGGATTTTGCTCGATCCGCTCAGTGATAAGCTCGGCAAACTTTATGCGATCGACTGATAATGCGGCTCCGGCCGGTACCTTGGTCGCCTCCGCACACTCCATCACAAGCGATCCGCCGCGCCGCAGCTCCTCTTTTAAAAGATAGGGTGCCGACCCGGGCTCGTCGGTTTTGAGGGAGTTCGAGCAGACGATCTCCGCAAGCTTTTCGGTCCGGTGTGCGGGCGTTTGCTGAACGGGCCGCATTTCATAAAGCCGGACCTTAGCACCTACTTTCGCTGCCTGCCACGCTGCTTCGACACCGGCTAGTCCGCCTCCGATCACATTTACCACATCGTTCATTGGTTCTGATTATAGATCATCAGCATCCGGTCTTGCCGAAAGGGGCGTCCGCTAAAATTCAGCGGAACGTATTTGCGATCTAGCCTCGACCGGGGATCGTGACCATTTCGGTAATCGGGAAGACCGATACAACAGACAGGAATCGTTATGCTCGGACGGGTAAGGAGGTATTTATGCATAAAGATCTAACTAATACGAAAGTCGCAATACTTGTAGCCGAAGGTTTCGAACAGGAAGAGCTAACCTCACCGCGAGAGGCTCTTGACAGCGCCGGTGCCCAGACGATGATCGTTTCACCGGAAGACGGTGAAGTGCAGGGATGGAAACACTATGATAAGGCCGATATGTTCCCTGTCGATGTGCCGCTGGCCGAGGCCAGTGCCGCTGATTTTGACGCCTTGCTCCTTCCCGGCGGTGTGGCAAATCCGGACCAGCTTAGGATGAAGCCCGAAGCGGTAAACTTCATAAAGCAGTTCTTTGACGCGGGCAAGCCTGTTGCCGTGATCTGCCATGGCCCATGGACACTGATAGAGGCAGGGGTCGTAAAGGGCAGAAGGATCACCTCGTGGCCCTCGCTGAAAACGGACCTGATCAATGCCGGGGCTGAGTGGGTCGATCAGGAATGCGTGGTCGACAGTGGCCTTGTGTCGAGCCGAAAGCCTGACGATCTGCCGGCATTCAATGAGAAGATGATCGAGGAATTTGCTGAGGGCGTTCACCGAGGACAGAGAGCCGCTGGGCACTAAGTACTCCTGCTGAACAATTGACCGGCCTCGCAACACGCGGGGCCTTTTCGTTCAAGGCTGTCAAGGATGGACCTAAACTGGTTCGACATTTTGTTAGTAGCCCTTGTGGCGATAAACATCGCACTAGGATGGCGGCGTGGGTTCATATTGAGTGTCCTCGACCTGATACGATGGATAGCGAGCTGGCTGGCTGCACTCATACTTTATAGATATGTATCCAGCTTCCTCGCCTCCATTACCGATTGGACAGAAACATGGCGATCCCCGGTCGCATTTCTGATCGTTCTCCTGGCAGTATCGGTCGCGATCCAGGCTCTCGGGGTCCGGCTATTGAGAAAGATACCGAGGGAATATCATAAACATCGTGCAAACAGTGCGCTCGGAACCCTTCCCGGCCTGGCAAACGGGCTGATCATCGCGGCACTGGTCTCGGCCTTGATGTTCTCCATTCCGGTTTCCGACGGCTTTAGCGAGGCCCTTCGCCAGAGCAGATTGGCCGATCAGCTCGCCGCCTATACCGACAGCCTGGAGGGCGTCCTGACACCGATCTTCGAACCGGCTGTCAGACAGACGCTAAATCGGCTGACAACCGTGGAGCCGGGTTCGAAGCAGGTCGTAGAACTGCCTTTCAAGGTCCCGAACACTCAGCCTGCGCCATCGATCGAGGCCCAGATGCTCGATCTTGTGAATCAGGAACGAGCGACCGCCGGCCTGGATCCGGTCGAGGCAGACCCGGAGATGACCGAGGTAGCACGGCGCCATTCGGCGGATATGTTCGCCCGCGGGTATTTTTCGCATTACACTCCTGAAGGCAAGGACCCGTTCGACCGCATGCGAGATATGGACGTTTCGTTTCGCGCCGCAGGCGAAAATCTCGCACTCGCTCCTACATTGCAGATCGCCCATACGGGGCTGATGAACTCACCGGGCCATAGAGCGAACATCCTGCACCCGCGTTTTGGCCGCCTCGGTATCGGAATCATGGACGGCGGCCGCCGCGGACTTATGGTGACGCAAAACTTCCGCAACTAATTCGCTGCGTTCAATGCCTCTCGGCGGCCGAGCAGGGATGTATCATACCTTTCGAGCAGGTCGGCCACATCCTTGTATATTTCTGCCACACCCGCATTTCGAAGGTCCTCTTCGGAAAAACCGCCGCTCAACAAGCCGATCATCTGCACACCGGCCTTTTTCGCCGCAACGGCATCCCACGGGCTATCGCCGATGATCAGGGCCTCATCAGGTTCCACGTCCTCAAGCCCGTCAAGAGCCGCCTGAAAGATATCGGGGTTCGGCTTTGACTTTTCTACGTCATCTGCTGAGGTCGCAAAATCAACAAGCTCAGTGATGTTCAGGTTCTTTTTGTGACTTTCGACCTCATCCTCTTTGGCCGATGAGGCAAGCGCTATCTTAAGTCCGTCTTTCTTGACTCTTTCAAACAACTCGCGAACTCTTGGAAAAGGCTGCACTTGACCGAGATAGTCCTCAAGAAAGAGGTCCTTTCGAAATTCTTCGAGCTCGTCCCCGTAGCGGCCGAGTTCCTCTTCTGAGCAGAATACGGGCATCAGCTGATCCCCGCCCTTACCTATCTGCTGATGCACATCCCGAGCGTCAAGCTCCTTCCCGAACTTTCGAAAGGCCTCCTGCCACGCCTCGACATGCAGATGATTTGAATCAACTAAAGTACCATCCACGTCGAAAATAACCGCTTTCAATTTCCCTATGGCCGCCATATACACTTAGTTTGATCGTTTATGATCCGCACAACTGTCGGGTTGGTTACCACTCTGTCGGCGTTCTCCATATTCAAGCGGTCCTTTCTATCGAAACCTACAACGTTGCATCCGCGTAATACTGCCGGATATAATCTCTAAACTCTTTTCTTAAAAACATGACCGCACGATCCGCTCTTCTTTTAGTGTAGTTGAGCAGGCAGGCGGCCTATCAGCACTTCAGGAGACCGTGATGAGCCCTACCCCTTTCAGAAAATTATTTGCGTTGTTTATGGTTATTTTTCTCTCGCTGCCGCTTCCGCTGTTAGCGCAGGAGGCACCAAAGCCTGAAGAGAAAAAAGATGAGAAGAAACCCGAGCCGCTGCCGTTGAAAGCCGCCGAAACCATCAAGTTCACGACCAACGAAGGTACATGGATGTCGCTGGATGTTTCGCCGGATGGCAACACCATCGTCTTTGATATGCTCGGCGATATCTATACGCTGCCCATAGCTGGCGGCACCGCCTTCAAAATACATGGCGGGATGTCGTTTGAGAGCCAGCCCAAATTCTCGCCCGACGGCAAACTGATCGCTTTTCTTAGTGATCGCGACGGTGCCGAGAATGTTTGGGTGATGAAGCCCGACGGCACCGAGCCCAAGGCGATCACCAAGGATAAGAAGGCAATGTTTGTATCGCCAAACTGGACCGAGGACGGCAATTACATAGCGGTTTCGAAATCAGACCAGTCGATCGGCACGTTTCACCCATTCATGTATCACAAAGATGGCGGCTCCGGCGTGAGCATCGGCCCGCCTCCGCCGCCGATGCCGGCACCAGGTCAGCAGGGACCGCCTCCCGCTCCGCGAAACAATATTATGGGAGTGGTCCCGTCGCCCGATGGGAAGTTTGTTTACTGGTCGCAGCGAACGGGAGCCTTCGATTACAATGCCCGGTTCCCATTGTGGCAGGTCACTCGGTTCGACCGTGACACGGGCGAAACATCGCGTGTCACCAGCTCGCAAGGCAGTGCGATGCGGCCCGTTATCTCGCCGGACGGCAAGAGCCTGGTCTACGCGACTCGATATCAGACGCAAACAGCGCTTCGGGTCCGCGACCTCGGGTCGAATCAGGAACGCTGGCTGCTCGCCAACGTTACACGAGATGATCAGGAGTCTCGCGCTACTCGTGACACTTTCCCGGGCTATGACTTTATGCCTGACGGAAAGTCGCTCATCGTGCCACTGAACGGCAAGATCGCCCGCGTCGATTTCCAAACCGGCCAGGCCACTGACATCCCTTTCACGGTGAATGTGGAAGCTGAGATCGCGGCACGAGCACATTTCGAATACCGTGTTGATGACAGCCCTACGGTTACTGCTCGGCTGATCCGCTATCCGGTAGTTTCGCCGGACGGCAAAAGAGTTGCGTTCACCGCCTTCGGCAAGCTTTATTCAATGGACCTTCCCAACGGCACGCCCAAACGCGTGACTTCGGGCAACGATGGCGAATTCATGCCGACATGGTCGCCCGACGGGAAAACCCTCGCCTACGTGACATGGTCAAGCCAGGGCGGCCATATTTACTCCGTTTCGCCTGACGGCGGAACCCCGCGAAAGCTGACTACGGCAGCTGCATATTACGCATGGCCGTCATATTCGCCGGACAATGCGAAGCTCGTATTCATAACGGGCGCTGTCGACGATCAGCTCTATGCTGATATTCGCGAAGAGTACATTTCAGAGATCCCGGAAGACGAACTCCTCCACGGCAAAAACCATGGGCGAGAGGTCACTGGGCCGGGCGGATCTACGGGCACGGACCTGCGTTATATTCCCGCCAATGGCGGGGCAGCCGTGCACATTGCACCGACGCAGGGCGGCCGTCAGCCCCATTTTTCGGATGATCCCAACCGAGTCTATGTCACCACTAATCAGGGTCTGGCTTCGATTCGACTGGATGGCCAGGATCGCCGAGTCCACATGCGCGTGACCGGCAAAGGGACGCCTCCGCAGCAGCCGACGGCAACCATAATGAAGATCTCGCCGTCGCGCGATCGGGTATTCCTCGAACTTCAAGGCAGGCATTACATCGTGACCGTTCCCCGTTCGGGCCGTGATACGGTCAACGTCAATCTCGCCAGCCCGAGCAGCAACGTGCCGGTCAAGAAAATGTCGGCTCTCGGCGGGGATTACCTCGGATGGAATGCCGATGGCAAATGGGTCAGCTGGTCGTGGGGCACTAAGCTCTACCGCCAGGGTGTCGGTGAAGATAAACCTGAAGTGGTAGATATTACGGTTACCGCTCCCCGGCACAAACCGACAGGTACTGCCGTGCTCTCGGGCGCCCGAATCGTCACCATGAAAGGTGACGAGGTCATCGAGAGAGGCGATGTTGTCGTGACCGATAACCGCATTACCGCGGTCGGGCCTAAAGGCAAAGTCAACATTCCTGCCGGGGCTAAGATCATTGATGTTACCGGTAAAACTATCCTCCCTGGCCTCGTTGATGTCCATGCTCATATGTGGCCGCCGCGAGATCTTCACCAGACGCAGGTTTGGCAGTATCTGGCAAATTTGGCATACGGCGTCACCACAACACGTGACCCGCAGAGCGCTACGACCGACGTTTACGCCTACGGCGATCTCGTGGAGACAGGAGAGATCATTGGGCCCCGTATCTACACGACCGGGCCCGGCGTGTTCTCAGGCCTCGGACTCGACGATAAGGAGTCCATCGATAATTACATCAAGCGTTATCGAGATGCTTATAAGACCGACACGTTGAAACAGTATGTTGTAGGTGACCGCAGCGTGCGTCAGATGGTGTCGATGGCCAGCGCCGAAAACAAGATCACCCCGACCACCGAGGGTGCTCTGGACATGAAACTCGACCTCTCGCAGATGATCGACGGTTACTCGGGCCATGAGCATTCGCTGCCACTGCAGCCGATCTATAATGATGTAATTCAGTTCGTTGCGAAGACCCGCACTTTCTACACGCCGACCATTTTGGTGGCATACGGTGGGCCGTGGGCGGAGAATTACTTTTTCCAGACGACAGATGTCTTGAATAATCAGAGGCTGGCTCGGTACATTCCCCGCGAGTTAATGAATGCCATGATGCGGCGCCGCGCTCAATGGTTTCGCCCCGAAGAATACAGCTTCAAGGAAATTGCTAAAGGTGCTGCAGAGATCGTCAAGGCAGGCGGTAAGGTCGGTATCGGCGGCCATGGGCAAATGCAGGGGATGGGTGTCCACTGGGAGATCTGGGCGATGAACTCCGGCGGCATGTCTAACCATGATACGCTCAGGGTCGCAACGATCTTCGGGGCTGAGGCCATCGGACTCGCCCGTGACATCGGCTCCGTCGAACCCGGAAAGCTGGCCGATCTCGTCGTAATGGACAAGAACCCGCTTGCCGATATTCGCAATACGGACTCGATCAAGTACGTGATGAAGAATGGCGTTCTCTATGATGCCGACACTCTTGATCAGCAGCTGCCTATGCCCAAAAAGCTTGATAAGCAGTACTGGTGGAACCTCGATCCTAAGTGATCCGCTCATAGTTGGAGTGTTTCATGCCTCGGCCTGTCCGCCGGGGCATTTTTTTGACCGCCGGACGCGTAACTTTTTTACCCCTTCTTACGTCTAATAGTTGTGTCACAAAACAACGCTTTGCGGTGTTTCACGATTGTATTGACGAAAAGGAGGTAATCAGCGGCTTTTCTTTTTGCGGCATTCGCCGTAACCTTTGTCGATAGTCGTTCGTATTACCGGCGGTGTGTATGTACCTCAACACTGCTATTTTGTATCTCGCTACTGCGCAAAATGCTCGCGGCATATCACCCTCCTGCCCGTCTTCCCATGAAAGTACATCCGTAATAAATCAGCTCCAGGAGGAAATTCCATGAAAAGGATCGTCATCAGCTTTGCCCTTGTCTGTCTTACGACCATTTGTGTTATTGGCCAGGCAAAAAAACGTCAGGTCGGCCAGCCGGTCCTTAAGGGCGACCCGGCCGCATCTGACACGTCCAAGCCCGTTCTGAAAGGCTCGGCCCTCGAACCGGTGCCGCCACCGCCGCCTGCCGTGCAGCCCGCGGATAAGGACGACGAGATAATTAAGGTCGAAACCAATCTGGTGACCACGCCCGTTTCGGTGCTCGACAGGCAGGGGCGTTTCATTCCGAACCTGAGGCAGAAGGATTTCTCTATTTTCGAAAACGGTGTGCCGCAAAAGATAACGTATTTCCAATCGTCAGAGCAGCCCTTTACGGTCGTGCTGATGATCGATACAAGCCCGTCGACCAAATACAAGATCGACGAGATCCACTATGCGGCCGTCACGTTCATAAATCAGCTCAGGCCGACAGACAAGGTTATGGTGGTGGCATTCGACCAGCGGATCAAGGTCCTGACCGAGGAACCGACGTCAGAAAAGGCTAAATTGTACGCTGCTATTTACCAGGCCAAATTCGGAAGCGGTACCAGCCTCTACGATGCTGTAAGCTACGCGGCCAGCCTCGATCTGATCAACGTCACGGGCCGAAAGGCAATTGTGCTCTTTACAGATGGTGTCGATACCACGTCTCGCGGATCGAACTACGAAAGTACGGTCGCCGCTGTCCAGGAGGTCGACGCCCTTATCTATCCCATCCGATATAACACGATGACCGAGGGAACTTCCGCGGTCGTGCGGGGCCCGACCGGCACGCCTGCACCGCTGCCTTCAGATATCGCCGCAATGTTAGCTGCGCGCGGCTTGCGGATCGATCCGAGAGCCATACGCATGGGCGGCCGCGGCACCAGTGAGAATGAATATGAGAGAGGCCGTCAATTTCTGGAAGCGATAGCGATGAATACCGGCGGCCGGATGTTCGATGCAGACACGCTCACCAATCTTGAAGGGTCCTTCGCAGGCGTCGCGGAAGAGCTGCGGAGGCAGTATTCGATCGGGTATTACCCCGAGAATCCGGGAGCCCCGGGTGAAAAGCGAAGTGTCAAGATCAAAGTCACACGGCCGGCCAACGCGGTCATCCGGGCCAAGAACGGCTATGTCATGCGTCAGGCGAGGACGCCTGAAGAGCCGGGAACATGATCACAATTAGTCAGAACCTATCTGAAAATGGGGGACCGTGGTGGTCCCCCATTTTTTATATATGCTTAAACGCATATATTATCTGAGGCGGGCAGTTGCGGAACGCTTTGATCGATAATGCTTTGACATCTGTATGCAATTGTCGAAGACCTTCGACGTTACTATGCCCGTTCCGGGATCCACCTCAGTAAGTGCGGCTGCCCTGGCGGCCTTTACGATCCAGATCTCGGCAACTGCGGCAGTGAGATCGTAGGTCGGTAACCACTCTTCCGCACCAGGCGGTGTGCCGTTGAGATCGCTCATGGAATGGAGGTCCAGCACCGTCTCGAGATCATCCTCGCCCACCGCAGGTTCCGCGTCCCAGGCTGACAACAGCTTTAGCTTTTCAAGTCCTGTAGGCATATTAGTCCTTGTTGACTATCAACATTGCCAGGCTGGTTTCCCTGAGAACTTTCGCACCGTAAACGTGGAGTCCCTTGACTGCATCGCCAAACCGTTTCTCAGGCTTGTAAGTTTGAACGTCGAGGATCTGTTCTACATACGTGGTCGCGTATGAATGACCAGCAATTATCTTGTATTCCTCGCCCGCGGTATTGGGCACATTGTTCGATTTCAGGATCGTGAAGCCAGCGGCCTCGCCAACCTCACCATTCTTCAAACGCCCGTCGCCTGTCGCCGTTCCCGAACGCACGAACCGGTCATCCTTAAGCAGCAGGCCGTGAAACCAGGCCGGCACGATGACAAAGCGCTCATTTGTCGGGGTATTGCCCTGATCGAGGATCACGCCGAGATCCACGAGATATTCGTAAGCGTTGTCTTTTGTCGGCACGATCGGGGTCGGGTCGCCGATGACATTCCCCGCTGGCACCGCTGTCGCCATTCTGTCGGCAAGGAACCGGTCGGCGTATTCCCGGAGAGACCAGGCGGCACGGCGCATTGCCTCGTCGAGAATGTTGACGTTCTGCTGGGCACGATCAACGCTGTCGACCACAAAGTTGAAATACTTCGCCTGGTCGATCAGAAGCGTTTTTGCCTCGTCCGTTAGCGTTTCTGGATCGCTGATGTTCGTGTCCTTCGCATAATCGTCGACGGTCACATTTCCGATCGAACCGATCTTGACGGTATTTCCGCCCTTGATCACGTTTCCCTCATAATCCCGGTTACATACATTCGGCTGGCCATATATGAGGGCCTTATCCAATGCAACCAGCAGCCTCGCTGCCCAAACTGTGGGAATAAAACTTAATGACATATTCATTTATCGCCGGCTTTTGCCGGCAGGAGCCTCCTTTGCTCCGTTATAGTTGAGTATTCGCCTTGCGGCATCTTTAATTAAAGTCAATCATCGCGGTCCGTATGACTTCGAACGCGTCAATCCTGCTGAGCCAAGACCCGACGAACGACTTCCCAATCGAGCTTTGCAATCTCGGCGGGAGTCATTTTTGCAAGGGATGCCGGACTCAGCGTAACCGGAGCGGCATTCCCGGAACCGGCATCGATCGAACCGGCGCCCGCGTCGTTACCGAATTGCTCCGGAAAGTCCTTTTTAAGCCGCGCGATAAGTGCGGCCGTGTTCATGACCTTGCCTTCGTCGGTGAATTGCAGGTCATCGCGTACCGATGCGAAGAGCACCTCAGGCGAACGGGCGCCGGCCCTGGCGAGCTCGGCCGTTATCTGCCGGTGAGCTTCGCCGAGACGGACCGCTGACTTGAGCTGTTCGTTCTCGATCTTGAGTTGAGTGAGAGCCTCCGGTCCGCCGGCATCGGCCGCCGGATCTGCACTCTCGGTTGTTTCATTAGGTTGTTGTTTTTCTTCTGTCATAAACGTTTTCAAATGTCAGTGCTGACCATGGCTTTAACGGCGTCCGCACCATATCCGGCCTCGATCAGCGCCTGCTCGACCGGAAGGCCGATCTGTTTCTTTAACAAGATGTTCTCCAGGAATTCTCGCTCTGCGAGCGGTGCCGGGTCTTCCCAGGACGTCAGCAGTGTGGGTGCCGAACCGTCACCTTCTATCGCCAGTGCCAACGCCACTACGTCAGCCCATGCCTGGCCGAAAGATCCCTGCCGGTCGCGGACCTTAGCGAGGAACCGCGTCTCGGCCTTTTTCAGGCTTTCGCCGCTCGGCAATCCGGTCGTGTTCTGCATAAAGTAATGAAGCGGCGTGCCCGTCACGGACGCGATGTCCAGCCGAAAACTGTCCTTGACTTTGAGGAACTGGACCAGGTCGGACCCCGCGAAATCGCCGAACTTCGCGTCCGAGTTCTCGGCGATCCAGATATGGTCGACACCGGCGGCAAAGGGCGTGGTAACGCTCCCATCTTCATCTCGCGTGATCTCGATGCCCGCTACCCAGCGTTGACGAAAAGCCGCGAATTCCATCGCGACGAGCATGTCGAGCACTGACTTATTCAGCCCGTCCTGAATAGCGAACGCAGGCTCCAGTTCCGACCGGCCCTCGTGCCCCAGATCGGCGTTATTCGCGAAATGAAATACCGGAATGACACCGTATGGATTAGGCACAATGCTTTTTCCTCCGTTTACTTGAAACGGAACAAAATCGCCGGCGTCCGGCATCGTGCCCTCCGACGTGTTCCGTGAAACGTACTTTTCAATGCGGTCGGGATAAAAGATATTAAGCCTCACCAGCTTGTCAGCTGTCGGCCAGCACTTCGCCGCGAGTGCGATACGGCCCGGTTCCTCGTCGTCATAAATGACGGCCATGCTGCGGGCCCGGTTAGGATAAATGACTGCCTTGCCGGCGGCGTCAGGCCAGACGATCACGTAAGCGTCTCCGCTGCGAAGAGCTTCCTTGTGTACCTCGCCCGAACGGGAGCCCATCCGGTTCTGCCGCCATATTCGTCTGGCCGCATATGTTATCTCGTCTGGCTTTGCCTCGGGGTCGACAGCCGGGATCTCATTCTCTCCTTCGTCGGCCTCGAGTGAAAATCCCGTTACGCGCAGCTTGTCACGGACCGCATCGCAGACTATCGGGCAAAGGTTTAACGCGAACTCGCGAAACAGCATTCCAAATGTGCTCTGGAATTTCTCGGTGGCGAAAGCGAGGTCGTGCTCGCCGTTGTAGTAACGCTCGGCACGCGTATAACGCATGGCATTTGTCCGTATCGTGTTTAGAGCTCTATCAATGTCTTTGTTCATAATTCAGTGTGTGTGTAGATTTCGGGCGGGCTCGGCAAACGGCCCATTCCCCGCTCTACTTGAGAATTGCTATAGCCGCGGCCCCGATCAGAATGTCGCCCAGACGGCGCCAGGGGGAAGGCCGTTTGGCCTTGAGAGCGTCGACCAGCTTGTCCTGGGCCGTGATGACGGCGTCCTTTGCGCCGATAGTTTCGTTCTTTGCATCCACCGCCGACCTCAGTGCGTCGGACTCTGCTTTTTGAGTGGCGGTGAGTTCGGTCAAAATATGTGTGATCCGCTTCTCGGTATCCAGCCGCTCCTTTAGCTGTTCGTTCTCGCGGTCCAGCACTGCGGCCAGCCTGCGTGTTGCTTCCAGCTCGATGGCAGCGGCCATACATGCACCGGTTATATCTGGGCCTTTTATCGTTTCACTCTGAACAGGGGTGGCCGAGCTCGGCAAGTTTTTCGCAGAGTTGGCGGGTGTCTGCTGGGACCACACGGGTGCCGCGAGCACGGTCGGCATCGACGCGAACGCGGCGGCTGTCAGAATTAAGTTTTTCCAGTTTTTCATCTTGTTTCCTTGCTGAGGTTTTCGTTTCTCCTAGCTGGGTCTCGAGATACGCGATCTTTTGGCGGTACCCGGCGGCTTCGGACTCTTTGCGCATTGCTTCGTGCTCGCTTGCCTCGGCGGTGCGTTTCGCATCCGCGACGTCGGCTTCGAGCCTGCCTATTTTGTAGTTTGACCAGCCGGCAATCCCTGAGATCAGTGCGATCATCGCGAGAATCCCGGCTCCGATCGTGATGTAGCCTTTCGTTTCTTTCGTCATATGTTTCGGAAAATGCGATGCGTGCTTCGGAACGATCCCGGCCTATCGGTCGTGTTTCTGCTCATCCCGTTTTCTTAAGTAAAGCTGCAGCATCACGTCGATGGCCTTTCCAACCGTAAAAAACATGATCGGCAGCACGATGGCGGAGATGATGGTTATCAGGGTCCTTGTTTCGATCGCCGTAAAGATCGAGGAGATCGAGCTAATGTAGGCGATAAGAATATTTTTCATGTCGTTCATATGTTTTTGATATTCAGGAGTGAAACCCGTTGGTCTCGCGGATGCGGCCGAGTGATAACTGTCTGTAGAGGTAAAAGAGCATCAGGGCCGCCGCGATCAGAGCGACTGCGATCCAGATCTCTCGCGGCAGTCCCGTCACAAAGCTGAACAGCCCCCATCCCGCCTGCCAGATCGTGCCCCCGACGGTCGTCCAAAGCGACTTGGCCGCGTCCGTACGGCGGACAACCGATGAAACGGCCGCTTCGACGCGGTCAAATTTCTCGGCCGCCGAGCCGAATGCTGCCGTGACCACATTTGTCTGAGGCGGGTACGCCGCCTCGCTTGCGCCACTGATCTTGGTGCCGGCGAGGACTGGATACTGTGCTATAAACATCGCGTCGGTGAGCCTGACGCCCTGGACGATAACGGGAAGTTTCAGCTTCCAGTTCGAAATGGCGATCTGGCCGAGGAAGAACCGCGTTCGATAAGCGGTCGCCTTGAGCCGTGGGATGCCGGCGAGCCATGCGTGGCGCTTTCGTACGTATGCGAGGATCCAATCGGCTTCGCGGGAAGGTGAAGCTGCGGTCGAAGTCGGGATGCCGGCTGCGATCCGCTCCCAGCTCCCGTGGATCATCGAATCGTAAATGACCGCCAGCGACAAGGGGAGCACAAAGCCGCGGCGTCCACATTCCCTTACGGCGGGCTCGAGGTACCGCTCTCTGGTCACGGCCCATTGGGCCCCTTTCATTTCGGTTGTGGCTGCGGCCGCACGAAGTGCGTTCTTGAACGGTAGGTCGGCCGCAAGCCTGTTGATCGCCGCGGGCGTTCGCAGGCGGAGCTGCGGCAGCTTTTCCATGATCACATCGGCCCCGTATGTACCGCCCGCGGCGAGATAAGCCTCAACGACATCGAGCAGCGAACCGGAGCGATGCGTAAATTGCGAGATACCGTACGAGATCCCTGCCCCATCATTGAGGACGACACATGCGGCATGATCGCCGAACGCCCTTGAGGTTTCGAATACGTTGACGATCGCGAATGCCTTGAGTTTGTCGAGTTCTTTGAAGTTCATTAGTTTTTTTTGTTTCCCGCCGTTTGCGAGAAAGCTGTTAAGCCTCTTGCGTAATGGCTCGATTATTTGATATTTTGTAACAGTCGGACGATACAGAGCAAAACCGATGGCCGAGGCTTCCTTTCGCCGCTTACGTACCGCCCGACAATTTAGAGATTAGATCAGCCGCGTGGATAAGGAAATACCAGATGGCACAGAATGCGTAACTTGGCACACTTTGTATAATTTGGCACAAAATGCACAACTTGGCACAGATGTCGCAGATGGCACACATCGCGGGCGGCGGGTACCGGTAAGGACCCTAAAAATTAGACAAACACCACTCAACACAAAATGAACACGACACAACGCTTAGCAGATATCAACTCACACACAAAACTGCGTGTCTCCGAGATAGAACGCCTCATCCGCATACACCGTATCATCGTGCCGCCGCTCTCACGACGCACGATCGTCCGCCTATGCGAGGAAGGCACATTCAAAACCGCACCGCGCACATCATCCCGCGATCCTTATTTGATCTATGAGAATTCTTTTCTGGAATGGGTGAGACGGTTAGATGATAGCGGAGATCACGAGTGATATTGCAGGGTCAAAATCGAAAGGCGATTTCGGCAAGTACCGGCTATCTAACGCCCGCCATCAGCCGCCGCGGATTCAACCTCGAAACCCTCCGAGTCTCGCGCATGAAGGCGATGCTATGCGCGGTCGGCTCTATGGCATTGTTAGATGCGCCTACTGTTGCGTAATGGTTCTTTCCCAATTAGTCGCCGAAACAAGACGCCCCGCACGCGCAATATCACGGAGCACCAATTTCCCGTCTTTGCCCTTCAAACCTTCGCAATTCAACTCCATGCCTCCCAACTCCATGCTGCTCTTGAAATCAATTTCGAATGTTCCTTCCTGAAAAGGCAGAGAGTCAACGAAGAAATTAAGTTCCATTGGTATGTGATGAAAACGGAGTAACATCAGCCGGCCTTCAACCTCAAGCGCAACCTCGGCCAAGTACACCCCGCAACCCGTGGGGAAGCGGACTGTTTTAAGCGAATGAATGTCCCTAACAGGATATGTTTTCCCGTACTCTATCGCTGGCTTCGGCGAGTTATCAAGGGTGACGCGAACAAACTTCAAGCCTACTTCCTCCGGGTCAGCGATCACCCCACTTTCATTACGCACAATATAGTTCACGTCCCCGCCGCATCGTTGCGCATAGGTTGGCCCTAAGCATCCGCCTAATAAGAGGAGCAGGACCGCTATAAAAGAGCCTTTTAGTAAGTTGTCCATCTTGCTATCCCCAACTTTGGAATGAACCAACCGGGATAATGTCTTACCCTATAGGTAAGCATCTAACGGCTGAGATGACGTGGGCAAAAACACACGCAAGCTAACCCAGAAAGAAAGTCGCTGTTTTTGCCTCACGTCCATTGATTTGTTGGGCGGCGCGTGGAACACTGCTAAATTTGTATTTTCCTTTTCAGAAATAAACATTGGCGTGTTCTGCTAATCAGCCATTTACACGGTTTTGGTGATATCTTCGCCTGCTACCAACGCTAATTCACTCTTAGTACCATTTATGCGATTCTTTCGGTAGGGTTCGTACTCAGCACTATTATAGAAAGTCAGAGCAACATCTCTGGAAGTCCACTCGATGATGAGAAAAATTTGAGGAGCATTCCGTTCACCCTCAATTTTTTCAATATTAGAAGACCGAGCCAAGTATCTGCCGCCATACTTTTCAACAAGTTTCGTTACGTCCCGAACATATTCCGAAACCCAACTCGCGTCAATTATGTCGATTTCCGCAACACTATAATACTTCATATAATCCACCTAAACGGTCAAACGTATTCCAATTTCTTACTTAAAAATAAAAGTGCTGAACTTTGCCGCGGGCGGCGGCTGAGTCAAATCGTTGCTACGACAAACAAATAATCATTTGTTTGCTTATGCCGTTCAATGATTTGCCGAATTCGTTCGGTTTTTATATCGGAAGCCAATCTTTTACAACCTGATTCAATTTCACTCTGTTCCGCCAGCAAGGAGAAAGTGGAAATGTTAGCGCGAACTTGAGCGTTAAGATAAATTTCGGGTTGATATTTTCCGCTGTAGAGAAAGAAATCCTGCAAATCTTCTCTAATCTGATAATTCTCCGTCTTGGTGCCGGTAAATCCAGCCTTTCGTAAAGTTTCTATGACCGTTTCCAATCTCGGCATTTGCTCGGCTGAACGGCGAATTGCTTCAGGGAAATATTCGGCTAGCCAATAGTTGCCGGTTTGTTCAGGCGTTGACGTAAAGATAACAAAATTACCGTCGCTTAAAACGCGTCGCACTTCACTGAAAATTGAAAGCAATTCGGGAAAATGGTGAATAGCCAGGGTGCAAACCACGCCGCTGACGACATTTTCACTAAAAGGGAATGACCTTAAATCAGCAAGCCGCCAATTTACAGTATTGCTTTTCGAGCGTGCAGTTTCGATCATCTGCGAAGATTGGTCAATACCGTGCCACGAACCTCCTTTGGCGGCTAAAGCAATAGTGTAATTTCCAGTTCCGCAAGCCACATCCAAATAATTTTTTTGCGTGTCAATATCGAGATAATGACTTAACCGACTCGCAATGTAAGGGTCTGCACGTCTGGTTGTGTCGTAGGTTTGTCCGATTTGGTTATAAATTGCCATCTTTTGAATAATCTTTGTCAGCTAAATGAAGCCGCCCAACGATGAAGCTCAGCAGCGGCGGGGCACCGGTGAGCTTGAAGTACCAGAAACGAATCATGCCCCGCCGTCTGCTGCAGCGCCTGGTTCGGCCTCTGTGAACTGCCGCGCGTGGAGCCACAAGAACCCGGGCAATAATGCCTCGAAACGGAGGCACTCGTGCTCGGTAAGGAGCCTCGCCTGGAATAGCCCCAGCATGTAGCCCGTTGCCAGACACACGAACTCGACCCACCGCGATCCGAGGTCCGCCACTTCGACCCGACGCGGCGTGATGGAGTCGAACTCCTCACGACCCCATGACTCGGCCGGTCGGTTGTATGCGTAGCCTGTGATTGCAAACTTGACCGCTCGATCATCTTCGATGTTCGGCGACTCGAGTGCTTCCACAGCCTGCCGAATCCGCGGCAAGTCGTCCAACAATTTCTGGAAATGGGCTTCCAGGCTACCTTCCCTCCACCGCCGAACGGCTGAGATGACGTGGGGCGAAACCGCCGCCAAGCCTGTTTGAATTTAACGGACAACGCCAAAAGAAAGTCGCTGTTTCGCCCTCACGTCCATTGAATTGTTCGACACGGCGTTGCCAGAAGACAGGAATCATATCTCTATTTTCGATCAGGTCAATTAGGCGTTACTTTTTAACGGAGGTGTTTCGATCAGAATCTGCCGAATAGCCGCTTCGCGTGAAACTTTGCCGTCGAGGTAAGCCCGCCAGTGCGTTTCGAGCGGCTGCTTGAATCCCTGAAAGGCAATTGCATACATATTGACGATAAAAGGTTGATAATTGGTCACGCCCCGTTTCGCCAGCGCGCGCCGGTAAGCTCGCCCGAAGTATAAAAAAGAATCGCGTGCCAGAGATTATGTCGCGGCTTTACGCCTAGTTCCTTTGCAATCTTTGTGATGTCGCCGCCAATCGCGCCCGAATTGGTATCCACGATAGCGTGCGAAGGCTCGTGCATCAAACTCTCAAGAGCCGCGAATCCCTGAGTTCCCGGTTCAGTGCTTGAAATGACCGCGTGGGCGTAATCTCCTTCACCGACCGTGTATGCGCCAAATTCCCATGCGAAAGGCGAGACATCAACTAATATTTGGGTCGGAAACGGAATTGCATAAACCTTTGCGTGGGCAGCAGCCAATTCTTCGCCAGCCGACGCAAGCAGCGGCACGGCAACGGCGATCCAAAAACGGTTGGCGCGGTCGTCCTCCTCCCACTGAGCCAATCGGTAAAGAGGCATCACAGTTTCGAGTGTCTTTGCTGCCGTTTCGGGTATCGAATCGGGCAGATTAGACGCGCTCGTATTTGAAAGCGTATCGTTCAACCGAATGAGTTCATTATCAAAGATCGGATTTCGTTTACCGAAAAACGTTCGATAAGTTCCGACGGCTTTCTGCCACTTCGAGAGGTTCTCGCCAGACAATGCCGCAGGTGGTGTCGCTTTAAAGCGAGCCTCGTAAAGAAGTCGCTGATGCAGGTTGACCCACGGATTGCTTTGCAGGCGGTAGCGACCAACTTTCGTGGCGGGCTGCATATCGAGCGTCTTGCTCTGTTTCGACGGCGTTTGGGCTGACAAACTAACCGATAGTATATAAATTAAGAGAAACGCGAAAGACAGCGAAGCAGCAAAATTAGTTTTTAAGTTACGAAATAATTTGATGTTCATATTACAAATTCGTCAGCGATTAAAAAGAAAGTGTCGAACGCCCGGCATCACCCGCGCCCCAATTCAACTTTCATGAGAGACATCGTGGCGAGGCGTCGGGTGCATGCCGTTGTTAGGCGCAGCGCGATGCGCTACTTGATCCTCTTTCTCTTTAGCCATGCTTCCTGATTGGCTCTGATCGTATCTTCGTGTCTTAAAGAGGCCCTATCAAGGGCAACATCCGGTGCGCTCTTCTGCATTTCTTCACTAAAGCGGGGTATCTGCCGCTGATCAAACCCATCAAGTATTTTTAGGGCGATGGTGACCGCCTCATTCAGCGCTGTCTGCCATCCATTCGCGTACTGCTCAGGCCTGGCTAGGCGAGGTGAACCGAAGTAGCCGGGCCAATCCTTGCCTCGTGCGATACGAATCAGATCTTCCATCTTTTCGCCGGAGAAAGGTTGTGCAGTCTTATAAGCCGGATCTACAAGGTCGGGGCGGAGCGCAAGCACCATGCTAGTTTCATCCATTCCGGCGTGAATGGGTAGCCCGTCGGCTTTACGCTCATTCTCCGTTTTCTTCCCATCCCAGGCCGCAATGACCGGCATCAATCCGACCAAATTGACCATGTGGCCGCCATATACTTCGCGGAAATAATCTCCGGCTTGATCTAACGCGCGATTGTGATTCGGCGCACCATGTCCATGAACTACGAAGACCCACTTGAACTTTTGTTCACCCAGTTCAGTAGCCAGATCCATGAAGATCGTTCGGAGCGTTGAGAATCTGACGGCGTATGTGCCGGGAAAGGAATACTTACCGCCGATGTCGTTAGCACCGCTATTGCCCAGCGGCATCGTCGGGAAAATAACCACGGACCAGCCGGGCCTGGCACTAATAGCCTTGGCAAGTTCCACTGTTACTCGCTCGTTCCAATAACCATCAGCAAAAGAGGGGAGATACGGTCCATGTTCCTCGAGAATGCCGCCGGGGAGGAGCACGACTGTCTTCTCTCTATTCAGCTTGCTAATTTGCTCCGCGTTCATCTCAGCAACACGATAAATTTGGGCCGACCCGGAGAGAGAAAAGAGTAATACCGTTAGAGTTATCAGCAGTGTTCGTTTCATTATTTTACTTGTTCGGCTTGGTGAATAGAAAGGGTAAATGGATGATGGCTGTGCGACCCGCTAACGTGATTTGTCAGAGCTGAGCAATCTAAAGTGGGATGTATTGGCTACATCTTACCAGAAGCGTCGCATCCGGCTAATTTCTGCCCTAACCAGTCGGCGAAGCCGACGGCATAATTGTAGCCCACATCGCGAGATGTGGGTTGTGGGTTCAGGTCACCAACAAGCCGGAACCGTCGAAGACGGTGACATATTATATCAACAGATATTCGCGATAGGCTTCTTTATACCGCCATCTTCGACGGCTCAGGAAATTTGGCGTTCATTCCCACATCTTGCGATGTGGGCTACAAATATTTTACCGTCTTCGACGGTTTTAGTCGCGGTTCGTTGACGTGTATTTGTTGATTGGGTGGGTCTCTGAAGCGACTGCCGCGTCTTCAACGCGGGATGTGTTGGTGGCATGTTACAGAAGCTTCGCATCTGGCTATTTTCTTCGGGCGTCTCCGACGCGGATCGGCAAGCAAATGTTGGATTCGAAAAGTGCGTCCGGTGCGTGCTATTTTTATTCCGCTCGGTTGACGTATGCCCCTTCCACTAACACCGGGATGCAGGTACTCGAATTCAGGTCCGCGGCCAGATCAATGTCACCCTCAAAACCGCGATCGATCAACTCCTTGCCTGAACCACACTGCTTCAAACAGCACGACAGGTCGGCGGCGAACCTCGCGAAGGCGGCGACGGCCGATTCAGCTTCAGGTGAGCGGCTGCCGCTTAAATGGTTGATAATTGCGCCTGCCCCGATAAGGTCTTCGACGGCGGGCCGTAAGCTGCCGTCGGTCCACCTCTCGCCTGCCGGAATGATGCTGATTCGTCTGCCGATCTTACTCACCGCGGCGGCTACCGCCCGGGCGTTCCTTAAACACCCCGCGAACGTCGGCACTCCCCCGGTCGCCAAGGTCAGGGTAGAGCCATTTGGCGAAGGCAAAACCAAACGGGTGCCCTGAGCAATGTCGATAAGGGATGTCGGAGCGAGCGAATAACCGACATCAGACTCGCGATCGAAGTTGGCGAGCACCGCGTCGAGAGACTGGGCGTAGGTGACGGCTGATTCATCCTTCCAGCGGTAAGGATAAACGATCGCGCCTTTTCCCACCGCGATATCTACGCAAGTCGAGAATGACAGCACATCCACGATGACCACCGCGTCGCTGCCCGCCGCGAGTTCTGAGACCCCATGCTCGCCCCACTCGCACCTAACATCTACCTCTTGCTGCTCGAAATACATATCGGTCTCTATCCGACAGCGGCATCACGACGGCGTCGACGAGGCGAGAATACAAGCCGCTTAACCGAGAATAAACCTCGGGCCAGTGATGGAATATTGCAATTGTCCACACCCTCCCATGTCTTCGAACGCCGGATGTATTGATTGCATCTTACCAGAACCTTCGCATCTGGCTAATTTCTTCTTAACCAGTCGGCAAAGCCGACGGCATATTTGTAGCCCACATCGCGAGATGTGGGTTTACGTCATCGCATGATCCGAACCGTCGAAGACGGTGGCATATCAAGACCACAAGTATTGAGCGTCATACTCCACACCATTCTTGTCGAGCAAAGAAACGAACTCCGTCTTGAAATCAAATTTACGGTGGTGCTGCTCCTGATCTCGAATGTACCGGGCGACCGCATCTACGTTGGAACGCGATACGCTGAACGCCCCAAAGCCTTTCTGCCACGCGAAGGGCCGACCGAACCGCTGTTTCATCCACCGTGATGAATTCGCTTTCACAAAACGCATGGAGTCCGAAAGGCTCACGTCCGGCGGCAATGAGAAGAGCAGATGGCCATGGTCCACATAGCCATTCAAGATAATTGGTTTCCCCTTTTTCTCTTTTATAAGCCCAGCCATATAAGGAAAAAATTCGGAGCGCGCTTCCGGCGTGAGAAGCGGAAGATGGCCCTGGGTCGAGAATACTACGTGATATACGAGACTAGTGTGCGTGTGCGACATCGAAAGATTATGCCGCCGTCTTCGACGGCTCGGAATGATGGGACTTATGTACCCACATCTTGCGATGTGGGCTACAAATATATCACCGTCTTCGACGGTTTGATCACATGTTCGACAAGAGCAATGAGGCTGGGGGCATCTTGCCAGGAGTTTCGCATCTGGCTATTTCTGCCCGCTTCTACTCTATGTTTTCTGCTGCACGCGTAACCGTTCGCTAATTGCTCACGTAATCCTCAAATTCCCACTTTCCATAACGGCTAAGTTTAGTAGCTACGTCATTCCAGTTATCACCCCAAATCCGGTGACACAGTGAATCGATAGTGTTGTAAATCAATTCAAAACTGTACGCCTTGATGACTAAATAGTGCCGACCAAACAAGAAACCATCTTTCTCGACTCCGGTTGCTATCCAGCTCGCCGTACATACCAGGAAGTCAAACGACTCTTCGCCGGGTCCATCGCTCGGCCCTACAATCGCTTGGATCAATATACAGAAATAATCCGGGTCGTCGGGCATATCCGACTGTAAATTGACAAGATCCGGACTTATGAGTTTTCGCAAAGACGCTCTCATTTAAAGAGTTTGTTTATCCGCGAGTAAATCATTGGGAAAAGTAAAAGAGGGTTATGCCGTATTGCACGACCCTCGATATGTTGATACCTCTACGGCAGCCGATTCGGCGTTATCGGTGCGCCGGCGGCTTCCAGGTCTTTTTCGAAGCGTGGCAGATCGGTCTCGAGCAGCGTTCGCAGGCGCGCCAGGACCGGTTCGAATTGCGAGCCTGCAGTCTCGAAGTTCGTGATCTGCGATTGCGTCGGCTTGATCGTCGAAAGCCTGATCGTGCCGGCGACGTTGCCGATACGCTGCAGGATCGAGGGCGGCGGGGTTTCGGTGTTATTGCGTCCGCCCCGCAGAGCGTTGATCAGAGAGTCGATCTCGTTGTCGAACGCCTCGGCCTGGTCGATGAACCGTTTGTTCTCGATGGGGGCCTCGGCGGCCGACCGTTTGAGCAGCCCGATGCGCGTCTTTGCGTTCGTTGCGACGTCGTTCGCTGCTACTACTGATCTTTGCAGCGACGCAACTTTCCGCTGGAACTCTGCGAGGGCCCGAGCGTCGGCGGGCGAGATATTCTCTTTACCTTCGACCACGACGTTGAACGATTGCGAGCCCGGCATATTCGTGACTACCCCTCCCGAGCGAAGGGCCATTGTCACGGTATAACGGCCCGGCATTACCAGCTGGCCTTGCGGACCGCCGCCGAAGCCGCCGCCACCACCGCCTCCACCGCCCCCACCGGGGCCGCCCTGGCCGCCCGCGGGCAGGGCCGAGATGGACGGCGGCACAAACCGCATATCCCAAACCGCCCGCTGCATGCCCGCTGAAGCCGGGCCGTTCATCCGCCGGACGATCTTCCCGTCGGGATCCGTAATTGTGAATATCACGGCAGCCGGCTCTTCCTCAGCTTCGGCACGCAGCTCGGCGATCGAGGGGTATTTGAACGGCACTTTACGCCGCTCGGCATCGCGTTCGGCCTCCTGGCGCTTTTGCCTGAGCGTCTTCGGAGCTTCTTTCAGGTAGTACGTGAATGTCGCACCGTACGCGGGGTTCTGCGCCGTGTAGAATGACGCCCCCTGCGCGCTCGCAAACGTATCGTTCGCGCGGATGAACATCAGTGCATCCTTGACAGGCATCAAGGCCGAGGGCTGGTCGATCATCGCACGGCTGACGCTCCGCAGTGGTGCGTAGTTGTCGAGCACGTAGATGCCGCGGCCGAACGTGCCCAGCAGCAGGTCGTCCTCGGTTTTCTGGATCGCGATATCGCGAACAGCGATAACCGGCAGACCGCCGCGCATCTGTATCCACTTGCCGCCGCCATCGACCGAGAAGAACGCCCCGAACTCGGTACCGACGAACAGCAGGCTCGGATTAACGTGGTCCTCGGCGATCGCATAGGTCGAACCGCGCACCGGCAGGTTCGCGGCGATGGACTTCCATGTGCGGCCGGTGTCGGTGCTCTTGACGATATACGGCTTAAAATCGCCGTTCTGGTGATTATTGTAAAGTGCGTAGACAGTGTTCGCGTCGTGCTGAGAGGCGAGCACGCGCTGGACATAACTGTTTTCGGGGATGCCGTCGATCTTTTCGACCTTACGCCACGAGCCGCCGTCGTTCTCGGTGATCTGCAGAAGGCCGTCGTCGGTTCCGATGTAGATCAGGCCCTGCTTCTTCGGCGATTCGGACAGTGCGGACGCGTTGCCGTAGAGAGCTGTCGACTGGTGTTTCGCGATAGCGTCGGGGCCCCAGATCTTGCCCATTACGGGCCGCGCGTTGCGGTCGATGCCGCGAGACAGGTCGCCGGAGATCACTTTCCAGTCGTCGCCGCGGTTGTCCGATTTGAAGAGCTTGTGCCCCGCAAAATAAAGACGCGTGTGCGAGTGCGGGCTGATGATGATCGGGGAATCCCAGTTGTACCGCTGCGACTCGACGTCCGGGCCTTCCATCGGGGCGATCGAGACGCGTTCGCCGGTTCGCTTGTCAAATCGCGCGAGGCCGCCGTTTTGGCTTTCGGCGTAGATGATGTTCGGATCCGTAGGATCGACGCGGGTCTGGAACCCGTCGCCGCCGTTCGTCAATATCCAGTCGGAGTTCGTGACGCCGACAGTTGCTCGGTTCTTCGCCGGCCCGCCGAGTGAATTGTTGTCCTGCGTACCGCCGTAAACATTATAAAAGGGGACGGCGGTATCGACCGTGATGTCATAAAACTGCGTGATCGGCATATTGGCCTTGAAGTGCCAGTTCTCCGCCTTGTCAAAGCTCTCGTAGATGCCGCCGTCACACCCGACCAGCAGATAATTGTTGTTGTTGGGGTCGATCCAAAGGGCGTGGTTGTCGACATGCTTCAGGCGCTCGCCCGCCGCCCGCTGCGTGCGTCCGCCGTCGTCCGAGACCTGCATCTGCACGTCGGGAATGTAGACCCGGTCGACTAACTTCGGATCGGCGACGATCTGTCCGTAGTACATACCCTGGGCGATGCGGTTTCCCATCCGTTCCCAAGTGGCCCCGCGGTCATTTGAGCGAAAGATCCCGCTCAGGGAAGTTCCGTTCGGCGCATTTCCCGCCTCGACCGTGGCATAGACCACGTTCGTGTCCGCCGGCGAGATCGAAAGGCCGATGCGGCCCAGATCGCCCGGCGGCAGTCCGCTGCGGGTGCGCGTCCACGTATTGCCGCCATCGACTGATTTGTATAACGCCGTATCGGGTCCGCCGTTGATCAGGGTGTGATAATGACGCCGACGCTGCCAGGTCGCGGCGTACATGATGTCCGGATTATTCGGATCGATCACGACGTCAGTCGCTCCTGTGTGTTCGGTGCCGGGTATCACTGCCTTCCACGTGCGGCCGCCGTCGGTGGTTTTGTAAAGGCCCCGTTCGCCGCCGCCCGACCAGAGCGGCCCCTGCGCCGCGACGAATACGACGTTGCTGTCGCGCGGGTCGATCGCGATGCGGCCGATGTGCTCGCTCGTCTTGAGGCCCATGTTGCGCCAGCTGCGGCCGCCGTCGTCCGATCGGTAAACGCCGTCACCGTACGCCACGCTCCGCTGGCTGTTACGCTCGCCCGTCCCGACCCAGATGGTCGAGGGGTTCTTCGGGTCCATCACGATCGCCCCGATCGAGTACGCGCCCTCGCTGTCGAAAACCGGCGTGAACGTGGTGCCGGAATTGACCGTTTTCCACACACCGCCCGATGCCACCGCGACGTAGTACTTCGCGCGGTCATTCGGGTCCACAGCGAACGCGATCACCCGGCCGCCTGTGACCGCCGGCCCGATCGACCGGAACCTCATCCCGCCGAACACCTGCGGCCCCATCGGGTCGGCGGGTGTCGGCGAAGCCCCCGGCGTCGGCGATACGGACGGCGTCGGATTCGGCTGCACGACGGTGACGCGCGTCGAATCGCCCGGCGTACCCGTCGGCGAGGGCGACGGCACGGGGATGACGGCATTAGCCGGTGTCGGCGCCGGCGTCGGCTGTTGGCCGATCAGAGCTACGCTAAAGATCAAACACAGCGATACGGTGACAAACGTTGAGCTTAATTTCTCCACGAACGAACTCCTGTTTTTACTTGATTGAGAAGACGATGCTTCGAGATTATGTCTTGTTTCGCGCAAGCTTATCAAGCCCCGCGACCGTCACGACCCTATTTCCTCCATTTACTTCCGATTCTTGAGTGCCTGAAATCAGGAATCGACAGAGGGATCGACAGTGTCGGTCATGCAATACGGCAATTTTTTGACGGAGTTCTGCCACGTCTTCAACGCGGCATGCCATTGGATGCACGCTACCCAGAAGCTTCCACCTGGCTGAGCTCTGCCCCGTACAGTCGGCGAAGCCGACGGCATAATTGTAGCCCACATCGCTAGATGTGGGTTTACGTCATTACCAAGGGGCCGAACCGTCGAAGACGGTGGCATATTATATGAACAGATACTGGCGATAGGTTTCTTTATACCGCCATCTTCGACGGCTCCGGAATTCTGGGTTCATTCCCACATCTTGCGATGTGGGCTACAAATATTTCACCGTCTTCGACGGTCTGATTAAGGTTATCGCCCGCGTCTCCGACGCCGGATGATCTACAGTCGCGAATAGCTCAATCGATTGGCGGGTAAATCGCTACGATCTTCAGTTTCCCTTTTTCTCGGATCATATCGACGACGAATGGAACCTCGAAGTCCTTTGGCCAAATCTGATAGATCCATGTAGAATTGGCAAAACCAAAGAATTTCCCTCGATTCAGTTCCTTATCAACTTTAAAGTCCTCTGGCCGAAATGCCCGTATTGACCGCGGCTGCTTTCGAATCCGTTCAGCGCGAAGTTTCGCTTCTAATTGGTCCAAGGCTTTTACAACCAGTCCGAAATCGTTATGATGTTGACGATACTCTTGCAAAGTCGCGAAAGTGATCGGTCGCTCATCAAAGATAAAGGCTTGCCAAGTCTTCCAAAGGTCGGGCCTGTCTATCAGGTACGTTTGAAGCATTTTTTCAAACTCTTCTTCGCCCTGCTCATATTCCGAAGGCTTTTTTCCTGCACGGATGGCCAGATGTTCGAATGCTTCTCCCGAGAAATGAGCGAAATTGATGAAAAGGAGATAAGACCGCATATGATCGCCCGGAGTTCCCCCGAGAGCGGTAAGGGCCTCATCCTTCCCCCAAAAATCACGGTTAGAGCCGCCACAATCCCCGGTGGTCCGGCAGAACATTAATCGATCGCCGAAATCCTTGATGAAGAATTTCGGGATCAACGGTGAAACGTCCCGACTCTTTCGATACTCATTGAAGAACTTCGCGGCCAATTTCTGGGCTTCTAGTTTTTCCGCAGGGGGCGGGGTGCGCTCGTCAACCTGGGCTAACGCCCCTGCGGCCAGAAACGTCGAAAAACAAAGTGCAAGAAATAGGCTATTGAAGGAGGACATAGATTAACCTTACCTCTTCGCGAACGGGATGTAACTTGGTTGCATCTTACCAGAAGCTTCGTATCTGGCTACTTTCTGCTTGCATCCTCAGTGCGGATCAACCTTAGTTTTTTGGGTTTATTTTGAAGGAAGTTTAACAACCCGGGTCAACATACCAAATTTATGAAAGGACTTCTTAAGAATGTTTTACTCGGCTGTGTGATGACGATTATTTTCTCTGGAGCAGTTTTCGCATGCTCCTGTGGGGGCGAACCGCTGACGGATAAAAGCATCGATGAGATTAGAAAGGAAAAGAGAAACTACTTTCTCAATAACTTCTCAGGTGCTGCCTTTGTCGGAAAGATCGTCAGCCGTCAACGCATAAACGTAACCTGGTTTGCAAAAACATTGGATGGCAAGCCTGCGATTTATCAGATGTACAAATACACGATCCGCATAAAGGAATATTGGTTTGGCGTTAAATCGCTAACTATTTCGATATATGGCCAACCGGTCGAACAAATATATGGTAACTTCCGGACTGGAAATTCGTGCGGATTTAGACTAAGCATTGGAAAAACCTATTTTTTTACTCCCGAGTTTTACGAAGGCCATCTGAAAATGGGGCCTTGCGATTTTGCGGGTGGAGCCTCTGAACCCAGCGATTATGCAGCCAAAGAATTTAGAGAGATTATGGGTAAACCAAAACGGTTTTAGCTTCCTTAGCTTGCCCGTTTCTTAAAACTTCGCGTCTGGCAAAATTCCTACGTCTCCGACGCGGATATCTAGGTTCAGATCACAAATTGCTTGCACACATAGAATGTTGTGCTATAATTGCAACGCTTCGGAAATTTATTTCCGAAAGTTCTTTGAAAACTAATTTAATGATGGCGAACCCGACCCTAATACGTCATCCTCCCCGGCACTGGGGAAAAATGCGTTCGGAACGTGAAACACCACCCGCATTTTCACAAAAATGGGACAAACGGGTGTAACTGTTGCAGCAAAAGGGTGTTAGCTGTCCCATTTGCTGTCCCACGCGGGACGGTGATGGGACAGTGGGACGGTGGCCAATGGACGGCCCGATACGCTATGGGGGTGCTGGGTTTGGGCTCGTTGAGAATAATTGCCCGCGTCCTCAACGCGGGCGAAATACCGCATCGCCTTTCGACCTAATTACCTTTTTTGTCTTGACGCGACACCCTGGTTGAGTTCCTCACGCGTGGACGGCGGGCCGTGAACGCCGATCACACGTTCGACATTTAGACCGCTGCCGGATAGCCAGTTGACGAAATGTACGGTGGTCGCATTGATAGTCGGGGGGTCATTATTCGCGGGCCGATTTACGAGATCGCCTTGAAAAACAAGCTTTTCATTAGGCAAATAGGCGACAAGCATCTCGTCGGTATGCCCGCCCGGCCCGATATCTATCAGCTCAACCGTGGTGGTCCCGTCTGTGATGACACGTTTACCTTTTTCGATCACTTCCATCTTCATGGGCTTCGGGTTTAGGGAAAGCGAATCGGGGTCGATCGTAAATTTGCTCTGCGCGACCTTTTCAAAAAACGCTTTCTCGCCGGGTAATGCCAAAAGCGTAACTCCCTCGGCGATGTAGGTGCGGATGCCGCCGGCGTGATCATCGTGATGGTGAGTGACGGCAACGTACCTGATCGGCTTGCCGGGGAAGAGCTTTTTGATCTCCGCTATCGCTTGCCGCGATGCGCCGTCGCCGCCTGGTGCTTCCATCACGAACACTTGATCTTTAAAGCCGACCGCGAGCACGTTGTATCCGCCGGCGGTTACCGTGTAAACGTTCTCGCTGTATTTCGTGAAGGGTTGAGCAGCAGGGGCGGGAGCGGCGGCCTTCAGGCCCGCCGGGAGCTTGAAATTATCATCGGTGAGCGGCGCGTTGAAGCGCACCTCAGTAAATTTTGTGTCGCCAACCAATTCTCCGCTAAGCAAGTCTTTGCGGCCAGTCGGCACCATTCGCCCATTTTCCTGCCGGTAACCCGTATAGACCATCTCGCTCACCGTGTCGCCCGTGAACGGGTCGGTGAAAAGATACTCGTTCTTTGAAAGGAGGCCAGTCTTGTCGTCGAAGTAAAGCGAGATCTCAAGGCCGTCCTCGTTTGAATAGCTAACTACCGAATGCGGCCGGTTATCGAAGGTGGCGGCGCCAAGGTATCTGAGCCGCGACGAACGGTCGAGCGCGTTCAGCACCATCAGATGAGGCACGATCCTGATCCGGCGACGGAGATTTGAGGGTGGCACGTTAGGAATAACGTTGAAAGCCCCTCGCAGTTCGTCCCAGCTGACGCCCTCGGTCTTATTGATGGCGAATCCATTCACCCAATCGAATCCGCCCGGGTAGTGGCCGTCCAACCGCTGGCGGTAACGCCCATTCTTGACGTCAATAATGTACTCGGCCTTTAGGGGCGTCCGGTCGAACGCGAAAGCTTTTTTGCTCTGGTTGCGATGAACGGAGTCGCCCTCGACCTTAAGGATGACATTCTCGATCGAACGCAGTTCCTGCTGTCCGCCATAGGCTGCGACCGCCTTGTCCAGAATTGCACGTGCCTTGATATACGATTCATGAGTGATATTTTGAGCCGAAATGGCTGAGGCCATTAAGCTCACAAGCGTCAGTAGAAATGCTGCTTTCTTCATGTTTCGGTCCGCCTCTTTTGCTAAGTTATTTTTTCACAGCCGGCGTTCCAAGCTTCGCGAGTTCCCGTTTAATGATCCCAGCCTCACGCGAAGTGCCGTTCACTGCCAGGGCTTCGTCGAATAGCCCTTTGGCCTTTTCGTGGTTACCCTGCCGAGCATACGCCTGCCCGAGCGTTAGCAGAAGCCGCTGCTGACCGTGAGGATGAAATTGCTTGAATGCCGGCCCCATCGCTTTTTTCATGCCCTCTATCATCTCAATGACATGCGGCACCATTCCGTAGGAATCGGGCAGAATGATGTAGCTCGCGCTGGCGACGGATATTACCGAGCCGAGCCGCGGAGCAACCTTTTCGGCGTGACGCAGAATTTCAAATCCCTTGTCGTAACCGGCTTTTTGCTTAGCACTACCCTTTTCCTCGAGCCGGTCAGCGGCAAAAACATGCAGTGCTCCGAGGTACGCGAGCGTTTCGGGATCGTCTTTTTTCAATGTAAGTGCGCGCTCCAGTGTAGCCTGGGCCTTCGGCACCGAGGCGGCATCGCGGGCGCCGAAAAAGCGGAAGAAATACCCTTTGCCGAGTTTACGCACAAGCTCATAGTCGTTGGGTTTTGCGGAAACTTCCGCTTCAACCTTGGTGACCTCTTCGACGCTCGGGGCGTCCCCGGCAACGTAATCAACGGTTAATTGTCCGGGCCTTTGCGCGGATGATATCGTCGTAAGCAACACAAGGCAAAGCAGGCCAAAAATCAGACGGGAGCTTGATTGGTGCACACGATCTTTATTCATAATTCCTCCGGAGGTTTGTTTCGTTATTCAGCATCGATAACGATCCTCAACCCCGTTAGGTTCCGCCGAATTCGCTGCCCACGGCCTATCCTTTGCCTTTCAAGATCTCCGCGATCTCGGCCAGCATCCGCGCCGGCGGTTTACCGCCCCAGACGCCGGGAGCGCTTGTATTCACCTGGACGGCAAGTGCGATCTTTTGGTCCGGAAAATACATCATGTCCGTCACGTAACCCGGGAAAAATCCGCTGTGTCCGTATGTCGTGCCCGCGGCGGTTGGGCGCACGATCACGCCAAGGCCGTATTTGACATTAGGACCAAGCTTGGCAGGCACGGCGTCGAGCATAACCGGCACCATCGAGGGATCAAATGCCTTTCCCTCATACATCAGTTTGGCCCAGCGAGCGAGATCTTCACCCGTCGAGGCCCATCCGCCGCCTGTCCACTCGAGCTGCGGGTTTACAATAAAGCGGCCATTCTCGATCATTTTGTCCTTACCGCCAAACGGGTTGCTCGGACCGGCATAACCCTGCACGACGCCCTTCAAAACGGGCCCTTCCTGCGCGATCGTATTCGTCAGCTTATGTTTCTGGATGAATCGCTTCTTTGCCTCAGCGTAGAATTCCTTGCCGGTCAAACGTTCCAATATCATACCCAGCACGATGTAATTAGTGTCGGAGTATTCCCAACCTTTACCGGCTTCGAAGGGCGCCGGTGCATCAAAAAGATACGCAAGCCTGTCTTCAGGCGTCCAGACTTTATTCGGATTCGCCGTAAGAAAATCGGTGAATTCCTTTTTGAACTCGTATCGCACCAAGCCGCTTGTGTGATTCATCAACTGGCGTACGGTTATGTCCTTCGCGTTCGAAACGCGTCCGAACCACGGCGTCTTGCCGAAGAATTTCTCGACCTTATCGTCGAGACTTAGCTTTCCTTCTTTAATAAGCTGCATCGCGAGCGCAGCCGCGAAAGTTTTGCCTGTCGAACCCGCCAGCATGCGGTCCGTCGGCTTCATCGGGGTTTGGGCATCGCGATCGGAATACCCGACCGCGAGCCCGAACGATTGTCCGTCGGCCAATACCACGCCGAGCGTCGCTCCCGGAAATTTTCCGGCCTTGTGCCACTCATCGAGCTTCAACTGAAGCGTTTCGCGTAAGGCTTTTATGTCGGTGCGGGCGGTTGCCGTTTGCTGGGCGAGTACGTCCTGGCCGGTGAACAACAGTAAAGTCAGAAGTGCCGTCAGCAAAAATTTAGGTTTATTCCTCATTGTATTTGGTCTTGATCAGTTGCCACCTGACTGGCTCGTCGCAGCCGCCGCAGGTAGCCGTTTTAGCAGTTCATTGAAACGTGCATCCCCTCGCAGGGGAGCCAGGTCGTCATCGGTTTCGACCGTATTTCGATTCGCAAACCCCTCGTCGACAGCTTTATTGAGCATCTCAAACGCTTTGTCGAGCTGTTTCAAACGGACATATGCACACGCCATGTTGTAGTACGCAGTTCCTCTCGTATTTGCCCCCGGCGGAATACCCGCAGCGAAAGCCTGCTCGTAAGACCGGATCGCATCTTCATTTTTATTCGCGCCAAGCTGTGCAAATGCGAGCTGCCCGTACGTCATACTGTTCCTCGCTCCGAGCTCGACCGCCTTGCTAAGCATATCCGCAGCCTCGGCGTATCGCCTCTGTGAAAGCCGCGTCTGGCCGAGGCCGTTATAAATACCTCCGTGCCGGACACCGAGGGACATGGCCTTTTCATAGGCCGCACCGGCTTCGTCAAAGCGCCTTTGCTGAGCAAGCATGCGCCCGAGGCTGGAATACGCATCGCCGTCATTGGGATTCGATGCGATATATTTCTGGATCATCGGTATTGCCCTATTCGCATCGTTCCAGTAGATCGCTGACACGACCGCACGCCCTTCCGAGGGTTGCCAGGGCGGCTTTACAACCGGCTGCAGGTGCGTCTGCCAAAAATCAATAGTCTGCTTGACGATGCGGCGAGATTCGTCGGTGTCTTCGAACGCGTCGAAAGCATGCGGCAAGCGACTGGCAAAAACCATTGTCCAGGGAGCCTTTGCTTCGGCCACCCGCTGCCATAGCGGCATGGACGACTGCCCCATTCCTCCTGCAAGGTCACCTTCAGCAAGTACAAAGAGGACATTGAGGTCATTTCGGATCGGCGTTTGGGCCGTTGGTGTCGCCCCATAATATAATGCCGCAGCCTTGATCCCTTTTGCGGCGTCATTCCCCATCAGGTAGACGATCGACTGAGTGGTATTTGCCGAAGCCGCATAAACACCGAGCCTCGCCGGGTCGATGCCGTGGCTTGGCCCTTCTCTCTCGATAAATGCGAAGAGTGCCTTGAGGCTGTCCTGGATCCGGCTTCCGTCCGCGTCCATTGAGATCCCGACCATGCCATGAGCAGCAACGAGCCGCGGCCATGTTTTGTAGATCTCCCAGTTCCTTATCTTATTTTCCGGATTGTCCCCGATCGCGTTCAGGAAGATAACAGCAGGTTTTTTATCAGTCGCCTTTGCGCCCGGCGGGGAATAAATATCGATCTGAAGCTCGGATCTCGCGTCCTTGAGGTAGGTGACTCCGGCCTTAACTTTTACCTGTTTTGTTTCAGGTATATCGTAGATCACTCCCCATCCGGTTGCATCCAGCGGAGACCTTTGTGATGAATGCGCTTCCTGTGCCTCGACACCGCCGGCAAAGGAAAGGAACGTGATGCAAAGGATAAGATATGAACGCATGTTGTTAAATACCTCCGGGCCGTCTGGGTACGGTCTTCGCTATTGGGCTCGCAGTCTCTTTAGAGCTTCGACTGATGACGTATATGTAGGGTCTTTCGAAAGCGCCTTGGTATATGCCTTTATGGCTTCTTCCTTATTTCCAGCCGCTTGATATGCATCGCCCAGGCTGTCATAGACGTTTGCCGACTCTGCATAGTATTCCGTATTAAGCTTGAACACCTCGATCGCTTCGTTAAGGCGTTTCCGCTCAAGCAACCAATAGCCGGCTCGATTGATCGGCCCCTCGGTATCGACGAACCGGTGCTTCGGATCGGACTTGTATTTGCGGTATTTCGTTACGAACGTAGCGACATCACCAGTCCGCTGAGCCTCTGCGAGTATCTGCTGAAAGCCCTCGGCAAGCGAGTAATCCAAAACCGCCTGGAACGCGGGGTCGCGCCCCATTCGATAATCGTAGGACGACATCTCGGCAGCCACCTCAGGGGCAGTCCAGTAACGGTCGTCACGCGGGTCGAGGTCCTGCCACCAAAGCGATGACGCTCTTACGGTTAATTTGCTGTTAGGCAATTCGAATGGGCGGTTGTCGCCGTAATGATTGGGGTGTGCAGCGGTGGGTTCACCGACGAAGGTAGCCTCAGTATATTTCTCCAGCTGATTGACGAGGTTCTGTGCCGCGGAAAAGGTGTCTCTGCCGATTATCACGAAGAAGCTGCCCCGCCGGTTGAGCTTCGACCTGATGAGCTGCTTAACAACGTCCACGTTCAGGGTGTTGTTCCCGCCGCCATTGAATCTGATGTCGAGCACCAGCTTTTCGACCGGATTAGCTTCGACGAGCTCGAGGACCTTTCGATAAAAATCAGCTACCGGTTCGCCTTCCTTATTGGCGATACCGTTGTGCTGAATGTAAACGAGCTTTTTGTCCTGCAGATGCTCGTGCCAATATGTTTCACCGGGGTTTTTTCTGTAAAGCGGCAATGCAGAACTGCCGCCGAGGTCGAGCCATTCTTTGGGCGACTGCATAAGGGTGTTCACGGCTGCTGTTGGGCTGATCTCAACAGTCCGCTGCTTGCCGTCAGACTCGACTACGAGGCTAAGTTTGGTTTTGTCATCGATGACCTTCAAACCGGAAAGTATTTCGGGCACCTTGATCATGATCGGGGCATAATTCCGCCGCCCCATCTCATTGTCCGAAGCGTTTACCGCTCCGGCGGCCCTCAGCGCATCGTCCACGCTCATTTTTCCGATCCTGAGGACCTTTGCGCCAACTAGACCGGCATGCTCGGGAGCAGCCTTGATAATATAAAGGCCGTCGCTGAACCAGTAATACTTAACCGGAAAAATACCGCTGCGAAAAAATTGCCGTGGGATGAGGTTCGTGTGGCCGTCTTTTACCATGGCCACGATCTTCATCATGCCGACAATGATCTCATCGTCAGTCATCCGCGGAGCTCCGTCATACAGTGACTTGACTGCCGTATCATAGTCCTCTCTTTTTAAACGGTGGAAGGCGTTGCGGTGACGCTTGGCCAATTCGTCACCGAGAAACCTTATGTCCGACCGCCACTGTTCGGACGAAAGTTTAATGGCCGTGTTCGCCGCTCCGGCGTCATGCTGGGCCAGTGAATGAT
>JBGSWW010000136.1:0-40904 GCA_041751735.1 Pyrinomonadaceae bacterium | reverse complement strand
ATAGCTCGGCGGCAGCAGCATCGGCTGGTTCTGGTCGTATCTCTTAAATACCACCTTCTTCATACCCAATATTTTAAAGCCACTCACCCTATTTTGCGCCAAAAAAGAGGCCGCCTTTTCAGACAGCCTCTTTTACTTTGCACATATCCCCGCACACATTTACTTCCTAGCTTGCCAATTCCGCTGATGAGGGAAATGATTCGTTCGTTGGTCGAAGACCTCGCTACGGAAATCGTCGAGTGTGCCGACGGAGAGGCCGCGATCAGCTTATACGAAAAACACCTGCCGGCATGGGTTTTGATGGACGTTTCGATGAGTCCCGTTGACGGCCTATCGGCGACAAGGTCTATCATGTCGCATTATCGATCGGCCCAAATAGTAATCGTGACTGAGCACAACGACCCGGAAACCCGTCGATCCGCTTAGGATGAAGGATTTTTGGATCGAGTCTTACCTGCGGGGCCATAACTTTTGATTCAAACACATAGCGCCGATCCAAAACCGGTGACTTGTGTTTTTCATTTGTTAGGGTGTCGGATTAAGGGCCACCCCCTGTCTGCAAGCCCATATCATCAATCGCTGTGTTGGAGTGAGGATCAACCAGCGAATACCTACTTCGATGAATTCTTGAAAGGGAAGAAAGGTAAAGGAAGTTGATAGGGGCACCGCTCAACTCAGCCGATGAGTTCTTGGTAAAGTCTGTTCGTTTCTGCAGACGGTTCTATGCCGAGTTCATCTTTAAGCAGCGCGCGCATGCCTTCGTAATGCTTCTTTACTGCGAAGCTTTTCTTCTGCGCCGCAAGAACCCTTAATACTAGCCGGTGAAGGTCTTCGCGGTAAGGATCGATCTTGAGGGTTTCATCGGCATATTTGAGAGCGTCGCCCCAGCGTTTCTCGGAGACGGAAAGCTTAGCGAGGCCCCTCAATACTCTGGCCAGCTGGTCCTTGTAGAAATGCCGTTGATCTTCAGCCCAATCCTCATATGAACCCTCCATAAACTCGCCGCGAGAAATACTGTATGCGGATTCGAGGTTTTTCCGAAGGCCGTTCGAGTCCTTTTCCCTTTTTGCATGCTCCGCCGATGCTATAAAAGAAAGAAAATCGTCAGAATCGATCGAATAGGTGAATTCGGGATTCAGTTGATATGCTCCATCTCTGAAGATTATGAAGTTTTGCTTGAGTGCCTGCCGGCTGTTGAGAGCTTTCCTTATGAGCGAGATGGTCGGATGGAAGTTTTTTTCGACGGTAGCCAGATCCTCGTCGCCCCAAAATTCCTCGATCAGGACATCCTTCGCAACCCGCCGGTTTTTCCGAGTCGCAATATAGCAAAAGATCTCTCGGGCCCGTTTCGTCGTCCAGGCATCCTGAGCGATGGGCTTCGTCAGATCACGATAGATCTCGACAGGTCCCAGCACCTTTATCGTCAAGTCGGTGAGTCGCGAAGATGGTTCGACAATGTTCACCGGCCCTTTGGCAGTAAGGGGAGCTGAGGCCAATTCCGCGCGTAGGTCAGGAGGTAGTTTTTCTGCGATCTCCTCATACTCGAAAAGTTTTTGATTCCTGCGGATCTCTGTTCTTAACCAGTATTCGTAATCAAAACGGGCGGAGAGGTCGAGTGTTCTCAAAAGCGGCTTAACGGTTTCTTTCGGTTTTCCGGCTTCGTGAAATGTTTCTGCGAGAAGAAGCGCAGCAAGGGCTTCGTCGTAATAACGATCCTGCTGCTGAAAAAACTGCTGAAGTTCGGCGACTCGTTTCGAAAGCGACCCCGTGTTCCCTTCCATGAGGTCAACTCGACAAAGCAACAGACTGGCGGTTTTTACAGCAAAATCGAGATTTAGCTCTCTACGTGCATTGATCAGATCCTCCAAAAGGACTCTGGCCTTCCGAAGATCGCCCTGAATGATGCAGAACCTGGCCCTTTCTTCGTTGAGTTCGCGGGTCGCGATATCGACCCCTGCTTCTGCGTAACCCACTTTTGACCGCTCGAAATACTCAGCCGCATGAGTGAGATCGGAAGTATCGCGGTATAGAATTGCATATGCCTCTAGTATCTCTGGGATTAGAGATCTCAGGTTAAAAAGCTGAGCAAGCTCGAGCGCTTTTTCGAGATGCGTTTCGGCCTCCTTAAATTCGCCCCGGTATAAGTGCAGTCTTGCTACGTTTAAATGGCCGATGGCTTCGTGAGGCAACTTTTTTCCTGGTGAGCCTGCATGGAATATGCGGTTCAGCCATCTGAGAGCTTCCCCAAAATCACCTCTTAAACCCGGTACTAACGCTAAATTGTGGGCTATGAGCCGAACATAGTGGTCGTTCGATTGGACCTCCGCAAGCTCAAGTGCCGCACGAAACTCTTGTTCCGACTCATTCCAGTTGCCATTCGCTATAAAACAGAGCCCTCGCGAGTTCAGGCATTTCAAGTATGTTTCCGAATCGGGCTCAACCAGCTTTTCAGCCTTTTCAAGAAGTTCCAAAGCATAATCGGGGTTGGCCCTTCGTCTGGCTATACTCGCAAGCGAGTGAAATGCTTCGGCTTGAGAAGCCTTATCTTTCTGCTCATCAAACAGTTTCACAGCTCGATTCAACAGGGACGTGGATAGCTCCGTTTCCCCCTGAAGCCTCGCTATCTCAGCCTTATGAAGAAGTGTCCTTGGATATTTTTCCAGGATCGCATCTGGGACTTTATCAGTGAAATCGGCGAGCGATTTTACCGCTCCAGCGATTATCCAGTCGTTGCCACGACGGGATATCAATTCGCCGGCCCGTTCGAAATTCTCTGCATCCAGTAAAAAACGAAGGGCGAGCTCCCAATGTTGATTCTCGAGAAATAGCTCCGCGATCCTGTTTCGCTCCGCACTTACCCCTGCCTGTCCGATCTCCGACCTTAGCCTACGTCGCAAAAAATCTCGGAATAATGGATGAAGGCGGTATTCTTCACAGTGTGTAGCGTCGCCGGCAACCGTTAGAAAGACATTTCTCTGGACCAGCTCCGGAAGCGCGGCGGAACAACGAAGGTTGGGAAACAACAAACTGCAGTGGTCCAATGGCAGCGACTTTAGCAATGACAAGCTGAGCAGCAACTCCTGCGTCTCGGCATCTTCTCGAGCGAAGACTTCCTCGGCAAAATAATCGAAAATGTCCTTTTCGGACCTTTGAAGGATCTCGGACAGGTCAAGAGCCTTTCCGTCACCGGTTACGTCGATCTCTTTCTCCGCGACCTGCCGCACAAGTTGAAGGGCAGTGATCCACCCGTGCGTCCGGTCCCGATAATCGGCCACCTGTTCATCATTCAGCTCGATATTAAGGGTATTGCGAAAGAGTTCGCGAACTTCTCCATCAGTGAAGAGTAAGTCCTCGCGATCAATAACAAGCGCAGTCTTTTGGGTTTTTCGCCGCATGATCGCAAGCGGCGGAAGATCCCGGGTTGTAATGATCAGGTGAATATACTCGGACGAATACTGAAGTATTCGGTCCACTATTTTGTGAACTGCGGTTTGGGTCCCGATATGATGATAGTCATCCAGCACCAGTATAAAGGGCTGCTGTATTGTTAATAATATCTCGTTTATCAGAAGGTCAGCGGCCCGTTCGGGTGCCCTGATGAGGTCCTCGTTGGCTTCAGCCAAATATGCAAGGATACCCTCGCCAAAGTCAGCCTGAAAATTCCTTATTCCGTGAGCTACATAGTTGAGAAAAACGATGGGGTCCGCATCGGTGTGATCCAGCTGATACCAAACAGAGGGGCGGGTCTGGTCTGTAAGAAAGTCAGCGATAAGCGTAGTCTTGCCGCAGCCTGCATCCGCTGCCACCATCGTGACGGGGTAATTAAGGTGTGATCGTAAACGCTCGGCAAGCCGAGGCCGTTTGAGCAGATCAGAAACAGCTCTCGGAGGAAGGAGCTTTGTCCGCAAAAAGAAATTTGATTGCTGCATTTCCAGCTGAAAACGCCGAAGACGCCGATATTATCGCACATCTGAGGGCGAGCAGGAATTGTTTAGGGCAGGAAATTGAACAGTCCCCGAGCTCAAAAGATCGGCAAATTGAAGCAGCTTTGAAATGCGACCATAACAGCGGCGATGGGCCTCAGATGCCGCATCCGCCGGAATGTCCCTTGATTTAAAAAGCTCCTTCGTTTCGTTTTCAGTAAACGCAATGATCCTCTCATCGAGAACGTTCAACATCTGTTTAGATCTCAGTCGCCACAGTGGGCCGGGAGGCTTGCTGCGGCAAAGCATTAAAAGATGGGTTTCCGAAGGAAGAGCATACAGTAGAAGCTTGAAAAAATCGTCAAACCACGGTGCATCAAATACGTGATGAATATCGTCCATGACCAATAGCCGGGGTGGGGTCGAGCGCGAACCATAGAATCCTGAGAAACCATTAAGCAGATATCTGGCGACATCTGTTTCACCAAAATTCTCCGGATCATAGTCATGCATTCTGCGCTGGAGATTCTCGGGGATATCGAGCGAGATCGACCTCGCGAAATACCGGCAGAAGATCGGCCAGTCCTTATCAGATGACTCCAGTGAATACCATGAGACGTTTTCGCTGTTGCTCGCGAACCTGGCTGCGAGCGCCGTCTTCCCGGTTCCCGCCCGCCCCGTAATTAGAGTGGCCGGAAACTGATCAACAGACCGGCGAAGGGTCTCGTTGATCCGAGGCCGGTCGATGGTTTCGAGATGCTTTGGAGTCTCCATTTTGTCGCGAACGAAATGGAAAGAATCGCGTCCCAGGTTAGGAGAACTCGTGGAAAATATTTGGTTCACATCGACGTTTTCTATGACGCCGCTATGATCGATCCCGTCGTGGAGAAAATATGTCATCGCCATACACCTCAAAAATACTACGCAAAACTTGAGAAAAACTTGAAAAAAGGGGCGAAAACCTCGTTGCTACTCTTCCGGACAGATTTAGACTCAGCAGTATAAGGAGTTGAAGCGATGAACAGATTATTATTTACACTTGGGATCGTATTCACATTGAGCATATCTGGCGTAGGTCAAAAGGACGGCTCATCGGCATCCGCATCCGGTCAGGGCAGCGGGGCCTTGCGAGTCGATAAGGTGATCGCGATCGAAGGACAGCTCGAGAAAACCCTGGATGTTAAGAATGCGCAGGTCGGCGACCGCGTAGTAATTAAGACTACCCGGGCCGTAAAAGAGGCTGGGGAAACCATTATTCCAAAGGGATCCAAACTCGTGGGACGGATCACCGACGTTCAACAACGAACGAAGGAGAATGGTCTTTCCCGACTCGGAGTGATATTCGATCGGTTCGAGGGCAGAAACCTTAATTCAGACCTTTCCGGATCGGTCATATCGATAACGAATATTGTGGCTGCAGGTGGAGTCAATGATTCGGTCGACCTATTTGCTTCGTCGAACACCTCGTCAAGCGCCTCAGCGAGTCGATCGGGTGCAGCGCCGTCCGGCGGCGGCCTGCTTGGCGGAACTGCGTCAAAGGCCGGCGGGCTCCTCGGCGGTGTGACGAACACTGTCGGAAGCACGCTGAATTCAAGTGTCCAAACCGTCGGGGGAGTAACGGGGGCCGTTAATCAGACAGTTAGTTCAACCGCTGGCGGCGTCTTACGAACCGCAAACGGACTCCAGATCGCCAATTCGACAGAGGGCTCGGCCCAGTCCGGGACGACTCTGTCGGCTCCGGGCAAAAACCTTAAGGTGGAAAAAGGAGCGACAGTCAGGCTTCAATTGAATGGCGATGTAAGAGGGCAGTAATAATCGTTGCTCGTACCGGGGGGCATAGTGTAAGATTTTGCTAGCCCCCCTTATACGACGCTGCAAACGTGTCGTCATTTCTAACTACTTTTCCGCGTTTGGAAGCTAATAGATGAAGAAAGCGTTTAGTCTGTTTCTGATTTTCGTTTTTATGGTCGGCCAAGTCAGGGCCGGGCTCGACATAGTTCGTTCAAACGGTATTACCCTCACCGGAGCGGACGGGATCAATTACATAGGCACATCCGGCATTACCTTGACCGGCGCCGATGGCGTTCTTGCCTATCGCTCGAATGGCATCACCTTGACTGGAGCTGACGGGATCACCTTGACCGGCGCTGACGGCATTACGCTAACAGGAGCGGACGGGGCCGCATACACCGGGCCAAATGGAATTACGCTTACCGGTGCTGACGGTATTACGCTTACGGGTGCCGACGGGATCACCCTGACAGGGGCGGATGGAATAACCCTTAAAGGGGCCGATGGAAAGCAATACAAAGCCGATTCTATCGTCGTGCAACGGCCAAACGGCATTACGCTCACGGGCGCCGATGGAATAACGCTGACCGGCGCCGATGGAATAACTTTGACGGGAGCTGACGGTGCCACACGCGTCGGTACGAGTGGAATAACCCTCACGGGCGCCGACGGAATTACGCTAACAGGCGCAGATGGAATAACACTGACCGGGGCGGACGGAATCACTTTAACCGGTGCGGACTCCGTAACGGGCATCGGTCCCGCCGGAGTCGTTTTCGAAACAATCCAACCGGCAGGCATAACATTAACGGGAGCTGATGGGATCACATTGACTGGGGCCGACGGGATAACCCTTACAGGTGCAGATGGCATTGTGATGAATAGGATCGACGGTATCACGCTTACAGGCGCTGACAGCGACATCGGCCTGCAGAGTGTCGATCCAGAGTTCGCGATCGCTCTCAATAACGCGACGGATGACAGCAGCCTCAATGCAGTGGTCGTATATCACTCGAAGGTGACCGATGTCGACCTGGATCGGCTGACGGAACTCGGGATTCAGGGAGGAACGCGCTTTCGGTCACTGCCGATGGTCTATGTCAGCGGAACTCGCCAGCAGATCCTCGCCGTCTCACAGCTTTCTTCAGTGCGATCGATCTATGGCAATCGGACGTTAACGTTTAATTCGGATCCTTATTATCGTGCGACCGGCGTTGATCGAGTTCCGGGGGACAGAGACCTGGGAACGCGTAATGCCGGGTCTCCAGTTACTGGGCGTAACGTCACCGTGGCCGTACTGGACACGGGCATCAATTCCCAGCACCCAGACCTAGCCGGACAGGTCGTACAAAATGTTCGGCTTGTTGACGTCCAAAGTGCTCCGGCGGGATTTTCTTATCCAATACCGGTCGAGAATGTTCCGAACACCGATCCGATCTCCGGTCACGGAACCTTCGTTGCGGGCGTAATTGGGGCAAACGGATCTAATTCGGGAGGAAAATACGCCGGCGTTGCACCCGGAGCACGGTTGCTGGGGCTAAGCGCTGGCGATGCCAACCTGACATCGGTGTTGGCGGGGTTTGATTACTTGCTTGAAAAGGGATCAGCCTATAACGTCAAGGTGCTCAATTGCAGCTTCTCCGCGAATACTGTTTACGATACTCACGACCCCGTGAACATCGCATCGAAGCTGCTCACAGATCTAGGGGTCAATGTCGTTTTTTCCGCCGGTAATTCCGGCCCGGGCAATGACACACTAAACCCGTACGCAATGGCCCCCTGGGTAGTCAGTGTTGGTGCGACTGACGAGAAGGGAAATTTGGCCGCGTTTACGTCTCGTGGTAATTTTGGAAGCGAGGGAAAGCCGACCTTAGTCGCTCCCGGGGTGAACATTGCGTCCGTTCGAAGCGGTCCGACTGTTACCAGCGTTGGGGGACTAGCAGGGGCCGACGCTCAGCGGTTGACCTTAGCCGAGATCTCATACTACACGACGTCGAGCGGCACCTCGTTTTCCGCCCCACAGGTGGCCGGAGCGATAGCTTTGATGCTAGAGGTCAATTCAAAACTTCGTCCATCGGAGATAAAAGATATATTAAGCCGGACGGCCACACCCCTACCACGATATTTTTATCACGAAACGGGGGCTGGCATGCTCAACACGTATTCAGCAGTTCTCGAGGCAGCTTTCCCGGAACGTCGCATCGGCATCTTCCGCTCGACATTATCGAGAAATAGGGTGAGTTTTGAGACTACTCAGTCACAGCTTTTCACAGAAACTGTGACTCCGGGCATAGAACGCTCCGTCGACATACCCGTTCCGTCAAATGTTGTTCTGGCAACCGTTGCGGTGTCATGGGGCCTCAGTTCAAATGACTTCGGGTTAAGACTCTTCTCGGGAAACAACCTGATAGGAGAATCAAACTATCTTAATTTGCCCGGTCTTACAGGGCGCCGGGAGAATGTCGTACTCCGCAACCCTGCGCCCCAGACATATAGAGCCGCCGTCCGGCACAGCGCCGGCGTCGGGACCGCCCAGCGGATTCACGGCGTGGTTCAGGTCACAAGGGTTGAGTATCCTGATCTTACCGACTTAGCGGCTTTATCGCCGGATATGGCGGTAGAAGCGGAACGTAGTCTGTTATCGAACATCTTATTACCAGAGGGGCGCAAATTTAGACCGGATTGGGCCGTGAGCCGTGCCGAATTGGCAGCGGCGATTGTGCGTGCCGGGCTCGTGCCGATCTACGTTGCAGGAAACCCCATGTATGCGGACGTAAGAGAGATCTCAGTGAGAAATGTGGTTGAAAGTGTCCAGTCAAACCCAGGCGGCCGCCTGATCTTTGACGCGACGAGCGACCGGTACTTTCCTTATAACAATACCTCTCGTCTCGTGGCTGTGGTCGCGCTGGTTAGGGCCGCAAATCTCGAATCGGCCGCTGCGTCTTCGGCGATGCCGCTGAACGTGATCGACGCTAACGATATTCCGCAGCAATATCGCGGACACTTCGCGATTGCCCTGCAGAAAGACCTCATTCGCCTTGATGGCAATCGCGCCAATCCGACCCGCTCGGTTGCTCGGATAGAACTTTCTCGCTCGATCAACAGACTTATCCGGTAAACTCATTCGATCTCCGTGCTGAGGCATTTGTATTCTTGAGAACACAAATGCTTCGTCAGCACTTTTAAACTCGCTTAAGCGATCAAAAGAGCGGAGCAACTTATGAATGAGGAACATCAGCAATCCGGCGACCGTCCGGAAAGCCCCATGCCGGAACAACACCAGGATCGTCCGGGGATCGAGAGCGAACTCGAGCCGCGGCCGCAATATCTAGCGCCTGAATACACCGGTTCAGGCAAACTCGCCGGGAAGCGTGCACTCGTAACGGGAGGCGATTCCGGGATCGGCCGGTCAGTGGCGGTGCTGTTTGCCCGGGAGGGAGCCGATATAGCTATAGTCTTTCTGCCAGAGGAAATGTCCGATGCCCAGGAAACCGCTGAGGCGGTTGAGGCAGAAGGAAGAAAGTGCCTCCTTTTAGATGGTGACGTGAAAGACCCTGCATTTTGTCGCCGGGCCGTCGAAGAGACAGTTTCAGAGCTCGGTGCCCTGGACGTACTGGTAAACAATGCCGCATTCCAACACCATCAGAAATCGATCGAGGATATTACGGACGAGCAGCTCGACAAAACTTTCCGCACAAATATTTTCGGTTATTTCTACATGGTGCGGGCCGCTATCAAGCACATGCGTGAAGGGAGCTCTATCGTAAATTGCGGATCGATCACGGGTTTAGAAGGTTCGGCGGAGTTGCTCGACTATTCCGCGACGAAGGGAGCCATCCACGCCTTCACAAAGTCCTTAGCTCAAAATCTCGCAGAGAAAAAGATCCGTGTTAATTGCGTATCTCCCGGCCCCGTATGGACCCCGCTAAATGTCGCGGACAAGGAACCTGAAGAAGTTGCCAAACACGGTGCCGACACTCCGATGAAACGGCCGGCTCAGCCTGAGGAGATTGCTCCAGCATTCGTCTTCTTTGCGTCGAATATTAATTCGAGCTATATAACGGGTGAGGTACTCACACTGCTGGGCGGAGAAACGACAGCAGCCTAAAGCACCGTTTCTAATTTCCACTCGGCATCGGCAAAATGGTCGTCCGACTTGATTAGAAGCCAATTGTTACCGCGGTTTTTCATCTTCACGAGAGCGAATTCACCTCGGAGCTTGAGCCCGAAGAAAAGGAAAACTATTTTTCCGGCGTTGTATTGGTTTAGTGGATCGGTCGTTGTTTCGTAGGTGCCGTCATCCCATACCCTTACCTCGCCGGCTCCATACTTACCTTCACTTATCGTGCCTTCATAGTCGATATAACTGAGTGAGTGATCGGCAACCTCGACGGCAAGGCGTTTTTCTCCTGGAACCAATGAAGGCCCCTTGGGAATGGCCCACGACTTCAACACGCCGTCGATCTCAAGGCGCAGATCAAAATGCAGATTCCTCGCATGATGTTCGTGGACGACAAATCGTTTAAGCATAGCAGTCTGGCTCCAGATTCGGTTTTAAATGAACTAATGTGGGCTCCTTTGTAGGTCTCCGTACAAACTTCTACCGGTTGGTTCGTTTATCTTGTGACTGTATCCTCTTTCCTACTGACGCTGTGAAGGCGCTTGATGCACTCCGATGATACGGGGTGCATCATTTTTTCTATCGTCCGGACCGGGGTCGAACCGGATCGACGTGGATGGACTGATATCTGCATTAGCCACTCGTTCTATAAGCTGCAATGCTTCGGTGTTATGATCGCCTGCTACGGCGGCAGTGCAGTCTGCCGGGACTGATACTTCGAAGCCGCGCATGTATGCGTCATGGGCCGTGAATAGTACGCAAATATCGGTTGTAACCCCGGCAAGGATCAGCTTCTTTACGTTCATGGACGAAAGAAGGACCTCTAGCGGTGTCTCGTAAAATCCCGATCGCTGTGGCTTGAGTACATAAAGATCGTCTTCCTCAGGCCTGATCGTTTCTATCAATTCCCGGCAGTCATCTGATGACCCCATAACCCGCGAGACCTGACGATTAAAGTCCTCCTTCCAATTTCCAAAATTGTCATTAACGAAGATCACCGGCAGACCTGCCGATTTTGCCCTGGACTTCAACTCGGCGATGGGGCCAACTATCGGACGCGAATTCTCCCAAAGTGTCTCACCGTCTTTGAAGTTAAAATCAGTGACCAGGTCAATAAGCAGTAACGCGGTTTCCGCCTCTATTTCAGGAGCATTCACATTACTTTTTCTCGTCGGGGTTGATTGAGTTGTCATACTCCAATTGATCTGAACATTTAAAAAGACCCCGCCAATACGGCGGAGCCTAGACAATCATCAAAAAGGCCTATCGTGCACCTGCCGACGAAGCCTGCGATTGAAAGTTGGCTTTTTCCTCCTCCATCTCAGCACCCATTTCTTCCAGAGCGTCCTCGTCGAACTGGCTTTGCACCATCTCGAACATCTCACCTTCCTCTTCCTGAACGTGATGCTCCACGTCCTCCATGAGAACCGTGATCTTAGGTTCGAATTTTTCACTGCTGTCGGTCAAATTGTCCAACTCTCTTAGAAACATCTTTACCTGGCGATGTTCCTCGATTCCCTCTTTAACGATCTTTTGAAGTTCCTCATCGCCTTCCTCGATAAGTCGCGGATAAAAGATCGTCTCCTCAATATGGGTATGCACGTCGAGTTCTGCTTTTATCTTTTTGAAAACGTCAGTGTTGTCACCGTCTTCATTTGCCTTAACCTTCTCAAACAGAGCACTTACCCGGTCATGGTCTTCCTTTAACAATTCGATCGCGTTCATAATTATCTCCTTTCTCCAAAAAAGTCCTTCGCAAAATGCCTCTTCGGTACCTTCGAAATTCTGATTCTAGGTAACGCCATTGCGGGCGTCGGTAAGGGTGCATACATAGGTCGCCGGTCGTAGGGATACGGTCTCACAGGCGTCCCGGCGGCTGGTTTTCGGTTTATTTATCAAGCCTACCGTTATAAACTTCTAGATAACGTCTAGATAGGTTCCGTTCTGCCCTTCGAAATATCAGTGTCAAATAGATCTAGTAAAACCGAGGTTGATTTAGACGCTATCTCCGGTGTCGACTCGAGGCTCAAAGAGTCCGAAGAACGCTTTTCCAAGGCATTCAATTCGAGCCCGTTAGCGATAACGATAACCTCACTTAAAACGGGCAAGCTTCTGGAAGTAAACGACACCTTTGTCAATATAACCGGATTTCCCCGTGACGAAGCGGTTGGACGTTCTACGGCCGAGCTCGGACTTTGGGCTCGTGACGGCGACCGTGAAGCAGAACTTTCAGCTGTCGTTCGACATGAGGCTATTCGTGGCCATGAATATCGATTTCGAATGCGCGACGGGTCGGAAGTTATAGGCCTTTTGTCCGCCGAATTGATCGAGATCGGCGGCGAGCCGTGTGCCTTGACGGTTATTCAGGATGTCACGGCCCGCGTGAGGGCCGAAGAAGAGGTTCGCAGGGCCGCAGTTCGATATCGAAACCTATGTGACTCGATCGATGAAGGTTTCTGCGTGATCCAGATCCTCTATGACGATAAAGGTCAGGCCTATGACTACCGATATCTGGAAACAAGCCCGTCATTTGAAAAACAGTCCGGTATGATCGGTGTGGTGGGACGGACGATCCGGGAGTTTGCCCCGGAATCGGCACCATTCTGGGTAGACCTGTTCAGCAAAGTGGCTGAAAGCGGCGAGCCGGTCAGGATTGAAAAGCAAGGGGAAGATCCTGCAAAGTGGTTTGATATTTATGCGTTTCGCGTTGGCGAGGTCGGTGACGGGCAAGTGGCAATGCTGTTTAACGATGTCACGCTCCGAAAAAGAACCGAATCTGCCCTAAGAGAATCTGAAGAGCGGTTTCGCCTCGTCGCAAATGCCGCCCCTGTGCTCATCTGGAATTCCACTTCAACGAAGGAGCGCAATTGGTTCAATAAGTCTTGGCTCGACTTTACTGGCAATCCAATCGAAAAGGAGCTTGGGTTCGGCTGGGCGGACGGCATTCACGAGGACGATCGCGATGATTACCTGCGTACATATGGCGAGGCTCTTGACGCTCGACGGGAGTATGAAAAGGAATATCGCCTGCGACGGGCGGACGGCGAGTTTCGTTGGATGCTCGACCGAGGCACTCCGAGAACCGAGCCCGACGGCCATTTCAGTGGTTACATCGGCTCGTGCATAGATATTACGGACCGCAAAGCCGCCGAGGAAGCTCTGCGAGCGAGCCAGGCTGAGATCGAACTCGTTTTCGAACGGACACCCTTCATGCTCACCCATTGTTCGCGTGACCTTCGGTACAAGTATGTGAGCCGTTCCTACGCCGACATGTTTGGCCGCGAGCCGAGAGATTTTATTGATGCGTCGATCGTTGACGTGATGGGCGTGACGGCATTCGAGACGATCCGACCAAAGATCGAATCTGTCCTCAGCGGCCGACACGTAGAATTCGAGACGTTTCTGGATTTGAAAAATGCGAGGCGGCGTTATCTCGGCGCTTCGTATGTTCCGATCGAGGACCACGACGGGACGATTTCAGGATGGATAGCATCGATCGTGGATATTTCTGACCGGAAGGAAGCCGAAGGTCTGCTGGAGAGGTATCGGCTATTATCGGAAGAATCCACAGATATAATCTGGTTTGTAAGAACTGATGGTTCATTTGTCGACGTCAACCGTGCCGCTGTCGAAACTTATGGGTACAGCCGCGACGAGTTCCTCTCAATGAACCTTCGGGATATCCGACACCCTAATACTCAAAAGGAACTTTCGGCACAACTTGGTAAAGCCGACAAGGTCGGAGACCATTTTGAAACCTTCCATCTGCGTAAAGACGGAACCGTTTTCCCCGTCGAGGTTAAGGCCAATGGCGGAGACTTCGGCGGTGAGCGCCTTGTAATGGCGATCGTTCGGGACATAAGCGAGCGAAAGATAGCAGAAAGAGAGTTGATCGAATCAGAGGAAAGGCGGTTGATGGCTGAGGAGGCCGGAAACGTAGGCATTTGGGACTGGGACGTAGTGAATGGTTTGACCTACTGGTCCGAAACAATGTGGAGCTTCTACGGAGAGAAACCCGGCGACGTCAACCCCGACGAAAAATATTGGAGCTCTCATCTACATCCAAACGATCGTGAGAGGGTAAAATCTCATCTTCGGAATATAGTCGAATCGAACGACGAGTATTTTCGTGACGAGTTTCGCATTGTTCGTCACGACGGGACGATCCGTTGGATGGAAGCAAAAGCTCGGATCAGCCGTGACGATACCGGAACTGCGGTCCGCGTTTGCGGCGTCAACCTCGACATTACTGAAAGAAAAGGAGCGGAGGAACGCATTCGGCTTAGCGAGTATCAGTTACGCGTAGTTACCAATGCGGTCCCCGCCCTTATCTCGTACGTCGACCGGAAGGAAAGATACAGATTTGTTAATCACAAATATATCGAATGGTTCGGCCGCCGTCCTGACGAACTCATCGGAAAGAAAGTCAAAGATGTGGTCGGAGCCGCAGCGTATCGCGAGATCAAACCTCGTATCGACGAGGCTCTATCAGGTGCCGAATCGACATTTGAAACCGTCCTTACCTACAAGAATGCCGGAACCCGATATGTGCATGTCTCCCTGGTACCCGACGTCGGTATCGACGGCACTGTCCATGGCTATTACGGGCTGACGCACGACCTGACTGACCTCAAACGTTCAGAAGATCTGCTGCGTTCGAGCGAAGAGCGTATGGGCATGCTCATGGAGAGCTTTACCGATTACGCGATCTTCTCAACAGATAGTGATGGGCGGGTCGACACATGGAATAAAGGTGCCGAGATGATCTTTGGTTATTCTCTCGAAGAAGCAATAGGCATGTCCGGCGATATGATCTTCACTCCAGACGACATCGATAGGAGGATCCCCGATAAAGAAAGGGAAACGGCCCGCAAAAAAGGACGATCGTCCGATGAACGGTGGCATGTGCGAAAAGACGGTTCGACGTTCTTTGCCAGCGGTGTGATGATGCCGCTTTACATAGGTAAGCAGTTGTCCGGATACGCAAAGATCGCTAGCGACCTTACGGAAAAGAAGAAACGGGCGGAAGAACTCCAGCGTGCGCACGACGAACTCGAAATGCGGGTAAAGGAACGTACAAGAGAGCTCGCCGAATCGAATCTGGCCCTCGTTACCGAGATGGAAGAACGTGAGGTTGCCGAACGACAGCGTATCGACCTGCTTCGCCGGCTAGTCTCAAGTCAGGAATTGGAGAGAAGGAGGATCGCCCGAGACCTTCACGATCAACTTGGGCAGCGTTTGACCGCCCTCCGTCTTAAGATCGCTTCGCTGAAAGATTCGCCCCCGGGTGCCCCCGAGTTTGACGCTCGAGTCCACAGGCTGCAAGAGATCGCTGAAAGATTGGATTCCGAGGTAAGTTTCCTGGCATGGGAGCTTCGCCCCTCGGCCCTTGACGATCTCGGGTTAACCGACGCGATCGGAGCTTTTGTAAATGAATGGTCCAAACACTATGAGATCCCTGCCGATTTCTACGCGGCAAATCTTGGAACTGACCGGCTAAACCGTGATGCTGAAACTCACCTTTACCGCATTTCCCAAGAGGCGCTTAATAACATTGCAAAGCACGCGAAACCCTCGCAGGTTACCGTTATTATGGAAAGACGTGGCGATAGTGTGATACTTATCATAGAGGACAACGGAGTAGGTTTTGAGCCGTCTACAGAGAGATTGCCAAGTGAGTCTGGCAAGGGCTTAGGACTTGTGGGAATGCGGGAACGTGCTTCGCTTGTGGGCGGCGGTGTCGAGATCGAATCGGCTCCTGGCAAGGGGACGACGATCTATGTGAAAGTTCCTTTCACAATGTAGTATTTACATAACATGATGGAAAAGCTTAAGATCCTGCTCGCTGAGGATCACCAGACAGTCAGAGAAGGTATCAAACTACTCGTTAATGCGCAGACTGATATGGAGGTCATATGCGAGGTCGGCGATGGAGAGCAGGCCATTAAGGAGGCAACGCGATTGCGGCCGGACCTTCTGGTCATGGATATTTCGATGCCAACAATGAATGGACTGAAGGCCACTAAGAAACTACGCGAGTTGCTCCCGGATATCAAAATTCTCACACTCACTCGGCATACAGACGACGGATACCTAAAACAGCTTATCGGTGCCGGAGCCAACGGGTACGTGCTCAAGCAGAGTGCTCCAACGGACCTGCTACAAGCCATCCGAACCGTGGCCGCCGGAAATGCCTATCTTGACCCGAGCCTTACTCGAAAAGTAATGGGCGGCTATGTAAGCCGCGCGGAATCCGTTCGCGGTGAAACAAAAGGTGACCTTACCGACCGGGAAGAAGAGGTTCTTCGTCTGATCTCATTCGGATACTCCAACAAGGAGATCGGATCTCGTCTGGAGGTCAGCGTTAAAACCATTGAGGCCCATAAGGCCAATGCCATGCGTAAACTCGGCATCTCAAGCCGTATCGACATAGTTCGATACGCGATCCTGCAAAATTGGCTTCAGGATAATTAGCCTTATACGGGTAAAACCCCCTTATCGCCTTAGGGGATTCCCCTATCATCGCCCCAATAATTCCTTAAAAATCTTCCGGAACTTCCCTAAAAAGATTACGTAACTTCCCGATATTTTGGTTTTCCCTCTTGGCTCATACTCAATACATCGAGTGGGCTTAGGCGGTTCGCTAGTGATGGAGCGAAAGAGTCAAAAAGGGGTCGCCTACTCGATAGTCAAGGGGATGAGCAAGGAACGGAGCGTTCCTTGCTCAATAAAGCTTCAAGAAATATTAATTGTTCTATAACTCAAGGGGGAAGAGATGGATTTCAGAGAAACGGTACAATCAGGGTTTGCAATCGACGAAGGTTATTCACCGGTATATACACGAAATGTTAGGCCGGCGGTCAACAGGACACCGGATATCAAGATTCGTCCAGTCGGACCAGCGGAACCTCAGGCAGAGAATCTGATTCTTAGGGAACTTCCAACGGATCTGAGACGGACGTTGGAGTCATCTTTAAGGCCGGTCGTCCTTAACAAGGAACAGTTCATATATCAGGAAGGCGACGACTTGGAATATGTGTACTTTCCGATCACCGCTGTTGTTTCCGAATTCAAGATACTCGAAGACGGCAGGATGGTGGAGATTGCCGTTACTGGCCGTGAAGGCGCGATTGGTCTGTCATCTTTGTTTTCAGATTCGCATACCGCTCCTAACTGCACGCAAGTGTCACAGGCGGGAACAGCTCTAAGGCTTGATTTTGAAACTTTTGATAAGTTGATCAGGTCTAACGAACAGCTCAGAACCAGTCTCAGCCAGTTTGTTGATCTTTATATACGTCAGATCTCGCAGAAGGCGATCTGTAATATGTACCACTCCGTTAAAGAACGTCTCTGTACGTGGCTGCTTATGGTACAAGATCGTTGCGGACGGAGCACGCTGAATCTTACGCACGAACAGATCGCACGGACCCTGGGCGTTTACCGGCCAAGCATAACTTGTATCGCTCAGGAACTTCGCGAAAAAACTCTTATTAATTATTCTCGCGGAGGCATTTCGATTGTTGATCGCAAGAAGGTGGAACAGGCAGCCTGCACCTGTTATTTCGAAGTAGGCTGTTCAGTGCCGAGTCTATAACTGGTGATGGAAAAGGCCACGGGTGTGTGACTGATTCCAATGAGGACGAGCAAATAAAGAGTTTAAGAAGGCAGGGTACCTTACCCTGACCAGTCTGGCGGGGTCCGATCACACCTAGAACATCCGCTACATGTTCACACGGATCCCGCCAACTCTGTTTAAAGAGTAGGGAGCTCATTGAAATGACAAAAGACGTAATAAAAGTGCACGGAGAAGATACGGTCGTTCGGGAGGATACCGCTAAAGCGTATCGGGGAATTCACTGGGCGTATCTCTCGATCGGCGGGTTCATAGTCATTGCCGCAATAATCGCCATAGTGTTGTTTCTTGGCGCATCGCGTGACGGATCGATCGAGACCCCGGCACAGACTGCTAATACCAATTCAGTCGCTCGTTAGCTCGTGAGATTATGTCGCAAGATCGAGTGAAGAGACTTATCAAAAAAAAGGAGACCAAATATGGCAGCTAAATCGTCAGCAACAAAAAGTGGTTCATCGAAGACTACCGCGGGAAGAAACAGTTCGTCCGGCGGAAAAAAGGCCAAAAGCTCAATGGAGTCGATCTACAAGAAAGCGAAAGAGGTAGTGGGAGATATACTTCAGGGTGCGGCGGAAGGGGCTGCCAAGGGGGCTGCTGTTGGAACAGCGACCGCGGTAGCTAAGTCCGCAGGCGTCTCTGGTAAAAAAGGGCCCTCAACGGCTTCTTCCGGAAGCTCCTCGGGCGGGTCGAAGCCCACGGCTTCAAAGACGAGTGCGTCTAAAACCGGAACCTCGAAAACGACGAGTTCAGGATCGAGATCGGGCGGAGCAAAACCGTCTGCAAAATCTTCTTCCGTTAAGACAGGCGCGTCATCGAAGTCTACTGCCTTGAGAACGAGTGCCGCCAAATCTACCGTTGCGAAAAGCGCCGCAAAGAGCTCGGGAGGCAGCAAAACTTCCAGCAGATCTGGAGCGTCGGGAGGTACGGCCGCCGCGGCTTCGGCAAAAACTGGAAATTCCTCTGCGAAGAAGGCCGGCAATTCCAGTGGGAAGACAGCCGTTAAGAAAGCGGCAAGTTCAACCGGTACAAAAAGTTCAACGGGCAAGAAAAGCCCAACCGCCCCAAGGGCCGGGAAGCCAGCCGCAAAAAGTTCAGGACGTACTTCAAAATAGACCCGTTCAATAGGAGAAAAATATGCTTTGGACAATTATTCTGATCTTACTTATTCTTTGGGCGTTAGGATTCGGGTTCGCCGGAGCAGCGGTTGGGAACCTGGTACATATATTGCTGGTGGTTGCACTCGTTGTGCTGGTAGTCCAGTTAGTCACTGGCCGTCGTCCGTAAAGAAACGGGCAGAAATCTTTGGGGCGTCAAATATGGCGCCCTTTTTTTGTGTAAAACGCCCGATCTGTTGTAATTTGAATCATGCCCAGACCACTGCAATTAGTATTGGATGGTGAGGAATTTTCCGTTTCTCTCTCGAAGCTTGACCGCGAAAGCCTTTACGGGAAGGTGGAGATAGAGGCTTTTGACGAAAAAAAACGCCCAGCCGCGATCAAGGTCCTTGCTGCAGACGGTAATACCCTGATCGATAAAGGCGGGACCGCGCTCGAGATGGTCACCGTTAATGGCGACTCGATCGAAAGGTCCGAGATCAAAACAGTCGACAAAGACGGCCGCCCGATCGAGCCCGTAAAATCGTCGTTTGGTTCTCCCAACACATTATCCCCGGCCGACGTGGACGACTATCTTTCGCTTATCGTCAAGTCAGTATATATGCTCGAGGCGGCACCCGACAGCACTATGGACCTTCTCGGCGATCACATCAGCGACGGCCGAATATATTCATTCCCGTTCAGCTATCGTGACGGAATTGAGTCTGACCAGGCATTTATCTTAGGTAATGCCGCAAATGAAGCATTTATGGTAATCGGCCAGCAGGCGACGTTAAAATATCTTGAATTAAACCAGGCATCGACCCTTGATACGGTAGAGGAGGACGAGGTTTCAGCAGATGATCTCTCGTTTGACCTTCTTTAAGTGACCTTATGCCTATAAACATAAGTAACCCGAAAAATCGCGACGCGGTAGTGGCAACGGAGGGTCTGGTGCCCTCGCGAGAAGTGCTCTACGTAGATGAAAAAGGCGACCCGGTCAGAACACAAAAAGTCCTTAAATCCGATATTACACATGACCTGCCCCAGCTGCTAAAGAAACGCCGAACAATGTCCAAGGTGGCCAACGATATCATCAAGGAAGATCCCGAGATCGACCTCGAGAAGTTCGGTACATATCTGATGGATACGTCACGGGTCTACGTTACCAAGAATGGGATCGTCCACGCCGTTCTTGAGTTCGAGGTAGTATCCGGGCCTGACGGAAAGGTGCGTGAACGAAGGCCGCGTCGAAAACTCCCCCAAAATCTCAATGCGGATGTCCCATTGAAGTGGACCGGCAAATTTATCAAAAAGGAAGAAGCGGCCAGGAAGTTCGTTTTCACGAACAAGAAACAGCTGGCACATGTAAACGGGCTAACCTTCGACTTTCTGTTCGATATGGCGAAGGAGCTTCACGATAAAGATTCGCTATTGCTGGTCAGAGGCGGAGCCAAAGGGAATGAACCGATCGTAATGAATCGCGGCGGCAAGCCATATAATGCGTTCCTCGAAGGTCGTGTTAAAGGCGATTCTTATTGTTTGATCCTCCATCTATCGAATATGGAATTGATGAGGCCGAAGGAGGTAAAAGAATCTGGATCTTAAATTCGACAAATCAGCATTTACCTGCAAGTTCGGCGAGTACTGCACCGGAAAGGCTACGGACCTTGCCCAGCCGCTCATGCACCAGCGGGCACAGGAATACCGTCGAAAAATAAGCGGCCGAATGAAGCCGATCGCGGGAAGCGATGCCTTTCGATTACCGAAGACAAAGGGGCTCTACGCGACACGCAAATACGACGGCGAATTTGCGCTGCTCTTCTTCGATGGCAAAGATATGCTCTCGGTCAATCCCGGCGGGACCGTTCGTGTGGGCCTGCCTGCATATCTCGAAGCGGCCAAACTGCTGAAAAAAGCTAAAGTAAAAAGCTGTATCCTCGGAGGCGAGATCTACTTAAAAGATGAGCCGTCACAGGCCCAGCGTGTTCAGCAGGTTGTGCGGGTCCTGCGCAATCCCGATTCAGAAAAACAGCTGGAGAGGCTCGGCCTGGCAGTCTTTGACGTCATCGAACATGACGGTGAAGAGGTAGACTCAACGCCGGCCGTTTACAATCTTCTGGACAAATGGTTTAAGGGCGGCAAACAGGCCCACGCCGCTGAATACGTCGTCGCTGACACATCGGACGAAGTGATGGAGGCCTTTACCGAATGGGTCATTGGCGAGGGTGCCGAGGGGCTCGTAGTTCGTCACGACCGTGCCGGATGGTTCAAACTAAAGGCACGACATAATATCGACGCCGCCATTATCGGATTCTCAGAGGGCTCAGATGAACGAAAAGGGATGCTTCATGACCTGCTCGTCGCCGTAATGCGAGAGGACGGCACGTTTCATGAGCTCGGACGTGTCGGAGGCGGATTTACAGACGATGGCCGAAAGGAATTGGCGGGGATGCTCAGGCGACGGATCGTGCCATCAGATTACGTTGCGGTCAATAACGACTACGTAGCGTATGAGATGGTCCATCCCGGCCCTGTTATCGAGATCTCGTGCCTGGACCTTATTCCCGAACGTGCCCGTGGCGGGCCGGTAAATCGAATGGTCCTCGAGTGGAACGGCAAACGATATTCCGCGCTTCAGCGGATGCCGATCGTCAGCATGATATCGCCTCAATTCGTTCGTCTTCGCGACGATAAGGAGGCGATTGTCGAGGACGTCAATATTCGACAGATCAGCGACCTTGTTCCCGTTCCGGATGTCGAACGGCCCGCGATCGAGGCCAAGAGCACACCCAGCAAACTGATCAAGCGCGAGGTGTATACCAAAACCATGAAAGGGAATAAAATGGTCCGCAAGATCCTGATGTGGAAGACAAATAAAGAGGACGAAGGCCAGTTTCCCGCATATGTCGTTTACCTAACGGATTTCAGCCCGAACCGCGAAAATGCTCTCGAGCGGGATATAAAGATCGCCCACACGGAAAAGAAGGCTAAGGAACAGTTCGATCAGCTAGCCAAAAAGAAATTTGTTGGCGGCTGGGAAAAGGTGAAATAAGGTGGCATCACTGCATTTCAATGAGTTTGCCAATGATCGGCGTCTCCTGTGGATCGCTGAAGAATGGGAGCGTTACTCGGACCAGTTGGCTGAATGGGCCATGGAGCGGCTTGTGAACCGTCGTGACGTTTGGAGCCAATACACGTTGAAAAATGGCGAGATCGGGGTCGTTATGCTGCCCATCAAGGAGCGGCGCGTCAAGGGTTCGCACATGGTTACCGATAACAAGCTAAGGCGTCATTTTGCCGGCCATCAGCCAAACCACCTTATCGGGCTCCACTCGATCAGCGACCATTCGACCTGCAAATGGTTCGCCGTTGATGTCGATCTTCATAATGAGGCGGTAGTCGACGCAGACGAAATAGCCACGTCCAATTTTACAGCGGCTCTGTCATGGGCCGAACGCTTGCGCGAACTCGGAATGGATCCTTTGTTGATGGACAGCAACGGGGTCGGTGGTTATCACGTATGGGTGCTATTGGATAAGGAAAACCCGCTGGCAGATACTTTCGATCTCGTGTCCCAGCTTCGCGATGATTACGCTGATTTCGATCTGCCGCGTAAACCCGAGGTTTTCCCTCCAAAACGTGAAGTAAAAGAGGACGACCTTCCCTACACTCTCCGGTTACCAGGCAGGCACCACACCAGAAAGCACTATTCGCGCGTCTGGAATTTCGACGCGGTCGGTGAGAATGAGTGGCTCGAGGGCGGCGAGGCTATCGAAATGATGCTCGCTGCCGTACCTTCGCCGCTGCCGAGAACGCGAAAAAGATCGACTTCCGCAAGTAAAGCAGCTCCGGCGAAGAAACCAAAGCCTCAAAAGCAGAACAAGAGAGGAAGAACCGATGAGAAGCGTAAGCCGCGGGTCTGCGTCGATCTCGATGGTGTTATCGCAAAATACGATGGCTGGAAGGGATTACGCGAGATTGGGCAGCCAATAAAGGGGGCTCTCGAATTCGTCACCACGTTGTCCAAGATCGCCGATGTCGTCGTTTTTACATCCCGATGCTCGCTTGACCCGGGCGGCCAGGCCGGGACCATAGTGGCCAGCCCCGAGGAGCTGCGAGTCAACGTGGTCGATTGGTTAAAAGAGCATGATTTCCCGTTCGCAGACGTCTATATCGGCCAGGGAAAACCGAAGGCAGCCGCTTTCATTGACGACCGGGCAATACAATGCAGGCCTCAGGACGATCCCAAGGCCTACGACAGATCTATTGCTGAACTGCGTACACTCCTTAAGAAAAAATAAGATCTATGCGGTTATGGTCTCTCGAACCGCCCCTCTGGCTGCGATGCGACGTTCCAGCTCGACGATCTCAGCCTCCAATTGTCTTGTCCGCTGCTGCAGTGTTGCTATGTGCTTCAACCGCTCGTTTGTGCTGGTTATCCCGGAGTAACTCTCGGTCGGGATAACCCGGGTATGACCGTTACATATAGCCGACATGTCAACCGCACCGCTTCTAACCAGGGTCGACATCAAATAACCACAAAAAAGCGAGAACTGATGCGACTTTCGAAGTTCGTTCCAGAACCCTTCGAGTTTGACCGCTGCATCATATCTGCCTCGCGAGCACAAGATCCCAACCATCTCTCCGTAGATACGCACTGCGCCTCCCCGAGCGCTAGCGTCATTCACGAGTCCTCCGACGACCGCAAAAAACTTCGCCTCGTCTGGGGCCCCGTCGGTGCAGATCTTCGAAAGGAGGTCGTGAGCATCTAACGATATATAGCTCCCGCTAATTCGAGCCGCCTCGATACCCGGGAAATAGTTGCCGATCTGTCTCTCGATCCCTTCTAAGTGGTCACTCGCCGCAACGACAATACAGGTCCCGCCGGTTCTGAGCCCATGGATCATATACTCGGAAACGTCGTTAACGATCGAACCGTCCGACTCGAAAAACTGTACAAAATGCTCGCCCGAACCCATGTCCGTCCAATCGCACGTCGGGGCCATCCGATGCGACATTCGTTCACCCAGACCGACGTATGTGGTTCCTTCGCTCATATGATCGCTGTATTCTCTTGCCAGATCCTCGGACATCGTATTATCCGTCCAGTGGTGAATAAGCTCCACCAGCTTAGTATTGTCTGCAATGAAATGAAATACTATTGTTTTTCAGCATACAATACCACATTTATTTTACATACCGCTCCAACTAAGAGTCGACGTTTCCTAAATTCCGAATTCGAGATTTCGCACGCGCGGAATAATTCGATCGAGAGTTACTCGATCGTTATACCGATCGATTCGAGAAAGCGATTGGGCCGTTCTCCGCCGATCAACGCAAATACGAAATCATTCGGAATAGTCCCGACTTCCTGTTTTGTACCTACGTCCTCCAGCACGAGCTCGTGCTCACGCATTTCTTTGATGCCTACCCCAAAACGAAGGTCGATAAGCCCTTCGTCAGCACAGTTGTAAAGCTGGAATTTGTTTCCGAATTTCACAGTCGGGGCGAGGTAATCGCGGACAAGTAGAGTGACCTGATTCATGTCTTCTGCGTTGCGCGGTGAGATCGCAGCACCTTCCCGGACGGCAACGAGGTCGACCGCGGCCTCGACCGCGACATTGCCGCCTCCAACGACCACTATCCGCCGTCCTCGAAACTGCATCGGATCGGAAAGGCCGTATTTGACCTTTTCGACTGCTTTTCCGTCGATCGTGGCCGTTAGGTCCTCGTTCGCCAGCCGGAGCTTATTTGGTGCTCCGCGCAGCCCTATCGCAATCACAACACGGCGGGCAAGATATGTCCGTTTAGCCTTTTCCGGCCCCTGTTCAGTGTTGATAATAAAATAATCCCCATCCTCGGCCTTCGCGATGGTTTTGCAACTTTCATTTTCGTTTATCGCCACGCCCTTTTCGTTCAGGTTACCTAGCCAAACCTCGAGAATATTCTCTCTTTGATCGCCGGGGATCTTCGTCTCAAGCTGATCCGCGATGTCCCGCCCGAAGGCCTGCATGTGCTCGTCGGCAACGGGGAGAAATTGCGAGCGATAGACATTAGCCCAATCGCCCCCAGACCTTGACCTCAGAAAACCGGCGACCCGCCGCTTCAGCTCGGACTGGATCTTATCCGAGAGGAGGGGAGAAAGTTCCGGACGTAGCGCCGATGGGATCTTAGAGATAAGCATTTCAAAGATCGCGCGTGTATACCCGGCGATTTTTGACTCGAGTTCCTGACCTATCGCATCGAAGATCGCCTGATCGTCGGTCGCAGCGTCATCTGCACCATATTTCTGCTTGGTGAGTCCAAGCCCGACCGCGGGAATGCCCCCCATCCAATCCTTTGTGTCCGGCTTAAAGAAGATGTATTTACCCTTAGGATAGAGATCGATGGTGGAGAGTATCTTGTCCTGCTCGATGCCGATGTATTTAAGGCCTGCGTCGTGGGCGGCAGCGGCGGCCGACGCCCCTCCGGGCCCGATCCCGATTATGGCGACATCATAGGATGCTTTTGGCTGCGGCGGTGACGACTTCAGATCTTCTGCAATGTAGGCAACGACGTCGGCACCTTCCTTGACTGCGTTCTTTATAAGAGGCACACCGGAAACGTCTCCGATAATGAAACAGCCCGGTACGTTGGTCTGGAAAGTTGAGCCGTCGCGCGTCGGGGTCGGCAGAGACCGTACTTCCTTGGTCGTGTTAATCACAATGCACGCTTTCGGATTGACGGGGCACTCGGCCTGACAGGCTGTGTCCTCCATGCATAGGTCCGGCGCAACAGCCGCCGCCCGGCCGTCAACGATCGCCAAGACATCGTGCGGGCAGGCGTCAACACAGGCCTGGCAGCCAATGCACCTTTCAGGAAAGATGATCGGATGCGGATAGCTGGGCCCTCGGTACTTGTCCAGCCCCAGTTCCTTTAACTCAACAGACGTAAGGGTTCGAATGCTTGGCGGAGGCTTCGCATGCTCGTCCTTGTTGCGGAAAAAACCAAAAGCCCGCGTTGAATCATTGAAAATAACGAGAAATCCGATACCCAGCCCAACCAATGCGATACTTATCCAGCCGAGCCAGGTAAGGCCTCCGTACATTACAGAGTTGACCGGAACCAGCGTCTGATTCATCCAGACAAGCAGTAGTATCACAACAAGGCAAATTATAAGGTGAAATGCTTTCATTGGCCTTTCAGCTGGTCGATCTTTTGGGCAACAGCATCGGTTCGACGTTTTAGAGCTTCTTCGGTTACAAATTCGTTCCAACGGCCGCCGCTGTATGGGTGCTGGACATGACACGAGATACAATTTGCCGGGCCTGAACCTGAAAACCTGCCATCGCGATCCGCAGCTCCCGGCGCCGTCGTATGACAGGCAGCGCACGTCTGTTGAGGAGTTGTACGGTCGATCGGGTCGAAACTCACGTGACAGCTTGAACATGAAATAAGACCGCGGGAATCGCCCTTGACGCCAACAGGTGCCCTTAGTCTCGCAACGTGTATCGTGTGAAAATGCCGGCTTAGCCTCGCTTGCTCATCTTTATCCCCGGTCGCCGAACTGTTGATCTCAGGGATCGCATCGGCCACTTCTCGATAGACGCCCTGCCATTTCCATACTCCGTCCACGACGGGGTAACCGTACGTCCCGTTATGTGCTGTGCGAACACCTCTACCGTTGTATGTATTCGTATTATTGTCGCTATGACACTCAGAACAGCTTTGTATGGCCGTAGCCTTCATATTAAAATCCCGTCCACGATGTTCCTTGTGACAATTGGTGCAAGTTATCCCGGCCTGCTCGTGGGCCCGGGTGTTGGAGGCATAAAAATGGCTCGCCTGGTGACAACTGATGCACGAATTTTCGAGCGGCTGCGTAGCGGAATGGCATGTTGTACAGGAATTGCCATTCGACATAACTGCGACCGAGCTATTCTCGATATTGTCTGCGTGGGGGCTTGCGAGCGGTTGGGGGGCGTACACACCCGGGTAACGGAAAAATGCGAAAACGCCGATCGCTCCGATCAAGACGAAGGCCCAGATAAACAGCCCTAAACGCCATTGCCGCCTAAGGTCGCCAGTGGGGCGCCAGTTGAACATCGACTTGCCCGGTACAGGTTTTTCTGTCGGCCTAAGCAGCGATCCCCAATCATCTTTCTCGCGAGAGCGTTTTTCCCAGAACACCTTTAGAACACCATCCGCCTCTGGGATGACCGGTTTAACACTTTTTTCCGCTTGAATGCCAACCTTGCCCGGCACTCTTTCGACAAATTGCTTCTCTACGACAAGTATCAACTCGTCGTTCGTGTGGCCGACCGAAATAGCAAACGGACCGATCTGTATCGTGTCTCCGTCCGCCAGCACATCGGATTTCTGTGGCTTTAATAAACGGCCGTTCAGGGTCAGAACGTTGGCCGAAGAGAGGTTTATCAAGACGTATCGTGAATCAGCGAAATTGATCCCGGCGTGGATCCTCGACACACTTGTATGGTCGAGCACGATCTCGCACTTATCCAGTCTTCCAAGATAGATACCATCTTTCTCAACAGTACGCGTTGGAAGACTAAGATCGACGTACGAGATCGAGAATTTTCCCGTTTCCTGACTCATCCACTATCCTGCATCCGATTTACCGAACATTAAAATAAACTACCTGAACAATATGGATCACCATCAGTACCAACATGATCGAGGTAAACAAAACATGCGGAGCAACCCACAACTTTAATAATTGATGCAGATAACAAAGCGCATCTACACGCCGGAGCGTTGCGGCATTTTCGACCGCTTCCATTAACCTGGTGTCGTCAACGCGCGACATATCCACTGTTTCATCCCGGAATTCTCCTCGCGCATCCGCCAGCAGTGTCCGGAGGTCCTCTTGTCGGAAATACTGTCGAAAGAGATATCGCAGTCCGAGAAATCGACGACGGACCTTTCGCTGGATCAACTCTCGGAGCTCTGGATTAGTGGTTTCGTCTGTCGCCCGAACAAGTTCAGCTCGGAGTTCGCTGCGTCGGGCCTCCAGGTCCTCGAGCAATAGCGGCTCGCGCTCGATCCGTGTCATAAAGCGGGGCACGATCAAATAACACGCAGCACCGAATAGACCTGTAGCGATCACAAGATCGAACGAGATCATCAGCGAAGTCGTCAACAATCCTCCTGAATTCGTACCGCCGTGCACAAGAAGCAACACGCCCGCCAGAACCCCTAGATAAATGTGAGATATCATCCAATACCGAAGCGCCCCGGCCCGCCGCCTATAAACTTGTTTTCGCAAAGGATAGGCCATGACCCACACTATGCTCGCAAGCCCGGTAAGCCCGGTAAGCCAACGCATCGTGACCCAGGAACCCGGACTGAGCGCGATGTCCTGCATATATGCGACCGTTCCCCAAATAGCCGCTGTCGCGCCGATTATAACCATGAGCCCGCCGACCGCATGCCAGATCGTGGCCCAGCGGTCGAACTTGTGAATGTTCTCGCCGATAGCATGAGTACTACTGAGATGGGTCAACCCCATGGTGTTTTTGATCTCGTCAAAGTATTCACGAGGATTAACGCGGACCAGGGCGCCGGTGGGGCAATTTTCTTCGCACGAGTATGCCGCTCTGGAGGCACCCGGTGGGTTCAACCCTGTGTCCTTGCAAAGGTTGCATTTGACGGCAAGAAGGTTCTCGTTTTGCGTAACCGGCTCGGGAGGTTTTTTTTCACCAAGAGAGAATGCAGAAAAGAATGATCTCGCCGTTCCTTCACCGTTCCCATTGGTGCCGGGCCTGGCGATCATCGAAATGGCGTTGTACGGGCACTGCGTCGCACAGTCGCCGCATCCGATGCAAGTTTTTGGCTCGATATCTATTTCGCCATTGGGAAACCGCGCTATGGCTCCGGTTGGGCACCCCGTAAGACACTCGGGATCCTGACAATGCATGCAGACCGATGGCATTAAAACGCTTTGCATTGCGGGGCTCAAGGGCTTTACCGGACGTTCGATATGGATTCCGCGGCGAACAAGTCTTGTGTGACCATGCACTTTGTGGCACGCGAGGGAGCAATTACCGCAGCGAATGCATTTCGCCATGTCCATTACTAGCAGGTTGACACCATCAACCACACCGGTTTCGATCGCACGTCCGGCGGCCGTAAGAACACGCGTGTCCTCGGGATGTTGGGGTGCCTTCGAGTGCTCGGGCTTCGACGGCGCTGCTAAGAACGGTAAAACCGCCGAGCTGAGTTCGTCATCTTCGCGTAACCGCGAAACCGCAACCTCGATCACCTCGGAACGGCCCCAAACGGTCGCCGTGCAGGGCCATTTAGCCGGGCCCTTTACTGCGTCCAGCCCCAAACAGGTACCCGCGCCAACAAAGTCCAGGCCGACAGATTCATCAGATTCGATAAGCAGATCGGCTGCCCTCGGATTAAACTCGACGCCGCTCACCCGCTGTATCCAGCCGTTTCTAACAAATACGATCCTGTTTATAGGATCACCCTCGCGAAAAAGGACATGGTCTTTTTCATAAACCGCGAACCTGGCAGAATCGTTTAACCGCTGAACGAGTGAGGGCGAGAGGTCCAGATGTGTAAAGTCACGAAGCTCGTTGAGCGAAAGCGATAGGCCATAATTTCGGTAGTTGCGATCGAGAGCCTTGCCGAATTTCGGGAGCTTTCGAAGAAGTCTGATGGCCGGCCTGGTGATCTCAAGAACGTAGGCGGGGCCGCTGTCGGCCGCAACCGTGACGTTTGCAGTTCTCGGTGTGCCCGAAAGCAGTGCCATTTCACCGAAGGAATTCCCGGCGGGTATCTCACCTACCTTCTTCTGATTGCCGTTTTGTTCGGATACCGAGGCCTCAAGTCCGCCCTCTACCAGGATATAAAAGATACTGCTTTCCCAGGTGTTTTCACGGACTATGATCTCGCCGGGAGAGTATTCGAGCAGGCGTGTATATGGACCGACCTGTTTGCCGCGATAGCTGCGGCCAAACAGTATGATATCCATATCGAGCTCGTTGCGAAACTCCCCGTTCGGCAGTTGCTCGACGAGTTCCGACACGATATCGACCTTTCGAAAAGCCTCGATGATCTTATCGTGCTTCTCTATTACACGCGGCATTTTGTCTCACTTGGTCCGAAGAGTCTAACTGATACGCGGCCAGAAAAAGTAAAGCAGGAAACCGGTCGCCACTAGGATAATAAGGCCGACCACAAGAATGGCCGCTGCACCCAATATTATCCACTTGATCTTTGAGGAACCAGCAGAATGCGGCACAAGAACTGCCTGCTTTGTTGGTTTTGGGTTCGAAACAACGGGCTCGATGATCTCAACGCGCCGGTCGGGTGCGGACGGCCCTTTCTCTTTCCCGAGTCCCATGTCGGACAGCATTTGATTGTACATCGTCTGTCCAAGCTGCACTGTGTTGTCCATTTTCTCGAACTTCGTCGCCTCACGGCCTTCCTCTTCGAGGAGAGAGGCCCCGCAGCCGGGGCAAAATGCCTTGGCTTCGTCGACCATTTCTTCGCATTTATCGCAGCGCCGTAAAGAAGCCATCGGTCAGTTTTGCTTCTGATGGCATTTCAGACAATCCTTTCCGTCCGATGTGGCAAATCCAGCCTTTGCTTTCAATTCGGGACGGGCCTTTGCAGCGGCGTCATGGCATGTATTGCAGTTTAGGTGGTACGCAAGCTCATTAGTAAGGTCCTTTCCATTCAACACTGGCATCTCCTTGCCGTCTGGAACATTCCCGTCCTGGAAATGACACGCCCGGCATTCACTGACTTTTTTCGTTGACGTCTGCCAGGCTTCCATGGTTAGTGACACGTCCCGTTCGGACGTGACAAGAGGAGCCTTCATCGCCGACTTTGGCTGATCAGTGTGATGGCATTCGACGCATCCGACCACCTTTGTTCCGTCAGGGCTATACTTCGCAAATGCATGGGTTTCATGATCGAAAGGCACCTGGCCGTGAACAGCGTCTAGGCTGTCTTTCCCGAGTATAAAGTTCTTCGTGATCGACTTGCCGCCGGCACCGGGCGGCTTCGCGGCGTTAGCGTTGACGTTCGCATTTGCAGGGGCGTTAGCTGGTATCGGCGTCGGTGTAGCGGCACTTAAAAAAGCTGAGCTGTCTCCCGATATCCCGCACGAAAACGCAAAAGCTGCCAATGAAGTAAAGGCTGAAATAGCGATCAGTTTGGTCAGGTTTTTCATATTAAAAGGTGCCCTTATTAAACTCTCTTTCGGAATGAAATGTCAATTTTTTCCGTTTTCCCGGCATCTGGAATTGTTAGGGCGAGTCATCAGGTTTCGGGAAGGGTGTCGTCCTCAGTGTAGGTTTCAGCGGGTAAATTTGGGGTGCTCATTCCCGTATGGCAACGGATACAGGTGTTCGGCTGTGTGATGTCATTGCCGTGGAAGGCCCGGCTCCCGTTGTGGCACTGCAAACAATTATTTCCTGGTGTTGTCCTGTGCTGGAGGACCGAGATATTGGTGACCTGTCTTCCTTGAGGGGCCTTTGCAACGATACTATGACACTCGCTGCAACTTACTCCTTGCCGAACGGTATGGTCTGAGTGTCGAAAAATGGCCTTGAAGTTGTACTGTGACGCCAAGGTGCGCCTATATGGGGCGATCTCGTGGCAGACGTTGCAGTTGCCTATCTTGCTTTCAGATGTGTGACAGGTGTAGCAATTGTTATGAGTGTCTATTCCCGATGGTATTGTCTGTGCAGCACCGGCCGGGCTGTGACAGAAAGCACATCCCTGGGCGGGCCGACCCTCTCCGTTATCGTGGGCCGCATGCTCAAACCTCATGTTAAATCCTTCATTGAACTCAGTGGGAAAGCTCCGCATTGGCGGATCGTTCGACCCGACATTCTCATGACAGATCGCACAAAAAGCACGATTCTCGTCCGTCACGTTTGAATCGATGAACTGGTTCATATGACATCCCACGCAGGACTCGTGTTCTGCAAACTCAAGCTCACGCTGCTTTCCTTCTCGACGATGGCAGGAAATACATTCAAAGGTCTTATGGTCGTCGATAATGTGTGAGAAATTGGCGAATTTGGAATTCGAAGGTGTTCGCGCGATCACATCCGAACGTTCGGATGAAGTGATGGTCGGGGCGATACGCTCGGCTTGCTTTATACAACTGACTGCAAACACGCAGGCTCCCAGCGAGATCACCGCAAGTTTTACCCATCTAATATTGCCGGCAGTAAGTGGACTCAAGTGTTTATTGGGGTCGATGGCTATCCGGGATCTCATAACGCCCGATAGCCGACGTGTGGCAGTATGTACACTGAAATGCCGGCTGTTTGTTCGCGACGCTAGTTTCGCGGGCCGCGATCTCATTTAGCAGTACCCGTTTCCAGGGCGTTTCTTCCTGCGTCGCATGACAGCGCCAGCATGTTGCGACAGGTACATCTGCGTCTTTCATCGACGTAACGCTCGAATGCTGGGTGATGCGCACGTGACAAGTCGCGCAATCGTATTCAACGTGGCCCTGCCTGCTGTGGTCGAACTTCAAAGAATAGCGCTCGATCGTCGTTCGCTCGATGTATGGGCGAGTCAATTCATGGCAGCCCGCACAAGTCTGTTTCTCTTTAGGAAGGTGCTGATATTGATAATGGCAATTGAAACACGAGGCATGTCCGTCGGGCGAGCTTTTGAAAAATGACGCTGTGACCGGTTTGGCGAGAGTATCTGCGATCAGATCTCCAAGGGGTTTCAGATCAGGTATCGTCCGTGCCCGGCTTTTCGGTATTTGGGCGGCAGTTTGATGGCAAACGGCGCAGCTATAAGGATCGTCCACAACCGTCGACCCCGCCGATCGATCGAACGACGCTCTTACGAAAGGGCTGCCGGACGCGCCTATGTTCCTCCGATACTTCCGATCCTTCGCTATCAAGTCCTGATGTACATCATGCGGAAAAATTATACTGAACTGCCTTGCCCGGCCCTGAACCGGGAATGGCAGGACCGCCCTTGCCCTCATCGAAGGGACGGTGTGACAGGTCCCGCAAAGGACTCCGCCGCCGGAAAACGGTGAGTGACATGCGAAACAAATATTTCCGGCTCCCTGTTTGTGTGGATTAGGGAAATTTATGACGTCCGGGAACGACAACTGTTTATCCCGACGAGGCAGTGCCCAATTTGGGGTCGGCAGTTGATGGCAAACGCTGCAGTTTGTATATCGACCGTTCTTATGTTCGATAGTGTTGTGCGAGAATGCTTTCGCACGCTGCTGGGCCGACGACTTCCATATGAAGTTTGAATCGCACAACACCAAGCCAGCCAAAACAAAAATAATCGTTAGAGTCAGTTTCACTTTCTCTCACAAGCTCCAACGGAACAAACCTTGACGTCTTTTTCGACGAGCACACAATTCTTTCGTTTCGGGTCGAGAGGCAAGGCCAGGATCAGTGACGACGGCTTGCCCATACGCACTTCGATCTCGCAGGCCCAAGTGTAGACCTTGTTGTCGATCTCGACCGGTAAAACATTCGATATGACATATTTGGTCGATTTGCCGGTGACCGGAACGCCAGCAAAAACCGCTTCGGCTCCGGCCGCTGTTGATAGGATCGATTGAATGGGCCGGCGGGTGGCTATCAACCGCTCCACCAACGCTCGCTGCTGACGGTAATACCCCGAGGTGATCTCGGACGGCATATTGTTTAGCAGCCAGCCTACCGCCAGATCGGGCCTTTTCGCATACGCGGCTTGTCCTTTGGTATAAGCCGCCTGAAACTCGGGAACGCCGGCAATTTCTTCGCGCTTCACGGCTCGGCAGAATGGCGATTCACAATTCCCCTGTTTTAGCCATTCGATAAAGCAGGGGCTCGCCTTTAAACCGGCATAAAAACAATCTCGCGAAATAGTCTCAGCCGTAGTAAGGCCGTCGATGAGATCCTTATTTTCCGCCAACCCGCCTGAAAACAAATAGAATCGCTTTCTCGAAAGCGGAATCTTCGCTTTGTCGACTCCTTTTACGTTCCGCCCCTTTACAACGACGGACCCAAACGCAGGATCGCCCTGAGCCATCGTTGGAAGGTGGACCGACGCGAGTAGTCCAATAAAGGTAGCCAAAAAGCGCGTCATTTAAGCGAGTTAACGAAGGGCCGCGGTGGAAACTTCAAAAACGGAAGACGAACGCCCCGGACGAAAAAGCGGTCGGATCTGATCCCGGCTGGCGGAGCGAAATTATTGGCTCCGCTCGCAGCGATCAGGTCGTCCTGGTCGATACCATCGCCGCTAACGCCGACTGCGCCGATCAACGTTGATCCCCGATAAATCGGCACGCTACCGGCAAATATCTGTATACCGTTTTTCAGTTCGGGGATCGTCGTGCACGGACAGGGCGCAATGGCCTGACGCCTTCCACGGCGGACTAGTGGATTACACATCATCGGCGGTAAAGTTAACGAGGTTCTTATCAGATCGAGTTGCAGGCCGACGTTGAATGGGCTCCAGTCAACCAACTCCGTGCTGAACGGCCCGGCCTGAGTCCGGTTAATACCATCCGGAAACAGCGGGCGATGAAGAAATCCGATAGCGCGGTCGCTAAAAGCAATCCCGCCATAGAGGGTAATTCCTTCTGTAGCTGCCCTCGTCACATAAGAGCCGAATCCGGCCGTGGTTAGTTTTGCTCCCGCATCAGGGCGTGCGAAAAAGTTTGCACTACGGGCCTTTTGTACTGCGACGTCCAGACCGAAAACCGGGGCGTCCGTCTGTCGAAAGATGCCCAAAACTCTGCCGTCAGTATCGACTACCGCGATCGTAACACGGGCATTCGTGCCGATGGGCTGGCGGATCCCGGCTCGGGTCCGGTCGGCAGTTGCCGCTGCGTCTCCGAGTATTTGCTGGACCTCTGCCTGTGTCAGCGCCGATCCTGCCGTAGTCGGAAAACGCGAGCTATATTGCCCGGATACGCCATTCAAAACGCCAGGAATAAAATCACTCGCCGGTGCAGGGCGGATAATCACAGCCTCAACCCCGGGTAGGCTTCCAAAGGCCATTACATTCGCAGAGGTGATGTCCTGCACATTTGAGAACGGGAACCTGAGGCCTTCGACAAGAATATTGTCAGCCCGAATCAGCGCCGGGGCCTCAAAGCCTACAGTTCCATGTGCCGCAATGATCTCCTCCAGTGACTGGTCGCTGTCTCTCGGATCACGGTCGATCGTATAGAGCCCGTCGCCCTCGACGCCGATACCGCCGACCACCGCACCGTTTCGATAAAGCGGCAGGCCCCCAGAATCACCCGATAGGCCCAGTGGAGCCCCGGCGATCGCTATGTCCGAGCACGGAAGAGTAGAAAACTGAACACCGTAAAGCGGCCCTCCCGGGCGATTATCGATTCCCGGCGCAAAATGCTCCTGGATGATAAACGAGGCTGTACGTGTCGAAAATGCATTGCCGCCAGAAGAAAGCAGTCCGGCCGTTGCCGCCTTTGAATGCGATGCCCACATAGCGGGCACCGTCAGGTCTTCGATTCCCGGCGGTCCCGGCCGGCCCACACTTCTAACTTTGGTCGATGCCGAAGCTCCGTTCATGGCAAATGTCCCGAGCAGGTTCCCCTCCTGATCGGTCACCGAAACGGTTACGTTCTGATTTAGTTCAACGGCTTTGGAAACAGCTCGGGCAATTATAGTTTGTACTTCTGCGGCGGTTAGGCCCTGGGATCGAACAGCGGAAGAGACAAGAAGCAGCAACATGAAGGAGGCAAAAAACTGTAGACCTTTCACCAAAGCACGTGTCTTCATGATGCGTACGAATATCATACAATCTCCATCCATAGTCAAGTTTTTCAGACGCAATAAAATTGTCATTGTTGCCAATGTATGTTAAAAACACAGCGGCACTAGATCACACTTCGACAACTTCACCAATATGACGTCGGGACTACCCAGACTGATCCTTTGGTTCGCAGGGACAATTATCCTGGGGCTTATCGCCGTCTCGGGCCAAACATCCGCAGGACGGCTTTTAGGTAAGGTCGTCGACAATGAAGGCAATCCGCTCGCAGGCGTGGTCGTAGTTGCTACAAACCAATCATCCGCTGAGTTCGTGACCGCGCGAACAAACGCCGACGGAAGTTATTCGATGCGGATCAGCCCGGGAGCATACCGTATCACTGTTCAGCCCCCCTTCGAAGGGCGATTTGATCGCGGAAAGACCCAGGAATACGGCGTTTTCTCAAATATCATTTGCGATGATTCCCGCAAAAACTGTGCGACGCTGGAGAACGTGATCATTGACGGCGGTGAGCGAAAGATCGATTTTGTCGCTGTCGAGCCCGGCAAAACAACGGTTGAACCGGCGCCCGGTGCCACGCCCGCGGCCGTACCGGCGGCGATCGACCGTCGGGAAATACGCGACCGCTGGCGAATTGAATATCCCGAATATGATCGTTACGGCGACCGCGGCGCCCGGGGACGCGACATTCCGTTTCGCCGCGGCCGCTGGTACAACCCATACGATCAGAGCGTTATAAAAGGCGACCGGCCGATCATTGGCAGTGACATCTTCATGGTGCTCTCGGCCGCCAGCACCACGAACATCGAGATCCGTCGAACCCCGTCGGGTAATGCGGTAAGCTCCGCAAATCCGGACAGCAATAACTTCTTTGGGCGGCCCGAAAGTTTGTTTTTTAACCAGACGCTTCAGGTCTCGTTCGAGTTATTTAAAGGGCAAACCACATTCCAGCCGCGCACCTGGGCTTTCAAGATCTCTCCCACGTTTAGTATTCCGAACTATCTGAACGCGCGTGAGAACGGCATCGTCAATATTGACGTTCGCCGCGGATCGAACAGGACAGACACACACGTTTCGCTCGAAGAGGCGTTTGCCGAGGTCAAGCTCTTTAACACCAACGACAATTACGACGCCGTTTCTGTCAGGGCCGGTATTCAGCCTTTCAACGCTGATTTTCGCGGCTTCCTTTATTCAGACAATAACCTCGGCATCCGCGCATTTGGTGCCTTTTCGAATAACAAGACACAGTTCAATGTCGCCTGGTTCCATCAGCTCGATAAGGACACCAACAGCAAGCTGAACCGCTTCTTATTTCGGCATCAAAATGTCTATATAGCCAATCTGTTTCGTCAGGACTTTCTCACTAAGGGATACACGATCCAGCTTGTCGGCGCGTTCAATGATGATCGTGGCCGCAAGCACTTCGACACGAACGGCTTCCCTGTCCGTCCCGCCCTGATAGGAAGTGCCCGCCAGCACGACGTTCAGGCCGGTTATTTTGGCATCAACGGCGACGGTCACGTCGGAATACTCAACCTTACGAATTCATATTATTTTGCTTTCGGTCGCGATGAATTCAATCCTATAGCCGGCAGAAAAACGGACATCCGCGCCCATATGGGTGCTGTCGAGGCGTCGATCGATCGTAACTGGCTCAGGTTCAAGCTATCCGGCTTTTTCGCGACCGGCGATAAAGACCCGACTGATGACAAGGCCGAAGGGTTCGATGCGATCTTCGACGATCCTAATTTTGCCGGCGGGCAGTTTTCGTACTGGAACCGGCAGGGAATCAAGCTGCTTTCGACGGATGTCGGTTTGGTCCAGGCGAACAGCCTACTGCCGACACTTCGTTCCGAAAAAACGGAGGGTCAGGCGAGTTTCGTAAATCCCGGGATCATGATATTCAATGCGGGCGTCGACGCTGAATTGACGCAAACGGTAAAAGCTGTCTTCAATGCTAACTACCTTCGATTCCACCGTACTGAGTCACTTGAGTATGTTCTTTTTCAGCCGGGTGTTCGTAAAGAGATTGGTTACGACCTCAGTCTCGGCGTGGTCTACCGCCCGCTTTTGATCAACAATATTACGTTCACCTTCGGAGGGAATTATTTCATTCCCGGCAAAGGATTTAAGGACATTTACACCGACCAGGCACGCAATTGCCCCGTGCCGAATTTCTGCACCGGAGACGTTCCAAATCCAACTAAGCCGCAGTACACGCTGTTCAGCCAGATGAAGCTCATCTTTTAAGCCCATGAGGAAGATATATTAATGGCATCAAAAACGAACAATGTTAATCGTCTCAAGGTGGGCATTTTGTTTGTATTCGCCATGGTGCTTGTGGGTGCTTCATGGAAGGTAAGTACGCGCGCGGAGAGGATCGTGTCGAGGGGCCAAAGTTCGGTGGCTGTCACGCCTACGCCAGTTCCCGAAACTGCCGCAACACCGGCACCTGAGGCAGCAGCAGCGGCGACGCCTGCACCGCCGCCTCTAGAGGGTTGTATCAAATGCCACGGCAACATCGAGCCGATGCATCGCTATAACAACCAGGGCGATGTTCTCGAAACTCTCGCAGATGGCAAGGACGCTCAGGGGCTGACCTGTACCTCTTGTCACGGCGGCAATCCTGCTTCGACCGTACAAAAGGACGCTCATGTTCAGCCCCGGTTTCCAAAGGAATGGGGATGCAAGGATGGTAATTGTTCAAGCCGAAATCCCGAAAGATCGAACACCTTGATCGCCAAGGAGAGCCGTGAATTTGTTCGTTTTGTAAACCCCGGCGATTTTCGGGTGGTCGCGCAGTCGTGCGGAGAATGCCACAACGCTACTAACCAGAATTCGGCGACAAGCATGATGGCCCACGGCGCAATGCTCTGGGGTGCCGCTCTTTATAACAACGGCGGTTACCATATCAAAGACCCGGCTTTTGGAGAGAGCTATAATGAGGACGGCAGCCCGCAGGCTCTTTTTCAAAGGCCTGCTCCGACACGCGAGCAACAGGCATTTAAGGGATTTCTAACTTCGATCTCGCCGCTGCCGCGTTGGGAACTATCGCAGCCCGGGAACATACTTCGCGTATTCGAGCGAGGCAGTAAACGGCGTCTCGAGGTCGGCCTGCCCGACAAAGAAGAAGAGCCGGGTAAGCCCGATAAGGGCCTGAGCCCCCGCGGCCTCGGTACAAATAACAGGACGGACCCTGTTTATCTAGGTCTACAAAAAACCCGTCTTCTGGACCCGACCCTTAATTTTCTCGGCACCAATGACCATGCGGGTGATTATCGCTCCGCTGGCTGCACCGCTTGTCATGTCGTCTATGCTAACGACACCAGCGTCGCCGCATCCGGGTCGTACGCGTCGGCCGGGAATCAGGGTTTTTCGCAATCAGCCGATAAGTCGATACCCCGAAACCAGGCAGGCCATCCGATCAGGCATGAATTTACAACCCGCATTCCGACCGCGCAGTGTATGACTTGTCACATGCACCCCGGTACCAATATGGTCGCGACATATCTCGGGCGGACCTGGTGGGACAATGAGACCGACGGCAAGGAGATGTACCCGGCCGATAAGCAGATCGAGCCCAGTCAATCGGAAACTGTAAGGAAGCTTGATAAGAATCCAGAGGCGGCTTCGCTTCGCGGCAAATGGTCCGATTCGATATTTCTTCAGCAGACCGGTACGTCGAATTTCAACGCAAAGCTAAAGAACGTCCAGTTTGCTGACAGCCATGGCCACGGCTGGATGTTCAAAAAAGTGTATAAGAAGGATCGGAAAGGCAATCTGCTCGACGCCGCCGATCAGGTTGTCCAGCCGGACGATCCGGATAAGTTTCGCAAAGCCGTCCATTTGCAGGACATTCATTTGGAACGAGGAATGCACTGTGCCGACTGCCATTTCGGCCAGGACAGCCACGGCACGGGTGTCCTTTACAATGAACCTCGTGCGGCCGTTGAGATAGGGTGTATCGATTGTCACGGATCGATGACGGCCAAGGCGACGGGCTTAACGAGCGGCTACGCAGCGACTGAGATCACTAATCGCGGTGAGATCACTTTGCGTCAGCGTCAGAATAAAACGCTTATTGGCCGCGACTTGACACGCCCCGCCTTTCGCGGTTCCGACGGCCGAAGGATGTCGATCCTTCAAGTCCTTACCACCGCTACGGCCCGCTCAAAAGTATGTAATGACGACAAAGGCCAGCCTGTCCCCTTGAAAGCGGGTGACATAGTCCAGAATTCCATCGTCGAGTCCGGCAAATGCTGGAAGGTGACGCAGACCATGGATACCGTCACCCCGGGAACGGATGACTACAGCGAAAAGTCGGCTTATGCAAAGACCATGCAGCGGGACAACACCACGTGGGGCGACGCTAAGATCGGCGAGGAAAAGCTCGCTCATCGCGAAAGCAGCATGACCTGCTACACCTGCCATACATCGTGGGTTACGAGCTGCTTTGGATGCCACCTCTCGATGGAGGCAAACCGAAAAATGCCGAATCGCCATAATGAGGGCGGCGATTCCCGTAACTATACGTCTTACAATTTTCAGGTCATTCGCGATGACATCTTCATGCTGGGCAAGGACGGCACCGTTACCGGTCACAAGATCGCACCTGTCCGATCCAGCTCGGCGGTTCTGGTTAGCTCGCGAAACCAAAATCGTGAATGGATCTATAGCCAACAGCAGACCGTCTCCGCCGAAGGGTTTTCGGGCCAGGCATTTAATACTCATGTGCCGCACACCGTCCGCGGTAAAGAAACCCAAGGTTGTTCGGACTGTCACGTGTCAAACCAGAAAGACAACAACGCATGGCTCGCGCAGGTGATGCTGCAGGGTACAAATTTCGTTAATTTCATGGGCCGTTATGTCTATGTCGCCGGCACCCATGCGCTCGAAGCGATCGCTGTGACCGAGCATGACGAGCCGCAGGCGGTTTACGGCAGCAACCTTCACAAACTGGCGTATAAGGACAATTACGACAAATTCGTCCGAGGCGGGCGCGAACTGAAAGAAGTTTACGAAAACAAGGGCCGGCCCGAGGTCCTACAGGTCCAGGTCCGCGGCGAGTATGCCTATACAGCGGCCGGCAGCGGCGGCTTGCGGGTTTATGACGTGGCCCAGATCGACCACAAGGGCTTCTCCGAAAGGATCGTGACGGCTCCGGTTTCACCCCTCGGCCAAAAATTTTATGTTCCTACGAAGTACGCGACCGCCGTTGCCGCACCTTCGACACTAGCTGTCGACCCCGCTCGCTGGCGGACCGTTCGGCGGGATGACGGAACCTTTGTGCAGGTTCCGCCCGATGAGGCGTTGAAGCTAAACGAAGAGGCCAAAAAGGCTGGCAAACCGGCGCCCGCCGTCAATGAGGAAGGCCCGATCCATCCGCTGTACGCATACTTGTATGTGGCCGATAAATTTGAGGGTTTGATCCTGGTCAACGCGGCCACGCTGCTCGACGGTGATCCGCGGAACAACTTCCTAAGCCGGGCCCTGACCTATAACCCCGGCGGCGCATTGACCGGAGCCAATAATGTGACGATCGCCGGCAACTTCGCTTATCTGACGACCGATCGCGAACTGGTGATCGTCGACCTCTCAACTCC
>JBGSWW010000135.1:0-2447 GCA_041751735.1 Pyrinomonadaceae bacterium | reverse complement strand
CTCCGCCGACGGCAGAGGTTCGAGGCGGCCGCCTCTGAGTTTTTCTGTAGACGTTGTGCGGTTCGAAATTCGGGGATTTCCGAATGCAAGCAGTCGTCCGGAAGCTAATGGTCGTTCCCGGCTTAATTCCTTCATCTTGGCGAGAATTGTTAACGAGGGGGCATATCCAACCGAATAGTCTTCGACTAAAAATCGGTTACTATCCGAAAGCAGGGCCTGAAATGGCACATCCCAGACCACGCCGTCGGGCACGAAAATCATCGAGTCGATGCCTTCCAAGTGAGACACCGAGTCCCGGACCAGCAGTCGGTAGAGATCTTTGGCATCTTGTCTGTAGCCCAGATCCGCCGATTGAATCTTTTCCCGAAATGCGCCGACCTTTTTCGACAGTTCCTTTCGACCAACGTTTAGACGATGCACGGAAACTTCGGTCGTTCCCTGGCGTCTTCTTATCAAAAACGCAAAGATACAATCATCGGTAACCAAATACTCAATAAAAACTGTGCAGTCGTTCGGAAACAAATTCTCTAACCTGTTACGATCCACGGGTTGAAAGATGTTTGAGGCGAGCCCGCCCCATTGTTTTGAAGAACTTAGTCGGATTCTGTGGTCATCGAGTGCCACGCGAGCGGCCTCAACATCCTTCTCAAGTTGAACGAGCGTGCCTTTATCTGGGATTACTTTCTGCCTTTCAAGTAGAAGGGACAAATTACGGTCTGCAAGGGTTTGTCGAAGGCTGGGCATGGTACCGCCCTCCTCGGAAACTTCACCGATATCTTGCTCAGTGCGGATGAGGAGATCTGAGAGCGTACGGGCCTTACTACGTTCCGAGAATTGAAAGGCCTCGTACACTTTGCCGCTCCTTACCAAAAGGTCGACCAATCTTTCATACGGCTCGCGCCGATTAACAAAATATGTCGTTGCGGTGTCACCGCCGCCCGCTATCAACGCACGCCGGCTTTCGGTCAATTCCACGGCTTGGCGAAACACCTTTTCAGCCTCACTATTCTGTTCCCGGGCCATAAGTGCATTCCCAAGGATCGTCAGGCTCTGTGTTTCGGAGAAGGCAAGACCAGCGGTCGAGGCGAGCAAAGCAGCCTCGCGTGCGAGCTTTTCACACACCATCGGGTCGTTGAAATGCCGGAGATGTATTGCCGCGATCTCGTTTAGACTTTGTACGAGAATCCCGACATCGATCGGCACCCGTTTTCTCGCATAATCTTCAAGCTCTCTTAACTTCTCTAACGAGCTTTGCACCTTGCCTTGCATAACCTCAACCTTGGCGACCAGGAACTTTACCGGGTGATCCGGGATTCCATCGGTTCGGATACCGAGTGCGACTGCTAGGTTTAAGTACTGAGTGGCTGCGGGCAAATCATCCATAGCGATCATCGCATGAGCTAAACCCATATAGATTCCGTTAAGAATAATTCGCGCTTCTATTTCGCCTATATTGGAACTCTTGATCCTGGCCAAGGCCTTTTCGTGTAATGCCCGAGCCATGTGGGGATTACCCTGAGAGCTGTAAAGATCGCCTAATGCGCTGCTTGCCCGGGCCTGTCCGAGCGGGTCCCCCGCGCGAATACTTAGGCTCTCGGATTCCAGCAAGCTTCCCAAAGCTTGTCTGTTCCGGCTCTGAAGCAGATAAAGCAGACCTTGGTTTAACTCGCAGCGGGCCAGGAATGCGACGTCGGCTGTTTCCGTGCTCACCGATCGACATACCGCCAGAGCTCGGGTCGCATTATCCATGTCGCCCGTCAGGCGAAATCTATACGCGGATCGAATGATCGCTTCACGATAATCGATAGAAGGGTTCGCCTTGATCATTGAAATGCGTTCGGCAGGGCTGTCTTTCGATATCAGTTGATCCCCAAACCAATAATCGCGGTGTATCCGGAGCCAAACCCGCATAACACCGTTCTGTCGCCGGGCAAAAACTCGGGTGTGGTTGGCACTAAAGAGTGTCACCTTTTTCCCTGATGGGTCTACCAGTTCGCGATATACGTCAAAATAGTAAACCCCATCCTGCATTCCGCTGCCGGTTACTGTTGATGAAACGACCCTGATCGCCCCAGGCGTTCGCTGGCGTACGAAATCAATATCGGATATTGCGGCGGTATCCTCTCTGATCGCGGCGAGATTTGAGATGTCCCCCTCTATCAGGGCCGCCTCATAACGCTCGATCACGGCGCGGGCTTCATGTTCGTCCGACGTTTGCGCCCCTATCAGGCCAGCTAGCGCTGTTACTATGAGCAAAAAAACATGCAGCGTTCGTGTCGGTGAAATGAACATCTCTGCGAAAAAACTAGATGAAACTCAGCTTACAATCAAATCCTTGAAACGGATTGATATGAATTAGTTGTCTGTAACCACGATTTCTTGTCCTAAGGTAGAGTGGCCCGCTTTTCAACGACTTGTCTATTAAAGGAAAGAATAAGGGGAGATTG
>JBGSWW010000134.1:0-38327 GCA_041751735.1 Pyrinomonadaceae bacterium | reverse complement strand
AAATGGTCGGGGCGAGAGGATTCGAACCTCCGACCTCACGGTCCCGAACCGTGCGCGCTACCAGACTGCGCTACGCCCCGAATGTCAATAGCTGAGTGTAGACGACCATCCGCAAAAGAGCAAGGCGAATTACAGATTCGTAATTTTAGATTCCAATTTTCCATTGTCCGCTTGTCCAGCTTTCTCCCCTGTCCACTGACCACCGACCACCGGCCACTGACAACTGCTTCACACCGACCCCTGACCACCGCCCACTGACCACTGTTTCACACCGGCCGCTGACCACCGATGACTGACCCGGCCACTGCCCACTGACCACTATTCCGTGCTATCTTTCCCTAACGTTTTTGGACGCAAGCTTCCCGACTTGCGATAGTTGCGATTGACCATGGACTCAAAACGACGAAGAAGGCGCTGGCGAAAACGCAAAAGCAATAAGAAAACTATCGCGAAACCGAGCCGCGCAATAATTCACCACTTCGGCATTAAGATTATAGGTTTCCTTGCCTCGGCAGGCTTTTTGATTTACTTCGTAGGATTCGCATCTGAATACGTACGTGGAGATGTTCGTGTTACGTATTCAGAATCATTTGGGGACGCCACTGAATTGATCCTTACCAATGACGCGCCGGTAGATCGTCGTATTGACCGCCTTCGCTTTCGGTCGGTGGGCGGAGAGATCATGGTAATGAACAAAGACACCGTGAGCATTGTCCAACCGGACGGCTCGACGGTTTTCCCCGACTTTCCGAGTCCACTCAAGAAGAGTCCGGCGGAAAAGTTTTCAGAGTTGGATGGGTCAACTGTGCCAGCGAAGGCGTCGATCAAATTCAGGTTGCCTCCGTTTTCGAATTCACCACTGTATTCGGTCAGGGACGGAGTGGTCGAACTAACGCTAATCTCAAGGCCCGTATTCAGGCCATTTGCCTGGTCCGAATCCCTGTTGTCGGGACTTGGACTATTACGCACTGGAGACCGCCAGCGCTTTCTGATTACGGGACACCATTGGACGGCAGTCGCACCGGACTACTTTAAAAGTACGGAGCGGGCCGTATGCGAGGATCAGCTGGATCAGCTAGTTGTGGACGTTCGACCCGGCAAGCCTTGCAGCAGCGTGGTAAAACGTAGCACCATCCAATGGCCGCCCGCACCAGAGAATACCGGTGATGCCACCGCCGTGGAATGCATGAGCCGACCTGGAGTGAATTTGCCGTTTACAGTCCCTACTAAATCTGAATACATTCTCGCAGGTAAATTTGGTGATATTGCACTGCGAGAGGACGGCAGCGGGAAACCTCTAATCTCATATGTAGTTCTCGAACCCGGAACAAAAGTAATATGTGACGGCGGCCGGATCGTCCTATTGCGTGATGGTCTAGAAGAAGTAAGGTATTTCTGGAAAAAACAGTGACCGGAATTGACATGATCGCAGACGCTCAAGACGACAAGGCCGACAGAGGCATTGTCGTCATGGGCATATAAGAAAGCCCTTGTTCGCGTTTAAAGGGGCGCGCGCCGCCAATCTTAAATTGGCCTGGGCACATCGCCGGAGCCACTTTCGCAATCATTCATCCGATACGTGTTAACGCGGCGAGCCAGTCTTGCATCTCAGCGAGATGGACATGTTCGGAGTCGCTTTCAGGGACGTGAATCGTCAGGCTTCTTGTAAGAGAGCCACTCTTCTGAGCATCAAGGAATGACAAGACTATGAATTGTATTAATAATGAACGTGACAGGCCTATCCGAGCGAGTCCCGACCCGATAACTCCCATATGAATCGGTTCATTTGCACCTCTCGTTCGAATGACTTTCCAGCAATCGTTCAGTGCATTAGCGAGCATACAGATGTCGGATTCTACCCTCAGATCCGGTCTCATCCGCGTGTAGGCCACGAGAAAATAACGTCTATCCCCACGCGTCAGCGCAATAGTTGTTCCGTTGGGATATCTCTGATTCTTACCGGAAATCTTGCTGCGGTCCAATTTGCACTTAACGTTTGAGAGCTCTCTTTCGATAAGAGCGTCAAGACTAGCTCTATCCGCAAAAAAACGTTGCTGCCATTGGCCTTGAAGGCTTTTAGGCGAGATTATATCCCCCAATTCAGTGTCAAACGTGTCGGGCACACCGATAATGATATTTCCTTTCTGATCTAACAGATCGCCAACTTCAATGGCAACAGTTGTGTCGGAAATCGCTAGCTTGCCCGATATCCGAGTTTTTGGCCAAGAAAGAATTAAACTAATCAACAAACTGGCGAGTCCGAGTCCGAAATATCCGTACAGTCCGAAACGAAGATCATTCGGACGCCAGAGAGCGAGCGGCTCAACTACAAGCCAGCAAACGCCAAAAACTTCCAAGAATATTCTAAGGAATCGTCCCACTGTTTAAAGTCCAGCTTTGGTATAGTGTTCGCCCTTATAATAATGTGGTCCGACCTTAAGCCGCTTATTTCGACGGTAATCGTCCGGAAAATGATCTAGGGCATATTTTAAGATGTAAGGGCTAAAGGAAACTGATACTGAGTAAATTTCTAAAAGGTTTGAAGGAATACGACTCCGATCAACGCCCCTCGATCCGTTCAGGTTAGCGAAAATCACCGGTACGTCCAGTGTTTGGATCACCCTTACCTCATATCCAATGAAGGAGCCAACTCTTGCCGCTTTAGTCCTTGTAACGTCGCCAATTAGCATTACAACTTGCTTTGTGTGCCCAAGTCTTTCCCGAAGGCGCCGATTGATCGTTTCAGGCGAACTCGTGTCCCGGGCTATGTTTAGATCATGAGCATCGTAAAAATCGAACTCAAATCGAGGATTGGCGCGCCACGCCGTCATGAGTCGGTATTGACCAATATCTTCACTCGCAAAGCTTACAAATGTCTTATTTCTATAGCCCATGGGTTAGCGATTTCCTTTCGCCCGGTTGTGGGTGATGCAGAGCATTTGGCAATTTTCGGGCGAGGTTCCGCCGCCGGTGCTCCATGCGGAGACGTGGTCGGCTTCCATCTCTTCGAACCTGTAGATCCTGCTTTTGTTCGCGTCGTGGCCGATGGCGCAGAGCGGACAGTTTGATTCGCTTTCGGATTCGGCCGCTTGCGTTTGCCTCGCGTAGGCGGCTCGCTTTATCGGCGTTTCGAATACCCGGACGTCCAACAACTTTTTATCGACCGATCCGCCCAATAGATACTCAAAGACCCCTTTGCGGCTCTTTACGAAGTCATCGGCAATTAGCCGCTTGACATCGTCCGACATTTTCTTCGAATCGTATGACTTGCCGTGGTGCTCCTCGTACAGTCTGCCCCACTCAAGGCCGCGCATTTCCGGTAGCACATCATTAAATACAGTCGAAACCCAGTCGATCACGCTGTTGAAGTAGGCCTTCAGCTCATTAATATTGTTGTCATTGCGATGGGCGCTCATGTAGCTGCCGATATCGTCCTTGCTCACCCATTCGAGCGCTCGCTCCAGGAACTCTTGCCGGTTTGCACTGCCCTTGATATATGCACTCCACTTCTGAATGTTCGCATTTTGGCTGTTACTGAATGCGGCTTTCGCCAACGTTACGAAGGGCCCCGAGTAGATAGCATTCAAAAGCTCTTGAGAGTTCAAGGGCACCCCTGCAATGTTGATAGTTTCGAACCACTGCTTGATCTCTGTCTCGGTTCCTTCGCACTCGTAGATCAGCAATTTCGAATTACGGATCTTGTCCTTCTGGTCAGCGGGCAAGCTGTCGAAGTTCTTCGGATTACCGCCATCCATAATCGCGAACTTGTTTGTAACAAATCGCCCAATGCTCGTGATCCTTTGCTGGCCGTCGAGCACCTCGAACTTATCCTCACCGACTTTGTTGAAGTAGATCAATCCGAGCGGATATCCCTTCAGTAGCGACTGAATAACAGCTTGCTCTTTCTTGCCTCCGCCTTCGGCATAAATATAGTTCCGCTGGTACTCGGGCTGGATCGTGAGCTTTCCCCCGAGGCCGAAAAGTCCTTTGCCTTCTAGAGTGTTGTACACGAACCCATCGCAGATCTCGTCGACGGTAATTTCCGTCTGCAGGGTCGTCCTCATTTTTTCGCTCCTTTCTTGGAAACAGCTCTACGATGACGAATGAAAATACGCTTATAGGGCTGTACATAGAACTCGCCGCTAACGACGTAATAAGTCTCATCTTCCGGCGGATTGTCTAGCTTGATCGCGGCCCCGTCGTTAAGTTTACTAACATTGGTACGCTTGCCAGACTTATCTACTTGAACCTGCTGTTCATATCTTTTAGTTTGCAGGTGATAGCTCTTTTCGTAGCCTAAGATTTCGAATTGCTCGGGATTGTACTTGTCGAGGAAGCTGATTGGAACGCCCATCATTCCCCAATAATCGCTTGGTATTGCATCGGTGAAGGGAATTTCAATTGCATCGAAGTTGTCGTAACGAGCATAGCTGGTTTGACCTTGCACTTCCTTATGCTTACTGAACTTCAAGTTGTCGGCCATAGTCATTAGGGGCAGTCTCTCGTGACGCCGGCCATGATCAAGATTGGTCCACCAGCGAACGCCCTTCACCCGTATGTACCTGACGCCTGCATCGTCAACTCGGTAACTGCTCGCATTGAGCGGATAGTGCTCTGGAACGCGAAACTCACGATCACCGCTGTGGATGGTTGCTCCCATCCACAGTTTGTCGGCCTTAATCAATGGAAAGACCTCCTTATAGGTGATTGATTGCATATTCCCAATGATCAAGAACTTCTTCCCATGCTCAATGAGCTGCGCGATATATTCGCGAAAAAGCGAAAAGGGCGGATTCGTCACGACAATATCCGCTTTCTTTAATAAGTCAACACACTCGGGCGTGCGGAAGTCTCCACCTTGAACAAGTTGCCTGCGCTTATGAGGGTTTTGCTCAAAGAAAAGCCTAACGTCCTCGATGTCCGTCGCACCGTCTTCATTGATGTCTGTAACCTGCTCGATCTCAAAGGCCATCGCCTTTGGCTTTTCACGCTGGCCGTTCCCTTCGCCATATTCGCCGAAAGTTAGTTGTGCACCTGCAATAGGAGAACCGTCATAACTGGCCGTAACGAGTTTCTTGAGCCCGAGCTTATTGAAATTGGCCGCGAAGTACTTGAAGAAGTTACTCTCGAACGGGTCGTCGCAGTTGCAGTAAACGACCTTATCGCGGAACGTATCGGGATCCAACTCTAGATACGCCTCGACCTCTTTCTGGATGTCGATGTATTGCGTGTAGAACTCGTCCTTCTTGGCAATCTTCGCGGAGTTGAGGTCTATGTTGAGAGATTTTGTGGGCATGAATGACTGGCGTAATTATGCCACGGATTGGCATTTTGCTAAATGTCAGCAGTACGGGCTCGAATCTATTTCTAAAAGAAGCCTACGTACCTAGGCAAGCGTTTTCTTGATTAAAGTTTCGATCAGTAGTAATTTGCACCTATGTTTAATGTTGCGAGTCTTCCTTACAAGGTTCTTTTGATGATGCTATTAATTGGATCCTGGGGCTATGGATACGCGCAATCCGAAATGCCGGAGTACGGGAAGATAGCTGATTTGAAAGGCAAGTCGAAAGTATACGTGATTGCAACTGCCGAGCATCGGAAGCTTATTCTTAGGGAGTTGGGTAAGCGACAACAAATTGTTAACGTTGATAGGGCGGAGGATGCCGAATTTTTTGTCGAATATAAGACTCTAAGTCGCGAGGAGCCCATAGGTATTGTCCGCGGGACTGGGGTGAGCATGCCGTATGAAAACGGCCAGTTAGACGTTTTTTTCCTACGGGACAATAAAAAAGTCATCGCATGGTCCGAAGCAAGGAATGTTGGCTGGTACAAGGGGCTCCCATCAAATGTCCTCACCAAAGAGTTTCTAAAAGAGTTATCGAAAAAACCGAAGTAGATCACGAAGTTTTAGCTCTTTCGTTATATTTATGAAAATAATTGTTGCATTCTTCTAACGAATGGGTTATTGTGTCATGTATGGCACATATTCCCACCCCAGAGAGTGACGTTCAGAAGGTTATTAGGATAGCGAAAGAGCTCAGTATCAGTATCGAAGATGCCGCGGTCACGTACGATGCGTTTCATTTGGCGTTTTCGGATGATCGTATGCGGCGTGCGATCTTTGGGATGATCGACGAGCTTGATGAATCAGCGGCCAAAAAGGGCGAGCCGTTGGGGCTGATCATCAACTACACGGTCGAACTGGACCTCGACGGCATCCGCGTGGGCCGTTACGCCGACGAGATCCCGGCGGGCGAGATAGTCGATCTGTGCCCGCCCCACAGGGCCAGGATCTTGCTGAGGATCAATGACAACTTCCCAACGCAGGAGTTTCTCGGACCGCTGATAGTCAACCGTCCCGAGTTGGAGTCAGTACCGGGAGCCGTAGCGACCGGGGTTGTTTCTTCTGACGGGGTGGTTCGTTCTGATGCCGAAGGCAACAAGCTCCCCTCCTTGGATAAGGAAGGGTGCCCGGTAGGGCGGGGTGGTTTGACCTCTTCTGATACCACACAACGCGAGATCACAACCGAACTACCTTCCCATTGGCCCGTCATCCCCATCTGCCTCGGACCGATTCGTCTCAAATTTAACGAACGCTTTCCCTGTGTATCAGCCACCAAGTCGTCGTCTCAGCGTGGATTCATCATGCGATTGGCAAATCGCACGGTCTGCTCCCGCCCTCTCGCCGTCGCCGCGTCTCACTCCGGTCGATCGATTTCAGGCCTCTCCCCGCCGTTTCATGCGGAGAACCTGGGACACTCCGATCGAAAGATGTTCCTCCGGCCCACGGCAATTAACGCGTAGAGACATGTGTCTCACATTTTGATCTTTGAAAATTGGCGGCAACTGGATTAGATTGAGTCGTTAAATACGTCCAAGCTCTTAGGCTCCCCTCCTTGGCTAAGGAGGGGTGGCAGAGCGACGTTTTTTTGTCGGGCTGACGGGGTGGTTTGTTGAGTTTCGGATTTTTCAAACCAGGAATTATGAAACAACGTACGTCTCAGGTGCTATAACGAAACAAGGTGAGTAACGGATCAAACCACCCCGCCCTGCCGGGCACCCCTCCTTAGCCAAGGAGGGGAGCTTTGATGAGGACTCCGCCCGGCCCTTGGCAAAAAGTAGAGACATGTGTCTCAGCTTAACCAAACCACCCCGCCCTGCCGGGCACCCCTTGTTCTGGCCAACAAAACTGGCCAGTGCTTCGCCGAGTCAAGGAGGGGAGCTTTTTGAATCTGACCTCAACCTATAGGAGCAATTCTGTTGTATATTTTGAGACATGTCCGAGCATTACGCGGATAAGGTGCATAATCGATCCGAGAGAAAGGCGATTCGCAAGAAACTGAGACACGATCTCACGCCTGCTGAGGCGGCGCTTTGGAAGGTACTGCAGCGATCAAAGATCGAGGGACGAAAGTTTCGACGGCAGCACAGCGTCGGGCCGTACATTCTTGATTTCTATTGCTCGGAAGAGCACCTCGCGATCGAACTCGACGGCGAAGGCCACCGAAATCCTCTCAAATATGACCACGCTCAAAGACGCAGCCTCTATCTCAAGAGCAAAAACATCAGAGTCTTGAGGTTTGAGAACCACCTGGTGTTCGACGAACTCGAACTTGTCATTCACCGGATCATGTCCGAATTCGGCTGGTGGAAAAAGGAAGATGACAAATAGAAGGCTCCCCTCCTTGGCTAAGGAGGGGTGGCAGACCGACGTTTTTTGTCGGGCTGACGGGGTGGTTCGAATTTTTCAAACCAGGAATTATGAAACAACGTACGTCTCAGGTGCGATAATGAAACAAGGTACGTAACGGGACCAAACCACCCCGCCCTTCGGGCACCCCTCCTTAGCCAAGGAGGGGAGCTCTGATGGGACACTCCTGAAAGGGAAAGATGTTCCACCGGGCCAAGCCGCCAGGTTATGGGCAGTATCCTTCTCCTTTGCGACTTTGCGTCTTTGCCGGAGATTCTTCTGATCGAAAGTTGAGACGAGCTGGAAAACAAAATTCCCGCCAAGCCGCTAAGCCGCATAGTTCGGATGACGGATACCGAATTAAGACAAGCTACTTCAGGAAAAACCTAATGACCAGGAAGCCGCCGACGAGAAGTACCAGAAAGACTACTGTTAGTATTTCGAAGTACTTATCGATAAATTTCTTGATCGGGGCTCCAAAAAAATAGAACAGGCCGGCGACGAGAAAAAATCTGCCCGAACGTCCTATCGCCGAGGCGATCACCAAAGTTGTCAGCGGTATCTCAAAAGCACCGGCGGCGATCGTAAAGACCTTGTACGGGATCGGAGTGAACGCGGCAGCTAGGATCGACCAGAACGCATGTTCTTCGTAAAGTTGCTGGACCTGGGCATAATGCCCCATGGCTCCGTAGAACTGGAGAATAGGCTGCCCGGCGGCTTCGAAAAATGCCCAGCCGATAAAATACCCGAACATCCCTCCAAGGACCGAGCCGATCGAACATATAGCTGCATATCTCAGGGCCTTAGCCGGAACTGAGACAGCCATGGCGATCAAGAGGACGTCGGGTGGGATCGGGAAAAAAGAGGATTCGGCAAACGCTATCCAGAAAAGTGCCCATTGGGCGTGCGGTTTCTCAGCGTAACTCTCAACCCATGCTTTGAGACGTCGTAGATAGTCGAATATTTTCTTGAATACAGACACGTTGTTTTATTTCAGACAGGATCAAGTTAAGAAGTGGTTACCATCCATGCTCGCCAATAAGGGGAACGAAGGCACACGGACCAAAGTTCTCGGTTGTATGGCCGGCGTCAGTTCGGGTCACGCGATAGAGGATCTGCTTTTGCTTGTCCTCTCCCAGCGGGATCACGATGCGGCCGCCGATCTTAAGTTGAGACACCAGGGGCTCAGGCACTTTCGGGCCGCCCGCGGCCACAAGCATCGCGTCGTACGGGCTATAAACGCTCCAGCCTTCGGTGCCGTCATCGACCTTGAGTGTATAGTTCCGATAGCCCAGCGACTGCAGACGTCGATTTGCCTCGTCGGCAAGCGACGAAAGCCTTTCGATCGAGAATACCTTTCTGGCGAGCGAAGCCAGTACAGCCGTTTGATATCCGGATCCGGCACCGATCTCGAGTACTTTTTCACTGCCCGTGAGTCCGAGAAGCTCTGTCATTTTAGCGACGATAAATGGCTGAGATATGGTCTGGCCGCCGGAGATCGGAAGGGCATTATCGTTATACGCCTGAGATTTGATAGCTTCCGGAACGAACCGGTGTCTGGGGATTTCGGACATCGCTTCCAGCACCCGTTCGTCGATGATCTTGTAATGGTCGCGGAGCCGCTCGATCATCCGATGCCGCTGCATCGACATCTCGTCAGTCAAATTCGGCCGGTGAGCGGTTCCGTTCATTAGTCTGTGTTCCAGCTTTTAAGCCTGTCTATGCCGCTGTGACTGGTCAGATCGCTCCGCATAGGCGTGACAGAAACGTATCCTTCGTCGATGGCCTCGAAATCAGTACCGCCCTCGGCACGGAATCCCTCGCGGACCTCGCCGATCCAGTAATATGGTTTTCCTCTGGGGTCGATGTGCTCGCTAATAACGGGACGTGCACTTTTGAAACCCTGTTTGGTGATACGAATGCCTGCGGGCGTTCCCTTAGGTATATTGACATTTAGGAGGGTCCAAACCGGCAGTCCCTCAGTGAGCACTTTTTGGGCGACACTCGCCGCCACTTTTACCGATTCTGCGAAGTCGTGGTCACGATAGGCAGCCAGGCTGAATGCGAGCCCCGGTACGCCGAGGATAGTCGATTCGAGAGCACCAGCCACGGTACCTGAATACGTGGCGTCATCGCCCATATTCGCACCATGATTTATACCTGAACAACAGATATGTGGCCTGATATCGGGAGGCAGGATGCGGTTTAACGCAAGTGTGACGCAGTCGGTCGGTGTTCCGTCGACCGTCCAATGACGATCGTCGATCTGCCGAATGCGCAGGGGCCGTGAAAGCGTAAGACTGTGGGAAGCTCCGCTCATTTCCGCCTCCGGCGCGACCACATATACGTCACCGATCTCCTTTAGCCCTTCCTCGAGCGCCTTTATCCCGTCGGCATTGTAACCGTCGTCATTTGTTATTAATATCCGGGGTTTTTCAGATGTCATCTAAAAAAGAAAAAAGTGAAAAGGGGAAAGGCTTTCGCTCTTCAACACCTTTTCACTTTTTGGTTCTACCGTTGTTAGTTATCGGTTCTGTCCGCCCATCGGGGGCCTCGATGCTCCTGGACCGGCATTCATCGGACGCTGCTGTCGGAAACGCCGGCGATTTCGTTTCCGGGCATTGACCGATTTCAGCTTTGCCTTTTGGCCGGGCGGGATGAAATGAGAGTGTTTCTTCAAGTCTTTGATGATCTCTTCACTGATCACCTTACGCTTAAAACGTCTTAACGCTGATTCTATCGACTCGTTATTATTTACAGAGATATATGCCATTTATGTTACTCACCTCCCGTCGGCGAAGAGTATGCTCTTTCGAGCAAACAATAATTAGACAATTTATTCGTATCAAAATCAAGCAATGAATGTGGAATGGTGCATTTCTGCTGCAGCCCATCCAGAAAGAGAAGTGCGGCTCGAGATCGGGATACTCGAGCCGCAAAATTCGTAGGCATTGCTGCGGGCACTCGCGGAGAAGGGGGCAAAAGGCAGATTGTCAAAGGGCAGGGGGTGTGCCGGCTAACTTACTCTCCGCGAAGTTTAGTTAGCCCGCACTGGAAACTTTTATTTTTTCAAAACCACTCCGATCTTTCGTGCTTCGCGCTGGATCACGAATGGATCGGTCTTAAGCAAATGTATCTCTTCTTGAAGCGTCAGATTTTCGTCAACAAGATTCTGGATCTCAACCGATAATCTGGAATTTTGTTCGACTTCTGCTCGCATTGACGAATACGCTCGGAGATTGATCGATACGCATAGCATCGCGAAGATCGAGCCGGCGATCAGCATCGACAGCCACCACGGGGAATTTCGCCGCGATGTGGATGCTGCGGGTGGTCTCCTCGGAGCTCTTCGAGCCGTCGTGGAGCTGTGACGGTTATCCCAATAAGTATTTGCGGCCTTGTTCAAGGAGATCCTCCAAATCGTTTTTATCTTCGCTTTCTGCGTAAATTCTGACTAGTGGTTCTGTTCCTGACGGCCTCATCAATATCCAGGCGTTGTTGCTCAGAATGAATTTGACTCCGTCCATCCTATTTATGCTTTCAATTCGTCTACCGCCGATCTCATCAGGATCACTTGCTAGCCGGTCCTTCAGTTTTGCGGCGACCTCTGTGGTTAATCTGACCCCGATACGGCCGGATTCAAGCTTTCCTACGCGGCGGTATAGCTCTTCGAGCTGTTCTGTCAATCCAGTTCCGCGGGCCGCAACCGCTTCGGCTGCAAGGAGGCAAGCAAGGATCCCGTCCTTTTCGGGATAGTGGCCTTTGATCGAAAGGCCTGCGGATTCCTCGCCGCCCAATATGATCTCGCCGTTGTCGATCAGCTCGCCGATATACTTAAAACCGACAGGCGTTTCGTAAGAGGTAAGGCCTCTTTCCTTTGCCACCCGGTCGATCAAATGAGAGGTGGCAACGCTCCGGGCAATACCGCTTGTCCACCCGCGGCTCTCGGCCAGGTAATCTGTCAATATCGCGATCAGCTGATTTGGTGTTATAAATTGCCCGTTCGCGTCTATCACTCCGAATCGATCGCCGTCACCGTCCGTGGCCAGGCCTAAGGTGAGGCCTTTTGAGGTAATGGTTTCACGAAGTTCGTCAAGGTGATCATCAGCGGGTTCGGGCGATCGCCCGCCGAATGTCACATCTCGCCAATCATGAAGCGTTTCAACATTAACCCCGTCTTCGATGAGCAATCGGTCCAGATAGCCGCGCCCTGTTCCCCAAATTGGGTCGTAGGCGTAACGGCCGCCCGAAGCTTCTATGACATCCATCCTTATCTTCGATCGCAGATCGTCGAGATATCGGGGACATGCATCATATTCGGAAACCGACCCTCCGCTTTTGAGAGGTTGAGAGTGCCCAATCCTGATCCCTTCTTCGATCTGCTTCGTGATCTCGGGAAGGGCTGGAGCTCCGTTTGCCGTAGAAAACTTTATGCCCTGATACTCGGGAGGGTTGTGTGAGGCCGTAAAATTGATCCCCCCGCAGGCTCCCGAATCCCTTATGGCGAATGATAGAGCTGGCGTGGGCGTCGGACCTGAGCACATGAGCACGCTAAAACCAACTTCTGAAGCGATATTTGAAGCCACCTCGGAAAATTTTTCGCCCATGAAACGCGAATCGTGGCCGATGATCAGCTTAGCGTCACCGGGAATTGAAGTTGTCAAATATCTGCAGATAGCTTCCGTTACTTTCCGAACGTTTGCGTATGTGAAATCGTCGGCGATTATGGCCCGCCAACCGGATGTTCCGAACCTTATGGACATAAAAATATTTCCAGATCCAGACCCTTTCCTTGAAACTAAATCTCACTACGCACTGGGCTGTAAATAAAACTGACGTTGGCCCGTCGTTGAAGTGGTTGAAAAGTTACCACAGTAATATATGAGAGTAAAGCAAAATTTGAAAACTCCCAAATGTAAGTATTGCACCACTTGGCTGCACCCATCTCATTATACCGTTCATATTGGCGCTTAACTATAAACATTATGTGAACATTTTCCTTAAATTAATTTTTGGACAGTATTACAAAGCCAAATGCGGAAATTTATCCATCGAGGATCAGCCATTTTAGACTTCGCTCTTAAACGGATGTTTATACCACGAGACGGTTGGGCTCGACCGCATTCCTTACGACAAAATGAGAAGTTCGCTTGTATCAAAAAGTACCCGTCGCATCGCAAAGAAATATTATGTATCATATTGAAACAGGGAGTAGGTAGATTTATCGCAGCTTGCTAACAAGTTAATTATTACAAATAAAGACGTTAGAGAGGCTGGGGGAAACGGCTTGAGTTTGGCATAATGCTTGCAAACGATAGTCTGATTCTAAAGGATCACCTTGTTCGTATTTGAGGAGAATTGTAACTAGCATGAGGCCTGTAAAACATTTTGAGAAAGGATTGACTTACGTTGCGAAAGGAGCGTTCAACGCCATTAGGTCGGTAAACCAGTTTAAGCCAAACCCGTCGTTTACGCCGAAATGGTCGGATAAACCTATATTGAAGTCTTGGCAGAAGACCAAGCCGACGCTTGGGTTTCCCAGAATGACTGATTCGCTCTGTCCGCAGTGCGTTATTGAGGCCCGCGAGGACATTTTAAGCGGCAAGCGTGACGTATCAACTCTTGTAAATGAGAGTGTTGGTGAGATCAAGGCCGAGATCATCGAGCGTGACGGACAGGTCTGGATGATCAAGGAATGCCCCGAGCATGGCCGAATCGAAGACATGATGGCGATCGACTCGAAGTTTCTTCAGCATATCGAATCGCTGTTCCCCGGAAGAGACATCGACGCCCATAACGATGAGAAGCTGCACAATCACGGCACATCGACGATCAAATACGGCCGTGGAGCGGTTCTCACCGTTGACTTAACGAATCGCTGCAACATGATGTGCGATCCGTGCTTCATGGATGCCAATCAGGTGGGATTCGTTCACGAGCTTTCGATGGAGGATGTGCAGGAGATCCTCGACAATGCAATTCAGATAAAGCCGCGCCGCCAGATGTCAGTGCAGTACTCGGGCGGTGAGCCGACATTGTCGCCTTATTTCCTGGATGCCGTGCGTTACGCCCGAAAGGTCGGATACAACTCGGTCCAGGCAGCAACTAACGGAATCGAATTCGCTAAATCAAAAGAATTTTGCCGCGAGGCTGCCGAGGCCGGACTTCGGTTCGTATATCTTCAGTTTGACGGTATCGGCAACGATGCCAACTCGCACCGCCAGATCGGTAACCTATTCGACGTAAAGCTGCGTGCTATCAACAACCTCCACGAAGCGGGCGTCGACATCATCCTGGTCACAACGCTTGTAAATGGCGTCAATAACGATCAGGTTGGCACGATCATCCGTTTCGCTCTCGAGAATCCTAAGAAGATCTCATTCATCGCGTTTCAGCCGGTATCCTTCACAGGCCGCGACGAGCACATTACCGAGCAGCGTCGCCTGCAGCAGCGATACACTCTTGCTCATCTGGCCCATGACGTTCACGATCAGGTCGGTATCACGGAACCGACGCGTGACTGGTTCCCGCTCTCGCTGATGGGTGCATTCGCGGATTTCGCGGACGTTGTTCACGGGCCGGAGAGCGATTGGGGCCAGGTTTCATGCGGATGCCATCCGAATTGCGGTGTCGGCACGGCAGTGATGGTCAACAAGGAAACTAAGGAAATGGCACCGGTGCCGCAGTTCCTGAACATTCAGGGCCTGGTCACCGATATGCAGCACATCACCGATACTAACCGCGGCAAGTGGTTCTCGAATATCATGATGGGTCTGGCGTTGCTTAAGAATTACAATCCTTATGGTGCCCCGAAAAGCCTTACACTTGGCGGCATTCTTAAGAAGTTCGATAAATCCTTCGGACTGTCGGGTAAAGATTACGGTAAGGTCGGTCCGGACCGTACGATCGAGGACATCGAGAAACGTCGGCAGGACCCTTGGAACTTCCTCTTTATTGCGGGTATGTGGTTCCAGGACCTCTTCAACTATGACTTCCGCCGCACCGAAATGTGCATCATTCCTTATGGTACACAGGAAGGCGAGATCTCGTTCTGTGCATATAACACTGGCATCGGCTGGAGAAACATCATCGAGCACATGCACCAGAACGCAACTGTCGCCCAGTGGTACAAGGAGCAGGGACGTCATGAAGTATTTGCACGCGGCAAGAATGTCGATCTCGAAGACAAGTCGCATAATCTGAACCTCAATGAGGTCGACCTCTCCAGGCCGAACAAGCCTGAGATGGAGGGTCCTAAGACCGCGGCAGAAGAAATGCAGATGATGCGAAAGCTCTACCAGGAAATGGTAATGGAAAAAGCCGGTATCAAGGGCGAGAATCTCGTCCAGATCGGTGGGATCAAACGCGAGAAGAAGGACAAGGAAATGGCGGTAGCTGAGTAAGCAGCAGCATGCCGGTAGCCTTAGTAAGTAGAAAGCCCGCGACCGGTCGCGGGCTTTCTACTTACTAAGGCTACAGCTTCGGTACCTCTCGAACGCGCAGCTCTTGGATCAGCGGCGGATTTTCGGGCGTTAGCGTGAAGAATACTTCTATGTCTGCGTTCTCGCCCTCCACGAGGAATCGTCCGCGGAGCTGGTTCTCAGGGACCATTTCTTTTACCGAGATGATCCTTCCAGCCTTTGCCCAAAGTGCTGCGTAGTCGCGTTTCAGATTCGCAATCGGATAATCCGGAAAGAAGTTTTCGGCGAATATGCCGCTCTGTTCGGCGTTCTCCCAGGCGGGGATGACTTTGAGCAGCTCGGCCTTTCGCTGAGCGAGAATGGCAGAGACGGGAAGCTGGCGGGGCTTAAGACCTGCCTCTTTGATAATCAGGTCCAGTATCTCGAGGTTTACGCCGCCGACGCCAGCGTAAGTGCGATTGGCAAACGCCACAATGCCTATTCCGTAATCGGGCATAACGCGCCAATGGCTGCCGAAGCCCGGGAGCCCGCCGCCGTGACCAATATATACGCGGCCCTCGCAATCACGTTGCCAACCCAGGCCGTACGAATACGCACTTACGGAGGCGCAGACTCTTCCGCCCGCGTAAGTGAAGTTCGGCTGAAGCCCGGTGAAGTTCCAGGGATGATGCATCTCACGCAACGATGAGCGATTTATCGTTCCATTATCCGTAGCGTTTGACGGCGGCCAGGCCGACAGGTGAAGTGCCATGTACTTGCTGAATTCATCGATCGACGAGATCATGCTGCCCATGGCTCCCCACGAACCGTCCGGCGTATCGTGCAGCAGCATTTCCTCGACCCATTTGTCATTGAGCCAACGGTAGCCGTGTGCCAGCTTGTCGGGAGCAATGCGTCCGAATTCCCATTCTGTTGTAGACATCCCGAGCGGCCGCCAGATATTCTCGCGGACATATTGTTGATACGGTTTGCCGGATACCTGCGTGATGATACTGCCCAGAAGAGCAAAGCCGAGGTTGGCGTATTCAAAAGTGATGCCCGGCGGGTTAGAAAAGGCGAGGTTGTCCTCGAGCAGCTTCGACAGGTCCTTGTTCGTATCCGCAAGCTGACGGTCACCCCAGGGGTTGTCCTCGGGAAACCCGGCTGCGTGCATCATCAATTGCCGGACCGTAATATGCGGCGAATCCGCCGTCGGATATTTGAACTTACGCATCCCGGGCACATATTGATACGCCGGATCGTCGAGTCTGAGCTTGCCCTCGTCGCGGAGCTTCAATATCGCCATCGCCGTGAAACTCTTCGTCATTGACGCGATCCGGAATAGCGATGACGAAGTGACCGGCGTCTTCTTAGCGATGTCCGTATAGCCGTCGCTGCCCGCATAAACGAGCTTACCGTCGACCACCACGCCCCAGGCGATGCCGGGAAAATGGTTCCTCGCCGCGTGGTCCTTATAGATCTTCTCGATCGCCGGAAACGTTTTCTTGATCTTCTCCAGCCTCGTTGGGTCTGTAAATTCAGCGCTCCTATAGGCCTGATCATAGACCACGGAGCTAGGACGAATTGTCTGTGAATGGGCTGAAAGACAGAAAGTAAGGACAAAAAGTGCGGATAAGAGTTTGTTCATAATAAAAATTTTGGTCCAGAATTACTTCCTCGAATAAGATGAAAATATTCGTGCTATTTGTGTCATTGATGGCAAAGGATCATTCGTGCATAGGTGGCTCAATTTATAGTCGTTTGATCCTCAAATTTCAAATTTCGAATTGGAATCAGCGTGGGCGGGCTCAACCTCTTCTCGCTTTCGGCATTCCGCTCGCCGCCTACCTATCGGGAACGGTCTATCGCCCGCATGCGCGTTTTGTTCCTGACCTGCCTGACCACACGCTGACGCGTGTAGCTATGCCGCTTTGCGGCTAAGGCTGTCCTTGTTCTAACCTTTCCGTTACATTGTGAAAAATAATTGTTGCATTCCTCCAACAGATGGGTTATTGTTTCAGTTATGGAACAGCTTCCCAACCCAGAGAGTGACGATCAGAAGGTAATCAGGATAGCGAGAGAGCTTGGTATCGGTCTCGAAGGAGCTGCGGTTATATGCGATGCGTTTCACCTGGCGCTTTCCGATGATGGTGTGCGGCGAGCGATCTTTGAGATGATCGACGAGCTTGATGAGTCAGCAGCCAGGAAAGGCGAACCGCTGGGATTGATCATCACCTACGCCGTCGAGCTGGGGATGGACGGCATTCGTGTGGGCCGTTATGCCGACGAGATCCCGGCCGGAGAGATTGTCGAGCTGACCCCGGCCCATAGGGCCATGATCCTGCTGAGGATCAATGACAACTTCCCCACGCAGGAGTTTCTCGGACCGCTGATAGTCAATCGTCCCGGATGGCACTTAGATACCTTTGATCCCGATAAGGAAATAGCGGAAGACTATTTACCTTTCAGATCGACCAGAGAGATTATTTGCCTCGGGCCTATTCGTCTCAAGTTTAACGAACGCTTTCCCTGTGTATCAGCAACCAAGTCGTCGTCTCAGTTGCCGGCGTTCCAGGCTGGGATGCCTGCGCTCCAGTCGAAAGCACTCAATCCGCACCATCACCTGCCGCCGTGGGCGGCATTGCAGGCAGGGATGCCTGCGTTCCATTTGTCCTCCGGCCTCTCTCCGCCTCCGGCAATCGGAGAACGTGACACTCCGCTTCGAAAGATGTCATCCGGCCACTGGCAAGAAAACGTAGAGACATGTGTCTCACACCTGGATCTTTGAAAACTCGATCTATTGCACGAGCTCGATGTGGGCGAGCCATCAGCTAAGAGACGAGCCAAGAAATGAGACCGACTTAACGAACGGCGGAAATGAAATACGTCTCATTCGACACCGCGCTCAACAAAAAATGGCTGCCCTTTCAAGCAGCCACTTAAGCGGGGCATCCATGAACACTCTAATTTCCGTCAGGCTTTTTTGCCGCCCGAACGAAGACCCGCTGGTTTGTAAATTTCTCCCCGATGTCCGCGGGATTGATCTCATAATTCGTAACTTCGAATAGTTCGCTTACGCTGCCGCCGCTCGTCTGTGTCCATCGATGCGGAAGCTGAACTCCATTCACCGTACGGTAGTCAGAGTATTTAACCATGACCTCACCTGTGGAATCATCGGCGGTTTTGTACGCCGTGCGTCCGACCAGATTTCCGTCAGCAGAGGGAGCCATGTCGCGATGGAACATCACACGAGGTGCAAGTTTACCGCTAAAGCCCATCGCCACCGGTAGATTAGTCGATTGAGACAAGTACATCTTGTAGGTCGATCCACCCGAAGTAGCGACGACTATATTGCACGCCGTTCCGTCGATAACAGCCTCGCCGCCAAAGGCATATGAGACATCGACGCCCTTGGGAGCTGTAAGGAGAAGTGCGAGCGTGGTGCGAAGCATTTCGTTCGAGCGTCCAGTAGCAACAGCGACAGGTGTCGCCGCCAAAGCCGTTTCCGCTGCGACACGTGCCCTCACCTCAGCAGCAGGAGCCGTCGCGATCACCACGTTGCCTTCGTCTCCCTTGAGTTCGTGAAATGTGCCATCTTCTTTGCGGACAATGATCTTATGAGCGTTGCCACCGCCGGCGGCGAGAGCAGCTTCCGTCTCAGCCTTTCGAAGATAGATCTGGGTTCCCGCGGGCGTCGAGAAAGTTTCGCCGTCCTTTTTGAAGACCCTGATCTCGCGAACTTCGCTTGTGCCTCGGGCAGCCTCGGCATGAGCTTTTGCGACGAGCTCGGATACCGCAGCCGGCTCGAGGACTTCAACCTTTCCATCGCCCGAACGGACGATCGAGTGTACTCGTTTGCGTTCGCCGGAACCTGCTTCAAATCCATGAGCGAAAGCGACGGGATCAGACGCGTTGTCCAGCGTGCGAACATGAAACTCATGCTTGGCTGCACCGTCAGAATTGCCGAACCGGTATGTCCGGGACAGGTTGTTTGGGAACTGCAACGCGATCTCCATTTCACCTTGCTCGCTTTTGGCTGTGCCGTCAGCGTTAAAGGTGTGGGTCGACCGGCCGACGATCTTCATACTCTCGATCGCCGCGATGGCTGCATCGCCGCCGAGTGCCTGACGTGCTTTCGCGATCAGGTCGAGAGCTTTCTCATCAGACTTGTACCGGGCACCGACATTCTCAACCAGGGCTCCAAGCCCCAGAGAAAAAACAGCGGCGCCGAGAACCGTAAGAATAAACTTTTTCATAATTAACCTCCGAAATAATCCTGCACACTCAAAAAATAATGGCCGATCTGATGCCGAGCCCGACACTTCATCGGTTTGTCGTACATTGCGGTAGACGTCTCAAGAACTTTAAGAGTTACAAGATTTTGTTTTCGGGGTCCGAATTAAATTCGCGGACGATGTTTTGGAAACGCATCGCGTCCGGCTTCATCGTGATGTTGTTGAAGAAAACATAGCTGAGACGATCGTTGGGGAGAAGCGATACGAGCTCGAAAAGTTCCTCTTCCTCGTAGGTGTATCGCCAGCGGGGAATGCCGTGGAGCCGGTAATAGACCTTGTCGGGTGTGACAGTGGGCCGGGCGAAGGGGTCGACGCAGTGCCACAGGTCAAGCTCTTCGCAGAGTTCACGCACGACGTCGTCTTCCCACGCTTTACCTCGCGGTTCCCAGGCCAGGTTCAGATCGCCTCGTTCAAGATCCGTGAAGAATCGCTTCATGTTCAGAATGTTCTCGGGCAAAGGCTGGAACTTGGCGGGGCATTGAAACAATATCGTTCGTGCGCTGAGGGCCTTAGCGCATTCTAGTGTGGTTTCGAGACTTTCGCGCACGACTGCTGACGGCTTAAAGAATCCGGCGCCTTCAGCTTCCGCCTCATCTGAGAATGGCCGTGTGCATCGTTTGTAGGTCGGGCTTGTGGCTTCATGAGTTATCAGCTGCCACGCTTTAAGAGTGAATTCAAAATCGTCAGGCGCGGATTGCCGCCATTTTTCAAGGGTTACGATCTGAGGAGGCTGGTAAAAAGTGTGCTGTATCTCGACAACTGGAAGGGTTTCAAAATATTCGGGCCGCTTTGCCCGGCCAAACCCGCAGGTGCCTATCCTGACGTCTTTTGCCATCGCGGAGATCAGACTGCAGCGACGTGCGGCACTACATAAAGGAGGACGGCCGCGTAGTGGAAAATGCTGCCGGCTAGTACAAATACATGGAATATAGCGTGATGGTGACGAATGCTTTTCCACGGGAAAAAGACCACGCCCGCAGTATAAGCAAGCCCGCCCGCAACGGCGAGGGCAACAGGCATTATCCCCAGCGTTTCGAACAGTGGTTGGATCGCCAGGACTCCGAGCCAGCCCATAATGACATACGAGGTGACACAGATCGCAGGAAAACGATCACGAATAAATACCTTGACCAGGATGCCGACAAACGCAAAGGACCAGATCCCGGCAAGGAGGCCCAGACCGAACGATCCATTGGCTATTACCAGCCCAAAAGGCGTGTAGCTGCCGGCGATGAGCAAATAGATGCAGCAATGATCAACGATCTGCAGCTGTTTTTTCAGAGCGGGCGCTGTTGCCCCGTGATAGATGGTCGATGCCGCATATAGGACGACCAGAGAAAGTCCATATACAACACATCCGGCGATCAATATCGGATCGCCCCGGAGCCCGGCCAAAATGACCAGGGCGACAAGTCCGGCAACACTCAGCACGAGCCCGAAGCCATGCGTTATGGTATTGGCGAATTCTTCGACGGAAAGAGCTTGTAGCTTCGATCTGATCACAATAATTACTTCTGCCTATGTTAACAGAATTGATGGCTCGAATTGTAAGGATTTCGTATGATCGGCCGGGCAAGTTAAAACTCGGAATCGGATGTCGAACGATGCCGGCGGGCGACGCCGGATTCGTAGGCCGCTTCTTCGACTTTCGCGGCGACCGCTTCACCCACCCGACGATCGAATACGGAGGGAATAATATAGTCGGGATGAAGTTCGTCCGCGCCGATTATTTCAGCGATCGCATGAGCCGCCGCGAGTTTCATCGGTTCGTTGATGCGGGAAGCGCGGCAATTCAAAGCACCTCGAAAGATCCCGGGAAAGCAGAGAACGTTGTTGATCTGATTGGGATAGTCGGAACGCCCCGTGGCCATAACCGCCACGTGGCCGGCGGCGTCCTCGGGCATGATCTCGGGCGTTGGATTTGCCATGGCAAAAACGATCGGGTCCTTGGCCATATTAGCCAGGTCCGTTTCGTCAATAATGCCTGGTGCGGAAAGGCCAAAAAACACGTCGGCTCCTTTTATGACTTCATGTATCGTGCCGTGCTCTTTATCAGGATTGGTATTCCGCGCGTACCAATCCTTGACCCAGTTCATGTTCGTCTTACGGCCTTTATAAATGGCTCCGGTCGTGTCACAGCCGACGATATTCGTGACTCCGGCAGCCATCACGATCTTGGAGCACGCGACACCAGCTGCACCGATGCCGTTGACGACCACCTTGATCTCGTCCATCGGTTTACCGACGATCTTCAGCGCATTGATCAGGGCCGCGAGCACGACAACTGCCGTTCCGTGCTGATCATCGTGAAATACAGGAATGTCGAGCTCTTCCTTGAGCCGTTCCTCGATCTCGAAGCACCGCGGAGCGGAAATGTCTTCAAGATTTATGCCGCCAAAGGCAACAGCTATGTTCTTGATCGTTTGAACTATCTCATGTGGATCCTTGGTGCTAAGACATATCGGAAAGGCATCGACCCCGCCAAACTCCTTAAAGAGCTGGCATTTACCTTCCATCACCGGCATGGCCGCGGCCGGTCCAATGTCACCCAGGCCCAGAACGGCAGTGCCATCCGATACCACGGCAACCGTATTTTTCTTGATCGTGAGGTTGAAAGCTTTCTCAGGGTCCTGATGTATGGCTTCGCAGACGCGGGCAACACCCGGCGTGTAAGCCATCGAAAGGTCGGACCTCGTCTTGAGCGGCATTTTGGACAACACTTCGATCTTACCGCCGAGGTGCATCAGGAATGTGCGGTCCGATATGTTTATCACCTCGACGCCATCGATGTTCTCGATCGAGGCCACGATCTCCTTATCATGCGTTTCGCTGGCGGCATTCACCGTGAGGTCACGGATCAGGAAATCTTTCCCAACGCTGACAATGTCGATCCCTTCGATATCGCCGCCGGCAGCACCGATCGCGGTCGTGAGCTCGCCAAGCTTTCCCGGTTGATTATGTATCCGTACGCGGAGGGTGATGCTGTAACTTGCGTTGGGTGTCGGCTTATTGTGCATAAATACTGCCGGTAATCGACAGCGAAGTGAATATGTCTATGAAAAAGTATGCCGAAAACGCTGATGAAGGGCAAACACGTCGGGTGCGTGTTCTTAGCGAAATATGCGCCGAAAAAGGGCCGCGCCGAAACGAGGCCCTTGATCCGTGGATGCAGACGTCGACTAAGGCCGCGACTCCCGATCGTGATTGATCATCCAGTTGATACCGAATTTATCGGTAAACATTCCGAAGTATGCTCCCCACGGTGCATCGGCCATTGGCATAGTTACATTGCCGCCTGCGGAGAGGCCGTTGAAAAGGCGGTCCGATTCCTCGACGCTGTCGGCCTTGATAGCCACGGACATGTTGTTGCCCACATTCAGCGGCGGGCCAAAGCCCTCAGGAGCATCGCTGCCCATAAGTATGGTTCCTTCACCGATCGGAAGGGCAAGGTGCATCACGAGGTTTTTAGCTTCCTCTGGCATCGGCTGCTCACCGCCGCAGTCCATATCGCCCATGCGCATGATCCCGGGGCCCTGAAATTCACCGCTGAAAACGGAACGGTAAAATTCGAAGGCCTCTTCACAGTTGTTCTTAAATGTTAGGTACGGATTAATTGCTGGCATCTGATTCTTCTCCTTTACTGGTTTTTACTATGTAAGACGTGAGTTCGCTAACAAGGCCGTTATGGAAGCGGTAGAAATCACAATATCGATATTCGGTTTCCTTGCCGCTTTCATCTTTCATGGTCATTGAGCCGTGTGCTGCGACATTATCGCTGTCGACCGCCATGGCGTCAACGCCGAAAGCTGGAGGCTCGCAACCTTCCATTTGCGCCATGAACTCTCGGACGGCATCTTTCCCGATAACGGTTGTTTCGCCGACCATTGTCCATTTCAGATCTTCATTGCAATACGAAAGAAATCCTTCCGTGTCGCCCTTCATAAATGTTTCGTTGATCTTCTCGACTATATTTCCATAATTTTCCATGATCGCTCTCCTTCTAGTTAGTTATTTCAGCAGCATTGGTTGATCAGGCTGCTTTTCGCAGGCAGGAGTATTCGGCGGTTCCGATATTCTACCTGAAATTATGCGTATCCACAGCCGCGGTAAACTGCCCGGTTATCGCTTCAAAATAGAGTCCCTTGATGAGCCCGCGTTCCTCGGCTACTCCTTTTATCAGAAGAAAATCATTCTGATTTATTACCGCCCTGAAGCGTTCGAAAACGTCGGGCATGACCACAAAATTAGAATGGCCCGTTTCATCTTCGAGAGTAATGAACACAACATTTTTGGCAGTCATCGGGCGCTGCCTTATAACTGCGGCACCGGCGACGGTAACGAGTTCTCGGCCTCGCAGGCTCTTGGTTTGTTCCGCGGTAAGTACGCCCTTTTTATTCAGATCCTCGCGAATGAACGCCATCGGGTGCCGGCCGATCGAGATACGCGTTTTTTTAAGATCGGCTTCTACCAACTCGAGCCCTTCCATTCTTCGAATGAAGGGTACCTCAGTGACCGCTGTTTCATCATCGGCAAAAAGCTCACCCGCGGGCTGCAGGGCCAGCTCCGACTGCCAGAGAGCGTGCCGGCGGTGAACGGTGTTGTCGAAATTCAGTGCACCCGCCATGCTGAGCGCCCGAACCTCACGCTTGTTTATATCGGGTACACGTTTAATGAGATCGTCGATGCTTTGGAAATCACCCCGTTCTCTTTCGGTTTGTATGGCCAGGCCCACATCCTCCCGCAATCCTTTTACATATTTCAAACCGACACGCACATCACCGTCTTCTATCGAGAAGAGATACTGCGAGCGGTTGATATCGAGCGGCTGGAAATGCAGCCCGTGCCGCTGGGCATCTTTAACCAGCGTGGCGGCGGAATAAAACCCGAGAGGATAGTTATTGAACATCGCCGTCATAAATTCCGCACGGTAATGGACGATAAAGTAGGCCGACGCGTAAGCCAGCAGGGCAAAGCTGGCGGCATGCGATTCAGGAAAGCCGTAATTCGCAAACGCCTTTACGCATTTAACGATCATGTCCTGGGTTTCGGAGTTGATGCCGTTTCGCGACATGCCGGCCCTCAGTTTTTCCTCAATAGCGATCAAGCGTCGATCGGCTCGCTTAAAGCCCATCGCCCGCCGCAGCTCCTCGGCCTCGCCGCCGGAAAAATCGGCGATGTCCATCGCGATCTTCAAAAGCTGTTCCTGAAAGAGCGGTACGCCGAGCGTGCGTTCCAGGGTCGGCTTGAGCAGATCATGCATATAATCGATCTTCTCGAGGCCCTGCCGCCGCTTGATGTACGAGCTGAGCATGTTACCGACAACCGGTCCGGGCCGGATGATGGCGACCTGGACTACGATGTCATAAAAGCACGCGGGCTTCGATTTTGGCAGGAAGGCGATCTGTGCACGGCTCTCCACCTGAAACATCCCGATCGTGTCCGCGGCCTGCAGCGTTTCGTATACCTTCGGATCATCATACGGCAATTCATACAGGCCGAACTGTCGGCCGTGTTTCTCGCTGATAAGCGTGATCGTATCCCGCAGGACGGCCATCATCCCCAAACCAAGCAGGTCGACCTTGATAATCCCCAACCGTTCGCAGTCATCCTTATCCCACTGGATGATATTGCGGTCCTCCATCGAGGCAGGCTCGATCGGCACGATACTGTCGAGGCGGCCGAGCGAGATGACCATTCCGCCCGAGTGCTGGCCGAGGTGTCGGGGAAAATCGAGAATGCGGGTGTAAAGCTCGGAGAATTTCTGCAGGCGTATATTGTCGACGGGATCAAATCCTTCTTCTTTGAGCCGGCGGTTCAATTCCTCGCCCTTAAAAAGCTCATAATGCGAATTGATCTTGGAAAGCTGGGTCAGAGAGTCGGGATCAAACCCGAACACTTTGCCGACCTCGCGAATAGCGGATTTACCACGATACGAGATAACATTGGCGGTCATCCCGGCCCCACGTTCGCCATATTTCTTGTAAACGTGCTGAATGACCTTTTCCCGATCGTCACCCGACGGCAGGTCGATATCAATATCCGGATATTCATCGCGGTTTTCGGACAGAAAGCGTTCAAAAAGCAGATTCGCTTTTATGGGATCGACAGCCGTGATCCCGAGAGCGTAGCAGACGACCGAATTTGCCGCCGAGCCGCGCCCTTGCGCAAGAATTTTCTCGATCCGACAAAATTCGGAGATATCCCATACAACAAGAAAATAGCCTGCAAGCTCGAGTTTTCTTATAAGAGCGAGTTCCTTTTCCAGCTTTTCGCGAACGGGCGGAGGAATGCTGCCATATCTGTGAATTGCCCCTTTTTCGGCCTGGGCCCTCAGGTAAGTATCCATCGTTTCACCGGCGGGAACGGGGTAATAGGGAAAAGTGTACCCAAGCTCGTCCATCGAGAAATTTATTCGCGAAGCGATATCGCAGGTTATCCCAACGGCTTCGGGCAGATCATCAAACAGCCCGAGCATTACAGACTCCGGCTTAATGTATCGCTCGCTATTTTCCGACAGCAGTTTGCCTGCGTCGTAGATCGTGCAGTGGTTTTTGATGCATGTAAAAACGTCAAAAAGCTCGCGGTCGAGGCTATCCGCATAATAGGCACCGTTAGACGCGAAATAGGGAATCCGGAGCTTATGAGCAAGGCCCAAAAGCGATTGGTTTACGGCCTCTTGGCTGCGAAGGTGATGCCGCTGAAGCTCTACATAAAGCCGTTTTTCGAATACATAATTGAGCCACGCAAGATCGGCCTGGCCGCGTTGGTTTCGAATGCTGCTGCGCATAAAACCATCGGCCCCGCCGGTGAAACACAACAGGCCGGCAGAATGCTCCTCAATGTCATCGCGTGTAGCAAAATGCTCGCCCTTTTTATTACGCAGCTTTACGGTTGTGATCAGGCGGGTGAGATTTTGATACCCGGCGAGATCGAGCGGCACAAGCGGCAGCAGGCTGCCATCATCCATGGTGATCTCGGCCCCGATAATAGGCTTGATACCCGCTTCTTTCGCCTCGAAATGAAATCGGACGGCCCCGGAAACCGTATCGCGGTCAAGGAGGGCAACACTGGGCATATTCAGCTCCGCCGCGCGCCGGATCAGACTCTCGGGCACCGAGCCGGATGAGAGAAAGCTGAAGGCTGAACGTGTGTGAAGCTCAGTAAACATCAGTTGTCAGTGGTCGGTGGACGGTTGTCAGATGGGTCGTCTGGTAAATTTTCTTTATTACTGACTACCGACCACCGACAACTGCTTTAATCGTATTCCCCGGCCAGAAACCAATCATTTTCAACCTTGCACAATCGATAAACACCATGGCCATCTATCTCGACATCCCATTCCTGCGTTTTCCACGATCGATCCCACCATTTGGAGTTCGATTTCCAAACGCCGCTGTATTCGCGGACATGTCCGGCAAACAGTCTGGTCCGGATGAAGATCAGGCGTTTATCGCGAACCAGGACTTCGGCGGAGACCGGCGGATGAAAATAGCTGAACGCAATGACCGAATGCTCTTCGCGTACCTCGATCTTTTCTTTGCCCTTTGGCAATGCATCGGCATCGAGTGCAAAAGGCTGGGCAAGACGCTGATCGAGGATCACGGGAACGCCAACGTTATCCACGCCAACCAGCTTTTTGAGCTTCCCGACGGTCAACAGCAGGCTCTCAGGCTCGGGGCGGGAAACGGCGTAAAGTCCACGCTGGGCAGGCCGCGGTTTGGTGAAATACGCGGTCACGCGAAACGCCATGATGCCGGCCTCGGGCGAGTCCATCGAGATTCGCAGGTTTATGAGCTTGAGCCAGAAAGTCTTATCGAGTGTTGGAAATGACGTTTTTATCTCGTAATCGCGGCCGGTCTTATTCTGCAGCCGAAACGTTATATCGAGGTGCTCGGTACTGAAGCCGTGATGATGGACCTCCGCAAATATCTTGTCCAAACCATGATTGAGAATGAATATAAGCTGCTCAAAATCCTCGACAGGGAAGTCGAGATCATACGCCCACGCCACGTGGTTTTCCTTAACGTTTGGGGTCAATAGCCGTTCGCCCTGCTGTTCAATGGTTTTGACGACTCTCTCAAATTCGCCGCCATACCGCCTGATCAGTTCATCCCGGGGTATGGCGAGCAGGTCCTCAACGCGGCGAAATCCGAGATCGTGAAAAACATTGAGCGTGTCCTGCTCGATCTCGAGATCTCGAAGCGGCAACTTCTGAAACGAGTCGGGAAGATGGATGACGTGCTCGAGCCCTTTCTTTTGCCGGGCAAGCAGGGAAGCGGTGTCGACCGTTTCGGCTATCCCGATACTGCCTGGGATTTTTTGGCTTCGGAGCTGTTCGAGGATCTTTTCGGCTATCAGCCGCGGCTTGCCGACAAGTCTTTCGAGCCCGCTGACATCAAATACAACGCCATCCTCGAGCATCTCGATGGAATAAGAAAAATCCCGGGCCACGGCCATGAGACCGTGGGGGTCTTCTGCGGCAGGGGAGATGATACATGCATAGAGCTTAGGCATATTAGATCTCCGTGTAATCGAACTCGATCTTTATGGGCAGCGGAGTGCCGGAAAAATGCCGGGATCTACGCTCAGAAACTGTCCCGAGGCCTGAAATTGTCCCACGGTGGGACAGTTTTGGGACAGCAAATGCCGTGGGTAAGTAGCTGATATTGCTAGGATTAGCGTTGGGGATAGACGTATTGTCCCGTGTCCCACGATTTTGCGAAAAACTCCCTTTTCGGGAATGGCAGCTTAGGTGAAATTCTCTGAGCAGCTTGTACCGGCCAACCCCGGACCAGAGGGCCCGGTCACGCGTAAAGCTAAAAGACCGCTGCGAGGCAGAGCCTACTATTGGTTCGGCGGCGGTAACGATAAAGATAGTTGGCGTTTCCTTGATCCGGTTTCGATAACGGTACCAGTAGGTTTTCGGCACCATGCGGAGCTGTTTTTGGGAGAGGCCGTTGAGATTGAACCAGACGACTCCAAATCCCTTTGCCTGGACGAGCATATCGGCGGACATGAATGCTTTTTCCAGATCACCGCCGCATCTTACCCACAGCAGATTTTCGAGTTCGACGCCGCCCAGAACAGCCGAGCACGGGTCAAAACTGTTTGCCGAATCGACAACTGCACAGATCTCGCCCGTCTGTGTAAGCTGGGAAAGCAGGGTCAGCGGAAGGCTGGTCTTACCCGAGCTCGGCTCGCCCGCGATCTCAGCCAAGCCTCCGCGTAAAAACGCAATACCCCACCTCTCGAGCACGACCTCGTCTGTGTATTTTTGTTCTTCTTGGAGATGGGATAAACTTTTTACAAGGCTAAGATTTCCCATTTGATACAAAACTCCCTGTGCTGGATGCAACACTATGTTGCGTCCATGCAACGACGCCTACAGAATAATCCACCTTTTGGTAAATAACAAGATTTTGAGAAAAATAGCGCTTTAAGCGCCTAGCATGATTGACCGGACGGGCTTGAAAATGCACTTGTATTGTATATGTCAAGCATATACAATACATTGGTGGAATTCGACCAACTGCAGCAATGTGAAGGATTTGATTGGGAGCAGGGAAATATTGACAAGAACTGGCTCACCCACCACGTAACGGCCAGTGAATGCGAACAGATATTCTTTAACAAACCCCTGATAGTTGCAGATGACGAGGTGCACTCACTCAAAGAGTCACGGTTCTACGCACTAGGAAAGACAGATCATAGCCGAGAGCTATTTGTGGTACTTACAACGAGGGGGAAATTGATACGCGTCATATCCGCACGAAATATGAGTCGAAAGGAGCGACAAAGATACAGAGATGAAGAAGAAGGTGCCTAAGTTCAAGAACGAGTCCGAGGAACAGGAATTTTGGGACCAGAATGACTCCACGGACTATGTGGACTGGTCAAAAGCAAAACGAGTGGTATTTTCCAAACTGAAACCTTCCGTCAAAACGATATCTTTGCGCCTGCCTCAATCGATGCTCGACGAACTCAAGCTTATCGCAAACAAACGAGATGTTCCGTACCAGTCGTTGGTTAAGATATTCCTTGCCGAGAGGCTGGAAAAGGAAGTTCATGGAGGAAAATGATCGCTGCTTCAGCTTAATGCGTCTTACCGGGGCTGGACCAAGCAACCGTGAACCGAGCTAACGTGCTTGTAGAAACACCGAGAGGGTAAATGAGCAACCTAATTAAAGGCATTGCATTCTTCTCGTTCGCTCTCCTTCTCGGAATCGCGGGCTGGGGATTTCTTTTCCCCCCGCACGGTCCCGGAATAAGCGCGATTCTTCCCGAGTTCAGCTCTGAAGTAACCGTGACGATCTACATCCTCGTTGCCGCTCTTTTTTTCTTTCTAAGCGGAGCACTCATTGGGTTTCTGAACCCTAATCAATGGGGCATCTCATCCGTTATCGCTTGGCCCGGTATGATGATAGGCGGGTTGGAGATCTTAGCCACCATCCGAAGAAATATGGACTATGACCCAAACGCATTGAGCCTAGGTTCGGCTTTTCTCCTATTGACAGCGCCCATGGCCATTGCCATAGTCGGGGGACATGTAGGAAAACGCTGCCATCATCTTTTTTCACGTTCGTGACGTTCTACTCGTTCACCATGACCTCGACCGGATCGATCTTCGAAGCTCGCCAGGCGGGGTAGAGGGCACCGGCGAGGCTGCCGATCACTGCGATAGCAGTAGCGGTCAGTACCCAACCGGAACTAAATTCAAAAGCCAGGTCGAACTGGCTGCCGATCACGAAGGCAGCGCCAAAAGACGAAAGTAAGCCCAACAAGATACCGAGCACGCCGATGACGAAAGCCTCGCCCTCAATGGTGCTGATGATGAACGATGTCGAGGCCCCCAATGATTTGAGGATCCCGATCTCCTTTCGGCGCTCGGTGATGGTCGTGTACATGGAAAGCAAAACAAAAATAGTGCTAACAAAGGCCGCAAGCAGCACCAGGACGCGCAAAAATGTATTCAGACCCGGCAGGCGCTCCTGCGCATCGATGACCAGATCACGAGTGAGGTTTATTTTGTTGCCAGGTAGTTCTTGGTTGATACGGGCAGCAACCGCGTCGACGTCAGCTCCGTCATCTATCTTCACAAGGATGTAGGTGCATTTGTCCGTCTGCATCGCATCCTGAAGACCGGCGAGAGATAGTTTCGTTCGGGCACCAGACGGCGGCGAAAAGATGCCGACAATGCGATATTGCTTACCGCCAAAAAGCTCGTAGGAGCCGCCGACCTTCAGGCTCTCGTCCTGCGCTACACGCTGATCGATCACTACCTCGTCTATCGCGGTCGCCGCTCTGCCTTCAAGCAGGCCGATCCCATTCATCGAGGCAAAAGGTTCCCAATCGACCCCATCGACCTGCCGTATGCCAAATCGGCCCCTGGAATCGGAAGAGACATATCGGAGAACCGGCACTGTCGACTGAATTCCCTCGATCTGCAGCAACCGGGCGGCGTATTCGACATTGACGGCTGCATTCGAACTCATCGAATCCAGGCCGCCGGGACGTGTGAAAACGATCTCAGCTTTCCAATTGGCAGCTCTCTTAGCCAGGTCGTTGGTCATCCCTCGAGCGAGTCCGGTAAAAAGTATCACCAGGACAACGCCGAGAGCTACGCCCACCACACTAATAAGGGTGCGGAAGGGCCTAACCCTCAGATTTGCGAAAACTAATTCGAGCATTGCCTAAGATCAGGATACAGGAAGCCGGCCTTTAGGTTCAGGATCAATAACGTTTGCGGTACATTTTTCCCTGGCGCTTAAGGAAATAGCGGACGACATACGTAAGGACGACCGCGAATAAAAGCACGGCCCAAGCACCGGCAGCAGATCGATACGCCCATTCCCACTTTCCTCGAAAGATCCCAAGTATGGAGCCAACTCCGATCCCAAACGCTGCAAAGGCAGCCAAGGCCTTTAACAACATTCTGGTCTCCAGGTATTTGGCGATCAGAACGGGAAGAAACGCGGTGAATTCTCCAACCATCCGCGGCATTTTCTTAATGTCATCAATAAAGGATTTGGTTTCCTCTCCGGCCCCGACGAGGAGCACGCCATGTTTCATCGCAAATAGGTTAAACAACGCAGAGATCACGGAAAACAAGACCGAGATCGCAAATGCCCGTTGACGGGCTACGCTGTTTTCTGACGCCGCAAAAATATCGAAAAAATACCGTTCCTGCGCATAATGCGTGACGAACTCCACTGTATGGCTAAATGCCGGAAGCATTATGGAAAGAATAAGATTGGCAGCCCATACCGGCTGAGCTTTGCGAAATGACTGAACTACCGCACCTGACATACCCGTAGTCAGAAAACGGAACGTCAGCTCAACAAGAACTGCCGTCAGTGTTACTAACCACGACTCGCGGCTTGCCTGGTATACTGTGAAATAAAACGATGCCCTGAGAACGGCTCCCAGGGAGGCCGATTTCCAGTTCCAACGTGTGATTATCTGAGCCGGATGCAGGATCAGGTTCTTAAAAACGTCGGCGACCGATATTCGAGGGTCCCACACCTCCTCCATATCGTCCGCGTCCGCGATCGAATGGTGTATTTCGTCGGAAAGATGCATTGGCAGAAGGATTTCTCTCTCGGTCATTACTACTAAATGTTTTTAATGGAATTGGTACTGATCAGAAAGCGTACTCTTTGGCAGCTCATTTCCCGGAAAACAAAACGTTAATACTAACATAACGGATCAATAAATGACTATATAGTGGGTACAACCGAAGATGTCGGGAGTATTGCGATCACAATTAGGCAGGGGTCAAAAAAATCTCGGTTCTTTTTTATTCCGCCTGGCAAAAACGTGTCACAAACAACGGTCCGATGGTGTTTTGCTCGTAGATAAGGGAAATTCTTATATCCTAATTAGTCAAAAAGTCAGGAGCTGCAAACATGAGTTGGTTATATACAGTGGTTTTCGCCGGGTTGGCCTTTTCTTCAAACGATGCGACCCTTCCGGCCGTTAAGGTCAATGTTCAGAACGTCCCGACCGCGGTCGTCAGAGCACAGGACGAAACTGAAAAATTCGAACAGACTTATCCGTTGAACGCGAACGGGCGAGTTCGCATCTCGAACGTTAACGGCTCGATAACGGTTGAAGCGTGGGACCGAAACGAGGTCCAGCTCGCCTATACAAAGGTTGCTGATACTAAAGAACGTTTGTCGGAAGTAGAGATCCGTATTGACTCACGCCCAGAGTTTTTCAGCGTTGAGAGCGATTATGACAATTGGAAACAGCGAAATAACGATAAGTGGCGAAATGGCGGCCGGCTCACGGTCGAATATCGTCTGATGGTTCCCCGAGGGGCCGTGCTCAACGAGATCGAAACGGTAAATGGATCTGTTACAGTTTCGAATTTCACGAATATCACGCGGGTTTCGGCTGTAAATGGATCTGTAAAAGCCACAAATATTCGAGGAACGGCACGTCTATCGACCGTTAATGGGGAGGTCAACGCGGACTTCGACAGACTCGAAACCGGCAGTAAGATCTCGCTCGATACGGTAAATGGCAAGGTACATTTACTGATCCCTTCGGACTCCAACGCAACAGTTAAGGCCGATTCGCTGAATGGCAGTATTACTAACGATTTCGGTTTACCCGTCAGAAAGGGCAAATACGTGGGCCGCGACCTATATGGGAAGATCGGCAGCGGAGATGTTGATATACGGTTGAACAGTGTTAATGGAACATTGTCGATCGGCCGAAAGAGCGATGGCCGGTCAGCTTCGCCGGCCACCAATCTCTTGCCGCAGAAAGAACCGGGCGATGATAATTGGGATAGTCTTGGCTCGGGCATGGCCGCGATCGATACGGCTAAACTTAATAAAGAGATCAACAAAGCCGTTACGGAGAGCACCAAGGCCTCTCACCAAGCTTTGGCGGAGGCAAAGATCGAATTGGGAAAGATGGGGCCGGAACTTGCCAGGATTACCGCTGATTCTGTCGAACAAGCCGCCCGCGCGATCAGGCCAGAACTTCTGTCTCAAATGAGCTCGTTGCCAAGGATGGGTGACATTTCATTTTTCCCTTCGGCAACGCGGGTGGAAAAAAAGAGTGATTCGTTCCCGGTCAAAGGAACGCCCAAAATCACGGTGGACGCCAAAGGAGCCTCAGTTAGTGTACGGGGCTGGGATAAGAATGAAGTCCAGTATCGTGTTACGCAGTTTTCCAGCGCTCGCGATAATAAACCTCTCGATATAAAAGAAGCTCATACGGATTCGACAGTCAATATAACTGTGAACAATGCGGAAAACGATTCGCGCGGCGGCAGAATGTTTTTCAATCAAAATCGCGTGAGGATCGAGGTTTTTGTTCCTAGAAAATCGAATCTGAAGATCAATGCAAGCGGCGAAATTCGGATCGACGGGGTATCGGGAGATGTTGAACTGGTAGGATCGGACGATTCCATAAATGTGCGAGATGTAGACGGAAAGCTTCGGGTAAATAGCGGTGAAGGACGCGTTAGGGTCATCGGCTTTAGTGGCGACATTGACGTTCAGTCAGGGGACGGTTCGATAAATCTCGAGGGGGATTTTCGTACAATGAATGCCAGATCGGACAACGGTTCGGTTATGCTGACGCTTCCCGAGCAGGCCTCGGCCGATCTTGACGTTACGGGCAGCGACGTCCGGGGCGATGGTGTCCCGCTGACCCGCGTCAGCGGCGATGAGACCCGCTCGAAGTACAGGCTGCGAGAAGGCGGCCGCCTTTTCAAGATCTCCACTGAGGGGACTGTAGTTGTCCGCGGCTTCGGAGCCATCTCAGAAGTTTTTTGAACACAAAGAGCCGGAAGCCGATAGCTTCCGGCTCTTTTGATGAAACTTTCTGACCGGATTCGCGTTACAGTCAAAGATATATTTTTCCGCCACATATTCAGAGCTATGAAGAGTTTTATCCCTGCCTGTTTTGCGTTCGTAATTTTGATTGTCCAAATAGGTGCTCAGACGAGCAGTCCTGACCCGGTTCCGACCGTGGGTGCTTCAAATGGAGCAGCCGGAGCGGCTGCAGCCCCTGGAAACAAGGTCGAACTCCCTCCTGAAAAGCGCAGCCCAATGGTGATCCCGAAAGTTGGCTCCGAACTTGTCATCGACGGACGCGTTGACGAAGAAGTTTGGAAACGAGCGGCCATATTTAAAGATTTTTACCAGACTAGCCCGGGTAACAATATCGCGCCTTCGAAGCCGACGGAGGTGTACGTAATGTACGACGAAAAGCACCTTTACGTTGCGTACAAATGCTGGGACGAGAAAGACAAGATCCGGGCGACACTTGCAAAACGTGACAATGTCTTCGGCGAAGATAATGTCCGAATGTGGCTTGATACATATAACGACCAGCGCCGAGCCTACGTATTTGGCTTTAACCCGCTAGGGATCCAGCAGGACGGTGTCTACACGGAAGGGCAGGGAGCCGATTTTTCGGTTGACGTAGTAATGGAATCAAAAGGCGTTATCGAAGATTGGGGATGGTCGGTAGAGGTGAAGATACCGTTTAAATCTCTTAGATACGCAGCCGGAAAAGGAAAACTCTGGGGGGTGAACTTTGCGCGAAATATTGATCGGTTTAACGACGAATTCGATCAATGGCTGCCGGATGATCGCGACATCTCGGGTTTTCTGATAAAACACGGCAAGTTGACCGGCCTCGATGACGTCAAATACGAAAGAACACTGGAGATAGTCCCGAGTGTAACTTTGTCAGAAACAGGGTCGCGCGTTAGAACGATACCTCGTTATTTATTGACAGGCGATTCTATCGATCCCGGCCGTTTTGTAAACCAGCCGATAAAACGCGAGTTCGGGGTAACGCTAAAGTACACTCTATCGCCGAGTGTGACCCTCGACGCCGCCATTAACCCAGATTTCGCTGAGATCGAGGCGGACGCCCCTGTTGTGACGGCGAACCAGCGTTTCCCAATATTCTTCGAAGAAAAGCGGCCGTTTTTTCTCGAAGGAGCCGACATTTTTCGCTCGCCATTGCAGGTTTTCTACTCGCGAAACATCGTAGATCCGGATGTGGCGGTTAAATTGACCGGAAAGAAAGGCAAGAATACTTTCGGATTTCTTTTGGCGTCGGACAAGGCACCTGGCAACTATGGCGAGGATGATCGTAACGACCCGTCGGTCAGGCCGCGTATCGATGAGTTTTTGGACAAGAACGCCACCTTCGCGGTTGTACGACTAAAGCGAGACATAGGAGCAGAGAATAACATCGGCTTTTTCGGGACATATCGGTCCTTTCCGGAACAGAAAAACGTTCTGGGAGGGTTCGATGGCCGGTTGAAACTCAATCCGAAAGTGACCTTGTCATTTCAGATAGTTGGTTCCACCTCTAAGCGGTGCTTTTTTGACCCGGAGTTCGAGCCAGATCTGAACCCTAGCCAGGCCAACCGAAACCGGGAAGTCTGCAGCCCTGATGTAACATTTACACGCGGCGACGAAGAAGTTACGCGAACCGGCAGCCCCTTTAACCGGTATCGTGTGGGGAACGGTGTTGGTTATTATTTCAATCTCGACTATACCACCGAGAGGCACGGATGGTTTTTCGAGGCGGGCGGCCGTAGTAAGGATTATCGCGCCGACTCAGGTTTTACGCGACGAGTAAATTCGAATTTCTTGTTTTTCTGGAACCGATTCAGTGCGAAGACACAGCCCAAAGCAAAACTGATCCAAAAAAGCTGGAATCAAAATATCGGGGTTGATTACGACTGGAAAGGTCGTTTACAGAGCTTAAGCGTGGGATCAAATCTGAACTTTTCGCTTCAGCGAAGTACCTTTCTGAATATTTCGATGGGTACAGGTAATGAGAGGATATTCGAAGAGGAATTCGGCCTCAAACGTGCTCCCACGAGGCCGCTCGGAACCTTCTTAGGCGAACCAGTTCGATCCGTTTGGCAGCATTGGGTCTCCGCAAATCTCAACCAGACACCCCATAAGCGGTTTAACTACGGCTTGTTTTTCGGCACGATCGGTAATGCGTACGACTTTTTCTATTTTGATCCTGTGACCGGTTTGCAGAATCCAGGACCAGGCCGACAGCTTGACGGCCAGATATACGCAGAGGTCAAACCCATTGATCCATTTCGCGTGTCGATCAGTTATTCCAAGGCGCGTTTGACGAGAAATGATAATCGTCAGCGTTCGTTCGACTCGGATCTGATCACGGTACGGTCAACTTACCAATTCACACGATTCCTTTTTGCTCGGGTCAGGCTCGATTATGAGTCCCTGTCGAACAGGTACAGCGGGCAGGCATTGTTGGGATGGGCTCCAAGCCCCGGAAAAGCGTTTTATGTTGGATATAACGATGATTTAAACCGGGGCGGCCTCAACCCCTTTACTGGCCAGCAGGAACCTGGATTTAATCGAACCGGCCGGACATTTTTCATCCGGGCCTCATATCTTTTCAGAAAGAGTTTTTAGGTCGAACATAATTTTGCTCCTATTTGGCGAATCCAGCGATTCGCCATTTTATTTCTTCATTTCTTAAACAGATGCTAAAACACCGGTGTCTAACGCCGGGTTAAAAGTCAAAGAAAGTTCTTGTATAAAATTAGCTATTCCTGTATAAAGATAGGCAGTAACTCATATTTCTCGCCACATAGTCCATCGATACAGGAGAATATACTAAATGAAGTTGATACAAGAACTCCGTGCCTTGTGTTTAAGCATAATCTTAATTAGTCTAGTGATCCCGACGACTTTGGCAGGGTCAGCGTCCGGACAGACTAACGAGGGAGCCGCACTCCAGCGTGGGTTCCGAACCGGGTATTCCGATGGATACATGTCCGGATATCGGGATTCGATAGACGGACAAATGCAGAGTTTCACGCGGCATACAGAATATATAAAAGCGGAACGCGCCTATAACCGGGAGTATGGCCCGCTGGAGGATTATCGCGACGGGTATCAGCAAGGCTTTGAATCGGGCTACCTTACCGGGTATGAACGGCGTTCATTCGAATCCACCGTTCCCACCGAACTGAAGAAACGCGGCGCCGCAGTTGCCGCCACACAACAGTCCGTGCCCGTTTACACAAATGCGGCCTCGGTCTACCAGAGCACGGCCCATGTTTCGAACGATACGACTCCCGTGAAAACAGATGTTGATCCACAACCTGTGCCGGCATCACCGACGGAACCGTTAAATACGTCTGACACTGCAGCAAACCCAGGTCAGACTTCGCAAGCCATGCCAGCCGCCGTCCAATTCGATAATGGCCCGGTTATCATTATTCCAACGGAAACCGAGCTGATCCTGGAGCTGCAGGATGACCTGAATACGGAGACGGGACGCGAAGGGCAGAAATTCACAGCACGGGTAATATCGCCTTCGGAAATCTCAGGCGCGACAATCGAAGGACGGGTTTCCAGATTGCAAAAGCCCGGGAAAGTAAAACGGCGAAGCGAAATGCTCCTTTCATTTGATCGCATCATTCTGAACGACAGCCGATGGAGCAATTTCAACGGGACGCTCATCGAGGTGATGGCGATCAAAGGCGATAACATCAGGCGGGTAGACTCGGAAGGTACAGCCGTCGGTCATAGCTCTATTAAAGCAGACGTTGCGAAAGTCGGCGGAGCTACAGGCGCCGGACTCGTCGTCGGTGCTGTTGTCGGAGGCCCGGTTGGTGCGGCGGTAGGTGCTGGGATGGGAGCGGCTTTTGGCGTTGGCGCCATTGTCATCGATCGTGGAAAGCACATTCGTCTTAATCGCAATCAGCAAGTCCGGATCAAGACGGCCCACGAAACGCAGATCCGGTAAGAAATTAAGAAAGAAGAAAACGAGGCTGTCTGAAAAGGCGGCCTCTTTTTTGGCGCAAAATAGGGTGAGTGGCTTTAAAATATTGGGTATGAAGAAGGTGGTATTTAAGAGATACGACCAGAACCAGCCGATGCTGCTGCCGCCGAGCTATGAGGAACTGGT
>JBGSWW010000133.1:0-4114 GCA_041751735.1 Pyrinomonadaceae bacterium | reverse complement strand
TCAGTTCATCGCGGAAATCAGGCTTCTCCTCTCGCATCTTGTCATCGGTTCAATAGTCTCGGTAATGGCCGGGTCTCTCGCCGCGCTGATTGCCGGTGAAAACTCACGAGCTCCGCTAGTCCTCGGCCTCCTGCTGCTGGCCTTTGGTATTTTGAAAGCAGTTTTGTCCTGGCAGTATGTTCCCATTTGGTATCACGTTATCTTTACGGCGATCTTGCTTCCAATGGCGATCCTAGGCGGTAAACTGATACGAAACAGTTAGCCTAGGTTTGCCGTCTGTCTTGCGCTGAGTGAAAGTGCGAGATAGGCGTACGGCATATCGATCACAGCGGAAAATATGTTCAGGCAGATGCAAGAGGGATGGGGATGGAAATTCGACTGATCGGAGGTGTTGAATAATTAACGGAGCGGAACCAAGGGCTACCCACTCTTTTTCTGCGAGGGCGATTTAATGGAACAACATAGGAGAAAAGTTTATGGCAAGAGTAACAGGAATTGGTGGGGTATTTATTAAGAGTCAGAACAAGGGCTCGGAACTTGCGGCGTGGTACGAGAAGAATCTTGGCCTCGATCTTGAGAGCTGGGGCGGCTCGATATTGAAATGGCCAGACGACAAGGCCGAAGACGGCGGCCTCACCGTCTGGAGCACGGCCGACTCCGACACCAAATGGTTCAGCCCGAGCGTGTCGTCCTTTATGATCAACTACCGCGTCGATAACCTCGACGAACTCCTTGACCAACTAAAACACAACGGCGTCGAGATCGTATCGGGGCCGGAATCACACGAAAACGGAAAATTTGCACATATCATAGACCTGGACGGCAACAAGCTCGAGCTTTGGGAACCGATGATTCCGGACGAGAAGAATAAGAAATAAATCATGCCCGGACACACCCGCTTTGGTCGCAACTCTGACAATTACAGTCACGAGTCTGAAAAATTTGCTAAAGGTGGCGAAGACGTTGAAGCATCTGTCTCTCGATACGGGCTGGTATGACAGACGGAAAGGAGATTAAAGTATGAAAATCGCATTGTTCATCATCTTGTTTGCTTATGGGCTTGTGTCGGCTCAGACCAGTACGCCGCCGGATAACTTGAAGCCGCTTAGATTTTTCGTCGGAATGTGGACAGGTACGGGAAAAGGCGAAGCGGGCGATTCAAAGGTCGAGCGTGAGTATAAGTTCGTTCTCAACAACAGATTCCTGCAAGCGACGTATCGCTCGATCTACCCTCATCAGACCAAGAATCAGAAAGCCAAAATTGTTCACGAAGATTTTGGCTTCTTTAGTTACGATAAAGCCCGCAAGCAGTTCGTTTTTCGCCAGTTCTACGTCGAAGATTTTGTAATTCAATACGTGGTCTCAAGCATTTCAGACGACGGTAAGACGATAATTCTCGACAGTGAAAGCGTCGAGAACATTCCGAAAACGATGCGTTCGCGTGTAACTTACAAGATCCTGAACGGCAACGAATTTACCGATACCTACGAGATCGCCGAGCCCGACAAGGATTTCGTTGTTTATCGGGTCAAGCATTTCAAACGTCAAAAGCGGTGAACAAAAAACTTCATTGGGAAAACGTCTAAAAACAATTTCATTGAGCGTTATGGGGGGAAATGGAGTTTTACCGTGAACTTCAGCAAAGTTTCAAACTTGAATACTAATTAACACATATCTACCTTCAAACGTAATTTCTGTCACAAAATTGCCTCAAGTGGGGTTTCCCTAATGAAAATTGAGCGTTGGATTATGTTAGGACGTAAACCTTCTCCGACCTGCAAGGTGTTCCATCATTAGAGTATGAGAAGATGCATTACGAAACCATTTGTCGTATCGCTCGCGTTCATTTTTACAGCTGCCTTAAGTTATTTCCCGCAAACCCCGGTGAGAACGTCGAACAACAAAGGGTCTGGTGAGTTGCTTACCTCCAAAGTGGATAAGATCTTTTCCCCGTGGGACAAGTCAAATTCGCCGGGGTGTGCTCTGGCGATTGTCAAGAACGGCAAGATTATCTACGCGCGCGGTTACGGGATGGCTAGCCTTGAAAATAACATTCCCATCACGCCTAAATCCGCCTTCGATATAGCGTCTACCTCGAAGCAGTTTACGGCGATGGCTGTTTTATTGCTTTTGCAGCAAGGAAAAATTTCGCTCGATGATGACGCGCGAAAATATATTCCTGAACTGCCCGACCTCGGCACGCCAATAACAGTCAGACAGCTGATCTATCATACCAACGGCTTGCGCGACAATTATTACTTACTCGAATTAGCCGGTTGGCGTTTTGACGACGAGATTCGGGAAGAGGATGTTCTCACTCTTGTCTCGCGCACTAGAGAACTAAATCACACTCCGGGCGAAGAGCATTCTTACAATAACATGGGTTACTCTTTAATGGCTTTACTCGTGGAACGTGCCAGCGGTCGATCGCTCCGAGATTTCGCCGAAGCAAATATCTTTAAGCCGCTTGGAATGAATGACACACTATTTAGGGACGACCACACGCTGGTCGTTAAGAATCGAACATCTTCATATGACCCCAGGGAAGGGGGAGGTTTTTCGCTCAGTCTCGGTGCCGTGGATACGGTGGGACCGAATGGCGTGTTCACGACGGTCGAAGATTTCGCTCGATGGGATCAGAATTTTTACGACAAGAAGGTGAGCGGCGAGTCCGGCATCCGAGAGATGACGAAACCGGGAGCTCTCAATGACGGAACAAAGATCGGTTACGCCTTCGGGTTGCGCGTCGAAGATTATAAAGGTTTGAGAATGATCTGGCACAGCGGCGCGGGTGTCGGGACTCGCACGACTTATTTGCTTTTTCCCGACCAGCAGTTCTCGGTCATTTTGTTCTGCAATTTGACCAGTATGAATATGGACGCGCTGGCGCGGCAGGTCGCGGATATTTACCTGGCAAATTACTTCAAGCAGGCCCAGGAAAGCGGGACTACAACTCAACAAGCAAAACCTGTTGAAGTTCCCGAAAGCGATCTGGCGAATGTCGCGGGGTTTTATTTTAGTTCGGATTACGGTATTGCGAGGCGATTATATGTTAAAAGCGGCAAGCTTTTCTATTTAAGGAGTGTCGACAACGAAAGCGAGCTCGTGCCTCTTGGCAACGACCGCTTTCTCATGACCGGCGCGCCGGCAAGAACCGAAGTTGTGTTCAAACCTGCGCAATCGGCGTTACCTCAGCGGATCTTCTTGATTAGCGGGGGTGGTAAACCCACTGTTTTTGAAAAAGTAGAGTTTATATCCTATGCCCCCGATCAACTAAACGAATTTGCCGGAAATTATTACAGCGAAGAACTCGACGCGACATACACATTCAATAACGTGAACGGCCAACTCGTTCTGCGCCGCAAGAAATGGCCTGATATCAAGCTGAAGTCTGTATTCGCGGATGCGTTCAATGATGACTCTTTAGGAGTCATTAGATTTCTTCGCGGCCCGCGAAAGCAGATTGTTGGATTAACCCTGAGCAACGGAAATCGCGGAGTTAGAAGGTTACGCTTTTCGAGGCATTCCGAATAGGACGGAAATCGCGATCCAAACGAAAGAACGACGGTGTGAAACGAAGGCTATCATCGTTTGCACTATTCACCAAGGCGTGATCGCGCCGAAACAGCGACGTTTTTATCAGCGTCATTTGGCTTGTTTTTGAGGCTCGGGTAGCGGTTTCGCCCCACGTTTCAAGTATTAACGGCAGCAGACCTATGACGTATCATAAACGCTTGTTGTGGACATCTCTCGCAACCATTTTGATCCTGTTTGGCGTCGCGTTGGCCCCCGGGCAGGAAACGATCGTGATTCACGACGTCACAGTGATCGACGGCACGGGGGCTCCCCCTCGCGAGCATGTCGATCTCGTTTTGCGAGCCGGGCGCATCGCTTCGATTAATAATGCACGTACATACAGACACCCAGCGGGAGCTCGGGTCATTAACGGTCGAGGGAAGTACGGCATACCCGGTCTTATTGACATGCACGCGCACGTTGCGGGCGACGTTCTCAATGAACTTGGTGAACCAGGTGACCGTTGGGACCGAGGCGTCGCTTTATCGTTCCTTCGAACATTCTTGCGGTTCGGCGTGACGACAATTCGGGATCCGGG
>JBGSWW010000132.1:0-68758 GCA_041751735.1 Pyrinomonadaceae bacterium | reverse complement strand
TTGGATCGAGCGGGCTGCTTTGTTTACCGCCTCGATGTATTTCGCCGCTGCGAGCAGCGAATCTTGCCGCTGGCCCATCGGCGTCGTACCGGCGTGATTTGCGAAGCCGTGGATCGTGATCTCGAACCAGCGCAGGCCGACAATGCCTTCGACAACCCCGATATTGATCTTCTGCTGATCCAGCCGGCCGCCCTGCTCGATGTGAAGTTCGAGATAGCCTGCAAGATCTCCCTTCTTCAAAAGCGGTTTTGAAAGCTTATCGGGGTCACCGCCGAGTAAACGTATGCCCTCCCGCACCGTCTTCTTGCTATTCGATACCGAGTCCAAATCCGCGGGGGTGAGGCCGCGGGCCATCGCGGTGCTGCCGGTTGTGCCGCCCTCTTCGTTCTGGAAGAACACGACGATGAGCGGATGTTTGAGAACGATATTTCGCTCGGCGAGTGTCCGGGCTACCTCGATGGCACCCATCGATCCGACCTGACCGTCGTAGCGGCCGCCCATCGGTACCGAATCGATATGAGAGCCGATCATCAACGGCTTGAGCGACGGATCGCTGCCGGGCCGGCGTCCGATGATGTTTCCCGCCGTGTCTATCGATACGTCGAGTTTCGCCTCGCGCATCAGGCCCATTACGTACTGACGCGCGGCGACGTCCTCGGGCGAATACGCGACGCGGTTCGTCCCGCCCTCGACGGTCTTACCAAACTCGGCCAGTTCACGAAGGCTCGCGTTCAGCCGCTCGCCATTCACGGCCGGTCCATCCTGAGCAAAAATGCCCGCCGCCAAAACACAGATAAGAGAAAGAACGTCCACAATTCTCATATCCCGTCGCAGGTAACAGCACCCAAGTACAGCGAGGACCGAGGCCATTGCCCTTCCGATCCCGCGGCTCGCTCGAGTTTTCAACGCAGCTTTTTCTTGCATATAGTCTCCTCAATTCCTACCACCGTCGCAGCCCGTCTTCATTTCAGCGGGAGCACTGCCCCGAAACAACATGAGATAATGCAGCGGCGTGTCCTCGTAATAATCTCGTCTGCATTCAGGCATCGTTTCATAAGTCCTGCAGGTTAAATCGCGACGATTCTATGGTTTTCTCATCCGTCGACGAATCGATTGATCGCGCCGACGACCTTTGTGATCACCTGTCGGTCCGTGGGAAAATAGTGTGTCCCGCTCGGAAGCAACACAAGATGCGCACCTGGAATTATTGAGGCCAACCGCCGGCCCTCCTCGGCGCTGACCGCCATATCATCGCGGCAATGGAGCACAAGCGTCGGTACCCCAACCAGTCTGAACATATCCTCGCCGTCTCCTCTGGTATGAAGTGATTGGTAATATCGAGCGGCAGTCTCCGGATCTGCTGAGGTCCGCTGCAATTCGTTGAAATGAGCGATTAATTTCGGATCGGCATCCTGGCGAAAGAACGTGCTTGTAATAACCTGCCGGAATGCAGGAGTGTCTCGCCCCCAGCCTTTCCGGATGAGGGTGACAAGTGCTTGATCTTCTTCTGGATCGTATCCAGGGCGCGCCTGCGCTCCCCGAGAATATGCCCCATAGAGAACGAGGCGGCTGACGCGCGTGGGATGTTGATTCGCGTATGCAGCTGCCGTCCATCCTCCCTCAGAGATCCCCAGCAGGAGTGTATCCCTGGCTCCGACTTCATTTAGCACAGCGTCGAGGTCCAACTGTCTGGTTTCCTCGGTGAAGTCGCCTGCGTAGTAGTCTGAGAGGCCGATCCCCCGGCCGTCGTAACGAACCACCGTAAAACGCTCGGCTAGCCGTTCCCACAAGTGCCGGAGGTCGGGCCATTCCCATTCCATCTCCAGATGTGTGAAATGGCCAAGCACTCGAACGAGCAGTGGGCCCGATCCTAGCACGGAATATGCCAGGCGAACTCCATCAGCCGCGGTGCAGAAACGAATGTCCTGATGCCCGATCTCATCTCCATGCCCCACAGGCGATTCGTTTCGCGAAAAACCCGGCTTTGCTGCCGGTGATTCTGACAGGATCACGGTCGCCACCTCATCTGCGGATGCGAGGCCGTAGAGCAATTCTGCTCCGTCGTCCAGACAGAACATCATCGTGTTGTCGTATTCACGCGAGCATTTCGGGCATTTTTTCATCAAATTATTCCAGCTTTTCCTTCTCGACTCGCCGAAGTAATTCAGCAAATCGCGGATCGTCACGAAAGTCGTCCCATATGACCAGGTATGGAAACACCATGGGGCGCGACGCCCGTGCGTCGACCTCTTTTTGCAGAAATCCGAAGGCTTTGTCCTTTTGGCCAAGCGCCTCATAGGCCAAAGCGAGGCTGGAACTGGCGACAAAACGGCGCTCAGATTCTGATTCCAATTCCGCAAGTAACTTGGCAGCCTCAGCGCGCTGACCGACTTTCACCAATGATTGGGTCAGCATCGCTTTCACGAACGAATTATCATTTGAGGCGAGTGCTTTCCTGTAAGCGGCGACGGCCTCGGGGTATTGCTTCTTACCAAATCTAGCGATTCCTAAGTACCAATAGGTGACCCAGAAATCCGGATCGAGTGCCGCGACCCTGTCCAGCTGCGCGATGGCATCGTCGAAGCGCCGCGCCCGGGTTAAGATATTGGCGAGATCGGCGCCGATGATCGGCGATACGGGGTCAATCTCGACAGCCCGCTTGGCTGTAGCGATGGCTTCATCGAATCGTCCAGCCATCGCCAAGCCCTCAATGCCGTACTGCTGATAGGCGGGAGCGTAGTTCGGATTGAGCTCGATAGCTCGGCGAAATTCTTTTTCGGCCTCCGGCAGGTTCCAGGCGAAATTCGAATAATAGATCCCAAGAGCGACATGGGATTCCGCCAGCGAATCATCCAACTCGATGGCTCTGAGTGCGGCCGCCTTTGCCTTTGGCATGCTCTCCCTCGGGGCCGCTGCGCTGTAATTGGGGAACAAGACAAAGCTTTCGGCAAGGCCCGAATAGGCAAGAGCATAATTCGGATCTTTCGCGACCGCCTGACCGAAGAACTCGATCGCTTGTCTGAGCGATTCGGGAGTTCTCCTGTTCCATTGGAACCGCCCCTTTAGGTATAGCTGATAAGCCTCCGGGTCGGCGGTATAATTCTTCGCGACTTTCGCCGCATCCGTGCCCGAAAGCCTCGATCTCAGGTTCCCCGTTATATCGCGAGCGATCTCGCTTTGAAGTACTACGAGGTCAGACTGTTTGCGGCTGTATTGTTGGCTCCAGATCGCGTTGTCGGTCTCTGTGTCGACTAGTTCGAGACTCAGAGTCAATAGATCGCCCCGCTGAGCGACTCTGCCATTCAGTATCGTCTGCACGTTCAAATCATTCCCTATTGTCTTCGCATCCGTTTCCTTGCCCTTGTAACGAAATACAGACGAACGGGATTTCACATTCAGATTTGGCAGCTTGGTCAAACTGCTTATCAGCGTCTCAGTCATCCCGTCCGACAGGTATTCGACGTCGACATTTCCGCTCTCATTCACAAACGGCATTACGGCGATCGATTCGATCTGCTTGGTCGGAGCGAAGTATTTATAGCCAAAGAATCCGCCAACGAGAATCACAACAGCCGCGATCAGCGCGGCCAGCGGCTTTGCCGCCCTATTTGCAGAGAACGTCAACTTCTCCGGCGAGTCAGAGCCACCTGCGGTAGCGGGTGGTTGAAGAATCGCCGTCTTAACATCAGTCTCGTCTGTAGGCTGCGTTAAACCACCCGCTATCGCAGGTGGTACCGACAAGATCGCGGTCGCCGGCTCATCGGGAGATGGCACGGACCCTTGAACAAGCGCGTTCCCGTCCTCAAGGCAATACACCAGCGTATCGTCGTAATAATCCCGCCTGCATTCAGGGCATCGTTTCATGGTCGGAAGTTATTTATCAGTATGATTTCGGATGTTTGACTATCCCGAACCACGGCGAGATCCTTTCCGTCGCGAGACCACGCAAAAGCGTAGGCCGTGGCGGGCGTTTGCCAGTCGGTGATCTTTTGCTGCTTAGTGCCCTCCGCTGACATTCGCCAGACATTCGAAAATCCGTCTCGCTCGGCGATAAAATCCAGTGATCTCGCGTCCGGGGACGGGAAGATCGAGCCTGCTTCGGGTGGCCATCCGAAGTCGTTAAGTGTCTCACCTGTTTCGGCGGACACGACCCGCACTTTAACCGCGCCGGATGGCGGCTCCACATGGGCGCATACAAATCGGGTGCTGTCGAATGAAACGTGACAAGGTTCGTCCCTGATCTTCATGGCATCGCCTCCGGCAACTGGTATTTTCCAAAAGCTCCGTGGTCCACCAAGTTGTTGTTGAACGTTATAAAATATCCACTTCGAGTCAGCTGAGAATGTCGGAGTCGCATATCTGGATACATCCCGCACCACTTCTACCGGCGAGCCGCCGTTGATGCCGATGCGCCAGATCGAAAAGAAATTGTTCTGTCCAACAACATAGACGATCTGTGTGCCATCAGGGGAAACAGCGGGAGTTACCTCATGCTGTTCCGGCGTGAAAGTCAACTGCCGATTTCCGGAGCCATCGGCATTCATTATCCAAAGATCAAGAAAACGCGTATTAGAGCGTGAGCCGTACACAAGTTGGCCGCTTGGCGTCCAAGCCAGCTCGCCAATCTCGCTATTGCTATTGGTCACCTGACGCGCACGCTGGGTGTCGGCACCCGGGACGACCCACATGTTAGAAGAGAGGTTGACATGCTGTATCAAACCTGTGCGGCCATCTGCCGAGAGGCTGAAGCCTAGGTAATTGTTTGCATCTTTCGTAACTTTATGTGGTTTTCCGGTTGGAAATGCCAGGAGCCACAATTGTCCTTGTTCCTCAGGAGCGGCATCCCTGGGCTTGCCGGCGACGAGGATACCTTCACCGCTCGGCAACCATCTAACTGCAGAAACATAAAACCACGGCCTGTCTGCAATTGGGGTTATACTGCCGTTTTCCGTATCAATTGCATCGATCGTATAGTACTCGCCTTTCTCGTCTTTCTTCTGAAACAGGCATGCGAACACCCTTCCGTCAGGCGACCAGACGGGCTGGAGCAGACGTTGTTCCGATGACCAGCTTCCAAGAATTTGCTCACCGGTCCCATCTTCATTTGCAATTATCAATTCGTCCACAGGCGACGGCAGCTCTTTGTGGAGACGAAACGCCAATTTGGTGCCATCAGGCGACAGTGTGACATCCGAATCGATACGGTCTAATAATTTTCGTGCTTCTCCTCCCAGTATCGAGACACGATACAGCTGTCCGACAATTTCTCGACGATCCCGAGCGGTGTAGTAGATGTGATTTCCATCACGCGAAAAGACCAGTCCGCCTATGAAAACATCGGTCCCGGGCGGCACCAGTTCTCGCTCGACGGTTGACGAGAGTTGGCGCAGTTTTATGCTGGAGCCATTCTTTTCCCGCACGATTCGGGCAATGAAATGGCCATCAGGCGAGATAAACGCCTGGCCCACGTCACCCGGGACCGTCACCTTGCTGAACTTCATGTTCTCCCGGGTGGATACAGGCAGCGTTGAACTGCCCTTATAAAGGAACAGATAAGAAGCGACGGACGCTATCAGAATTAGTGTCCCGCCACCAACAAGAACAACCCACCTGACGAGTGTCTGTCGGGTCTGTGCTTTAGATGCGGGTTCCGACTCTCTCGCGGTGTCTGGAGACCCGGTCTGCAACTGCGTTCGGGACTCCCCCGTTACCGAGGGGTCCGGCAATATCGCTGTCTGCTGCTCGCCTCTGCCTGTCGATGGCCCTTCGAGCAGCGCATTTCCATCATCGAGACAATACAGCAGCGTATCGTCGTAATAATCCCGCCTGCATTCAGGGCATCGTTTCATAGCTCTTGTTGCTTGCAATACCGAGACCCCGGATCGCCTACGAGCAGATCGACCGGAGATAACTGCATTCATTACCTTGTCAAACGTTGATCGCGTTCAAAAAGGAACATCTTTCGTGACAATAACACCGAATATTCATGCGTTAGACAAACTACCGAGCGCCTTTCAGCATTTTTTCGCGTTATGGACAGCAGCGTCTCGTCAAAATAATCTCGTCTGCATTCGGGAGCAGAGTTTCATACTTGAACCCATTGTTGTGGAGTGGTCGGATTATAGCATTGTTTTGCGCATCCGGAGGCCGGTTTTGCGGGAACTTAGCTTCGGAGATTGTTCATGAAATGAAGCAATGGGAGCGGCGCCTATCGCGCTTATTGGAATGCAGTGAGAAGTTTTGCGATGATCGACACTTCAGTTCGGACTTAGGGTGTCCATCTTGAAGATCTAGCGAAAATCCCGGATAAGTACGATATCGTTGATCACTTCGCCGCGGGACATCGCAAATCGCTTGCCGTCGAGTGAAACCGCTAAGTCAAAAAGAGATTGGGTTTTGAAATCAGTGACCGGCTTGGGCTTGGCTCCTGCGATGAGGAAACTGTTAACATTTCGTTCCGAAACATAAAATATAGACTTCCCGTCCGCGGTCCAACCCGTCCCGGCTACTGCAAAATTGCGTGGAACATCTATGTCGAAGATCTTAACGGGCTCTCCGCCCCCGGTGGGTAAGAGTGCTGCCCGAAGGGGTGTCGATTGTGTTCGATCATCTAAATATGCTGCGAGCACCGTCTGGCCGTCCGCCGAGACGGCTCCAGTCCCTGCGTAGGCATTGAGCAGCATCTCCGGTTCACCTCCGTCGATGCTCACGCGCCATACGGCCCATTTGCCCGTCCGCCAGGAATTATAGATCACCCATCGGCTGTCGGGGGTAATACTCGGATTGCCATCGTCAAATGTATCGCCCACCGTAAGAGCTCTGGCATCGGAGCCGTCAATATTCATTCGCCAGATATGTGGCAGCCCGGAACGGTCGCTCGTCCATACAATGTATTTCCCGTTGGGCGTAACAGTCGGTTCATAGTCAAAGGCCGCGTCTTTAGTGATCTGGCGCTGCCCTGATCCATCGGCGTTGATGATCCAAAGGTCGAGCTGCCCCGACATATTACGAACAAACACTATCCGGCCGTCCGGCAGCCACGCAGGATCCCCATCGAACCTATCGTTTGTTATCTGTTTGGCGCGGCTATCGTCGTCTCCGGGAGCGGCGGTCCAAATTTGTTGACGGCGTTCTTCCTGAACGGTCACGATCGTTCCGCCATCACCGGTAACGGCGAGGCTAAATGTGCCGTACCCATTGAGATCATTCGTTATCTTACGAACAGGACCATTCGGATATGGTACCAACCAGACATGAGAGCCGGACGAGAACGTCTCTGAAGCCGTCACGATCAAAGCCGAACCATCTTTGAGCCAAACGCTGCGGAAGATCTCGCCTTTCCAGTTGCCATCGGTAATAGGGCGAGGCGTTCCCCCGTCCGCATTTATCTCCATTAGCTGCATCGATATCCCGCCGACGCTGCTGCCCTTTCCGAAAACGATCACGCGTCCATCCGGCGACCATCCAGGCCCGTCCGACGAGATCCACTCTGTTGCGGCATTGCCATCATGGATGACCAGCTCATTCGAGCCATCAATATTGGCTATGACCAGTTTAGTTTCTCCGCGTACAAAGGCTATTCGCTCTTCGTCCGGTGAAAAAGAAACCGCACCTTCGATACCGGTGAGTAGTTGTCTTGGTGTTCCGCCCAGCGTCGATATTTCGAATAGAGCTCCCGCGACGTTCTGCGACGAGCTCCACGTGTAGTACACATGATTCCCGTCCGGCGAAAAAGTAGTACCCCGATAGGTGCCGACCGCTGGAGGCATGATCTGGACGGCGCTTCCCGTGGCGGTCTGACGCACCCAGAGACTGCGTTCCTGCTCCGATCCGGAACTGTAAACAACATACTTGCCATCGGACGATATGGACGTAGCTCCGTTCGTTCCATCGCTTGTCAGCCGCGTCAGCTTCATCGTGCCCTGCGGTGCGATATCCGCGGGCCGCACAAACCTATAGATCGTGTACCCAAGCCCGGCGAAAGCGATCAGCAATACACCGATGATCGCCAGAGCACCGACCTTATGTTCTCGAATGCCGGTCGTCAGAAATTGCTTTCCCGATAATGTGGTGTTAACAACGGCCGCCGTAGGTATTACAGTCTCGTCACCCGTGTGTCGATCTTCGCTGCTGACCGGGCCGGCCTCGTGATGAGGAGCATGCGACCGTTCTATTTCCGAAGATGCGTCAAGCTTCTTTCTTAGACGCTTAAGATCGATCAACAGGTCTTTTACGGTTTGATACCGCTCATCGGGGTTCTTTTCGAGAGCCTTGGAAATGATCTCGTCCAGCCTTTCAGGCACGAGGGGCACGATCTTACCGAGCGGCTCCGGATCCATTTTAACGATCTCTGCAATAAGATCGGCCGTCGTCTCACCCGCGAAAGGCGGACGTCCGGACGCCATCTCGTATATCACGCATCCGAGGCTCCAGATGTCCGATCGTGCATCCGTGAGTTTTCCCCGCGTTTGCTCAGGCGACATATACTGCACCGTGCCCATGATCACGCCGGGTGCGGTCTTTACCTGCGCGCGCGTTTCGCCCTCGGTATCGATGTCTGGTGTAGCGGCTTCCGAGAGCTTAGCCAGGCCGAAATCAAGCACTTTCACCAATCCGTCACCGCGGATCATTATGTTCTCAGGCTTGATATCTCGATGAACAATGCCGGCCTCATGTGCGGCCGCAAGTGCCGAGGTGGCCTGTATGGCGATGTCGAGGGTCCTTTCGAGAGAAAGGTTTCGCGCATGGATCACTTCACGGAGAGTGTTGCCATCGACGAACTCTGTCGATATATAGTTTGTGCGCTCGAATTCTCCTATTTCATAGATAGTGAGGATGTTCGGGTGGTTGAGGGCCGAGGCCGCACGTGCCTCCTGCCCAAATCTTTTCAGCCGCTCTCCATCCGCAGCTACTTCATCGGGCAATACCTTAAGCGCGACCTTCCTCTCAAGTTTCGTATCCTGCGCCAGATACACCTCGCCCATCCCGCCTTCGCCCAGCTTATTGACGATTCGGTAATGCGATATCAGCGAGTTGGCCGGAAAGCCCTCTTTCATGGTGCAGGAATTATAGCATTTGTCGCCCGCCGCAATTATTTGATTTGCGCCGCCTCCAGTCCGGTTATCGAGGATAACTGTATCTGGCAATGCCTCGTTCATCCTTTAGGATCCCATCAAACAGAAACCCTGAAGCCGTTTCTCTCGTAAGAAAAAATACGTGTTTGCACAACCAATCGTCATTGGTAGACTACTAAGAAATATAAAAACCACCTCAGGAGAAAATTCATGAAAAAATATGCACTTTCAGTAGCGGCGATGTTTGCGTTTGCTGTTGGGGCCTATGCCCAGGGCATTCAGGTCGGGGCCACACTCGCGGATTTCTCGCTCGCCGACACCTCGGGCAAGATGCAGTCGTTCAACAGCTTAAAAGGCAAGAACGGGGCCGTGCTTGTTTGGCTATCAGCACAGTGTCCGGTCGTCAAGGCGTATCACGAGCGAATTAACAGCATTGCCGCCGATTATGCCGCCAAAGGAATCAATTTTATCGGGATCAATTCAAACGCCACCGAGGACCTCACCTGGGTGAAATCCGACGCCGCGACAGTTGGTTATAAATTTCCGATCCTGATCGATAAAGACAACGTGCTGGCCGATAAGCTCGGGGCCACGGTTACGCCCGAGATCTTCTACGTTAGCGCTAAGAACACTCTCCTTTATCATGGTGCTATCGATAACGACCGTTCGGGCAGGAATGTCGAGGAAACCTATGCCCGGGCCGCGTTTGATGCATCGCTTTCCGGTAAGGAGATCACAAAAAATAAGACCAAGGCTTTCGGCTGCGAGATCAAGCGCTCGAAATCGGCCGCAAAAGGGCAGTAAATAATGCTTCAGGCACTCTCGATAAGGGCGTGGGCCATCACCTTCGGATGGCTCATCGCCCCGATCTTTCTCATCTCTGCGGTCGCGGCCCAGGCGCCGCCTTCGGCCCCTGTGTCATCAAAAGTGCCTCCCACGCAGCCTGTCGTCACAAAGATCGATCAGAAGCGCTTTACCGAACTAATCAAACCCAATGGCAAGCCCTTGCTCATTAATTTCTGGGCGACCTGGTGCGAGCCGTGCCGTGAGGAATTCCCCGCCCTCGTTAAGATCGACTCCGAATATAAGGGCAAGATCGACTTCATTACGATCTCTCTCGACTTTGAAGAAGAGATCACGACCGGTGTTCCGAAGTTTCTCGCTTTGATGAAGGCATCGATGCCCACTTACGTCCTCATCACTCCCGACGAGACAGCCGCTATATCAATGATCTCGAAAGAATGGGCCGGCGGCCTGCCCATGACCGTCCTTTACGACCCGTCCGGAAAGTTGGCCTATTTCCGCCAGGGCCTCGTCCGCCACGACATTCTGCAACGAGAAATAAACAAGCTCCTTACTCCCGCGATCTCCTCAGTGATCGATTCAAGACAGATCGTCGATCTGCCCCTGCTGAGGAGCACTCGAACCGCCGATGACGGAGTCAATGACGCCCTTCGAGATATCGGACACGGCAAACCAAATGTCTTTGTCTATGGGCTCATGCCCTCGAGTGTTCTCGACGGGATCGAAAGCCTACAGAAGCGTTACAGCGTTAGCATTAAAGGAAGCGGCTGCTTCGTCCCGTTTGAAGGTGAGGCTTATGCCAGGGCCTATAACCGCACTGTGATCACGGCACTCTCGAAAAGGCACGGTGAGCACGTGTCTCAGTTGTTTTCCTTCGCCAACCAATAGATACTCCAGGCGTTTGATTCCTGAGAGAAGAGCCGCGAGGTCGTCCTCAGGCGATGTTGACGCTCCAGTTTTGATGCACAAATAAAATATTGAATAGTGTATGGCACAGGCCGTATAATTATGGAGTGCCTCTTAGAGCGGACGGCAAGATCTTTGACAACTTATAACTAATATGACGAGAACCTTGGTCGCTCCGCGAACTTTCAAAGAGGACGGACGCCGAAAACGGTGGATAAAATTGCACTTATGCATTGTTTACACAAACACAGAAGTCCCCTGCTGGGACACTTTATCGATAAAACTGGGGCCTTTTCCGTTCGACTCTAATACACGCCCGGGTCAAGCTTCGTGTTTTCAACAGTTAGCCGATCTGGCAACCTGTATTACTTTGTAACACACCCGCCTGTGCGAACTCTGGGACACTGAGGGACCCTTAACTATCCTACATTCAGTGGTTTAACTGCTCTAACTGGCGCCCATGCTGGGACACTTTCCGTCGGCTCGATCCTGAGTCCGTGCGCCTTTGATCGACATCGAATCAGCAAAACGATAAAATGACTGTTTTGTTTTTGCACTGGAATCTAAACAAGTAATGAACAAGACCGCTATCACTCCTGAGATCGTCGAGCAGCATAACCTTTCGCCGCAAGAATACGAAAAGATAAAGACAATAATGGGCCGCGAGCCTAATTTGACGGAACTTGGCGTTTTCAGCGTGATGTGGTCGGAGCACTGTTCTTATAAATCGTCGCGTGTCCATCTGAAACGGCTTCCCACGACCGGAGAGCGCGTCATCGTACCGCCCGGAGAAAATGCGGGCGTTGTGGATATCGGAGATGACTGGTGCGTAGCGTTCAAAGTCGAGTCGCACAATCACCCAAGCTTTATCGAGCCATTTCAGGGAGCCGCGACCGGCGTCGGCGGGATCTTGCGGGATGTGTTCACGATGGGTGCCCGGCCGATCGCAGCCATGAATAGCCTTAGGTTCGGGCCGCTCGATGATAAGAAGCATGGAAATCGCAACCGCTCGATTCTTAAGGGATGCGTAGAGGGCATCGGGCATTACGGAAACTGCTTTGGTGTACCGACGGTCGGCGGCGAGGTGGTTTTTGACGAGTCGTACAGCCTCAACCCGCTTGTCAATGCATTCGCTCTCGGCATCGTTCGTAAAGACCAGATATTCTTCGGCAGGGCGTCAGGCATCGGCAATCCGGTCCTCTACGCCGGGGCCAAAACCGGCCGTGACGGTATCCACGGCGCGACTATGGCGTCGGCAGAATTTGACGAAGAAGCCCTCGAAAAACGTCCGACGGTCCAGGTCGGCGATCCTTTTCTCGAAAAACTACTGCTCGAGGCTTGTCTCGAAGCGATGCGTTCAGGAGCTATCGAGGGTATCCAGGATATGGGTGCGGCGGGCCTCACCTCGTCATCTGTCGAGATGGCCGCTCGAGCGGGCACTGGCCTCGAGATTGACCTCACTCTCGTTCCACAGCGGGAGACGGGGATGACAGCGTATGAGATGCTGCTATCGGAATCGCAGGAGCGAATGCTCATCGTCGCTCGAAAAGGGCGCGAGAAAGAGGTGGTCGAGATATTCAACAAGTGGGACCTGGACGCCGTTGTCATCGGACAAGTCGTCGCGGGCGACCGGCTCAAGATCATCCACAACGGAGTCCTTGAAGCTGACCTTCCGGTAAATGCGTTGACCGATGAGGCTCCTAAGTACGAGCGGCCGATGGCGCCGGTGGCAAGACAGGTAGACACCGGGACGCCGAAACGCGGAGATTTGCTCACGGCGTCACCGCGTCACTCCCTCTCCGAGTCGCTGAAAATGCTTCTCGCTTCGCCCAACATTTGCTCGAAACACTGGGTTTACGAGCAATACGACACGATGGTCCGAACCAACACTGTAGTTCTGCCCGGCGCTGATGCGGCGGTCATTCGCGTCAAGGAAACGCGCCGTGCGATCGCAATGTGTTTGGACGGCAACGGCAAATTCACGGCGATAGACCCGCGAAACGGAGCAAAACTGGCAGTGGCAGAGGCGGCTCGCAACGTCGCCTGTGTCGGAGCAAAACCGATCGCAGTAACGAACTGCCTAAACTTCGCGTCACCCGAAAGGCCTGAGGTGATGTGGGCCTTCTCCGAAGTGATCGACGGCATGGCGGAAGCGTGTTTGGCCTTTGGCACACCAGTCGTTTCGGGTAACGTTTCGTTCTATAACGAGACCGATGGCCGGGGCATACTACCCACACCGGTCATCGGGATGGTCGGGCTGATCGAGGACACGCGGAAGATCATTACTCGTGGTTTCAAGCACGATGGCGATCTGATCGCCCTTCTCGGCGAGACACACGATGACCTGGGCTCGAGTGAATTTGCTCAAACGGTCCTTGGCCTTTCGACCGATGAATTGATCGCCGCTGGTGATGTTCCGCAAATTGATCTGGCCCGCGAACTCCACGTTCAGAATTCGCTCCTAGCTATGACCGACAAGATGCTTTTGCATTCTGCTCACGATTGTTCTGACGGCGGCATCGCCGTCTCGCTCGCCGAGTGCTGCTTTTCGTCAAATGGTCGCGGGCGAGTTGGCGCGGACATCGCGCTAACATCGTCTGAACTTTCATCGGAAGCGGTTCTCTTTGGCGAAACACCTTCGAGGATCGTCATCAGTTTTGACCCTGAGCGTCTCGAACAAGTTCGCGAACTTGCCGGCGAATGTCCGCTTGAGGTCATCGGCCGGGTCGGTGGACCAGTTCTGAGCATATCTGTAAATGGAAAAAACGCGATCAGCACTCAAGTGAGAGAACTGGAAGCGGCGTGGAATGGAGCTCTGGGGAAAACACTGGAAGGGCCATTATGACCTATGCCGCTAGGCTCGCGGGCCAGTTCATGATCTCTCGAAAATGCTCTTTCTATTTGTCGACCGTCGAATGGTCAGGCGACGGAAATTTTATTGACAGGGCTTACTTCGTTGAAATAGACTTTTTTTAGTTCCTTTATAAAGGAAAAGCAATTTATTCAACAATATTCGAAGGCGCTGGGGGCTTTTTGCAACTGAGGCCGGGAATAATATTCACCTGGTTTCCCCACCTAACTTTCATCGCTGCCGAACATCAAGGAGGATCAAAATATGACGAGAAAATTCATGTCATTTGCAATGTGCTTGACGCTTATCCTTTCCTGTTTATTCCTACCGGGAAGTGTCGAGGCTACTGCCTTAGCTCCCTTTATTGATCTACAGGAACAAGGGTTGACCTTGACAACCGACGGGGAAGGTTTGCAAGGCTGGGACGGCACCCCGAGGAACTTGACCGTTGCCGTTGGGGGCACCGTACGCTTCGCCCTTCTTTATTGGAATGGCTCGACCACCTGCTCGACGAACACAAATCCTTGTTCATTCAGTCAGCCATTCCAGGACCAGGAGATGATCTTTAATGGATCATCGATTACCGGAACAGTGATCGGAACTGAAACGGAACAAGTTGCTGCTGGAAACCCGAGATTGCACATAGGATATTTTGCCGATGTAACGTCACTCGTCTCCGGTGCCGGACCGGGAGCTCACAGCTTCACATTTGCGGACGGGAACGGTGCCAGTAACCTTGCGACGCTCAATGGAGTGGGTTTGATGGTTGCATTTACGGATGCTGCCAATCCTAACACTTATCGGGTTCTGGTGTGGGATAATCTCGATTTTGCCAAAGCCACCGCTTTTGCTCCGGGTGAAAATCGAGTTACATCCCCTGTTAGTTTTAACCACGGTGCCAATCCAAGCGCTCGCCAAGCGGAACTCTATATTTTCAATGGCGGAAGCTCGGCAAGTCTGCCGGACAACATAACCATCAGCAATAATCCCACGATATTCAACAGCTTGGATAGTTCGTCCGGAAACCTTTGGGATTCGGACCTCATGACGATCAATATACCCGCCGGCGTAGATACGACGTCCGTTCAGTTAAATTCGACAGCGACTGGAGGCTCTCCGACCAACACCGGGTGTAATGCGAATTATTGGCTTAACAATCTGAATCAATGGGCAGCGACCGGTTATTCCCCGAATCAAACCGTCGGAAGCGTCTTTACCGGGGCCGACCCGTCTACCGCCTCACTTACTCTGGCACAGGTGCTGAGAGGCGGCATCCGGGGAATCTATGTCAACACTTTTGCTCTTCAGCTATTGCGCGAAGCGATCGTGGCCGTGCTTAATGCCTCTCATCCGGGATTGAATTATCCATATCCGGCATCCCAGATCATCTCCGAAGTGAGCGCGGCATTAGCGAGCAATAGCTTCATTGCGATGACGAATCTTACAGGGAAGTATTATTCCGCTAATAATTTCTTCCCCTGCGTATTCAACGAGCCGACATCCGACACCATACTCTGGCAAGTGGCTGCTATGAGAGTTGAGCAGGTAGATCCGGCGCCTTCTTGTTCAACGATGTACGTGACCGGCCCTCCGGCCCAGGCCAGTACCACGATCCAGGATACGGGAAGCGGCCTGGCAGAGATCCTGGTAACGAAGTCGCAAAATGCGGACACGGTCGTACCGCCTTTCACTGTCGGAACTACTGATCCTGTTGTTATGACCTCAACCAAGATCAATCAGAGCGAGGCGGCCGATATCGAGATCAGGGTTACCGATGTCGCGGGTAATATTAGAGTCTGTGACTTTGATTTTTGATCGTTGAATAGATCGAAGGCATTACCGAGCGGATGAGTTTAGCAAAATGCAAAATTCATCCGCCTTTTTCTTTTATAGTATTCTTTTAGGACAACACAGATCTGCCAAAGTACTGACCCAACGGATGGACGACCTCGCATATAGATGACAAAGCCTACAGCAATAACCATGTTTTGGGCGGAGTTTTGCGCATCCGATGGCAGTGTATCCGTCGATGAACCTTACCAGGTATGGTATTTCAGCAATTCGCAGGAAACCGCCGTGGAGCTTGCTGAGCTGGTGATCGCCGGGAAAAAGACGGCTACTGCGAGTCTCGCGGCGGTTAACGAGCTTCAGCCCAACATAACTCCATACGAAGGTGGATACAGCGTTGTAACTGATCTTCTGGGTGAACCAAAATGCATTATCCGGACCGTCGAGGTCCGGCACGTTCCATTCGATGAGGTGGACGAGCAATTTGCCTTCGACGAAGGCGAGGGTGACCAGTCACTGGAGTACTGGCGAGAAGTTCACCATAGTTATTTTTCGCGCGAAGCCGCCGAAATTGGCGTTGATTTTGGTACCCAAAGTATCATTTGCTGCGAACGATTCAGGCTGCTGTATCCCCGATGAACTATAAACTTTTGATCCAGTATGACGGCACCGACTTTCACGGCTGGCAAGTGCAGGAAAACGACCGTACCATCCAGGGCGAGTTGGAACGGGTGGTAAGTATGATCGCCGATGCTCCCGTAGCCGTCGTTGGATCGGGAAGGACGGATGCAGGCGTGCACGCCGAAGGGCAGGTGGCGAATCTTCACCTCGAAACCGGCAAGTTCACTCCTGAAAAGCTCAAGTTCGCGATCAACGGTAATCTTTGGCGGGACATCCGCATCATGCAGGCCGAAAAGGCACCTGACGAATTTCACGCCCGGTTCTCGGCAAAGCGAAAAACGTATATTTACCGCGTGGTAAATGCCCCCGTGATGTCGCCCTTCTGGCGAAGGTTCGCGCATCATGAATCGCGTCCCCTCGATGTAAATCGAATGAATGACGCGGCCCGCTTCTTTCTGGGTGAACATGACTGGACGGCCTTTGCGTCGGCTAAGTCGGACGGCGAGAGCCGCGTGCGCACAGTCTTGGATTTTACGGTCGAATCGAGCTGGGATAGCAGGGCTGGGATGCTCATCGAGTTTCGGATAACCGCGTCGGGCTTTCTTCGCTACATGGTACGGTCGATCGTCGGCACCATGCTCGAGGTCGGGCGTGGTGAAAAGGATTTTGATACAATTCAGACGGCGATAGTCACAGGCGATCGCGATCTGGCGGGCAAAACGGCGGCGGCTCAGGGACTCACCCTCTTTAGCGTCGATTACCAATAGCGGCATGCTCATCTATCATCTAGTCTTACCGGAAAAATGGGCAGCTTTTGACACTGACCTTTACACAGCCGATAGCCTTTACACCGAAGGGTTCATACATTGCAGTTTCGCCTCGCAGCTTGACGCAGTCATTGATCGATATTATTCGGACGCGGATCGGATCGTTGTCCTGGAGATCGATACCGACCTTCTAATGTCGCGTACGCTTAACGAACCATCGACCGGTCGCGAGATATACCCGCACGTTTACGGGCCGATCAATCGAAAGGCTATTATCCGGACTTACGAACGCGATACCGGGTCGAGCCAAAGCTAGATCGTCGCGCATATTCCTTTCATGCATGAAAACTTTGCCGGGATCGTAAAACCCAGTTCGGCAGAAGGCCGGCTATTGGCGTCAATAGATGCCGAGCGATTACCCTCACACGTTGCGGTCATCATGGATGGCAACGGCCGCTGGGCGAAATTACGCGGTAAGCCACGGATCGCAGGGCATCGTGCTGGTTCCGATTCGGTCAAGGCCATTATTGACACTTGTGCGCGAATGGGGATCAAGGCGGTAACTCTCTACGCTTTTTCGACAGAAAACTGGAAGCGGCCCAAGTCCGAGGTTTCCGGATTGATGCAGATGCTGAAACGCGTGCTGCGCCGTGAGCTCAAGACGGTGCATAAGAACAATATTAGATTCCAACCGATCGGCGACATCGAGGGCCTCGCACCGGACGTTCAGGCCGAGCTAGCCGCTGCTGTCGAAAAGACGAAAGGCAATACGGGGATGATATTAAATGTCGCCCTTAATTACGGCGGCAGGGCCGAGATCGTCGAGGCCTGCCGTCGCGCGGCTACGGAATTAGTCGCGCGCGGAGTTCCTTTGGATGCCCTTAGCGAAGTAGACATCGAAAGCAACCTTTATACCCATGGACTGCCTGACGTTGACCTTCTGATCCGGACGAGCGGCGAGATGCGGATCTCTAATTTTCTGTTATGGCAGATCGCCTATGCCGAGATAGTCGTCACTCCGACATTGTTTCCAGATTTTCGAAGGCCTCATATTTTTGAGGCTGTCATCGAATTCCAGAATCGCGATCGCCGATTTGGAGGCTTAGCGGCTAGCTAGTTTTATGAAGACACGCCTCCTGACCGCTGCCGTCGCTTTGCCGATCCTGATAGCGTCGATCTTATTGCCGGACTATTACGTCCCGGCAGTTTGGATATTCGTCGCTATCAGTGCATTTGCCCTCGGCGCAGGCCTTCTCGAATTCTACTCGTTGTCCAAAAGGATCGAACTTAAGGCTGACCCTTCGGTCGGCTATGTAGGCTCGGCTGCATTATTTGTGGGATTCCTGTTTGACGCTCCAACACGTTCGCCCGACCTATTGATCGCCACGCTGGCATTGATCGTTATGGCCCTGCTGGTTTCTCAAACGTTCCGATTTAGTAAGGACTTTTCAAAGATGCTTACCGGGATGGGCGTTACTTTACTTGGCATCCTATACGTGGCTTTTCTGGGTGGATTTCTCGTTGCCATGCGAGTTGGATTCGAAAACGTCCCTGGCCTTTCGACTGATCTGCTCAGCTATTTCTTTCTCGTCTCGTTTGGGTCGGATGCCGGAGCCTATTTCACAGGCCGTGCGATGGGCAAGCACAAGCTTGCACCGGCGATCTCACCCGGAAAAACTGTCGAGGGCCTGATCGGCGGGATATTAACCGCCGCCGGTTCAGGGGCTCTCGCGACCTTCTGGTTCTTTCCCGAGCTGCCCTACCAATGGTCGATTCCACTCGCGTGCGTCCTCGCGATCGCAGGTGTGCTAGGCGACCTTGCCGAAAGCGCAATGAAACGCGGCTCAAAAACGAAGGACGCCGCTACAATATTGCCCGGTCATGGCGGCCTGCTCGACCGGCTGGACAGTTTGCTATTCGGAGCACCTATCTTGTATTATTTTGCTCGGTTTTATTTTTAAGATGAACGCCATTCTTTTAGTCGACGACAATAATCCTTAGGGCGAGAGCGTAGACCGTGACGTTCCGCCTTCCGACTGTCTCGACAAGGAAGGCGTTTTTTATTTTGGGATACTTATGCTGGATACTTTAGATAACTTGGAACGAACACACACCTGCGGCGAGCTGCGCGGGTCGCACGTCGGACAACAGGTGATACTGATGGGATGGGTCGCCAAGAAACGCGACTTTGGGCCCTTGATTTTTGTTGACCTGCGTGATCGAGAGGGAATTACCCAAATAGTTTTTGAACTTGGGTCGCATACGGAAATTGTACACGACAGTGTGATGGAGGACCGCGAGGAGGTTTTCGAAGGTGACGCTCTTGTTTTTACCGGCGAAGTTATTGATAAAGCGTATTGTCTCAAGAGTGAATACGTTATTGCCGTTGAGGGAACTGTCGTTAACAGAGACACAGCCGCAATTAATTCAAGTCTCCCCACCGGCACGATTGAGGTTCGGGCGAAAAAGTTACTTGTTCTGAATGAGGCAAAAGTTCCTCCTTTTCAGTTGGAAGTTACTGGTTCCTCAAATCTCGCGGACGAGTCTACGCGCTTAAAGTATCGTTACCTCGACCTGCGGCGGCCCGAGCTTCAGCGGAACATTCGGATGCGAGCTAAGGCTGTTGGCGCGATCCGGGAATATTTTGACAAACGGGGATTTATCGAGATCGAAACACCAATTTTACTTAAATCTACCCCGGAAGGAGCTCGAGACTTCGTCGTACCATCCCGAATACACCAGGGAAAATTCTTCGCGCTGCCGCAGTCGCCGCAACTACTCAAACAGCTGACGATGATCTCCGGTTTCGACAAGTATTACCAGATCGCCCGGTGTTTCCGCGACGAGGACCTCCGGGCTGACCGTCAGCCGGAGTTCACGCAGCTGGATATGGAAATGTCTTTCGTCAACCGTGAGCAGGTCTACCGTGAGATGGAGGGAATGTTCAATCATGTTCTCAGGAAGGCCGGCGACATCGAATTGCCGGACGAATGGCCGCGGATGACGCACCTGCAGGCGATGGAACTGTATGGCACGGATAAGCCCGACTTACGGTTTGGTATGCGACATGTTGACCTAACTGAGGTGGCAGGGCGGATTGATTTCCCTCCGTTTGCTGAACGAGGCCACATAGTAAAATGTATTGTTTTAAAGGGCTCGGAAATTCCGGGGGTGCATGAACTTAGCAGGAAGTCTCTTGACAACCTCCAGGAAATAGCAAAACGGTTCGGGGCTGGAGCACTCGCTAACATTCGTATTGGGTTTGAGGCTGCCAGCGTGTTCGATCAATGGCCTGATCCCAAGTCCGATATTCCCGAGGAGAAACACGGGGTTGTGAAATCTTCGCTAATGAACGCGATAGGTTTCGCCCAAGTCTATCGACTTATAAATGCCTCAGGTGCCGGACCTGGCGATGTTGTGCTGATAGTGGCAGGAAAGAAATCGGCAGTGACGTCCTCCTTACGAGCCCTCCGGAATGAGGTCGCACGCCGTGAAAATCTGATCGATCGGTCGCGTTACGAATGCCTGATTGTCACTGAGTTCCCAATGTTTGAACTGGATGAGGAGAAGGGCACTTATGTCGCGGCTCATCATCCATTCACGTCGCCAATGGATGAGGATCTGGAGTTGTTCAAACAGGCGATCGAGAACGAAGCCGACCATCATTTACTCGGCCAGGTCCGGGCCAAGGCATATGATGCTGTCATCAACGGCTACGAGTGTGCGGGCGGGTCGATCCGAATCCATCAAAAGGAAATACAGGACTTGAATTTCAAAGCATTGGGAATGCCGCGTGAGGTCGCTCGGGCGCGGTTCGGATTCTTCCTCGACGCGCTCGAGTATGGCACGCCGCCTCATGGAGGTTTCGCCGCCGGTATAGAAAGAACGTGCATGATCCTGTGCGGCACCGAAAACATACGCGACGTCATGGCATTCCCCAAAACCGCATCCGCACAGGACCTCATGATGGATGCTCCCGGCGAGGTGGATACTGGCCAACTCGAGGAATTGGGAATAGCTGTCGAGGCCCGGGAATAGTTACACGAACCGCTGAAGTTCTCCCTAAACTTCGTGCATTGGTGGCAAACTCCTTTTCCCGAACAAAGCCATTCGAAATATCGTAGAATCTTTGAAGAATGCCCAAGTACGATACAAATCCACTCGACCCGGACTTTCCGGAAAAGGTGAAGGCAGCCACCGCTGATTCCGACTCAGCGGCGACGCGTACTCTGCACACAACCAATGCCGAAACCCGGCAGTTTGCCGGGGGGATGCCGACCGAGGAACAGACCCGCCGATTTAACGGCGCTACTCCGTATTCGCCTCCTTTCAATGGGCAGTACGTTCCGATGAATTATTCAGAGGGCAACGCTGATATGAACCGGTCATCCTCGCGAAAAGTCGCCAAGGTTGGCCTGCCTGAAAATATCTTGACTGCGGTGCCGTATATACCGTGGTATCTCGGAATGGTGGCCGGTCTTCTGATCTTATTTCTCGTGCCAAAAAGCGAGGCAAAGGTCCGTTTTCATGCTGCCCAGGGACTGGCCGCCCATATCGGCATCCTCATCGTGACCACGATCCTCGGGATCATTGGGAATATCACCGATATCGCTGAGGTCGGGAATGTGATCTTCCAGATCGTGACGAGCATCATGCTCGTGATCTTTGCGATAAAGGCCTGGAAGGGTAAGCCCGTACATATCGAATCCGTCGATTCATTAACAGAATGGCTCGAGGAAAAGATCAAGCCTAGCGACAATTCCGCTAAAGGGATCTAAATGTTTTGTTCCGAGTGCGGCAACGCCTTAAAACCAGAGCTTAATTTTTGTAACCGCTGCGGAGCCGAAATGGCCAAGACCTCGTCGGGCAGTGATACGGTCGCCGCAAATCTCTCGAATGTTGTCGGAGCTATCGGAGTATTCGGGATCTTGGGATTCCTGGCCATGCTTTACTTGTTGATAAGCAACGGCTTCAACTGGGCGGGCGTAACATGGATCTCGTTCTTTTATCTCACCTCGATCGGGCTCATCTGCCACAGGTTACTCGGGGAGATATCTGCACATTCTGGAATGAAAAACACAACCAGGTCATTTGCCCGAGCACGCCGGGAGGTAGGTTCGGTGTCAACCGCTCAACTCCTTGAAACCCGCGAACCAGTCGCCAGCGTCACCTATCATACTACGCGGACACTCGATGAGGTCCGCGTCGCGAGATAATAAGCTATGTATTGTCCAGCATGCGGCAACTCGGTCAAGAAAGGCCTCAAATACTGTAACAGCTGCGGTGAGCGGCTCGGAAGACAGGACGAGGATAAGGACGGCATGCCGGGAAAGATGCTCGATAATATCCTCACGACCCTTTTCCTGGTGGTGATGTTTGGTCTCGGGATCCTTGTTGGACTCGTCGCGGTGCTTTTGGGCAATGGCGTTCCAAACGAGGCCGTCACCATAATAGTGATCGTATACTTGGCTGCCGTATTCGGCGTCTGCTTTATGCTGGCCCGGCAGGTACCGAAACTGATCGACGCGAAATTAAAGAGCACGAGTGGATTCGCTGACGATCTCGTCCCGGCACAGTTAAGGCCTGTTACTACCGCTCAGCTTGATGAATATCGTGAGCCCATCATGAGTGTCACTGACCACACGACAAGGACATTGGACAACGCGCCGCTCAAAGAAAAATCTTAGAAACTCTCTGCTTCGATCAACTCCCGTTTTTCCGTCCTGACCTTCATCAGGGCCTTTACCGCCAGATAAATCGCTAGCATGATCAGCGCCAGCGAAGCCAGACCGTTGATCAGTTTTGTATCGAATCCGGCCGAAGCGGTCAGATTGCCGTAGACCATAAGGCCGAGTGCCCAAAAGGTGATCACAAGTACGAAAAGCATCGGGATCAGGGTGAACGCGATCCGCTTTCGAGCCTGGTAAAGCCAATAGGTGATAGAGAGCAGTGTCAGGGCGGCGAGCATTTGATTCGAGGCGCCGAATAACGTCCAGAAATCGAGATACGAACCCGGCCTGGCGAAAAATATCAGTAGAAACGGGACCGCAACCGTTACGAGTGTTCCGATCACGGCGCCAACACGGCCGGGAATGCCAAACAGCTCCTGCACGATATATCGCCCCAAACGCATGCAAACGTCGAGAGTGTCGAAGACAAATGTCGAGAACGCCATCGCCCCAAACGTGATCGCGAACTGCATATTTTCTTTGCCGATCAGGATCGTGAGAAAGTTGCCGATGCCATTGCCATAGATCTTACCCGGTGCAAAACTCTTTCCATCGGGCCCGAAGATCATATCGTTCGACGCCGTCATCACGATCACGACAGCGATAAAAGCAACAAAGCCCTCGGCGAGCATCGCCCCATACCCGATAGGCCGCACATGCGATTCTTTGTCGATCTGTTTGGATGTAGTGCCCGAGCAGACAAGCCCATGAAATCCCGAACACGCTCCGCAGGCGATGGTCACAAACAGGAATGGAAAAAGCATTCCGGTCATTCCGCCGACGTCCCATGCTTTAAATGACGGCTGCTGGATCTCGAAACCTCCGAAGAAAACCCCGATCACACCGATGGCGATCGCCGCATACAATACGAATCCGCCAAGATAGCCCCTAGGCTGCAGCAGCAGCCAAACCGGCACGAGCGACGCCGCAATGCAGTACAGGAGAATGATGATCGACCACGTTAGGTGACCAAAGGCGAGCACGTTTGACAGCTGGGTCCCCAGATAAGCGAGAACGAAAACCGCGGGAACAAAAATGATCGTCGCCAACCAAAGGGGCGGTTTCAAGTAGCGCTCCACCAGCCCGAGCGTGATCGAAAGGCCGAGGTACATCACGCTCGCGATCGCAACAGCTCCGCCGGGATTGAATCTTGTCTCGCCCGCGAGTGCCTCGTCGCCGGAGACGAACGTACCAGCCGTAATGTCGGTAAAAGCAACGATAATGTAGATCAGGGCGATAAAGATGAATCCCATCATCGCCCGCCCAGCCCCGAGCCCGAGTTTTTCTTTGGTGATCTCAGCGATGCTTAGAGCCCCATGGCGTACTGACGAGGCGAGAGCCGCAAAATCATGCACGGCGCCTATGAGCACCACCCCTAGAGCTATCCATAACAGCGAGGGCAACCATCCGAATGCAACGCACGCCAGTATCGGCCCTGCGATCGGCCCCGCGGCTGCGATGGCGGAAAAGTGTTGGGCAAACAGGTAAAAGGGCTTTGTCGGTACGAAATCGACGTCATCGTCTATTTGGTTTGCGGGGGTAGGCCGGTTGTCATCGAGCTTGAATTGCCGGGACACCCAGCGGCCGTAAGCAAAGTACCCGAATACCAACCACGCCAGGAATGCGAGGGCCAGAATTGTAAGCATAGTCTTTTTGACGTCCCCGGAGAATGTAGGCGTCGATAGAATCTACACGAGTACCGCCTGCTAATTCAAGGGCGACATATCTTGACTTTTCTGTCTTGTTTCGATATCGTCGCATCTGACAATTTAGCAAGGGGAGTAGATAGCCCATCCGCGGTCCTTTCGGTCGTCAATACGAGCAGCAATGCTCCGGCCTTAAGGCAAAGTATCAAGACCTTGCGCGACACATTTGATGTCCGCGCGAGGTTTTTTCTTTGCGGACGTGATCTCGATCTGGAGGAACACGTATGAGTCTATTTCCCCTTGCTGAGTATTGGTGGTTTTATCTTGCGTTCACTGGTTTCGTTCTCTTGATGCTTGCCCTGGACCTGGGCATCTTCCATCGAAAAGAGCACGAGGTAACCTTCAAGGAAGCCAGTATTTGGAGCGCTGTCTGGGTCTCGCTGGCCCTGTTCTTTAACTACCTTTTATATCAATTTACCCTCTGGAAGTTCCCGCAGGACGAACGCTTGCTGGCCACGCCGGGCTTCGTTCCCGACCTCGCCGCCTGGAACGTCTCGCTCGAATTTCTTACCGGCTACATCGTTGAAAAATCGCTGTCTGTCGACAACATCTTTGTCTTTGTCATCGTCTTCGCGTATTTCTCGATCCCCGCTAAATACCAGCACCGCATTCTTTTTTACGGGATCATTGGAGCTCTGATATTCCGTGCGATCTTTATCGGGGCAGGTTCGTGGCTGATGCAGTTTCACTGGGTGATCTTTCTTTTCGGCGGATTTCTTATCCTCACGGGGCTAAAAATGATGTTCGGTGCCGAAAAGGAAATAGATCCGGAAAAGAACTTTGCGATACGCACGTTCAAACGGTTCATGCCCGTGACGGCCAAGCTGCACGGCAAACACTTCTTCGTCAAGGAACACGGCCGCTGGGCCGCAACGCCGCTATTCATCGCGCTGCTCTTCCTGGAGATGACGGACATTATATTCGCGGTCGATTCCGTACCGGCGATCTTTGCTATCACAGCCGAACCGATGATCGTCTTTACGTCAAACATCTTCGCGATACTCGGCCTGCGTTCGATGTATTTCATGCTTGCGGGGGCCGTCAGCAAGTTTTACCTACTCAAATATGGCCTCGCGGTCGTGCTGATCTTCGTCGGGCTCAAAATGGTGTGGCTGAACGACGCTTTCGGCGGCAAGTTTCCGGTCACGTGGTCGCTGGGCTTCATTCTGACGACCATTGCGATGTCTGTCATCGCGTCGCTGCTCTTCCCAGTTAAGGTCGAATTGCCTGAGGAGGCGGCCTCAGGATAGCGGCCATGCATACGTCGAAGGCGGCTCTATGCTAGACTTCCGAGATATATGGAAACCGGTGAATCGATACAAGAGAGATATTCGCCCCAAGGAATATGCTTCGGCTGCGGCCCCTCAAATGAGAAGGGACTTAGGATCCGCAGCTTTGCCGAGGGCGACGAGTTCGTCGCCGATTGGCACGCTGAGCCACACCATCAGGCTTTTCCCGGTATTTTGAACGGCGGGATAATCGGAGCCCTGCTCGATTGCCATTCAAACTGGGCCGCGGCTTACCACCTGATGAAAAAGAAGGGTGACACCGAAGCCCCATGCACCGTAACAGCCGAATTTCACGTCAAGCTGCTCCGGCCGACACCGGTCGAAGGGCCTATAACGCTAAAGGCTCGTGTTGTAGAATCGACCGATGACCGCGCCACGGTCGAAGCCGAATTGATCGCGGGCGGCAAGATCTGTGATACATGTCGCGGCACGTTTGTCGCCGTCAAAGAAGATCACCAGGCCTACCATCGTTGGTAAGGCCAAATACTGAAAATGGATAAATCGCAGATCATCGACGAATTAAGCCGAAAGTACGCTGCATTTGTCGATCTTATTGAACCGATGTCGGAAGCCGATTTCACGTTTTCGATGAATGGCGAGAAGTGGTCCGCGGGGCAGCAGGCAGATCATCTCTGCCGTTCTGTGGCACCGCTGAATAAAGGGCTGGGAGCGCCCGAATTCGTTCTCAAGTCGATGTTCGGAAAGTCAGACCATCCGTCGGCCACCTATGACGCACTGGTTGCCCGATACCGTGAAGCATTGGCGTCGGGCGGTTCCGCTCCTGATCGTTTCAGGCCTGAAGCGATTACATCCGAGCAAAAGCATCGGACTATTCAGGAACTCCATCGACAGGCAGGGGTGCTATGCGGAAAAATTGAAAAATTCAGCGAGGATAAACTCGACATCCTTGTACTTCCGCATCCTCTGCTCGGAAAACTGACGCTTCGCGAAATGTTCTATTTCACGATCTACCACGCTGAACATCATCACCAGCACGTGGAGCAGAATCTTGCTCAGAGTCGATCAGCAGCGCCTCAATGAGTTCCTTGTAGCGCAGTGTTAAACCCAACCGTTCCATCCACGCGGATTGTTCCCTCATCAACGCGGGTAGATGGATCACATCAGACAGGGCATAATCAACAAGTTCTTCCGTCCAGACACCGTCCCATTTGCGGCTGAATTTCGCCCGCTGCGATTTATCGAGGTCTACGGCAAAGTAACGATACAGTGTTTCGGCCAGCGACGAAGATTGCTTTGCACCCTTTGTCAGGACCTTTTCGGCGACCATTGTGTCGAACACATTACTGACCATGCATCCGGCACTCGACAGAAACTCGAGGTCGAATTTCGCGTTGTGAAAGATCTTCGTGATGCCGGCGTCACAGAGTATGTCGCCGAGCGGCCCGACCTCCACGCCCTCGCTTATTGGCACTAGAACGTTGAATTCACCGTCGGAGAACTGAATGGAATATAGGCGGCTGCTGCGTGATGTGAAACCCGACGTCTCGGTATCGCAGCCCAGGCATAATGCCGTGCTGAGCTTCTCGTAAGCATGTCTGATCTCATCCGGCGATCGGGCGACAAAAACATCCATTGTGTAGAAAAGGGAATTTCCTGACTCGCTGCTGCCTAAATTGTAGATCACTAGACAAACGGCGGGAAACCCGTTAACAATTAATGCTGGAATGCCCGAAATACTAACAGACACAGAGACCCGTATCCTGGGCTCGCTCGTCGAAAAACAGCTCACAACGCCCGAATATTATCCGCTCACGCTAAACGCTCTTATCGCGGCCTGCAACCAAAAGAGCAACCGCGAGCCCGTCGTTTCATTCGACGAGAGCACGGTGACCGTCGCCATCGAGCGGCTGCGCGATCGAAATCTGGTATATGTCTTCTATGGCAGCACGAGCCGTGTTCCCAAATACAAGCACATGCTCCCCAGCGTTTACGAGCTCGAGCCGCCGGAGGTTGCCGTGATGTGCGTCATGATGCTCCGGGGCCCACAGACCCTCGGCGAGCTCCGCGGGCGCACAGACCGCCTCTACGAATTCGCGGGCCTCGGCGAGGTCCAGGAAACTCTCGACAACCTCACCCGCCGCGACGACCCGCTCATCGTTAAACTCGAACGTCAACCCGGCCAAAAAGAGGCCCGATTCGCCCATTTGCTGAATGGCGAGATCGATGTATCCGCTCTTCCGCCGCCTCGTTCCTCGTCATCGTCAGCTACTGTCGACCCCGGCCGCCTCGAGCATCTCGAAACAGAGGTTAAAGAGCTTAGGCAGGAGGTCGAAGATCTAAAGAGCCTGTTCAACGAATTCAAGAAACAGTTCGAATAGAAGACGTTTCCGTCGTAAACGCAATTTGTAGACAATTTTCTTTGCCCTCGCCAACGGTTTCTTTATAATTGAATCATCGGTTCGTATTACCCGTTAAATTGTTGAATAGGGAGAGGAAATGATCAGACGTTCTACGATCTTAATCGTCATATTTGCGCTTTTGACAGTTATGTTAAATCCGCTGCCCGTGGTTGCCCAGACAAGGTCGGTCGATCCTCCTCAAGCATTGGCGTCGCGGTCTTCCAAAGCAAACCAACCCGACTACAAAGAAGTTTTTGCTCGTGCAAATGAGAGATACAAGACCGACTCAGTAGAATTTGATCCGGTAAAGATCGAACGGGAAAAAAGCCGCCAGATGGCAAGAAAAGGAATGTCGACGAAAGCGAAGACGCTATGGACAGTTTTTGCTGTCGGAATGGTCGTCCTTGTCGTCTTGCTCATTAAGTACGGGAGAGACTGCAAGACGTCGGAACCCGCAGGCTGCACGCCAGGTGTCGATGAGTTTTGCACTTGTACAGAGTACGAACCGCGTAATTAGAGACTGGTACTAGAAGCTGAAACCCACGTTGAACGACATACTGCGTCCCGGGAAATTGATCTGTCGGGCGCCGTTGATGATGAAGATGCTTCCGTCTGAAAATCCGGCCAGCGTCCGCAGGAAGTTTGGCGAGGACATATTCCCGACAGGATTACCTTTATTAATGATGTTGAAAAGATTGTTGGCCCTGACCGTAAAAAACAGGTTCTGCTGAGCCGGTTTCTTGTTCGCTTTGTCCTCGTTAAAGCCAAAGCGTTTTGTTATTGACCCGTTGAACATAACGTATACCGGCCCCCGTCCGAGGTTGATGGGAATGAGGCGATCCCCCGGGGAAGGGTTGGGGTCGAGGATGCCATACTTTGTCGAGACAAGGCCCGGCTTCGTCAGGTCGCTCGCAAATGCGGGCCGCTCGCTGTAATATCCGTCACCGTTGGTGTCGCGCCCGGTGAATATATTGAATCGCGTACCGGAGTTTATCGAGAGATCGCCGCTTACCGTTAGCTTCGGCTTGATCAAATTGTATACGAAAAAGGCGCCGCCGCTGTGAACTCCGTCCCATTGTGAGGGCCCGTAATCCTGGCTGAAATCGTAGGGATCAAATGGCGAACCGCTCCCGCTGACGGCGTCAGTGCGAGTTGTGCCATACGAATAACGAAGACTGGCAAACAAATTCTGTGATTGCGGAAAACTGAGGCTGACAGACAATCTCTCGGTCTTGTTACGCCCGAGTGAGCCGGTCTCATAGATATTGCCGACGTTGCCGAATGGCCGTATCGCTGAGGAAGGGTCCTGAGGGTCAAAGGTCCCGGCCAGCGGAGCATTTATGTTCTGCGTGAAGGCGACACGGCTCGTCCGCCCCCGTGTGAAGGTGAAATTCAGGCTGTATTTGTTCGGCAACGGCTTTGTGGCCGAAATACTGATGAATCCCTGAGATGGGGTTTCAAATCCATCCCCTAGATACCGCTGGCTCCGCGGTAATGCAAACTGCTGAAGCTCACCCACCGTCGGCACCGTTGGGAATAGATCAAGAATATTTGCGTCGGTAATTAGATACTGCGAGCGGTCAGGGTCATTGGCCAGCCGGATGCCCAACATATTGTTAAGACTGTAGCGAGAATAGAAAAGGCCGTAGCCAAAGCTCACCCGCGGCAGGGCATACCATAAGCTGCGTTTTTCCTTTGCCTTTGGCGCCCAGATCAGCCCGAGACGCGGGGCCAGGTTAAGGTTGCTCCCGACGTTAGTTTGATTTTCGTAACGAACGCCGGCGCTGGCGGCGATCGTATCTGTGAGCTTGAAGCTGGTTTGAAAATAGATGCCAAGATCGTGCTGCGTTAGGGCGATGTCCGGATCGCCGCCTGAGATCGTGAATTGATTAGCCCCGCCGCCCAGTGCCCTGATTTCAGTCGGCGAATAGCCGAGCTGGCGAAACAGCAAAGTTCGCCGATAAGTTTCCAAACTGCTGATCTGTTCGGTCAGCACACCCCCGCTGCTGTCAGAAACAGGCATATTGTTAGCGTCGAGTATCGGCGCGATCCGTCCCGCAAAAGTATACGTACCGCCAAAATTTGCAAAGGACGTTTGGTTGATGCGGAGCGTACGGAGTCGAAATCCCAGGCCGTATGAATATCTTTCTTTTTGCCACGTAGTGTCGTTTGAGGCCTCGATCCGCAAATTCGTGTTCTTCTGGTTCTGCTGCGAGCTTCCGCCCGAGAACGCGTCGAGTACATTCAACGCTGCATCGTTGCTTCCGCCAAAACTCTCGTTTGTTGAGCTGAAAACGCTAAAACGGGTCTGGCTGACAATACTTGAATTTACAAGAAATGTATCTGCGAACTGGAAACCGTGGTTGCTGAAAACCCCCTCATTTTCCCTGCTCGGCAGCGAGAACCCGCCCACATTCTGGCCCCTCGAGCGCCCGTTTCCGAAATTGTAGCTAATTTGAAGTTTGTGTTTCTTGTTGGGGTCGGCGTTTATTGTAAAGCCAATATTCTGACCCCGGCTGGGAGACGCGAACGTTTCCTTAAACTCGACCGGCCGAAGATCGGGTCCCAGGATAATAGCGTTAATAACCGAGCTTGTATCACTTTCGCTGCGGCTTGCAAACATAGAGAAATTCGCCTTTTTGCCTCCGAGCGGGCCAAAGAGGTTTACGTAGTAGCTCCTCGACTGAAACGGAACTCGGGCTCCCAAAAACGGGTCCGCCGCGTTAAAGCGCGAATCGGCAAAGCTGAATCCGAAAGACCCGCGCATCCGGTCAACGCCGGAACGCGTAAAGATCTCGATGCCGCCGCCGTGAGGTGCGTCATACTGTGCGGAGAAGACGTTCTGATTGATCCTGATCTGCTGGATGGCCTGCTTCGGCGGTATCTGGCCGCCCTCGACTCCGTTTACCGTTATGGGCAGCTGTTCCCCCGTGACAGCCTCGCCGATCCGGCGCAGCGTACGTTCCAGGTCTTCCTGGTTATCAGGGAGCTCTGCGATCTCCTTTTCCGAGAGCACGGTCGTCACGCCGGCACGCTCCGGGTCAACTTCGGACTCGGCGACGTCCACGTTTGATTCGATCGTCGCGATCTCGAGCACTATTTCGAGCTTTCGAGCCTCGCCCTGCTTTATCACAAGCTTCGGAACACGATGTTCGTTAAATCCCGCCGCCCTGACGATCAACTGATATTCCCCGGCCGGGATTCGCTGGAATCTCGCGGCTCCGTTTTGGTCTGTCCTTGCAACCCGCTCTTTGTCACCCGAACGCTCCAAAACGATCTCGGCCCGCTCGATCACGCCGCCCACCTGGTCCACCACACTCAACGTAAGCCCGGAATTATTCGTTTGCGCTGAGAGCCCGAAGAAACACAGCAGTACGACCGCAAACCCGCCAAATGCAAATCTCGACATAAGCCTTAAATCGTTCAGAAAAGTAAAGTAGGTAAAACTAAACCCAACACGCGATCAGCGTGCAATTGTTGCACATTTCATGATTTTTTTTGAGGAGTTTTTATCGTCTTTGTAGATAGCAAATCATATCTCCAATTGATCGCAGATGAGATGTCCGCTTTTGGCGGATAAGCGTAGAGAGGTAGCTTGGATGGAAGGAATGCTATGAAAGAATACCCTTGCCTAGTGCACCGCAAATTCGCCTTCTTACCCTTTTACCATTAAATCGCGGAAATGCCAGAGGAGATTCCGCAGAGACGCAAATACGCAGAAACGTAAAGAAGAACAACGGAACCCGATAGCCGTTCGGTTTCCGCAGGGGGGATAAGAAAACTGTCATTATTGCCGCTGCTGCGGTGTTTGTGTTCAAAGGAAAAAGACCGGATTCTTTCGAATACTTTGTAACAATCCTGTGGATAGGAGCGTCACGTTGAATATGGTTCTCGGATTTTTTCTTAATTGCTAAAACATTTTTCGCTTCTATTGCGTTATAGAAGCAAAGCAAGACGCTTCTTCCCCGGGTCATTAATATTTTTTAAGGAGTTCCCCTATATGCAACGACGCGATTTTTTGGTGAAAAGCTCGCTGGCGCTGGCCGCCGTAGCGACGAGTGATAAATGGTCGAATCAGGTATGGGCAGGCGAACCGGCGGTGATCGGCGGCTCGCTGCTCGATACTTACTTTCAGGTGAATAAGTCCGACATTAGTAAGGTGCTGGCCGCAACGTTAGCAAAAGGCGCCGAATTTGCCGATGTCTTTTTTGAGTACCGCATTACTTCGAACCTCTCTTTCGAAGAAGATATTGTTAAATCGGCACGCCGGGGCATCGTGCAGGGCGTCGGGATCAGGGCCGTGAAGGGTGACCAGATCGGATTTGCATTTACCGAGGAGGTATCGCTGCCGAGCATGTTGGAGGCTGCCAGTGCGGCTGCCGCCATCGCCAATGACAACGTTGCAAAGACGCGAGTCATAGGCGTGAACAATCAAAAGGTCGGGAACCTTTATCCGATCAAGGAGCTGGCGACCTCAACCGATCTGAACAAGAAGCTTTCATTTATAAAGGAAGCGAATGTAGCGGCAAAGGCATACGATCCGAAGATCGTGCGTGTGAGCATCGGCTTCAACGACGAGGTCAAGCACGTCGCGTACGCAAATTCGGACGGCGTTTACTGGGAAGATTCGCAGCCTCTGTTCATGTTCCAGGCGTCCTGTATCGCCGAGGACGGCAAGAAGCGCGAGAACGGCTACACCGGCGGCGGCGGGCGCATCGGCATGGAGTATTTCAACACTCGAAAAGCGTCTGATATTGGGAAGGAAGCCGCGCGTATCGCGATCGTCAATCTCAGTGCGGTTGAGGCCGAGGCGGGTACGCAGACTGTGGTGCTAGGACCTGCCGAAAGCGCGGTGCTGCTTCACGAAGCCGTCGGACACGGGCTCGAGGCCGATTTCAATTACAAAAAGCTCTCGAATTACTCGGGCCGCGTCGGGCAAAAGGTCGCCTCCGACCAGTGCACGGTCGTCGACGAAGGCCTGTTCCCCAACATGCGCGGCACGATCAATGTTGATGATGAGGGCAACACACCACAGAGCACAACGCTTATTGAGAACGGTATTCTTCGCGGTTACATGAACGACCGAATTTCCGCGAAGCAGCTCGGCGTCAAGGTTTCCGGCAACGGACGGCGTCAGGCTTACAACCACCCGCCAATGCCGCGTATGACAAATACTTACCTGAAGCCCGGCAAGTATTCGGCAGACGAGATCCTGAGGTCCGTTAAGGACGGCGTTTACGCTAAAGGCTTTACCGGCGGTCAGGTGGACATCACGAAGGGCGACTTCACCTTCTCTTGCTCGGAGTGCTACAAGATCGAAGACGGGAAGATCACAACGCCGCTGAAGGGCGTAACGCTCGTCGGCAACGGCCCGGACGTTATGACCAAGGTGACGATGGTCGGCAACGACCTGAAGTTTACCGACGGCGGCTGGACATGCGGCAAGAACGGCCAAATGGTGCCGGTCGGCATGGGCATCTCGACCGTCAAGGTCTCGGAGATCACGGTCGGCGGAACGAAGGTAAAAGGCGAGGGCAAGGCTTAAGAGCCGAGGAGGTGCTAAATCATGACAAAAGATTATAGAAGTTTAGCGGCCGAGCTCGTCTCGGAATTAAAGAAGCAGGGTGCCGAGGCGGCGGATGTTTACATCGTGTCGACCAACGGCTTTAACACAACGGTGCGGCTGGGCAAGATCGAGCGGCTTCAGCAATCGATCAGCAAGGGGCTCGGACTCCGCGTGATCAAAAACGGAGCGATGGCGAACACCTTCACGACCGATTTTCAAGATCGGGCTGTAAAAGACCTCGCCCGCGAGACGATGCAGATCGTCCAGGTCTCGAACGCGGACAAGGACAATGGCCTGGCTCCGAAGGAGATGCTCGGCAGCTACGAAGGCAAGCTGATGCTCTTCGACGAATCGATCGCGAAACTCACACCCGAGAAGAAGATCGAGATGGCGCGGCTTGCGGAAGAGACCGGCATGAAATTCGACAAGCGGATCAAGAATGCGAACGGGACTTCGTGGAGCGATTCGCGGTCGCAGGTGACGCTGGTAAACTCGGACGGATTCGTAGGCCAGTATCAGATGACACAGGCCAGCATGTCCGTAAGCCTCCTGGCCGAGGACGAGGACGGGACGAAGCAGACGGACGGGCATTTCACGTTCGGGCGTTATTTCAACACGCTTGCGTCGCCGCAGGCTGTCGGCGAGGAGGCTGGAAGACGCGTGATCAGAAAGCTTGGAGGCCGGAAAGTAAAATCGGCCGTTGTCCCGGTGGTCCTGGACCCGCGGGTAGCCAGCTTCCTGTTAGGCGACGTGTTTGGGGCGGCCTCCGGCGGAAGCATTTATCGGCGCACGTCGTATCTCGTGGATAAAGTCGGACACCAGATCGCATCGCCGATGATCACGATCGCCGATGACGCCACCATGGCAGACGGGGTCGCCTCGCGGCCATTCGATGCCGAAGGCGTCAGGTCGTCGAGCGTTGTTGTGGTGGAGAAAGGCGTATTAAAGCAGTACGTTTGCGATTCCTATGCTGCACGGCGGCTGAACCTCAAACCAACTGGCAATGCCGCCCGCAGCTATCAAGGCAACCCAAACGTCGGCAGCACCAACCTCTTCATCAAGAACGGTGACACGAGCCCGGCGGACATCATAAAGTCGGTCAAGAACGGTCTTTACCTTGATCGTGTAGGCGGCCAGGGGATGAACTCGACCACGGGCGATTTTTCGATGGGAGCGAACGGGCGGTGGATCGAGAACGGAGAACTGACCCACGCCGTCCAAGAAATCACCGTCGCCGGAAACATACTGAAGGTTTTGAGCAACGTGAAAACGGTCGGCAACGACCTTAACTTCAAACTGGGCACAACCGCATCGCCAACGCTGCTGATCGGAGAAATGACCATCGGCGGGGAGTAATAGATAATAAACTCGGTTTGTCAGGCGGGGCTGAGCTCCGCCTTTTTTTTATCAGAAGTGTTTCAACTCAGAGACGCAGAGTCGCAGAGAAGCTAAAAAGAAGACCGAGAAGAAAATTGCGCCCTTTGAGTGCGCCATTTACTATTGAATATATGTTCAAGAATTTTTCATTGGCACTCATTCTGCTGGTTTTGCTTGGCGTGTCGGCTGATGCCCAGACGCGGCGGCGAAAATCCACAGTTAAAAAGCCTGTAAAGGCGGCTATATTATCGACCGGCGCGGTCAAGACCCCAACCGGTTTGACCTATTTGATCACTCAAAAGGGCGCGGGGACGGTGTTGCCTAAGAAAGGACAGACCGTCTCGGTGCATTACACCGGAACGCTGACCAACGGCGTAAAGTTTGATAGCTCAAGAGATAGTAATACACCTATATCTTTCCCTCTCGGGATGGGCCGGGTCATCAAGGGCTGGGACGAGGGCATCGGGAAGCTGCGTGTCGGAGATCAGGCGATATTTGTAATTCCGCCTAGCCTTGGATACGGTGCACGCGGTGCCGGGGGCGTCATACCGCCGGACGCAACGCTCATCTTTATCGTCGAGCTCGTTGACATAAAGGACAATTAATTGAAAGCGCTATAATTGGATCGGAGGTGTTTTCGATATGGGTACCACGGCCAACCCGCAGATAATCAGCTGCTCTCAATGCGGGGCGAAAAACCGCATCGACCCAGCGCGGGCGGCCGGTGCCGTATGCGGCCGCTGCAAGGTTCCGCTCTCGATCAGTTCGAAACCCATCAAGATAACAGACGCCAACTTTGCCTCGGAAGTAGAGGGTTCTCCGCTGCCGGTTTTGGTGGATTTCTGGGCGGCGTGGTGCGGCCCGTGCCGAATGATCGCTCCAGTTATTGAGCAGCTTGCATCAGAACTCGGCGGCCGCGTACGGGTCGGTAAGCTCGACGTCGATGCTAACCAGCGGACAGCGGGTCGGTACCGTGTGCAGAGCATTCCGTCAATGTTGATCTTTAAGGACGGCCGCGAGGTCGACCGCATCGTCGGCATGCAGTCCAAAGAAGCGATCATGAGCCGGCTCACGCCTTTCATATAAATTCGCCCCGGCAATTGGAGCTTTCTCGTGTCGACCACCCGCCATTTTAATCTTGACAAAAAAATAATGATTTGAGATTATTTTGTTTCGGCTATTAACCTGAAATTCTTTGTCCAGTGTGATTTATGAAAATTTCGGCACAAGAGGAATACGGCCTTCGCTGCCTGGTGCAGCTCGCGGCTTTGCCCGCGGGTGACAGCCTGACGCTGCCGCAGATAGCGGAACTCGAGGGTATCTCTACGGCGAATGCGGGCAAGCTGATGTGGCTGCTCAACAAGGCTGATTTTGTCCACTCGACGCGCGGCACAAAAGGCGGCTATTCCCTTGCCAGGCCGGCGGACGAGATCCGTCTGAGCGAAATAATCAAAGTGCTTGACGCCGATGTGCTCGACAAACACTGTGAGAGCTACACAGGCGTGCTCGACTCCTGTGTTCACAAGGGTGATTGCGGCATCAGGCCGGTGATCGTCGGGCTGCATGCGATCGTCGAGAACGCTCTTTCACAGATCACACTCTCTCAGCTTGTCGGCTCGGAAAGTACAGTCGACGCAATGTTTCATCAGATCGAGGGCATCCACAGGACCGTTTCGCCGAACGGCAGATGGGCTGTAAACACGATCGAGGTGGCGGAAAAGGTATAAGGCCAGTCGGGTTTCTAATATGAGTACAGCAGCGGAATTATTAACAAATCGCGAATACAAGTACGGATTTGTCACCGACATTGAGACCGAGACGATCGCGCGCGGCCTGTCCGAGGATACCGTCCGGCTGATCTCGTCGAAAAAGAACGAGCCCGAATGGATGCTGGAATTCCGGCTGAAGGCATATCGCCAATGGCTGACAATGAAACAGCCCGATAACTGGGCCAATTTCGATTATCCGAACATCGATTTCCAGAACATCTCCTACTATTCGGCCCCGAAACAGAAGCCGTCGAAGGCGAGCTTGGACGAGGTCGACCCGGAGTTGCTGAGGACGTTCGAAAAGCTCGGCATCCCGATCACCGAGCAGAAAATGCTTGCGAATGTGGCGGTCGATGCGGTGTTTGACTCGGTTTCGGTCGCGACGACCTATAAGAAGAAGCTGCTCGAAGCTGGTGTTATCTTTTGCTCGTTTGCCGAGGCTGTCGAGCTGTATCCGGACAAGATCCAGAAGTATCTCGGATCGGTCGTGCCGGTTGGCGACAACTATTACGCGGCTCTCAACTCCGCAGTTTTTTCGGACGGTTCGTTCGTCTTTATCCCAAAAGGCGTTCGCTGCCCGATGGAGCTTTCGACCTATTTCCGCATCAACACGCAGGAAGCAGGCCAGTTCGAACGCACGCTGATCGTCGCCGAAGAAGGCGGTTATGTTGCCTATAACGAAGGCTGTACCGCTCCACAATTCGACACCAATCAGCTGCACGCCGCTGTCGTCGAGCTCGTTGCTCTGGACGATGCCGAGATCAAATATTCGACCGTTCAGAACTGGTACGCCGGTGATGAGAACGGCAAGGGCGGAATTTATAATTTTGTGACCAAGCGCGGAGCGTGTCGGGGCACACGGTCGAAAATTTCGTGGACGCAGGTCGAGACAGGCTCAGCGATCACGTGGAAATACCCGAGCGTTATCCTTCAAGGCGACAATTCGATCGGTGAATTTTACTCGGTCGCGCTGACCAACAATGCCCAAATTGCCGACACCGGCACCAAGATGATCCATCTCGGCAAAAACACCAAATCGACGATCATCTCAAAAGGCATCTCGGCCGGAAAATCGAACAACAGCTACCGCGGCCTCGTTAAAATAATGCCAAAGGCCGAGGGTGCTCGTAACTACACTCAGTGCGATTCGATGCTCATCGGCGGCAAATCCGAGGCGAACACGTTCCCTTACATTGAGGTAATGAACAACACAGCCCGCGTCGAGCACGAAGCCACAACCTCAAAGATAAGTGAGGACCAGTTGTTCTATTTACAGCAACGCGGTATTGGCCAGGAAGACGCCGTTTCGCTCATCATCAACGGCTTCTGCAAAGAAGTCTTTCGCGAGCTGCCGATGGAATACGCGGTCGAGGCGACGAAGTTGTTGGGGCTAAAGCTAGAAGGAAGTGTCGGGTAGAGGAGTTTTTCATTGTGGCTTGGAAATGGTTTGGTGTAAAAACACTAACGCGTTGGGAAGCAGTGGGTAAACCAAAAACTGTTGACGGAAATTTTGACAGTGACGCAACATTGCTTGAGGAGAGAGTTGTTTTGATCAAAGCCCGAAGTTTTGATGAAGCAATTAAAAAGGATGAAAATGAAGCCGCAAATTATTTGTCTGAATATAAGAATTTCTATGGCCAGAAAGTGAAACAAAGGTATTTGAAAGTCTGCGATGCTTTCGAACTTTTTGACGACCCAAATGAAAATTGCGTAGAAGTTTTTTCTTTAACTGAAATGGTAAGCAAAGAAGTTAAGGATTCTGTTCTTATCGAGAGTAAATTTGGAAAAAAAGAAAGCGTGGAATCTTTCCAAAGAAAAAGAGAAAAGTTTTGGGATGCAGAGTTACTCGATAAGACAACGAACTTATTGTAAGAAAGAAATGAACCTTCCTATAGAACTTGAACAAGAAGATGACGGTCGCTGGATAGCTGAAATCCATGTGCTCGATGGTGTTCTCGTCTATGGTGACACAAAAGAGGACGCTCTTCGAAATGTAAAAACACTAGCTCTTCGGGTTCTCGCTGACCGTCTCGAAAATGGCGAAAGCCTGCCGAATCAGGTTGAAAGTCTTATTTTTCAAGCTGCATGACGAGTTGGAAATCGGCGAAAGCGAGACGTGTGCTTGCCGCCCTTGAAGGTCTCGGGTGGAGTGTTAAGAGGCAAAAGGGTTCTCACCGAGTGCTGCATCGGGCGGGGTGGTCGGATTATGTGTTCGCCTTTCATGATGGCGAAGAGATCGGTTCAAAGATGATGGCTCGAATTGCCAAAAAGACTGGATTGAGACCCGACGATCTATAGCAAGTTTGATGGACTCTTTGTTATTCGACGTGCTCGGATGGATTGGAGCGATCTTGCTCCTTTCGGCGTACGGGTTGGTTTCGTTCAAGAAGATCGAGCCGGATTCGGCCACATATCAGTGGATGAATATAACGGCGAGCATTTTGCTATTGATCAATACGATGTTTTACGGGGCGTACCCGTCGAGTTTTGTTAATGCGGCGTGGGCGGTGATCGCATTTGTTGCGATCCTTTCGATCTGGAGAAAATATGGAAAAGGTACAGCCTGACAATTGGCCGATACCCGCTGGGCACTATTCGCCAGGCATCGTGCATAACGGGCTGGTCTATGTCTCGGGCCAGCTGCCGATGCATCTCGAAACCCGGGTTCCGTTCACCGACTCTATCGGTGATCAGACCGAGCTCGCTTTGCGGAACGTCGAAACGGTCCTAGCGGCGGCCGGTAGCGGACTCGAGAATGTCATTCAAATGACTATATACATTTCTGATATGGAATATTGGGGCGAGGTAAACCTGGCTTACGCCCGCGTGATGGGCGAGCATCGCCCGGCCCGAGCCATCGTGCCTGTCAAAGACCTGCATTTCGGGGTCAAGATCGAGATCCAAGCGATCGCGGCTCGATCAGAGGATTAGCCACAAATTTACACGAATGACGCGAATAAAGATCTTCGTATCCACATTGGCCGCAGCTGCTGCACTTGTCTTAGCCCTCGCGATTTTGGCCGAGGCTCAATCGACCAAGAAGCGTGCTGTCAAAGCCGCTGACGCGCCGAAGCCGATCGGGCCATATTCCGATGCGATAGTTGCTAACGGTTTTATATTTCTGGCGGGGAAGGTCGGAACCGACCCGAAGACGGATGCTCTGGTTGCGGGTGGAATTGTCGAACAGACCGAACAGGTCCTGAATAATCTGGAAACGGTCCTGAAAGCTGCCTGCGGTACGCTTGACGATATCGTGAAAACGACCGTGTTCCTTGCCGACATGAATGACTTCGGGAAAATGAACGAGGTTTACGCAAAGCGTTTCAAATTGCCGTTCCCTGCCCGTTCGACGGTGCAGGTTGCGCGCCTTCCCCGTGATGCTAAGGTTGAGATCGAGGCGATCGCGATCGAGCGGAAATGAACCTGCTTCAGTTCTACGGGATCGATTGGTTCGCGACCTTATGCGGTTTGGCTGCCATTTTTCTGCTGGGTAATAAGAATAAATATGGTTTTCTTGTTTTTATGATGGCGAGTCTTAGCTGGGTCACGTTCGGTCTTTACGTAGGCAGTTATGCGATCGTGACGGGAAGCTCAATCTTTTTTATCATGCATTTTCGAGGGTGGCTCAAATGGCGGCGGGACGAGAAGGAACTTGGTCTCGATCCGCAGCATATATCGGTGGCGAAATGAAATTACAGATCTTTCAGGTAGATGCGTTTTCTGACCGGCCCTTCGCCGGTAATCCGGCTGCGGTGGTGCCTCTTGATTCATGGCTTCCGGACGATACGATGCTCTCGATCGCCGCCGAGAATAATCTCGCCGAAACGGCATTTTTTGTGCCGGCCGACGGTAAATATGCGATTCGCTGGTTTACGCCGAAGGTGGAGGTCAACCTGTGCGGCCACGCAACACTTGCGAGCGCTCACGTCATTTTCAACGAGCTGAAACTGGAGAATGACTCGATCGATTTTTATTCCGAAAGGAGCGGGCTCCTCGGCGTGCAAAAGCTAGGCGATCGACTCGTGCTCGATTTTCCGAGCTATCCGGTCGAGGAGATCGAACAGATCGCCAGGCTGTCGGTTGCGGTCGGCAAAGTGCCGCTGCAGATGTGGGAAACACAGGGAAACATGGTGATGATGCGGCTTGAAACCGAGACGGATGTGCGCGAGGTTGAACCTGACTTTAGCGCCCTTGCCGATGTTCCGTACGACGAGGTTATAATCACCGCGGCCGGTGATACCGCCGATTTCGTGTCCCGAATGTATGCACCGCGTATTGGGATTCCAGAGGATCCCGTCACAGGAGCGATCCACTGCTCGCTGATACCGTATTGGGCTGCAGAACTCGGAAAGAACGAACTTTATGCCAAGCAGGTATCGGCACGGGGCGGCGAACTATTCTGCGAACTGGCGGGCGATCGCGTAAAGATCGGCGGCCATGCCACGCTTTATATGAAAGGCGAAATCTATGTAGGCGCCGTAAGCGCAGGCCAGGGCGTAGGAGCGTGAGCTGTGTTTATATCATACGTGCCGTTGAGGCCGACGCCGCGACCGTGGCGAACCTTCTGTATGAAGCATTCGTGCCATTTAAGGATGCGTACACGCCCGGCGCTTTTGAGTACACGACAGCTAACGCCAGTATAGTGCGAGGCCGCTTTACGGAGGGCCCGATCTGGCTTGCAATGGACGAGAGCGAAGCGATAGGAACTGTTTCCGGCCTGGCAGAGCCCGACCGGTTTTATATCAGAAGTATGGCGGTCAAACCTACGGCACAAGGCCGCGGCGTAGGCCAGAGGTTACTGAACGAGTTAGAGGAATACGCAAAGAAACAAGGCTTCAAGAAGCTGTACCTCTACACCACCTTTGTACTGCCGGCAGCGCGTCCCCTCTATGAAAAGAACGGTTTCAGAGTCATACGGGAAACCGAGCCTGAGGAGTGGTTCGACATGGGCGGCATGGAAATGGAGAAGGAGATCTAAGGCGGGCGTGATCTTCACAAAATTGATGGGACAGTTGCGGAATCAGATAAACCTAAATATATCAGGTACTTACGATTAGTCTATCTGTCCCACACTGGGACAAAAACAGGCGTCTGGAATAAAATTATGTTATTGGAAGTCAAAGATTTGCATGCCGGTATCGACGGCAAAGAAATTCTCACGGGGCTAAACCTTCAGATCAGGAAGGGCGAGGTACACGCCATAATGGGGCCGAATGGCTCGGGCAAGTCGACCCTTTCAAAGGTCCTTGCCGGGCACCCGTCATATGAAGTGATGTCGGGCGAGGTCCTCTACGAAGGCAACAACCTGCTTGATCTCGAACCCGACGAACGGGCGCGTGAGGGCGTCTTCATGGCGTTCCAGTACCCGGTCGAAGTTCCGGGCGTTTCGAATTCACAATTCCTGAGGCTTGCTTATAACGAAAAAATGAAGCACCTCGGCGAAGAGGAGCTCGACCCGCTCGAATTTAACGACTATCTGAAAGAGAAGGCGAAGGTGGTCGACATGGACCCGGCATTTTTCAAGCGGTCCGTTAATGAAGGGTTCTCGGGCGGCGAGAAAAAGCGAAACGAGATCTTGCAAATGGCTGTGCTGCAGCCGAAGCTGGCCGTTCTTGACGAGACGGATTCGGGCCTCGACATTGATGCGCTGCGGATCGTGGCCGAGGGCGTCAATACGCTCCGAAGCCCCGATAACGCGATCATCCTTGTGACCCACTACCAGCGGCTGCTAAATTTCATCGTCCCCGACATGGTCCACGTTCTGGCGGGGGGAAGGATAGTCAAAGAAGGCGGCAAAGAATTGGCTCTCGAACTCGAGGAAAAAGGTTACGACTGGGTCAAGGCAGCGGGCAAGTAGGTGAACGACGCCCTCAAGATCATCCTGCCGGTTTATCTCGCGGCATTTTTCCTGATCGCGTTTGTAGGGCGGTCGTATCTGGTGTGGAAACGCACCGGGATCAATCCTTACGTCGTAGGCAAAACGAACCGGCCGATCGATTTTGTCGAGGGCTACTATCGGGTGCCGACGCTGGTGATACTGGTCACGACGCTCGCGTATTCGTTCCTGCCCCAAGTTTATCAGTACGCCTCGCCGATCGTTTGGCTGGATTACTTTGCGGTAAAGGCCGTCGGGCTGACATTGATGGGATTTGCGTTAATTTGGACGGCGACGGCCCAGATGCAAATGGGCAAGTCATGGCGCATCGGCATCGACGCCGAAAACAAGACCGAGCTTATCGAAAGAGGCCTGTTTTCTGTCTCGCGAAATCCGATCTTTCTCGGCATGCGGCTCGCATTGTTTGGATTTTTTCTAACACTGCCAAGCGCCGTTTCGCTGGCGGCGGTCGTGCTTGCTGATCTTCTGATGCAGATACAGGTGCGGCTCGAGGAGGACTTCCTGAGGGGCGAACACGGCGAGAAATACACCGAATTTTGCACCCGCGTGAGACGTTGGATATAGACGATGGCTGAGAGAGAAGAGAAAAGCCAGACTTTTGCGGCGGCCGCCTTTGCGGGCTTTACCGTCGTCTGTCTGGCTGCTTTTCTCGCGTATCGGGGTTCAGATATTGGCAAAATGCCTACATTCTTCGGCAATCTCGGAGGCGGGCCGCTGCTTGGTTTCGAAGGTTTGCGTGACAGTATCGCCGGTTTGATAGCAGCTGCCCTAATAGGAATCTCGTGGTACGGGCTTGGAAGTTTTGTCACTTCATTTATTCGTTTTTCAAGGGAACAAGAGCATTCGCATATTCTTGAACTTGCGACAAAAACCGCCGTTGGAGCCGCTTGTTGGTCCTTGATCTGGTTCTTTTTCGGGCTTGCCGGTGCGTATTCCGCCGCGGCGGCGATCGCCTCGGCCACTATTGGCTTGGTGCTCGCGGCGGTGAGTGTCATGCGCGGTCGGGAGGCAGAATATGAAGGCCACCTGCCGGAAAAGGCGTCGGGACTTAACAAAGCGTTGTATGTGATGATCTCCATCCCGGTGGGCCTGGCGTTGGTTGCTTCCCTTGCTCCTCCAACTGCAAAGGACACGCTCCTCTATCATTTTTCCGTGCCAAAGGCATTTATCGAGCAGGGTAGCAATGCATTTGTCGAGGGAAACATCGCCAGTTATCTCGCACTAGGTACGGAGATGCATACGGTCTGGGCGATGCTTCTTGGCGAGATATCGGGGGAACGGGTGGCCGGGGCGGCTGCGGGAGCGACAGTTTGGCTCTTTTTCCCGATTCTGCTTGCTGCGATCTTTGGATTTGCTCGTGAGATCGGGATCGAACGGCGTTGGTCATTGATCGCCGTGCTGATGGTTGCCGCGGTTCCGACGGTCTATCACGTTGCTGCGAGCGCGTATATCGATCTGGCACTTGCACTCTTTGTCACCCTCGCAATTTTTGCCCTGACCCGCTGGTGGAAAACGCTTGAAAACGCTTCGCTGGTTCTTATCGCGATCTTTCTGGGTGCGGCACTTTCGGCAAAGCTGACAACCCTTTTTGTTATCGCGGCGTTCGCATTGGTGATATTACTGCGCGTTCGAAAAGCTCAGGTGAGCGAACCCGATAAACTGGGTAAGATCGCGGGACTTGGGTTTGGGGCGTTGGTATTGGCCGGTGTTATTGCCTCACCATGGCACCTGCGAACGTGGAAGGAAACGGGCAGTCCGGTCTTTCCCTTCTACATGAGTATTTGGAGGGGCGAGGCCACGGGATGGGATGTCGAACGGTCGAACCTGTTCCAGGCTATGAATACCCAATACGGGGGTTATGCGAAGACAGCACTCGACTACCTGGCGCTACCCTGGAACATTTCGGTAAACGCGCAGCCCGAGATCGCCACACATTTTGACGGCGTACTGGGAGTGACGTTCCTGATCGGGCTGCCGATCCTGATCTGGGCCCTATGGAAGTTTGAAATGCCGGTGGAGGTAAAGATCGGCACGGGGGTCGCCGGTATCATATTCCTCTTCTGGCTCTTTTCGAGCCAACAGCTGCGGTATCTGCTGCCCATCCTGCCCGCTCTCGCCATTGGGATAGTACTGGCATTTCAACGAGCGGGCGAGCCGATGGGGACGTTGCGAGTCATCGGTCGGATTTCGATGGCAGCCGCGGCGGCAGTCGGGATCTTCGTTTCAACTGCGTGGTTCTTACAGCGCGCCCCGGTGCGTGTTGTTTTAGGTGGCGAACCCCGTGAGGAATATTTGTCCCGCAACATCGATTACTATCCCTATTACGGCTGGCTCAATGAAAGCTCGCCTGCCGACGCCAAGGTCTGGCTTATCAATATGAGGAGGGACACGTACCACCTGGATCGGCCATATTTTTCTGACTACTTGTTTGAAGATTGGACCCTTCGAAATATGGTGTGGGAAGCACGAAGCGTCGAAGAGCTGCGGGCGAAGACCGCGGCCATGGGAGTGCAGTATGTTCTTGCGCGGCACGACTTTCTCTTCGACTATGACAGGACGACACTGGTCGATGAAAAACGGCGGCGCACCGAAAACGAGGCGAAAATCAAGATCGCCCGCGAGTTTATACTAGATCCTCTGAGGACCATTAAGGCAGATAACAAGTTCAGTTTGGTAAAGGTATTTTAGTCATGGTTTCAACTACAGCAGTGATGGAAACGCAGTTTGCGGAGCAGTTTAAGGAGTTCATCTCATCCGAAAAGGACGAGGGAGTTCGCGCGATCCGCGAACAGGCTTTCCGGGCGTTTACTTCGATGGGTTACCCGACACTTCGTGATGAAGACTGGAAATATACAAACGTTGCACCTCTCGCCAAAAGATCGTGGGCCCTGCTAGCGCCTGAAAAGAATGCACCGGCTGCCGATACCGAAGCTCTGCGAGCATTCAACTACATGCGTAATGGCTTTACGGCGATGAATCTTGCGTTCGCCAATGTTCAGGTTGTCCGCATTGCGAGCGAGACGGTAATCGAGGAACCGATCAAACTGCATTTCGAGGCCGCGCACGGCTCGGCTATCTTCCCGCACGTCATCGTGATCGCCGAGGCCGGGTGTAAGGCGACACTCGTCGAATACTATTCGTCACCGGCCGAAAGCTTCATAAATACGGCGGTGCAGGTTTTTGTCGAAAGCAATGCAAACCTCACGCATTACCGTGTTCAAAAAGACGGGGCAGATGCATATCACGTCGGCACAACAGAGGTCATGCTCGGGTCTGGTAGCCGGTACGACTCCACCAATATCAACCTTGGCGGCGCCATCTCGCGGCACGACATCGATCTGAAGTTTACGGCCGAGGGCGGCGAGGCCTTTGTCGACGGGCTTTATATGCTGGGCGGAACTCAGCACGCGGATACCCATTCGATCATCGATCATCAAGTGCCGAATTGTCTTTCGCACCAAACTTACAAAGGCGTACTGAATGACAGTTCGCGAGCTGTGTTTAACGGCAAGGTTTTTGTCCGTGAAAATGCCCACGGCACGGATGCCCAGCAGTCGAACAAGAACCTGCTCCTATCGAACAATGCTCGTGTCGATACGAAGCCGCAGCTCGAGATCTTCAATGACGATGTGAAGTGTTCGCACGGAGCCACAGTTGGACAGCTCGAGGAAGAAGAGTTGTTTTACTTGCTCACCCGCGGCTTGCCGGAAACTCTTGCCCGCAACTTGCTGACATACGGCTTTGCGGAAGAAATAATAAATAAGATCAAGATAGAAGGCATCAAATCAGAACTGGATGCAGCCGTCTTAAATCGGCTGAACACAAATTTGGACGGCTAAAATGGAAGCAGTAAGACAGATGAGTACGTGGGATGTCGAAAAGATAAGAAGAGATTTTCCGGTGTTATCTCAGACGGTGAACGGCAAGCCTCTGGTCTACCTAGACAATGGAGCCTCGTCGCAGGTGCCGCAGATCGTGATCGACCGGGGCTCGAAATATCTGCGTGAGGAGCACTCCAACATTCATAGGGGTGTGCATTACCTTTCACAGCACGCTACAACCGCGTATGAAGCGGCACGCGAAAAGGTAAAGCGGTTTATAAACGCTCCTGACGTCAAAGAGTGCATTTTCGTCCGCGGTACGACCGAGGGCGTAAACCTCGTTGCACATAGCTACGGAAGGAAGTTCATCAACGAGGGTGACGAGATCCTCGTGAGCCAGATGGAGCATCATTCGAACATCTTGCCATGGCAGGTTGTCGTGGAGGAACGCGGTGCCCGCGTCAGAATGATCCCCATGAATGAGCGCGGGGAGCTTATCATCGATGAGTATGAGAACCTTCTGAACGAGCGGACCAAAATGGTGGCCGTTTCGCACGTTTCCAATTCGCTGGGGACGATCAATCCGGTCAAGGCGATGATCGCCACGGCGCATAAATTCGGCGTGCCGGTCCTCGTCGATGCGGCTCAGAGCGTGCCGCATTTTCCAGTCGACGTCCAGGACCTCGATTGTGACTTTTTTGTGTTTTCCGGTCATAAGATGTTTTCCCCGACAGGAAGCGGGATCCTCTATGGCAAACGGGAATGGCTGGACAAAATACCGCCGTATCAAACCGGCGGCGGGATGATCCGCACAGTTAGTTTTGACGGCAGCACATATGCACCTATTCCGGAGAAATTCGAGGCCGGAACACCCGCCATTGCCGCCGGAATCGGGCTGGGAGCCGCGATAGACTATATCAACTCGATCGATTTCGAGGCCGCCGCTCAGTATGAAAAAGAGCTGCTCGATTACGCGACCGAACGGCTATCGGATATTCCCGGCGTCAAGATCATCGGCACCGCTGCGGAAAAGGCCTCGGTGCTTTCATTCACGATCGAGGGGGTTCATCCGCACGACGTGGGAACGATCCTCGACCAGGACGGCATCGCCGTTCGTGCCGGCCACCACTGTGCACAACCGGTAATGCAGTTCTTTCAGGTGCCGGCGACCGCACGGGCATCGTTCGCTTTTTACAACACGCGAGAGGAAGTAGATAAGCTGGCTGACGCGATCCAGAAGGTTATTGAGGTCTTTGCTTAGCTTCACTGACTATGGCACGACGATACATGGATCTCAGCCACACGATCGAAGATGGGCTGGTCACTTACAAGGGGCTTCCGGCTCCGGTCATCTGCGATTATTTGAGCCGCGAGGATTCGCGTGAGAGGTACGGATCCGGCACCGAGTTTCAGATCGGGCGGATCGACATGGTCGCGAACACCGGGACCTACCTCGATACTCCGTTCCACCGTTACGCCGATGGCAAAGATCTGTCAGAGATAGAACTAGAAAACCTTAATGGCCTCGAAGGCACGATCATCAGGGTCCCATATGACAAGCGGTTGGCAGTCACGGTTGAGGACTTTGCAGATCACGATCTTTCCGGACGAGCGGTATTAGTGCACACGGGTTGGAGCGAATTCTGGAATACCGAAGCATATTTCGAAAGTCACCCGTTTCTGACTGAAGAAGCCGCAAAATTCCTGGTTGGTGCCGGTGCGAAACTGGTCGGGATCGATTCGCATAATATCGACGATTCCCGCGGCAAACTCCGGCCGGTCCACACAGCCTTGCTGGGCGCGGGCGTTCTGGTAGTCGAACATTTGCGAGGGCTAGAGAGAGTTCCGGATCGTGACTTCACCTTCAGCGCGGTGCCGCCAAAGTTCAAAGGCGTGGGAACATTTCCGGTGCGGGCCTTTGTTATGTGCGAATAACCCGGACAGCTGCCGGCAGCCCAGGTGAATTGTGAGCCAAGTCACTTCGGATCCAACCTGACTCGGCAATAATCCCAGTATGCATTCTGACCTCTACATCGCCCAACACGCACAATTAAGACCGGTTACCGAGATCGCTGAACAGCTCGACCTCGGACCGGAGGACCTCGATATTTACGGCAGTCCTTATATAGCCAAACTTCGACTCGACTCGCTCGACCGACTAAGAGATCGGCCCAATGCTAAGTACATCGACGTTTCCGCGATCACCCCAACACCGCTTGGGGAGGGTAAATCCACGACATTGATCGGGCTCGGGGAAGCCATGAAGCACCTTGGCAAAAAGGCGGTGGTCTCGCTAAGACAGCCTTCACAGGGTCCGACATTCGGGATCAAGGGTGGGGCGGCCGGCGGCGGATACGCACAGGTCGTGCCGATGGAGACCTTCAACCTGAATCTCACCGGCGACATCCACGCAGTGACCGCGGCCAATAACTTGCTCGCTGCAATGATCGATAACAAGTTGCTTCGAGGTAACCCGCTAAACATCAACCCGCACAGCATTACGTGGAAACGCGTGGTAGACACCAATGACAGGGCGTTGCGCAAGATCATCATTGGCCTCGGCGGGCGGATGGAGGGCGGCATACCGAGGGAAACCGGCTTCGATATCACCGTCGCCTCTGAGGTGATGGCGATCCTCGCTCTTACAACTTCGCTTAAGGATATGCGGATGAGGTTTGGGCGGATCGTTGTCGGGATGACGCACGACAAAAAACCGGTGACGGCCGAGGAAATCGGTGCGGCTGGTGCGATGGCCGTGCTGATGCGTGACGCGATCAGGCCGACGCTGATGCAGACGCTCGAGAATACTCCCGCACTCGTTCATGCAGGGCCATTCGCTAATGTCGCCCACGGTAACAGCAGCATTCTCGCGGATCTGATCGGTATCAAGTGCGCTGATTACCTGTTTACCGAGTCGGGCTTTGGCGCGGATATCGGCGCCGAGAAATTTTTCAACATCAAATGCCGTTACAGCGGCCTCAAGCCTGACGCCTGTGTGATCGTTGCCACGATCCGTGCCCTTAAGTCGCACAGCGGCAAATATCGCGTCGTGGCTGGTATGGCCCTCCCGCCCGAAATGCTCGAAAACAACGTTGCGGACGTCGAGGCCGGAGCGTCGAACCTTCGAAAGCAGATCGAGAATGTCGTGCTTCATGGTGTTACTCCGGTAGTTGCCATCAATGTCTTCGAATCCGATCATGCTGAAGAGATCGAGGCCGTCAAACGGATAGCCATCGAATCCGGTGCGATCGGCGCAGCCGTCTCGCGGCATTGGGCCGAAGGTGGTAAAGGCGCCATCGAGCTTGCCGAGATGGTGATGGAGGCCGCGGAACAACCAAACGAGTTCAAGTTCCTTTACGGTCTCGACCAGCCGATAAAAGACAAGATTGATTCGATCGCCACTAAGATCTACGGCGCCGACGGGGTATCGTACACCACGCAGGCCGCGCAGCAGATCGCCGATTATGAGGCCAACGGCTTCGGCGGCCTGCCGATCTGCATGGCGAAAACCCATCTCAGTCTAAGTCATGATCCGCTGTTGAAAGGCGCCCCGACCGGCTTTATCCTACCGGTCCGCGAGGTGAGGGCAAGCGTCGGTGCCGGCTTCATTTACCCCGTCTGCGGTGACATGCGTACAATGCCCGCACTTCCAGAACATCCGGCTGCGGAAAGGGTCGACATAGACGATGACGGAAATATTGTCGGACTCTTCTAACTAGGTACTTTCCACCGGGCATAATAAAATAGGACTATGTCCGAACTAAGCGACCTCTATCAGGAAGTGATCCTGGAACACAACAAGAATCCGCGAAATTTCCGCGAGATCGAGGGCGCCGACCGCACCGCCGATGGCAATAATCCGCTATGCGGTGACGCGCTTCGGGTTTACGTAAAGCTCGATGGCGACACTGTCAGCGATGTTGCGTTCAAGGGCTCGGGGTGCGCGATCTCTAAGGCGTCGGCGAGCATCATGACCCAGGTCGTTAAGGGCCGATCTAAAGACGAAGCCGAGGTTATCTTCGACGAGTTTCACCGAATGGTGCTCGGCCAGCTCGACGAAGAAGCCGAAGAAAACCACCTTGGCAAGCTCCGTATCTTTGCCGGTGTCCGCGAGTTTCCGGCCCGCGTAAAATGTGCGTCTTTGAGCTGGCATACTCTGCATGCGGCTTTGCGTGGCGAAGAAGTGGTGTCGACCGAGTAGGCATCAGAGCACCGTGTAATTCTCCGCGAGTCTATTGAATTCTCGCACCTGTTCCTCCACCCACTCTTCACCCCTGCCTAATTCCTTTGCCATTATTTCAGCTACCTTTTGCGCAAGCTCGACAGCGGCTCGGGCATCTAGAAACAGTATCCGCGTCCGCCGTGCGAGCACATCCTCGACGGTCCTCGCCATTTCGTTACGGACCGCTCGCGTCACCTCCTCTCGGCTGCATTGAACCCGCGGATGCAGACTGTCCGTGCGTCGGAGCGATGAATTTATGATCGGCAGATCCGCAGTCACGCTGGGCCTTAAAGGCAGTTCCCCAACTTCGACGGCCTTACTAACCGCATCCTCGGCCATCCGGCGATACGTCGTCCATTTTCCGCCGGTGATCGTGACTAGGCCTGACGGGTCGACGAAGAGGTCGTGGCCGCGGGAGATCGACGACGTCTTCTTCCCGACTCCCGGTTTTACCAAAGGGCGTATACCGGCGAAGACACTGAGGATATCGGCACGTTTCGGTTTCCGTGCTAGATACCCGCGGGCAGTGTCGAGAACGAAGTCGATCTCAGCCTCCATCGCTTCAGGCTCGAGCACGGGTTTATCGATCGGTGTGTCTGTCGTTCCAACCAAAAGATGATCGTGCCAGGGAATGCAGAAAAGCACTCGACCATCTGCCGTTTTCGGGATCATCAGGGCTGAATCGCCCGGAAGGAACTTTTTGTCAAAGATCAGGTGGATGCCCTGGCTGTAAGTAATAACGGCGTCGGACCCGGCGTCAGCGAGTTTTCGAATGTCATCGCAAAATACACCGGCTGCATTTATTACGACCCTGGCTTTAGCAGAGAATGTTTCGCCATTTTCCGCGTCTTCGAATTCGACGCCTGCGATCTTTCCGCCATTCCCAGATTCAAGACTCGTGACCGCGGCATAGTTCAGTATCACGGCTCCATGCCTTTCGGCCGTTACGGCCATGTCGATCAATAGCCGCGTATCGTCGAACTGCCCGTCAAAATAAAGTACGCCGCCTTTTAGACCGGAGGTTTCAATATTCGGAAGCCGTTCGACAACTTCCCCACCGTTGAGCAGACGCGATCGCCCGATACTGTATTTACCCGCCAGAATGTCATAGACATTCAATCCCACCCCGTAGAATATCTTTTGCCAAAGGCTGTAACACGGGATAACGAATGCCTGTTTGCTCACAACGTGCGGTGCATTCTTGAGCAGAAGGCCGCGTTCCCGTAGCGCTTCCCGAACCAGCGAAATATTTCCCTGCCTAAGGTATCGGACCCCACCGTGGATGATTTTTGTTGAGCGGCTTGATGTGCCTTTTCCAAAGTCGTGCTGCTCCAAAAGCAATACTTCGAACCCGCGTGAAGCCGCATCGAGGGCGCAGCCTACGCCCGTGGCACCACCGCCGATGACGATGATATCCCAGGGCTTTTGCCTCCGGCGGATCGTATCAATAGTTTCCGAACGGTCCATCGAAATTGAATCTACCAGATAACTTGTAAAATCCGCCGATCGAGAGGACAATCTCGATTGTTCATGTCCGAGCCGTCAAACCTAAGCCCCTTCATCCGATTTGAAACATCCCGCGATTATTTGCCGTGGGCGGCCATCATGCTGACGGTCATCGCGGCGGTCGTCACCCTCGATGTCCAGGGCAGAATATGGTGGTGTCCGGCCGGCGATTATTACCCGTGGTCCTTCGATATCTGGACACAGCATAATTCTCAACATTTCATCGACCCATATTCATTTACTCACGTACTGCATGGCATCATCGAGTTCTGGCTGATCGGGCTGATCTTCTGGAAGATGCCGATGGTCTGGCGGCTGGTGCTGGCCCTGTTTATCGAGACCACGTGGGAGGTCGTCGAGAATACAAATTACATGATCAATCGGTACCGCGAAGAGACGATCTCGCTAAATTATTTTGGCGACTCGATCATCAATTCGCTGGCCGATATCGTCTGTTGCGGGTTAGGCTTTGCGATCGCCTATAAGGTGCGGTTCCTGTGGTCGCTTGCCATTTTTGTCGCGACCGAGGCGATCCTGCTGTTTACCATCCGCGACAGCCTCGTGGTCAACATCATAATGCTGATCTATCCCCTCGAAGCAATCAAGCAGTGGCAATCCGCCGGGATGTGACCTTACCTCTCGCCTCGGGCCGCCTCGACAAGGCTTTCCAACGCCACGGCCAGCTTTCGCGAACCGGGCTGGTCAAAGGTTTCGAGCCATCGTAATGACTCATCGAGAACACGCAGCTGGAATTCGGGCCAATTCGGTTTTCCCGCCACCGAGCCAAATTCCCCAACGTAGTATGCCGTCCGCGGCGGCCTTACGTTGTCGCTTATCTTAGGATCGACCGACAACATCATCGTTGGTATGCCTGTCTGCTCAATCCCCCGGGCGATGATACCGAGCGTGTGGTGGCAGAGCCTGGAAGCCGGGATCAGCAGTGCGGCATGAACTTCGTAGCGATGCAGCCGGGCCGCTAACTTCGGAGCGAGTTCATTCGCGACTCGCACCGCGTTCGGGATGTAACTGCTGATGCTCCACCATACGGGGTTTAGCTGGCCGATCACGGCGTTCGCCTCATATTCGCGCAGACGGTCGATAGGGACCTGGGCATTCCGGTCTTCGATGACCGCTGCGGGATCATATCCACGGGCTGCGTACCGCATGTCGGCAGCATCGACCTCAATAGGAACTTCCAGATAGTTCAGGTCACCGTCACGAGAAGTGATGTCAAAAGCCTCGGTGCCGTCAATATATGCTCCGGTGGACGAGATCAGGGCGAGGTTTAGCATCGGGAGCGCCCGTTTCATGGTCGTCAACGGCGCGTTGATATTCTCGACCCATGGGAAACCAGACAGGCTGTCATTGGCTCTCCATCGTGCAAACCGCCCGGCAACTTCCCCGCTTCTTTCTATCAATTCCATACGTTAGGTCTTAAATTCCTTTGAGAAATCATAAACGTCCGGCTTAGCGGCGGCTGCCACGCCAAACTTCCGGTTGGCAATTATAAAGAAAGCGATCAGAGCCGCAATCATACCCACAAACATGATCCAGACGGAATACTCGTGAAGCATATTGAACTGCACCCTGAGCGGATCGTCGGCCGCCACCTCATCGATCGGGCGGCCCATCTGGGCACGGACAGAGGCAAGCCAGAAACCGACCACAAATTGCCCCACAGCGGCAGATGCACCCAGCACGAGCAGCAGAAAGCGCTCGACCCACAACCAGACCTGACTGACGCCACGTGAACCTACCAGCGACGTCAGGATCAGAATAGCCGCGATCACCATGCCACCTACATTAAGTATTGTAAGACTCCGCCCGACAATCGCACCGGCCAGCTCGCGTTCGGGCACGACCGAAAACGCCGCCTGGGCAACGCCGATAAAAAACACGGATGCACCCAGCCAAATGGCGAGCAGCAACAATCGAATGTCCGAGAAAAACTTCATCGTCTAAGTGCTACCGGAAACACCATATTATCCTGCTTTTGCAGGTAAAGGGCAAAATCAAGTGATCAGTGGTCGGTTGTCAGTTGTCAGTTGTCAGCAACCTTGAACTTGTGACCCTGAACCCGGAACGAGCTTGGCCTGTCTCGCCTGCCTTTCAATAACCTAAGCAATTAAGTCCATACAACTTAAGACCCATCCCAGGACCCGTCTAGCCTTTGTAGGCCACTCTCGGCAAGCCGTTCCATTGCTGTCCCACGCGTCCCGCGTGGGACAGCAAATGGGACAGCTAACTGGCTTTCGCTGCAACACTTACACCCGTTTGTCCCATTTTCCGGAAATTGCGGGTGGTGTTTCACGCTGTGGACGCATCTTTCCCGGGTCGGGGGATTTGACTTAAAAAACGGGCGCGGCTCGATCGACATTATTCAATTATTTTCAAAGATCATTCGGAAAGGGCCTCCGACGTGTGTCAAGTATAGCACATCATTCCTTCTGTGCTAACTAATTTGTGATCAGACGAGAGTACAAGTATTTTTTGCCACCCCTCTGACAGCAACTTCCAGGGTCCTAACCCGGGATGCTACCTTTCATTCGACATTTACTTTGTGAATGGCCCGTTTTTTAGGCCGTATTTTAGGGATTGACCCTGATGAAAAGACGCTATATAATTGTGGCGGTCTTTTCTCATTCAAGGTAAGACAATTTAACTAAGTTCCAGTGGAAAGCCCCTGATCCGTTCTACTCGTCGTTGTATGATTTCTATCAAACGACATGGCGGACGCAAACTACCTGGAAGTTTACGTGCCGGCGGCTGACCCTGCACCTGAATGACGGGACGACGAGAAGCTTGAATTTCTATTTCAAGTAATTAGAGAAACCAGGACCGCGCCGCTGTGCTCATAGCTCTGCCGCATTTCATGGATGGTAAGCTATGGTGACTGCCATCCGCACTTGATCACCGTCATGAGATTGAGATCGATTTAATTTCGGTCAGAGAGGCCTATTATCGGTCTCGCGGTAATTCTACCGTCGGGTCGGACTGTACGCCTGAGGTGCGAGGAACGGTGATGACCGGGCAAGGCGCTGACCGGAGCATTTCGTATGTGTTTTCGCCAAATGTTTTGTCGTCGAACAGCTTGTGTTCGACGCCCATGACGATCAGATCCGAGTTCAGCTCCTTGGCGGCATCGAGTATCTCGCCGACGGTATCGCCGTGCCGTACGATCTCGCGGAACCCGCAGTTGAATATCGACAGGTTCCGGCCAACAACTGCGCCAGCCAACATTGGCTGCATTGGGCCCAGGCGAAATGCCTGCGGTGCGAATATGGTTGACTTTTGTATAATTTGGTCTACAATTGCACAAACTTTTCTTTTCCAGGCCCGGGAATTTATAGTCCCGGAGATCCCAGCCTTGAAAATGGCTGCTGTTTCGGATTTGCCCTCCGTAAAGCCAAAGCGATGTTCTTTAGGCCTGCTCAAGGTCCTAAAAAGTTAGTTTGGGGTGTCGCAGAAGCATTGTTCTGATCAGGACCGCATTTCCCATCTGAAAAAGGATCTACGCTTCTTGCCGATGATATTTCGGAGGTTAGTACCGCATGTTCAAACGTAGATTCCCGTCCCGGTTTGCCGTTCAAAGTCGTATTTCGGCAATTGCTCTTTCATCCGTGCTCATACTGAATGCGTCTGCCGGCAATGGCCGCTCAGCTGTCGTCGATAATGCATCAGGCATCTTCGGCTCTTTGTCCGGCGGGTCTCAAATGATCAGCGCTCGGAACATTTCGGGCGGGGCCTTCTTCGTGCCGTCAACGACTCTGGTGATAAGCCAGGCAAATGGCGGAGGCGGCGGGTCTTTCGGCACATATACCCATGATTACGTAGAACTCAAGAACGTTTCGATGACCCCGCAGTCACTCAATGGATTGTCTTTATATTACGGGTCCGCAACCGGGAACTTTGCCAGTTCGCTTCCAAATGCTTTTGCCCTTCCAAATGTCATTTTGAATCCGGGTCAATATCATCTTGTCCAGTTGGGCACAGCGGGAACCGGAGGCGTGCCGGTTCCGTCACCTGATGTAGTTACCACAAATATTACTATGTCGAACGCAAGCGGCAAGATCGCTCTCGTAAACGGTGCGGGACTGGGCACCAATGTTTGCGGATCGACCGGTAATCCCTGTAGCGCCGCCCAACTCGCGTTCGTTGTTGACTGGGTCGCATACGGTGCAGGTGGGAACGGCGCCGCCGGTGTTGGTGAGGGTGGAACATCCGTAAATAACGGTGTCGCCATCAACTCTTCTCAAGGAGCAGTCCGCAAGGCGGGCGGTTGTGCTGATACAGATAACAACAATTTAGACTTTAATGTCGTTACCTCGCCAGTTCCGCGAAATTCAGTCACGACCCCGACACCGTGTTTACCCCCAGCCGCGGTCCCTGATAGCTATTTTACGCTTCAAGACACACCTCTGATGGTCCCGGCCCCAGGGGTCTTAGGAAACGACGTCGATCCGAGCATCCTGCATACTGTGACAGCAGTTCTAGTAAGCGGACCGGGGCATGCTCAATCCTTTGCTCTAAATGCTAACGGTTCGTTCAGCTATGATCCGAATGCAGGCTTTATAGGCACGGATTCATTTACTTACAAGGCGAGGGATAACTTCAATACCGACTCAGATACGGTGACCGTGACTATAAATGTGCTCTACAGGTTCGCCTGGTTCAGCTATTCAGGACTGCTCTCTAACGGGCAGGCGTTAGATCAGGTGATGGCTGGGAGCGATGTGCCGATCAGGTTCACACTCGATGGCGATCAGGGCAATCCATACAGTCAGTCGCCGACATCGCAGCAGATCAACTGTGCTACAAACGCGCCGATCGGGGCAGCGACTGTCATCAACCGGCACTTGCCCGACCCGTTCTACTCGTCGTTGTACGATTTCTATCAAACGACGTGGCGGACACAAACCAGCTGGAAGTTTACATGCCGGAGGTTGACCCTGCATTTGAATGACGGAACGACGAGAAGCTTGAATTTCTATTTCAAGTAATTAGTTGCACCGGAAACCGGCGCCGCCTCGCACAGGTTCGACGGCCTTCGGGTTCGCGAACTTAGTTTCGAAAATGCATCAGCCCTTGATTTCATCGTCATCGGACGTTGTGGGCAGGTCCTGCTTAAAAAAAAGTTCAATTGTCTTTTTTTAATACCATTAGGACATTTTTACCGAGGGGAACGTGTATCAGAGGCTCAACTCTCTTGACGAAAGGCACGGCGAAGCGGTCGTAGAGAGCGACGGCTGATGAGCTGAGGTCGTCGAACCTTAGAATGCGGTATTTGATGAACCAGGGGATGATGCCGGCGAGGTCGAAGTATTTTGAACGCTCGATAGTGAAGCCGGCTAAGCGGGATTTTTCTTCGAGTTCGGGTTTTGAGTAACGGCGGAAGTGGCCGACTGCGCGGTCGAAGTTGCCGTAGAGCGATTGCAAGGCGGGGACGAAGATGAGGCAGCGGCCGCCGGCGGAAAGGGTCTGGTAGATGGCCTGCAACTCACCAAGGTCGTCCTCGATGTGTTCGAGGACGTTGATGTAGAGGACGGTGTCGGGGCGTTGTTTTGCAGCGATCGTGTCGGCCGCATTTCGGAAAATCGAGTGATAGAGGGTGACATCCGTTTGCGTTTCGATCGTGGAAATATTTCGTTCGAGATGCTCGAACATTTCGGATGGCTCGACAAGGGCAAGCGTCTTCGGCGATTCTGCCAACAGCAGTCGCGAAAAGTTTCCCGTACCGGCCCCAACCTCGACTATGTGATCGCCGACATACGGTCTGAATTCATCGAGGATCCAGCGGTGATAATTGACCGCGAAGGACATTGCCTCGAGGTCCTTGCCGATGTAGACGGGGTGGTCAGTCATTCAGGTCGGTGCCGAGGAGGTGCGATGCGCGTTTTGGCAGCGGCTGAAACGCCGGCGTGAAGGAGCGTTTCAGGCTCGTCAGGATGTTGTACCTCAGAATATAGCCGAGCGCGGCGACCCCGTCGCGAAAGCCGATCTTTTTGCCTTCGTCATAGGTCCGGCCGTAGTAGCTGATCGGCACCTCGTAAACCGCACATCGCAGTTTGGCCACCTTGGCGGCCGCCTCCACCTCGAACCCAAAACCCTTTGACGTGATCACCATATTTCGGATGATCTCACCGCGAAATGCCTTATAGCAGGTCTCGATATCGCTCATGTTGAGATTGGTGAGGCAATTTGAGATGAAGGTGAGCGATTTGTTTGCGAGATAATGGGTGAAATACAGGATGCGGGCCGTTTTCTTGACGATAAAGCGCGAGCCGAAAACAACGTCGGCGTGGCCGTGAATGATGGGCGCTATGACGTCGGCGATCTCCTGCGGGTCGTATTCGAGATCGGCATCCTGAACGATCACTACCTCGCCGCGGGTCTGGGCAAAGCCGGTTTTTAGCGCGGCCGTTTTACCCGCATTTTTTTCGTGTCGGATATATCGGATCTGCGGGTGGCGTGCGGCGAGGTCCATCGCGATGCCGGACGTGCGGTCGGACGAGAAATCGTCGACGATTATCAGTTCGAGAAGGTGGGGCACCTTAATTACCCTACTTACGATCGCGGCCAGAGTGGCCTCTTCGTTATACGCGGGCATTACGACGGAGAGGCACGGGCACTCCGCTGTCGGCGCGCTTATTGATGATCCAGAATCTTCCATGCTCAAGAACGAGAATTAGGGTATCACACGCGTCACTCGTAGAGTGAGGGGCAAGAAGATCTCCCACAAAGACGCGAAGCCGCAAAGATAGAGGTGGGGACGCGGAGACGCCGAGACGCGGAGACGCCGAGACGCCGAGACGCCGAGACGCCGAGACGCAAAACGCCGATGATGGTAAGTAACATCTGCCGGAGACAAAACGAAAGGTGGCGTAATAAATGGTAGGATTCCGTTACTGAAGGTGGATCGATGACATTTGTACAACGTCTTAATTCGATGTTCCGTGCGCCCTTATTTGTGGTGTTGACGTTTGTCGTGATGCTGGCGGTGTCGTGGCGGCGGTGGACCTCGATGATCGTGGACATCGGGCGGGAAACGGACCTGCCGCTGAGGCTGCTGGGCGGCGAGGTGTTGTATCGCGATATTCACTACCTCTATCCGCCATTCTCACCTTATTTTAATTCCCTGCTTTACCGGATATTCGGCGTGCATCTGGATACACTGGCTTTCAGCGGCATATTTTTTACGGCAATCCTTATTTTTCTTTGTTACCGGATCGCAAGAAAACTGATGCCGCCGGTCGAGGCCTCGATAGCTGCTTCGCTGATAACAGTGATGTCGTTCAAACCGGCGGGGAATCTAGTACTTTCGTATTCGTTCGCGGGGCTTCATGCTGCGATCTTCGCTTTGGCGGCGGTTTTGAGTCTGCTGCTTTATGCCGAGCGAAGGCAGCGAAAATATCTGTTGATCACCGGCGTATTTATCGGGCTCGCGGTGATAACCAAGCAGGAATTCGGCTTTGCGGCGGCGGTGGCCGCTACGGCTTACCCCATATATCTTCACCGGAAAGATGTAAGGTCCGCTTTGCGAGAAGTAGCTTACGCGGCAATCCCTGCACTTGCAATCGCGGTTCCGGTGTTTGGGTTGATGTTCGCGACGATCGACTGGCGGATCTTAATTAACGACTGCCACCTGTTTTACACAAATCTAACGCCGTCTCTCGAATTCTATAATCGATTCAGGTCGGGGTTGAATGATCCGGTGGGTTCGTTTATACAGATGATCGGATCGGCAGCGACCAGCGCGGCCTTTGCTGCTCTGATCGTATTTTTTAGCGACCGCACGGGAAAGCTGCGATCAAGACTGGTCCTTTGGTTTCTCGGTTCGGTCGGGCTGGCGGTCATTGTCGTGTTCTTTTATCGGGAAGGGTGGGACGGCAGCCCGCTGCGGGCGATACCTTTTCTTCTGTTGGCTATCATCTTTCTTGCATGGCGGCTCAAAGCCGACGGCACCGCGGCGTACCCCGACGAACCGGAAGGCTCGGCTTCACCCGATCATCTCTTTATCGTCGCCGTGTTTAGCCTGGCGATCCTGTTTCGCGTGTTGCTTCGCGTACCGAGCGGCGGCTTTTCCGGCAGCTTCTACGTTCCCGCGTCGCTGATACTGCTGGTCTACGGGCTTTTGGTCGCGCTGCCTTATGCCGTGAAACGGTGGACGGGCGACGAGGGTTCATATAAAAGAGCTGTGACGATCACGCGGGTGTTCTGCGTGCTGGCGATAATCGGTACGGCCGTTTCGTTCTCGGTCAGGTACCGTGCTCGGTTTGGCCATGAAATATCCGCGCAGCGTGGCACGGTGATCGCTGAGCGTGGCTCCGGACCGGCCATCGAGGCCGCCCTGAGGTTTATCGAAGCCAACACGGCCGAGAATGAAACGATCGCCGTTCTGCCTGAGGGAAATGACCTCGCCTTTGTGACAGGTCGGAGGATCAACTTCAGGCATCAGGTACTTGTGCCGGATTTTTTGAGCGAACAGGACGAACGAGATGCGATCGAGGCCCTGAAAAAGGGAGATGTGCGATATATCCTGATCACGAACCGGGCAATGAGGGAATTCGGTGCCGTTGCGTTTGGCGAGGATTTTTATACGACGCTCGGCAGTTATATAGACGAAAATTACGAGACCGTTGCGGTATTCGGGAGCCCGGACGACCCGGACCCGAAGATCGGCAGGCCGCAGTTCTTCATCAAGGCTCTCAAACGGAAAGGGCCGTAGATCATGGCAAATATTGCATCGACGATCGCATCTGCAGCGAAGCGGCTCGAAGCCGGCGGTGTCGCCCAGCCTCGCCGCGAGTCTGCATCTCTGATAGCTTTTAGCATCGGCAGAGACGCCGCGTTCATAATCGCCCATCCCGAGTACGAGCTTACATTAGTCGAAGCTGCGAAATTTGAAGATGCCGTCGTAAGGCGAGCGGGCCGTGAACCTTTTCAGCTTATTGTCGGAAAACAGGAGTTTTACGGTCTCGACTTCGAGGTGGAGGCAGGCGTGCTGATACCGAGGCCGGAGACAGAATTGCTTGTGGAGAAAGCTATTCAGATCCTCGGCGAGATGGAGCAGCCGACATTCCTCGAAGTCGGGGTCGGTACAGGATGTATAGCGATCTCGATCCTGGATCATGTGATTGCGGCGAAAGGGACCGGGGTGGACATATCCGATCGAGCTCTTGCTCTGGCAAGAAGAAATGCAGAACGACACGGTGTATCAGACCGGATGACCCTGCAAAGATCCGACCTTTTTGAAGGTGTCGAAAACGGAAAGTTCGGAATGATCGTTTCAAATCCCCCTTATATACCGGACGGCGATTCCCGCCAGCTGCAGCCGGAGGTTATCGATTATGACCCGCCGGAGGCTCTTTTTGCGGGCGAGGACGGCCTGGACCTGATCAGACGGATCGTTGCGGAATCACCGCGATATCTGGACGCCGCCGGGTATTTACTTATTGAGATCGGCCACGGACAAGCCGGGAGCGTCAAAGAGATGTTCGCGGGAGGTCTATGGACGAGTGTGGATATTTTGGACGATCTGCAGGGCATTCCCCGTACGGTGGTAGCCCGAAGGGCATAACGAACACGAGCGATTAAATCGAAACTTTGATACTTAGATCTCGTTCTAAATGATATGGCGGTTATCCGTATGGTTTCGATATTTAGGCCGTCATTAAATCGCTTGCCTTTCTGACTATAGTGGAGTTACTATGGGGGTACATTTAGCCATAAAAGTTTTTGAAAAATAGCGGTTTGGCCGAAAACACGGACGTGAGTTCCGTTTTTCAGCATGGCAACTTCGAAAGTAGGCCCCTTTTTTGATAATCGGAGGTGATTTTTGTGAAGGATATGCTTTTTGCCCTATTAGCTCTCGTGGCCGCGATCGCAGCGGCGTTCTCGTTCTATACCTACACAAACAGTAACGATAACAAGCTCTATCTCGGGGCCACGATCGTCTTTGCGCTTGCCACCATTGTGCTTGGCGGCCTGTTTCTGTCGGGACGCGTCAATAAGGCCGACGATATTCACATAACGGAGTAGATGCGTCGAGGCGCATATTCGGGAGGTCACGTAATTGAAACCTCCATCCGCAGGCGGCAAATCATCAGGCCTATTGCGGGACCGTGTGCGAGCTGCCTATAGACGCGCTTTTTGACTCTAATGCGCGTTAGTCGGGCGTCGCATTTAAAGATAGCTTCAGAGAGCGGTAATGTGCCGCTCTTTTTCTTTTTCGCGACCTCCCGCCAACAAATATCTGGATATTGACATAACGGATGGGTTATCCTTGATTTGCTGCATCTTCCACCCGCCCGTTTATGAATACCACCGTTCTTGTTGGCCGCGACCTAAAGCCCGCCCTTGTATTTCTTAGCGGGGAGCTAATAGCCGTGCCGATCCCGCTCGACCGCGAAAATGTCATCCTCGGCCGGGCCCTCGAGGCAGACGTTCGTGTCAATGACTTTCAGGTCTCGCGGCAGCATGCACGGATCCTGACGGTTCAAAACGAAGATGGCGCAGATGAATATATCGTTCAGGACCTCGATTCTCGAAACGGAACCTTTCTGAACGGCCGCCGCGTGCGCAAGGAAAAACTCGAAAATGGTGACAAGATCACGATCGGAGACACGATCGTTAGGTTTGACCTGTTGGACGAGATCGACCGTGAATACCAGCGCCAGATCCACCGCCTTATCTCTCATGACGATCTTACCGGTCTGTTGTCGAGCCGGTCGTTCTTTTCCGAGCTTCGACGCGAAGCCGGCCGAGCCACCGCAGAAAAGCGGCCTTTTTGCGTTCTCATGATGGATGGCGACAATTTCAAGGCGGTGAATGACACTTTTGGCCACCTGACCGGCAGTAAAACCATTGAAGAGATCGGATTCACGATCATGACCAACCTGCGCAGCGGCGACGTTGCCGCTCGCTTCGGTGGAGACGAATTTGCCGCGTTTTTACTCGATGCTGACCTGCCGCAGGCCCTCGTGGCCGCGGAACGCATCCGCGCAGGCATCGAAAGCTGCAAATTTAGCGTCGTAAAGCAGGGAAGCCCAAAGGAATCGCACCAAATAACGGTCAGCATCGGGATCGCGTCATTTCCCGAGGATTCCTCGGACCCGATAGAATTGGTTGAAATGGCGGACTCAGCCCTGTACAGAGCCAAACGCAGCGGCCGAAACCGTGTGATCGCATACAGGGAGATCACCGAGGATGAAGCCGAGCGAATACTTCCGCCCCGTCGAGCCTAATATTTGCAACAATCCGGCGCCTAAGGACGTGAAAGACAATGGTTTTCTTTCGTGTTAGAATTTTGGATCGTTAATTTCGAAGCGCTTTCAGCTTCGATAAACCAGTAGTACTTCAACGTGATCACAAAGCTAAATCTCGCAACTTACCCTTTCAGAAATCGTGTCCCGCCATATGTAATAGCGGCACTGCTCCTCGCGGTGAGCTCGATCGGCGGTATTTATTGCCTCGCGCGGTTAAATGAAAATCAGAAGCAGAATGAGCTGCTCGTTGCCGCTGTCAGCGAACATCAGTCAGAGATCGACCGTCTGAAAGGCGAAGGCTCTAAGGTCCAGCAGCTTCTGACCGAGGACCAAAAAGCGCTTCTGACCGCGGCCCATAAACTGGTTGCAAATAAGACATTTGGGTGGTCGCGGCTGTTTGCCGACCTCGAAACTGTCCTGCCGGGCAGCGTTAGCGCTTCGAGGATCTCCGTAGAAAATATCTATCAGGACGCGGGCCGGGTGCGTGCCGAACTTGAATTGGGCGTTCTCAGCCGCGACTATCAGGGCGTCATCGCAATGATCGACAAGATGAACAACTCCGGCCTGTTCCGGGCTGAGCTTCGCGGGCAGAATCTGCAGAAAAACGAAAGGCTGACCTTCACGGAATACACTTTCAGGCTCATCTATACGCCGGCGTACGGGTATTCGACGGAACCGAACATAGATCTCGCCCAGAACCAGTCCGGAGGTGCCCAGTAATGAATGAACTAGAAACCCCTCCGGTTGGCTCAGAGATCGTCGAGGTAGAGACCAAGGTCGTTGAAGTACAGCCTGAGATCGAGGTCGTACCGGTGCGGCCCCGTAAGGTTTACGCCGGAATGTGGGGAGTGACCGTGATCGCTGCTGTTGCCGTGTCCTCCCTGGTAGTGCTTCTGGTCATGGTGGTCTACTTCTTCTGGGTCGTCCCATCAGATCGGGTACTGGCCAGGAACCGTGCCGAGGCCGATAGGCTTGAGGCTGAGGTACTGTCGGCACGTTCTAAGTACGGTGAGATCACCGACACCCAAACTCAGGTAGAAAAGCTGGTGGTCAGCGTCGACGATTTTGAATCGCGATTCTTGCCCGTATCGACAACCGGGCAGACCGCTCTCTATCAAAAGATCAATGGCCTTATAGCAGCTTACGGGCTCGTTAATACATCTGGCCCGGACTATGCTCCGCTTGATACGACCGATATTGGTTCAGACGAGGGCAGTAGTGATGAGAAAGGACGTTCGAAATTTCGCAGCCTTTACCCGGGGGTTTATGTATCAACAACCGTCGAGGGCTCGTATCAGAACTTACGGCGGTTTATTCGTGAGATCGAAACGGGAAGAGATTTTATCATCGTGAGTGCAGTCGAGCTGGCCCCTTCCGATTCGCAAGGCGACAGGGCGGATAGGCAGGGCTCAGCCTCCCAGCCAAATGTCGTCGAGGTCAAGCCGACCTATAGTGGGCCTCCGAACACAAGACCTTTTCCCGGCGTGAATAATCCTGCGCCCGCTCCGCAGCCGAGGCCTCAGGCCCAAGGTAAAACGCATGGCGAGATCGTCAGCCTGCGAATAGAACTCGCTGCCTATTTTCGTCGTCCGAATTTTGCCCCGATAGCTGTTCAGTAGTCTTTTTGAGAGAAGTAATGCGGATTTTAGAAGGTAAAACGTCAACCGAACGGAATAAGATCATCGCCGCAGCGATCCTGGGCGTTGTTTCGCTTGTCGCCCTCTATATGGCGTTCGGACGCTCTTTTTTTGGAGGAACGGCGACGGCTGTTACCGTGAAAGTTTCGCCCACGCCACGGCTTAATGTGGCTCCGGCAGCAAATCGGGGAGACAGCGCCCTGCCGAGTGCAGACGAGCAAAATTTTGTTTACCAGACAACCCCGGTTGTCTATAATCCGGGCGGTGCCGGGGCGCCGGATGCGGGAAGAAACATCTTCGCGTTTTACGAGCCGCCGCCGCCGTGCAGGGGAGCCGAGTGTCCGTCACCGACACCGAAACCTCTGCCTCCGCCCCCGACTCCTACTCCGATCCCGACCCCGCCGATAATGATCGCGGCGGCACCGCAGTCCGTTTATGCCGGACAAAAGGGGTTCAGGCTCGAGGTGACCGGTAACGAATTTCCCGCTAACGCCCGCATTTACTTCAATCAGAACGAAATGAAGACGACATTCGTAAATGCGCAGCGGATGTACACAGAGGTGCCGGCACAGTACATTACCCAGGAAGGGCCTCGGCAGATAATTGTTCAAACGCCGGACGGAACGGTGTATTCAAATCAGGTGATGCTGAATGTCCAGCCCCCGCCCAAACCGTCGATCCAATACATCGGGATGATCGGGCGTATGCGCTACAACAACGATACGGCGTATTTTCTGGAACAGGGGAATCCGAACCCCATCGGACGCCGGCTTAATGATGTGGTCGCGGGCCGGTTCAGGCTGGTCGATATATCCCCGAGCGAGGTCGTGTTTGAGGACGTCAATCTCGGGTTCAGGCATCCGGTCACATTGAACAAAACGCCAACTGCAACCGGGCCGGGAGGGCGGCTGCAGAATGAGAGCGGATTTGCTCCGACGGGGCCCGGAGGACGGCCGATAACTGTGCCTGGTGCGCCCGGCGGAATACCGGGATTTATACAACCGCCGCAACAGCGTCCGGTGCCGCAAAGGCCCCCTGTCAACGCCAACCAGGCCAGGCCGCGGCCAACTCCTGAAGATGAGGACGACGATGAACCTCGCTAAAGACGAACGGGGTATGACTCTATTGGCCGTTATGGCGGTCATGGCTGTCTTTGCGATCGCCATGATGGCGGTCGCCCCATCGATCCAGCAGGAGGTCCAACGCGAAAAAGAGCTCGAATCTATCCGTCGCGGCGAAGAGGTCGCCGATGCCATTCGCCAATTTGTGGAATTCTATCGCGGAGCCCGTCTGCCGAATTCGATGGACGACCTGCTTGAGGGGCTGCCGTATGGCACTAAGAAGCGGGCGATCTTGCGGGCTTCGGCCGCGACAGATCCACTCAGCGAGGACGGCCGGTGGCGGTTGGTCAAGCCGCTGGTCAGCTCGATCGGAGGGTTTGCGAAACGCGTTCAGGAATATAACGGCGGAATTCTGCCGTCAAATCCGAGTGGGGTATTTGACCGTTATTCGGCCACGATGATGAGCTCGCTCTCCAGTACCGAAGATACCGCAAGCGACGAGCCCGAGGATGGGATCGATTTCGAAACGGAAAATACACCATTTATAGGTGTCGCCAGCCAGAGCCGAAGTAAGTCTGTCCTTACCTATTACGGCGCCGAGAATCATTCGAAGTGGGTATTCACACCCCTTTTCCGCGGCCCGACACGGCAGGTTCGGTTCAGTTCTCCACGGCCCTTCGGCATGCCGCAGCCTCCTACTCGATAGACCCCTCCCGAAATCACTTTCTAAAGTCCAACGCGATGTGGGCAAAGGCCTTTACGCCGACATCCAAACGGCTGTCGTCAATATAGAAGTCGGGCGTGTGATGCGGGGCCGCATCTCTTGGCGTTTTACCTGCTGGCATGCCGCCAACGAAGAAATAGAAAGACGGGGCCTTTTCACCAAAAAACGCAAAATCTTCGGCCCCGGTAACCCATTCCGCCGCGACCACGTTTTCTTTTCCGGCTGCCTTTTGCAGGGACGGAATCATTTTGTCTACCAATGCAGGGGTGTTGAAGGTAACCGGGGCCTTTTTATCTATAGAGACCTCGGCTGTAGCACCCATGCTCTCGGCGATGCTTTTGGCCGTTTGGCGGATCTTTTCATGTACATCCTTCTGCATATCGGAATCCAGGGTTCGGATGGTTCCGGCCATCGTTAGTTCTTCGGGAATGATATTTTCGCGGACACCGCCGTTAATACGGCCGACGGTGATCACCACCGGTGCTTTCGGCAGATCAGATCGGCGGGCGACGATCATCTGTAGGCCCGTGTAGATCTGTGTCGCGACGGCGATCGGGTCTGTGCCCAGCCACGGGTACGCACCATGGGTTTGGCGGCCCTTGATCTTTATCTCAAACCAATCGCTGGCGGCCATGATCGAGCCGTGCTTGTACTTGATGACACCGATCGGCGTTTGCGAATTAACATGTATGCCGAAGATGGCGTCGATCTTCGGGTTGTCCATCACGCCCTCTTTGACCATCAGCGGAGCACCGCCTTCTTCGCCGGCCGGCGGCCCTTCCTCTGCGGGCTGAAAGATGAACATTACGGTCCCGCGGATCTTGTCTTTCATCCCTGCCAATACCTCTGCCGCGCCCATCAACATGGCGACGTGAGTATCATGGCCGCAGGCGTGCATTACGCCCGTCTTTTGGCCGTTATATTCGGCGATCTCTTTCGAAGCAAACGGCAGCGAATTGCGTTCGGTCACCGGCAGGCCGTCCATATCCGCTCGGAGTCCGATCACAGGCCCGGGCTGCGAGCCTTTGAGAATGCCGACGACGCCCGTTTTGGCGATGCCGGTCCTCACCTCCATCCCGAGTCTGCGAAGGTGGTCCTCGACGAATTTGGCGGTCTTTACTTCGCGATTGCCGAGCTCGGGATACTGATGGATATGCCGCCGCCATTCGATGACCTTCGGCATCAGGTTAGCCGTCGCCGCGTCGACCTCATCATAGGCCGGCATCGCAAACGCACCCTGTGCGGCAGTCACAAAAACGATACAAATGAACGTAAAGAATCGGAACATTTTACCTCGCATTAACAGTCGGAATAGTGTTGTTGGAAACCGAGCAATCCTAACCCAAAATGCCCGGAACATCAATCTAGACGTAAATGCCTGCATTGATCGCTATGGCCCTCGATCTCATATGATTACAACAAACTAATGACCCAGGGTTGTTGGGCGGGTAAGGCTTGCAGTGAAATGACCACGCTTTAAGCTGCGCAACCAAAAGACCCAATCGGGATTTACCTCGTTTACGGCAAGTTTTAACCGGCTTGGGCTCTGGCACCGTGCTCGGGGCAGGAGCCGAGTTCGAGCGCCATCACGTCGACGTATTGCCTCTGCAGTATAGACAAATGTCTGAGGCAGAGATCGCTATGCCTGGAGCCCGGCCTGGGGTTCTCGTCCGCCGAGTGGGCGGCGTTGTATTCGAACACACGGCGATTGAAAACAGCGTGTTTCTCAGCCGAAGAGTCGCATTGGTGCCACTGGCACGTAATGTGGGCTACGCTTTCCATGTGATGGTATGTTGCGGGGCCAACCTGTCTAAATTCTTTGGTTCGGGGGCATTCTAGCGCACTTAGAAACGGCATTACAAGCATTATTTTAGGGGGCTGTAGTTAGCACATCATATGTCCGGTAGTTGTAGCAGATGATATGTCCGCTTTCTGCGGTCAGAGCTGAAAGAGGGTAGCTTCGAAGTAAAGAAGCTATGAAGGAACAACTCTGGACCGCCTTGGAGAAGGCGATGAGAAG
>JBGSWW010000131.1:0-10600 GCA_041751735.1 Pyrinomonadaceae bacterium | reverse complement strand
GGAAAATTGGACCTTACCCCGGCTTCGGACATCTATTCCTTCGCAATAGTCGCTTATGAAATGCTCACCGGTGAAGTGCCCTTCAAACCGAAGGCATTGGCCGAAATGTATCAACTGGAAAAAGAAGGTGTTAAAACTCCTCCAAGTGCATTGCGTCCAGATATGCCGCGAGTTGCCGAAAGTATTCTATTGTCCGCTCTTGAATTTGAACCGGAGAAGAGGCCGCAGATTGCTCGATCATTTGGCCGATATCTCGCTAATGAATTGCGTATCGATGGCCTGGAAACGGATCGTTTTTTTGCTTCCGTTCAAACAGACTATTCTAAGCTGCCGACACGAGTGGTTCTGTCACAAGATCTTACAGAAGCCTGCACGTTGGAACGTCTACAGTCAACTCCGAGTCGTGAGATAGCCAGGTTATTCAAGTGGGGAATACCAGCTGCGGCTGTCTTCGTTGTAATCTCTCTCGGCCTTGCCTATATGGCCTTAAATCTTGCTAATTCATCTGTCGCAGATAGCCAACAGATCCCGAATGTAATTCCAGCGGATTTGGGAGAAAAGCGAGAGTTTTCATATTTTCTTTCGGTTCAAAAAATGCGAAATGGTGTGAAATTCGAAGAGCCCTTTCGATCGTCTGGGCAAGAAATCTTTGAATCTGGATATAAGTTCACTCTCAATGTTCGTTCCGAAGATGAGGGCTATATTTATATAGTCAACGAGGGAAAGGACAAACAGGGTGCTGAAGTATTCAACGTTCTTTTTCCGTCACCGAGCATAAACAATGGTGCGGCGAAAGTTCTTGGAGGGCAAGAAGTCCAAACCGCACAGAATACGTTCGGCGGCGGCCGCGGGACAGAAGTCATGTGGATCTTCTGGACGCGCGATAAGCGAGACGATCTAGATAGGATCCTCACAAATGAGCTTGCGCCGGCAGGTCAGGTAGCGGTACAGAATCTGAGCGAACTGCAAAGCTTTATCGAAGAGCATAGGCCGAGGTCAAGAGACGTTATACCGGAAAAAGATTCAGCGACTCAGAAAACAGTTGTGAGAGGTGTCGGCGATACCGTCGTACATAGATTTGAGCTTGAGCACAGATAACATCGGAATCGTCCAAGGAAAGGAGTATTGTTGGGCTAGTTAATATCGTAAATTTAATAGTTTCTAAATAATCTGTCTCAAAGTTGCGCATGCCGGGCGTGACTGTAGGGTATCACTATGGAAAATATCGTAGGTCTCCTCCTTCCGTTCGGCCGGCAAAAGATCCGTTTGGGTCTTGCGGCGCTTTTTGCGACATTTCTCTTTATAGGCGTGTCAGCTCAGGACACAGTCACAGGTGCCTTCCAAGGCGACGTCAGCGACAATCGAACGGGCAGCCCAATAGGCGGGGTTGCGGTCCGCATAACTAGCGTTCAAACCGGGCGGATCTATATACATACTACAGATTCAAAGGGCCGATTCTATCAGGGTCTGCTAGCTCCGGGACTCTACGATATTTCGATCGAATTGCCTGGTTATAAGCCGAGGTTACTTCGCCGCGAAATTAAGGTCTCTTTGACGGGCGATATCGTGCCGGTGCCGGTGTCGCTTGAGCCGGAAACCGCGCCCCTTCCCCAGCCGGCTGTTCTCGAAGATGCGGAGGATATTCGGGTTGAGATCAATACCTCGGATGCGCGGAGGGCAGCCTCTTTCGATAAGGAAGAATTACAAACGCTTCCTTTTGGCTCAAGAGGCATCACCCGCAGCTTCGATGAACTTGCCCTGCTCGTGCCCGGTGTCGCGCCCCCGCCTCAGACGATCGGCGATGTGGCGGGGCCCGGAGTCGGTCCCGGTGTCGGGTCTGCGGGTCAGTTCGCTGTCAACGGTATGCGGTCGAGGGGAAACAATTTCACTGTCGACGGATCTGACAATAATGACGAGGACATCGGTGTAAGACGACAGGGATTTGTAGCATTCATACCCCAACCGATCGAGTCGGTAGAGGAATTCAACATAATTACTCTTCTTGCTCCGGCCCAATTCGGGCGCAATATTGGAGCGCAAGTGAACGCTGTTTCACGGGCCGGGGGCAACGCATCGAACGGTTCGCTTTACGGCATCTTTAATTCACAACAGTTAAACGCCCGGAACCATTTTGACACTACGACTGGCTCCGAATTAACACCCTTGTTAACCGCAGCAGGACGGACTGTCCTTTTGGACGGTCAGCCTATCACTGTCCGTAACCAAAGCGGCGGAGAAGATCCATTTACCTTTTTCCAAGTTGGCGGAGTACTTGGTGGACCGATAAAAAGAGAGCGGCATTTCTACTTTATTTCCGGCGAGTATCAAAAGATCAATGCCTTGAAAGAAAAAAGTTTTGCGGTGCCAACTGTCGAAGAAAGAGGGCCATTTCGTACAGGTGCGTCTGGTTTAAGCTCGGACCCCTTCACCGGGGCCTCTTTACCGCAGCTTTATCCAACGGGTCCGGAGAGCAACGCGGTTTTTAGCTTGTTTCCGTTTCCAAATAATCCCGACGGGATATATGGACCAAATACTTTCACACAATCACTACGGGCCGGCGGGCGGGGCGCTATTATCTCCGGCAGGCTGGATAATGAATTTTCCATCCGCGAGCGTCGACAGTCATTTACGGCCCGGTACAATTTCACGGATGACAATAAAGAAATTCCGAGCGTTAACGAAGCAATATTCTCATCAGTACTCTCGGATATTCAGACCCATAATATTTCGCTTTTCCTGAATAGCGGGCTTTCCGATTCTATCGAAAGAGGTCAGCTGCTCAATCAGATACGATTTTCTTTCGGACGTACCCGGTTAGATTTTACCGAGATCAGGGACCGGGAATTCCTGATACCTAGCGATGATCTGCCCGATAGCCCGTTTATGCTTAACGCCCCAGCGATATTTAATGTGACGCTGCCCTCAAATGGCGGTCAGGCGAGGTACTCAAGTATACAGCCCGGCTTCGGTTTTGTGCCCGAATCCACAGAAAAGGTGATCGGTCCACTCGGCCAGGTGATCATTGCAGGATACAGTCCTCTCGGCGTCGATGTTTACAACTTTCCTCAGAACCGGGTCAATAAAACGTATCAGATTGCGGATGAACTGACTTGGCGTCGCAGTAACCACACCTTCGTCTTCGGAGCAGACATACGCAGGACCGATCTGAATAGCGACCTTCCTCGGCTTGCAAGGACCCTGTTGACCTTCAACGGATCTCCGCGGTTGGTACCGCGAACGGGCGAGTGCCCGAGCGGCGGGATCGGAAACTTTTGTTTCTTGCCGTCCAGTGATCCTCGTTCGATCATCCGGCCTGAGGACCTGGCCGGATTAGGAGCGGCGAGCAACTCAATTTTGACACTCAATCTTGACCGTCCCGATTCGAGGGTAGATCTTCGCTACACTCAGATAAATTTCTATGGACAGGATACCTGGAGAATTCGGCCCGATCTGTCACTGTCTTTCGGGCTGCGATATGAATATAACACTCCGGTCCGCGAGAGGAACAGACTGATCGAGGACACTTTCACTGATGAAAGGCTCAACCTTATTCCCGTGCTCCGCGATCTGATCGGGGACAGACGAACTCTATACGATCCCGACCGCAACAACTTTGCTCCGCGTGTGGGGCTGGCATATTCGAGAAACCTTTTCGGCTCGAATCGGTTGTCTGTGATAAGAGCGGGCTACGGTCGGTTCTACGACCAGATACTCGGAGCCGTGGCAAATCAGGCCAGAAATGTATTCCCCTCGTTTGTTACGTTCAACTTCGCCGGGATACTCCCTTCGTTCTTCGAACCGACATTTATTTTGCGAATCGGCAACCCTGCTGCTGAAACAATCAACGGCGTTCCCCTCCGACGGCCTGGCACCACGAATTTCTATAACGGAGCCGCATTGGAGGCGGCCAACACTCCCTTGTCCGAGGCGCTGCTGTTCGCCAACCTCATTTACGCGAACGCAATAAACGTCACTCTCCCTTCGAGGGTTATGCAGACACCGAACGCCCATCATTATTCGTTTACGTTCGAGCAGCAGCTAAGCCAGCATCACAAAGTATCGATAGCGTATGTTGGAACGTCAGGGCGGAACCTACTTAGATTTACGACCCCTAATCTGGGATCGAGCACCACCGTGAGTCCTACGGAGTTAAGCCCGAGTCCCTTGGTTCCGACGACACCGGTTGTGCGAGGACTGACGTTCGTTCCGGATAGGCCGCTGGATCGACTTAATTCTTTTGGCGAACTCGAGTCCTTGGGCGCCATAAATCAGTTTGAAACAACGGCGACCTCAACCTATCACTCACTGCAAACTCAACTGAATACACGATTTCTGAATTCACTCAGTTTTCAGCTTTCTTACACGCTTTCAAAGGCGACAGACGAGGTTTCGGATGTATTCGATCTGGCCGGCGCGTATGTCTTGCCGCAGAACAGTTTTGATCTGGCGGCGGAACGCGGGCCGGCAAATTTCGACGTCCGTCACAGGATCGCTTATGACCTGATCTACAGGGTACCAAGGAATCAAAGGAACAGGGTGTTCAGTTTCTTTACGCGTGATCTCGAGGTCGCGACAACAGGGCGCTACCATTCCGGACAGCCATTCACTGTCAACAGCATTATCGACGTTAATCTCGACGGAAATCTGACCGATCGCCTTAATTCAACCTCGGGTATCGAGAGAACGGGCGACCGGAGCCAGCCATTGCGTCTGACTGCGAACCCTACGTCATTGCTTGCCCCCTTCGGGCAAGACGGCCAAGTGGGCCGAAATTCGTTCCGAGCGGGAAGTGTGCTCGAACTCGACGTGTCAGTCATAAAACACTTCGGTCTCGGGGGCGGCCGGCTGGCATTCCGGACCGATATTTTTAACATCATTGATCGCGCAAATTTCGGAATACCGGTACGACTGCTTGAGGCCCCCGGTTTTGGAAGATCGACGAACACCGTAACCCCGGGCCGGCGAGTACAGTTTTCCGTCAAATATGAGTTTTAAGCGCTCGCACCCTTGTTGCGATTTGACCACATCATGAAAGGTTTCGTTAAAAAATGTCATATATAACAAAGATATTTCAATTAGGCGACGAGATATTCGGAAGACAATTCGGCCTTTTCAAGACGTTTAGCAGAGCTGTCCCTGCAGGAGAACCAGATGAAAAAGACTTATAGGTTATTTTGCCTTATGTTCCTTAGTTGTTTTTACGCGGTGCTAACTACCCAGGCACAGACATTAAAAGCGGATTATCAATTTCAGGGAAATCTAAACAGCTCGGTCGCGGGCGCTCCGGCAATGACTAACTTGGGATGCGGCGGTTCGAATTCCTTTGCGTCGGATGTGATCGACGGGTATACGCGGCAGACGGTCAGGTTCCCGTTCAACTGTGGCCTTCAAGTCAGTACGAGTGGCGGCTTGATTCCGAGTAATACTTATACAATTGTTCTCTTGTTCAGATTTGATGACGTTTCTGGGTTCCGAAGGGGTATTGACTTTTCTAACGGAGCCAGTGACCAGGGAGCTTATATTTTCAACGGGCGCTTTGAAAACGAGGTTGGCACCGGACCGCCATTTCTGCAGAACACGTACAGCCAGGTGACAATCGTCCGAGAGCCGACGGGAATAATTCGAGCCTATCGGGACGGTGCCCAAAGACTCCCTGTAAATCAATCAGACGCAGGCACCTTCATCATCAGCGGGGCCAATACCGTCAGGTTCTTCCAAGATGATATAAATTTTCCGACGGAGGCTTCTGCAGGCAATCTCGCCCGCATTCGCCTTTATGATTCTGCGATGACAGATGCCCAGGTCCGCGCTCTTGATCGAATGCCATCGGGTACAGCAACATTAAATTCAGTAATAGCTTTTGGCAGCCAGCGGAATAATAACAATGAAATCTATGTGATGGAACAAGACGGAAGTAATCAAATTCGGTTGACGAATAATAGCTTTAATGAGCTGACAGCTTCCTGGTCGCCGAACGGTCAAAGGCTAGCATTTGAATCGGATCGGGATGGGAACTACGAAATTTACACAATGAGCCGCGACGGAACATCTCCCGTTAGACTGACCAACAATACCTTTGTCGACACTTATCCCGACTGGTCGCCGGATGGTAGCAAGATTTTGTTTAGTCGCTGTCAAACGACAAGTTTTAATGATTGTGACGTATGGAGCATGAATGAAGATGGCAGTGGGCAGTTCAACCTGACCAATAACGGAGCGGCAATTGATGACAATTTTGCTACATGGTCGCCTGACGGCAACCGAATTGTTTTTCAAAGTACGCGTGATGGAAATGGTGAGCTGTACGTAATGAACCAGGACGGATCCAATGTAATTCGTCTAACGAACTCTCCCGGTCTCGACTATCAACCGGCGTGGTCACCTGACGGCACGAAAATCGCCTTTTCAAGTGCGCGAGACGGTGATCATGAAATCTTTTTGATGAATGCCGACGGTACAAACCTGGTAAATCTAACGAACAACTCTACTAATGACTTCAAACCATCTTTCTCACCGGATGGTGCCAGCTTAACCTTTGCCGCTGTCGGCCGCAACGGTAACCTCGCCGGCATTGGTGAAATATATAGGATCAACTCTAATGGGACAAACGAGTTTCGTCTGACGGCGAATACGGCTCACGAATTGCGCCCGGATTGGAGCCCGCAATCTACGTTAGAGAGTTGCATCTCTTCGCCGGCCAATTTCGGCCAGGGCAGTCTCGGTTTCTTAAGTTCCAATTCCTGCATTATCGGTAGTAATCAGACGGACAATTTCTCGTTTAGCGGTACAGCTACTCAGCAGGTGGCGATAACGATAGAAACATCTCAGTTTTTTTCAAAGATCGAACTGCTCAATCCCTCGGGAACGGTGATTGCAACTGCGGGCGGCGTCAACGGAGTGAATAATTCCCGGTTGCCGGCGACGGGGTTTTTTACGTTGCCGGTCACGGGGACGTATACGATCAGGGCGATAGCGGCGTTTGGTGGAAGCGGCCAGTATACGATCTCGCTCTTTGAAGCCCCAGCACAAACGTGTACGTACTCTCTCTCGCCTACGCAAACGAATGTTCCACCTGCCGGAGGAACGTCCTTTTTCGATGTGTTAACGCAGCCGGGATGTCCTCCGGCGTCGCTGCCCGCAAGCTCGGGCAGCATTTACAGCGGGCTATCCTACAGCGGTGGCCGGGTGACATTTGAGGTCTCAGGGAACTCGGGGGGAGCCCGCCAGGACGTGATAACGCTGGCGGGCCAGACTCACACGATCAATCAATTCGGTATATCACCGCCTGCGAATGACGGATTCGGCTCGGCTCAGGTCCTTACGGGGTTAGACAGTCCTGCGGGAAACCCGGTTACGGGCTACAACACAACGGCAACTTCGGACGCGGGCGAACCTCCGGTGGGGGGTAACGTTCCTGCCAAGTCTGTATGGTACTCGTGGACTGCACCGGAGAGCGGGCTTTACAGTTTTTCGACCTCAGGGTCGAGCTTTGACACGGTGATGGCGATCTTTGCGTGTCCGTCGAGCGGCGAGTGCACGTTTGCGAGCCTGATACCGGTGGGCTCAAATGATGACACGACATTCTTTGACAAGACAAGCAAGGTGAACTTCCGCGCGACGGAAGGCACTGAATACAGGATCGCCGTCGACGGCAAAAACGGAGCAAGCGGTACTATCGAGCTGTCGTGGCGGCAGTATCAGCGGCTTTTCCGGCTTTATCTGCAAAACTACAATGGTGACCAGATCACTATCGTGCCGGATACGATCACGGCCTCGAACGGTTCGAATACCGTGATACCGACGCTGGTATCGATGGGTGTGTACGAGTTCGACCTGCCGGCGGACAATACTACCTACTTGGTGACACTATCAGGGCCGGAAGGGATCGTCTGGGACCCGAATAACTTCCCGCTGGACACATCCACGCTGGTGCTGGATGAACTAATGAAGGGCCCGACGAGTGCGGGGCAGAACAGCGTCTCGAATGCACAGAACCAGACACCGAGATTTATATACGGGTTTATAAAGCAGATCACGCAGCCGGAGGTCAACGGTCTGTCGGTGTTGATCGGATCATCGAGGGGGCCAAACCCGCGAGACCCGGCTCCATGTTCGCCTCTCGCCTTTACAACGATCAGCTCTGTGCCCTATGCGACGTACCAGTGCCTTTCACAGCCTCAGACACTGCACGACATCGTTCCGAGGAGGACGGGCAAGAAGTTCACCATCTCAGTCCTGTCATTCGATAACCCCATAAATACGACATACAACGGCACGCCTGGTAACAGCTTTCTAGCGACGAATGTGCCAACGCATAACATAACCGGACAGGTACTGGCAGGAGGATCAGGAACGGTAGTCGATCTCGCATTCACACCAGAGGGCCTCAATGCAGAGATCGCCCTAAGGACGGTGACTGACAGCAGCGGAGCTTACAGCTTCCCCGATCTTCCTTCGAACACTTACAAGCTAAAGGCAAGTCGTGAGGGGGTTGTCTTTACACAACCGGAACCCGTCCAGCTTCAATCAGACCAGATGATAAACATATCGCCCGAGATGGTATGCACATACACCCCGGCTGACCTGACGCAGGCTCCGGGAACGGGAGGACCGGGCCAGTTCACGATAAACACCAACGACCCGACCTGTGCCTGGCAGGCAAAGAGCGAGGCACCTTGGATAGTGATCAACTCGGGAGTGGGCGTCGGGAAAGGCCCGGTACATTTCACCGTGCTTGCCAATGACGGGTCGGCGAGAACCGGTGGCATAACGATCAGCGGCCGCCCCGAGCCGATATCTCTCGAGCAGGCCGCTTCCTCCGTCCCAGCATTCGCGACCGTGAGCGGCCAGATACTTACAGCCGGCGGACTCGGACTTCGCAACGCCGTGGTATCGATCACCGATGCGACCGGCACCCGACGGAGTGTGCAAGTCAGCCCGCTCGGCTTCTATTCCATTGAAAACGTGGCAACAGGAATCAATCACGTAATAAGCGTCAGCTCAAAACGATTCAGGTTCGCGTCGAGAACCGTGAACCTAACCGGTAACCTGTCGAATGTCGATTTTGTGGGATTGGAATAGTCTGGAATGTGGTAATGAAGATGGAAAATTGTACTCGCAAATAAGGGAAAAAGAAATGAAGCCAACACATCGTTCGTTTTTAAACACTCCTCAGCGAATATGGCGGTATTTGGGAGTTCTCGTCATTTTCTCGTTATTTGGTCTTGGCCTTCACTATGTCGTGGACGTTGATGCTCACGAACAAGGTATTGTGGCGGGTCCGACGGTGTCATTCACAGTAACCAATACCAATGATAGTGGCCCCGGCTCTTTACGTCAGGCTATCATCGACGCAAACGCATCGCCAGGCTTAGATGCGATTACATTCAACATACCGGGAACCGGCGTTCAAACGATTAGCCCCTTATCTCCTCTGCCGGGGCTTACGGATACTGTGGTTATCGATGCGACTAGTCAGCCCGGTTACGCAGGCGCGCCTCTCGTGGAGCTGAACGGTACGGGCGCCAGCAACTCAAGTGGGTTTGAAGTTCTCGCCAACGGATGCACAGTAAAAGGCTTCACGATTAATCGATTCAACGGCCACGGAATCTATATCTCTGGGACGAACAACACGATTGCTGGCAATTATATCGGAACGAACGTCGATGGCAGCGCCGCCCTTCCGGTCCTTTTTAGCAGTGTCTTTCTTGACGGAAACAACAATATCATAGGTGGTAGTACTGTTTCCGAACGTAATATTCTCTCCGGAAACGGCAATCAAGGCGTGGCAGTAAGAGGGTCAAGTAATGTGATCACGGGCAATTATATAGGCACAAATGTCGCCGGCTCCGCGGCCATTGGCGGCGGAGGTGTGTTAGTCTTCGCCGGTTCATCGAATAATTCAGTAGGTGGTTCTTTCCCGGGGCAGGGCAATTTGATCTCGGGGAATTCGATGGGTGTGACTATAAGCGCTTTTGAGGCGCCTGGCGCAACGGGCAACGTGGTAAAAGGGAACTATATAGGAACGAATGCCGCTGGTACCGCTGCAATCCCGAATAGTATTGGCGTGACTATTAGGACATCTGGGAATACGATTGGCGGTATCTCGGAGTCGGAGCGTAATACTATATCCGGTAATACGCAATATGGAATTGGTGTCGGAATAACTATTTCAGGTGCTACAGCTAACGTAATCCAGGGCAATTACATTGGGACTACCGCCGCAGGTGCTGGGGCCGTACCGAACGGTGTGGGCATCATAATTGGGAATGCTCCGGGAAATACGATTGGGGGCTCTGTTGCCGGTGCACGAAATGTGATTTCCGGAAACACAGGTAATGGGATAAACATTTCCGGGCCCAGCTCTACAGACAATACTGTTAGAAACAATTTTATCGGGACAAATGCTGACGGCACCGCTGCGATAGGAAACACTTTCAACGGGATTGCGATCGACAATGCATCTGGAAACACCATAGGTGGCAACTTAACCGGATCGGGAAATCTGATCTCCGGGAATCAACAGGGCGGGATAGCGATTTATAACACATCGTCGAACAATACGGTACTAGGCAACCGGATCGGGACAAATGCTGACGGC
>JBGSWW010000130.1:0-48447 GCA_041751735.1 Pyrinomonadaceae bacterium | reverse complement strand
CGGTCCCATCGATGACCACCGCTGGCCCCCCGTTATTGTTCAGGTCGTTCCCCTGTATCGTCACCCCACCCGTCGACAACGCCGGCAATGCACTCGTGATGCTGATCGTCGTCGCCGTCGAGGTGGCGGGGAAGATTGATGCACTGAAGATGATCTCGTTAAAATCCGTTAGGGCATTCGAAGCATTTATGGCTTCTCGCAGCGTGCAGCCTCCCACATCGGTCGTGCATCCCCCGTCGTCCGTGTCTGTAGTCGAGTTGACAACAAGGAGGCTCGGAGGTGGATCGTCCATCTTTACTATCCCCGTGTAGAACAGTCCCGGAGTTGAATAACCGCTGCCGGCAATGCGTCTTTGAGGCAGGATCTCTGCTGAGGGCAATTTCTCAATGAGAATGCTCGTGGAAGGTCCATCCCAAACGTGAGCCTCTACAGAGGGAACCGCCGCGAAAAACGTTCCCCCTAGCAAAACGATGGTCGCAAAAGCAGAAACAAGGCTGGAATGGGTCACAAGTTTGGTTTTTGACATACGAATATTGGTTTACTACTCCAATGCGGTCGTTGGAATGCGAACATTCATTGCGAATTCGCGGTAGAGGAACGGAAGATTTCCTTATCGGATCAGTTTTTGACGGACGCGTAATTTTAGCACCACCCAACCTTAAGTCAAGACAAAAGGTCACCGACCCCGACTACTGATACTCGAGAATCTCCTTACAAGTCCGCGAAGGCAGAGAAATCCCAATAGTCTATGCAAATATTGAGGAAAACCTTTCGTAATTTCGACGGAAAGGAAGAGTCGGACGGCTCTCGTCTATTTCGACCCCTATCGCGGAACTATTTCGTGACGGTCACGTTGTTGACCGTGAGGGTGGTGCCGATGGAGCGTTGGAATTCGGAGATGGCTTTGTTTAGGTCGGTGCGGGCCTGGAGTTCGCGGGCGCGGGCGGCGGCTAGTTCGGTTTGGCGTTGTAGGACGAGGTAGAAGGTTGACGTGCCGCCGCGGAAAAGGCGCTGTTCGCTGGCGTATAGCTCTTCGGACGCGGCGCGGGCATCGGCTGCAGAGGCCAGACGCGATTCGGCGGACCGCAGCGTCTGAAGGGCGTTGCGGACCTCGGCCTCGATCACCTGTTCGGTCTGGGCGCGATTGTTGGCGATGCGGTCGCCCTCGACGATGGACTGGCCGAGGTTGGCCTTGGCGACGCGGTTTCCCCACGGAAGCGAAATGTTTAGGCCGACGCGGTAGGACGGATAGTCGAGCGCCGCGAGATTACCAAGCGAAGAAAGGTAGCCTCCGACCAGATTCGGCGGAACGCGGCTCAGGCCCGTTGTGGGGTTTGTCGCCGCCGGAGTTTCAGAACCCGCCAGGCCCTGGGCGGTATAGCTGCCGACAAGGTCGATCTGGGGTTTGGTTTGATTTCGGTAGAACCGCTGGTCGATCTGGTTGATCTCGGCGGTCGTTTCGAGCTGATCGATCTCGGGTCGATTCTTCATCGCTTCGGTGACGGCAACCTCTAGTCCGATGGCGGGCACATCTAATTCCACGGGCGTTACGGGCGTAAGGGCCCGCGACCATTCGGGCGAACGGCGGTCCGGCAGCAGAAGAGTCTTGAGCGTGTTCTCAGCACGGGTTACAGCTTCTTGTGCCTGAAAAACCGTTTGCTCGAAGTTCGAGACCTGGACCGTTGCCGATACGATCTCGATCGGTGCGAGTACGCCGCTATCGACAAGCCGGCGGTTGCTTTCGAGCTGCTCCCTTGCCTGTCGAAGCGTCTCGATCTGCACCTGCTGATTGCGCAGGGCGAAGACGAGATCCCAGTAAGCCCGTTCGACACCGGCGATGACCTCTATCGCACGCAGACGCAGCTGGGCATCGGTGATCTCGATATTTTTCTTCGCGATCTCTATGGTTCGGCGGTTATTGTCGATGGAGCGGTTTCGCAGCAGGGGCTGGGCGTAACTCAGCACCAGCGACGAAGGGAACTGCGGATTAAGAAAAGAATTGGTGTTGCTGGTGGTCGTTCGCGACGAATTGAAGAGCGCTGAATAATTTCCGCCCTGATACGGAGAGAAACCGCTGACGCCGGTCGAGCCAAAAAATCTCGTCTGCGTAACCGCTCCGTTGACCGCACCGCCGATAAGTGACGCGGTCGGAATCGTGACCTTTTCGTAATATCCTTCGCCTGTAAGCAGAGGATCGTATACTCCCCGTGCGCCGGAGAGTCCATAGGCGCTGATCCGCGCGGTATTTCGTGAGGCGTCGATATCGTTATTGTTACTGAGGGCCAGTTCCATCGCCTGATCGAGAGTTAACGGAAGTTGGTTATCGACGGTGACCCCGACACGTTCGCCATTCGGCATCGGCCGAAGCGGGATATTGAACGAGGGCTGGACCGGAGGCGGCTGATCGGGCGTTAGAGTCGGCGTCGGTACGGGCGTCAATACCGGGGTAGGCGAAACAGCAGGCGTTTGGCCGAACGCGGGGATGATTATCCCCAGCAACAAAAGACCGCCCGGAACCAACCGGGCGATCAAGCGAATAGGATTCGTTAAACAATTAAAAGGCATCAAAAACGCTTATTCTACATCGACAGCCGTTTTTGGCCGTCTAAAAGAAGCAAATATACTGCGAACGCCATTCGACGCTGATCGCCACATCGTAGTTTCCTTCGCGTCGTCGAACAGAGAATAAAAAACAGGCACAGCCAGGAGCGTGAGGATCAGACACATCGATTGTCCGCCAACTACGAGGATGCCGATCGACCGGTTGGTCGCCGCTCCGGCACCGGTCCCGAGCGTGAGCGGGATCATTCCCGCGACCAGAGCCAGCGTCGTCATCAGGATCGGACGGAGCCGGTCCCGATTGGCCTGAATGATAGCGTCGTACCGGTTCATTCCGCGCGAGCGAAGCGTATTTGTATGATCGATCTGCAGGATCGCGTTTTTCTTTACAATTCCAAACAACAAGAGGATACCCAGAGCCGAAAAGATATTAAGCGTCTGCCCGGCGATCGCAGTTGAGAGCAACGCAAACGGGACCGCGAGCGGCAATGTCAGAAGGATCGTCACCGGGTGAATGAACGACTCGAACTGTGCTGCCAGGATCAGGTACATGAAAACGAACGAAAGGAGGAACGCATAGAGAAAGGCGTTGTAAGCCTTTTCCAGTTCTTTCGACTGCCCTGTTACGCCCATTACGTATTCAGGATCCATGTTCAGCTCTGTTGCAAATGCCTGCATCTTCGCAACGGCGTCCGATTCCGACGCATTCGGAGGCAAACCCGCCGATACAGTCACCTGCCGCTGCCGATTCAGACGGCTTATGGACGATGGCGCCACGCCTTCGTTAATCTTGATAACCCGCTCGAGGTCCACGGTCCCGCCGTTCGAGGATGCGACCGTGAAAAACCTGAAATTGCTCCTATCGCGACGATATTGTTCCTCAGCGCGGACGATAACGTCATATTGGTTAGAACCTTCGCTAAAAGTCGAAGCTATTTGACCCGCTGAAAGTATGTTCAGGGCATGTGCCACGTCGCCTGCCCTAACGCCCAGGTCGGCGGCTCTGGTCCTATCGATAACAACACGAATCTCCGGATTACCTACTTCGATCGAAGTGTCGGGGTCGCGATAGATCGGGTCCTGCTTCATCTTCTCGACCAGGGCATCGGCGTACTGAGTGAGCTTCGCCATGTCGGGCCCGGCAATGTACATACCAACGCCTGAGCCTCCCCGGCCGAGTCCAATGCTGCCGGCGATCGACGATGACGCGGATACCGTCACCTGATATTCCTTTGAAGAATATTTACGTGCGATCGCCCTTGTTTGATTGATTAGATCGGCCTGGGACTTTTCTCTTTCATCGACAGGCACCAGCGCAACGTTGATAAAACCGTTGTTTGATCCCGAGCCGCGGCCAAACCCGGCAAGAACTAGAGTATTTTTTACACCGGGAACTTCGGCCCGAATATCCCGTGCGATCCTGTCGAGGATCGATTGAGTCGCGGATAGGGAGGTTCCCTGTGGCCCACGAACGTTTACTTGATAAAGGGATTCGTCCTCGTCGGGCAAGAAGGCCATTCCGACAAATTTGTAAAGAGGAACGATCGAGGCCACGGTCACGATACAGATCAGCACCACTGCCCAGCGGAAACGCATGGCCAACGTTAAGAGCCAGGTATAGGTCCCGTCGATTTTCGAGTAAAACCAGCCGGCCTTTGAATGCGAAGCAACTTCGGCATTTGGCTGTTCGACGGAAAGTTCTTCGCTTTCCTCGTGAACGAAATACTCGGGAACTACTTCTCTAACCGGCGCCTTCTTTCTCTTGATCCATCGAGCAGCAAGCATCGGCGTTAGGGTGAATGAAACGATCAGGGAAACAGCGATGGCCGCCGCCGCCGTCAACCCGAACGACGACATAAATCGCCCGACTATACCTGTCATAAACCCGACCGGAATGAAAACGGCCAGCAGCGACAGTGTAGTCGCAAGTACCGGTAACCCGATCTCGCGTGTACCCTCGATCGCCGCCTGGAACGGGTCCATTCCCTTTTCCTCTACGAACCGATAGATGTTTTCCAGGACGACGATCGCGTCGTCGATCACGATGCCAACCATCAGAGTGAGGGCGAGCATTGTCATCTGATTCAGCGAAAATCCGAACGCGGCAATGGCGGCAAAAGCGGCGATGATCGAGATCGGAATAGCAAGTGCCGCGATAAAAGTGGAGCGAAGATTCCAAAGAAAAACGAAGACGACGATGGCTGCGAAAAGCCCCCCCAACACGAGATGCTCTTCGATGGCGTGCAGCGAGTTCTCGATAAATTCGGACTGGTCGCGGATAACGGCGACTTTCATATCGTCCGGAAGGTTCGGGATGATCTCGGCCATCCTCGTTTTTACGTTATTGATAACGGCGATCGTATTCGCACCAGCCTGTTTACGGACACCGACCGAGACCGATGTCACGCCATCCAACGAGGCGGCGGAGCTAGGCTCGCCTCCTGTTTTCTCAACGGTTCCAATATCCTTGATCTTGATGGGAAAGCCGTTACGGGTCGTTATGACAACGTCGTTGAACTGCTCGACATCCGTCAACTTGCTCATCGTTCGGACCCCGAGAGTCCGCTGCCCCTCGATAATATTGCCGCCTGGCATTTCCTGATTTTGCGACCGAATGGCCGCCGTGACATCGGTTACGGGTATATTGAACGCTCTTAGGCGGTCCGGATTTACGTTGACACGTATCTGGGGCGACCTCGAACCCCACATGAAAACTTCAGCTACGCCGTCTGCGTTTTCAATGCGTTTTTGGATCAGCAACTCGATCAGCTCGGAGAGCTCCATCACATCACGAGGAGCGCTGATCGTATACATCAGGATCGGCTGGGAGTCGGGATCCGATTTTTGGGCCACGGGCGGATCTGCCGATTCGGGCAGTCGATTGACGACCGTACTTAATTTCTGCTGGATCTCCTGGAAGGCAACGTCAGGGTCCTTTTCCAGGTTGAAGGTGAGTGTCACATTCGAGCTGCCGCGCGACGAGCTCGAACGCATTTCTTCAACACCTGGCACCGTATTTAAGGCCCCCTCGATGATATCGGTGACCTCGGTTTCCATCTCTTCGGGGGCGGCACCCGGATTGCCGGTTCGAACCGATATCGTGGGCAAGTCGATCTTAGGAAACCTGTCTACGCCGAGTGTAAAAAAACTAAAGCCGCCCACAACGGTCAAAAACAACACGATGACAGTCGCGAAAACCGGCCTATGAACACAAATTTCAGCTAACCACTGCATAAAAACTAGTTCAAAGTTCCAAGTTCCAGGTTCAAAGTTTAAGTTACGTTTAGAACCTAGACGGCGACTTTGGCCCCCTCATAAAGTTGGTCGAGATTGCTGGTCGCGACCGTCTTGTCTGCCTCGACACCCGAGAGGATCTGTATGCTGTCACCTTCTTCCGGCCCGAGTTGGACTACCTTAAGCTTGGCAATACCTTCCTCGATAACGAACACGCGATAGGATTGCGTTGCCTGGTCGTTGTACACGGCCGATCTAGGAATAAAAACGCCCGTGCCGCCGCCTTCGCGATTGATCCTAACGGTCGCGAACATTCCGGCACGCAAAGCATTATCCCCGTTTTCTATCGTTGCCTCGACTATGGCCGAACGCGAAACCGGATCGACTGCCGGGTTCACCGCTATCACAGTGCCCGCGAATCTTCGATCTTTATACGCGTCGACCTGGGCGGAGATGCCGCGCCCAATGCCGATGTAAGGTATGTCCGCCTCCGCGACCTGGATATTCATTTTGATCGGATTTGTTCTGAGGATGGTCGCGATGATCGATGCAGACGTAACGAACTCGCCTACAGCCACCGGGCGGCTGCTTACAAAACCGGAAAGGGGGGCCGTAACCACCGTATCCGTTATCGCCTGTTGAGCCGTAGCAACAAGGGTTTGAGCCGATCGCACATCAGCCTGGGCCGTGGCAATTGCCTGATTACTCTGCCTGGCTGTATTGATTGCCACGTCTAGTTGCTGGCGCGCGGAATTCATACGGGCACGTGCTGTGTCGCGTTGGGTACGATACGTTTCGTAAGTGACCATCGCGACATCGCCGGTCTCTGTCAGACCCCGATAGCGCTTTTCGTTGGCCTCCGCTTGCCTTAACTCAGCGACCGTTTGCTCATAATTGGCATTCGCCGCCCGCACTTCCGGAATAGTGGAAGCGTTGAATGTACCGTTTGCCGTCAATCCAAGTCTAGCCTCCGCCTGTCGGACTGCTGCTTGTGCTTTGGCCACGCCGGCCTGAGCTGACGCCAGTTCGAGTCTGGCGTCCCGGTCGTCGATCTTTGCGATGACCGATCCCGCAGAAACAAACTGTCCGACGTTTACAGAAATATTTGCTATCTTTCCAGCTGTTTTCGGGGCCACGTCGGTGACCTCGTCGGCAACAATACTTCCGGTAGCCTGAATCGACGCCGCTACGTTACGTAATTCGCTCTGGCCGACGGTAATTGCAACGACCGCGGACTGATTCTCCTCTGTGCTGGCATTCACACGGACCCTCGTGTCGCCGGAAGAACCGCAAGAAAGCGACGTGAGTAAAACAGATAAGGCTATAAGGCCCGGGAGGCTTTGTTTCCACATAAATAATCGTCTAAATATAGTATTTTATAATAGATGCCGTCGTCACCTGCGGATTGATATGTAAATTTTTGTCAACAATCGGTAGTACCGGATCGCAAATTCTCCCAAACACGACCTGACGCAGGTATGCTGCCTGGGCCGCGGAATGATAAAATCAATCGAGGAATTAGGTTCGGTTTTTTACTGCGAGGTTTGCCCTTTTATGCAAGAGATCACGGCTGTGGAACTCAAGACCCGGTTGGACGCCGGCGATGATATTCAGATGATCGACGTCCGTCAACCGGATGAATACTCTTTTGCGAGAATTGAGGGCACACGGCTGATCCCGCTCGGTGAACTGATGTCCCGGACGAATGAGATCGACCCGTCACGGGAGACGGTAATCCTCTGTAAGATGGGCGGGCGGAGCGCCAGAGCGATCGAGGCTCTTGAAAGGTCGGGCTTTGACGGTAACTTGAAGAACTTGATCGGCGGCATAACTGCATGGTCAAATGATGTCGACCCCAGCATTCCCAAATATTAAATACTTATTTTCGCACTAGCAGTAACTTCTGCGCTCCGAGGGCCATGCCCTTTTGGTCGTGGGCGACATCGGGCACCTCGATCAGCTGCCATTTGGTCTTCGGATTGAGGGCCTTGATCCTAGAGAACATAAAGCCTCCCCGCTCAAATCTATTCCGACCCTGGGCGTCAGCCTCCGCGGTTTGCCGTAGATTTTCAGTACGCTCCACATCGGCCGTTCCCCTCATCAGGATCAGATCCGCATTCGTCCATTCGAGCAACGCCTTTTTATCGATCGCAATAGGTGAATCCTTGACCCCGTAAGGAAATTTCACTGTCGGGTCAGGCAAGGTAAAAAATCCAGGATTCGCAGCGATCGCCAGTCGAACGCGATTATCCGGCATAAAAAGCATGAATCGATGAACAAACTGCCCACCGGCCGAATGCCCGAAAAGATCGTAGCGTTTTACAGCGATACCGAATTTGGGCCTTGCATAGTCGAACAACTGCTCCAATACAGTAAAAGCCCATTTTGTCCTGGGATTGGCGGTATTGAGAGTTTCACGGCCCGAAGCTATATTCCCATAGTTGTATCCAAGCGGCTCGGGCCAGTTCTTTTCATCAAACTGCGGGGAAAGGACAAGAAAGTTGTTCTTGGCACCCCACTCAACCCACGAATCGAGGTACACATCTGCGTTTCGTTGCCGGCCGGCCATGACCATTAATACTTTGGTCTTTGAATCGATCTTCGGAGGATCCGAATAGAATACGGTGATCTCCGGATTGTCCGCGCTTTTGAAATTAAACGATTTTCGCTTCGGTTCAGCTGGAGCCAGCGTCTCTTGGGAGAAAGCGCACTTGATGCCGTCGATCACGCCTTGCCATGAGGCCCGATCTCGGCGAATGATCGGTTTCTGCTCGATATGGATAAACGAGCCTGGTTCAGGTGACGTCCGGGCATTCTTGCTGCATGGATCGGCGGACTCACCGTTTGAGAATCGGCCCTGGACGTTGGTTAGTGCGATGAGCGGGCAGGTTGTTTTGCCGTCGTAGATCTCGGATGCGACGTTACTCTTTATCAGGCACGCCAACAGTTTCTTGGAGTTAGTGGTAACGGTCGATGTACCGTTGCTGATAAAAACATTAGGACAGGTGCCGCGATCGCCCATACCATGAAGTTGGACCGCAACGGATGCCGGTCTGAGTCTTACCAGCGTTTCGTGGATTGAATGAAATGGCGTCGCAATCGAATGTGCCACATCGGACATCGGATAAGTATCCGCATCATCTGATCTTGGTTGCGTACAGGGTGATATCGTTTTGCTTGCGCGGCGATGAGACCCGGCCAGCAAAAAGGCCCGGGCCCCCGTCTGCAGAAATGCGTCAATGCCCTGGAACTCGGTATTGCTGTCAAAGACCGGATGAGGGACCTCGATGATCAACGGACTCGTTGCTTTGGGGTCAAAAACAAAAAGCCCCCAACCCGCCTGAAGGGGATATTTTTCCTCGAGCAAGACGTATTCTCGATTGCTGGTCTTGTCGGTAAACTGAGAAAGTTCGTAGGGAAAGGAAAGCTGTTTGATCGCCTGTGCGGCGTCGCTCAAACGATCCTTAAAAACACTTTCGACGATAAAGTTCCATGCCTTTAACTGTCCCGGCGTCGGGATCCGAAAAAGATCAGAGTCCCTTTTAAACTGATTCTTCGATGCTTTTTCTACAACCTCAGCAAGGCTGCCACTCTTTTTCCCGACGGCGATCTGCTGGGCAATGTTCGCATCAGAGCAAAGCAGAAAAAAACAGACAAGACCGATAAAAACAGCAACCTTTCTCATTCTTATTTAGACCCCGCCGAGCAAAAACCGTTGAAGTCATTTGGCCCATCCAAACTTCATTGAGCGCAATTCCTGCTAAAAGTTCAAGCGGAGTCCAAACTGAACCAGCCGTGGCTTACCGATAGTTCCGGTGATCCTGCCAAAATTGGAGGAGTTGATATCGGTGACCGGATTGTCAAAATTGACTGTGTTGAAAGCGTTAAAGATCTCAGCTCGAAATTCTAGATTCATCGTCTCGGTGATCCTCGTCCGTTTTAACGCGTTAAAGTCGAAGTTAAAGTAAGTTGGGCCAAAAATAGAGGAGAGGCCGAGTGCTCCGACCGTTCCCGCCGCCGGATTACGGAAAACGATCTTTGCGGCATCACTCGTGCTTCCTGGAGCAAGATCGGGATCGATGAAAAATATGCCGTTCGCCGTCGTGCGAACACCAGTCAACGCCTGGATCTCGGCCGACGTTAGACCGCCGACAACATCGACCGTATTCGACCCCGACAGTCCGTCACGGTTGATCGTTCCGCGACCGGAGAGAAGACTGAGAGGATCGCCGGAGTTGAATTTAACGATGCCACTGATCTGCCAGCCGCTGATCAAAGCGCCCGGGGTGCCACGGACTCCGCGTAGAAATCGCCGGTTTCTTCCAAATGGAAGCTGATAGATCGTGTTCCCGAGGAGCTGGTGCGTGTTGTTAAACTGCCGGTACTCGCGATGTGTATCAAGCAGCGTCAGGAATGAATTCGTGTCGCCGGTCGAACCGGTGAAGTCAGACAATCCTTTCGAAAAGACATAGCTCGTCTGAAAGCGCAGACCACCCGTCATACGCCGTGTCAGCTCCACCTGAAGCGAGTCGTAGGCCGAGGTCGAGCCGTTTGTGAAAAACTGAGCCCCGCGAACCGCTGGGTTCGCACGAAGGAAATTCAGAGGCAATCTTCCCGCAGCAACCGCGTTCAAGAATGAACCGCCTCGGACGCCGTTTAGAATGCGAAGCCGCAGAAGATAATCGATAAAGTCTCCCGCGCGCCCCTCATCCAATCGTTGAATAAAATTGCTTAATGCGTAACTGGTCGTTTGGCCGGTAAACAAAGCATCCATTAAGGGATTTGGCGTACTACCCGCAATAGCGGCGTTGAATGCAAAGCTCAAGTTCGTCGTCGTGTTGCACGTCGCTACGGCACGACAGGCTGCGAGATTATTTTGCCCGATAGTAAAGGCCTCGAGGAACGTCTTACCGGTAACGGTATCTCGGGCAAACACATTGACCTGATTAACGTCATAACCGCGATAGAGCTTTTTACCGCGATTCCCGACATATCGAATCTCCAGCGACGTCCCCTTGAAAATCTCATGTTGGATGCCGAAGTTAAAATCGTGAAGGTAGGGTGTCCGAAGATTTTCATCAAACGCCCGTATATCAACCGTTGAATTAGTTTGAATGCTCTGCGGAGCAGGAATCGATACCGTTGGAAGTGGGGTTTCGCCGATGCCATTTCGGAGGAAATTGTTTACCGTTCTCGTCGTCGTCAGGATTAGTCCTTCATTATCGTCGAGGGTTGCATCAACGGCGTTTATAGTTCCCTGAAAATAACTGAGCCGATACCCGCCACGTATCGATGTGGTTCCTTTCTTGAACGGATCCCACGCAAAGCCAAAAACGGGAGCCAAGTTATTTTTGTCGGAATTGTAGAAAACTCCATTTGGAGCAAAGTCGAGCACGGTAGGACTTCCGGTCATCACACCAGGCATAAACAAATTGCCATCGCCCGACACGCCATATAGTCCGGCGGATCCGCCGACCGGCAGCAGGCCGAGATTATTAGCCTCTTTTGGCGCCTGGTACAGCTCATATCGCAGGCCGAGACTAAGCGTCAGGTTTGGGCGAAAACGCCACGTGTCCTGGGCGTAGATGCCTGTTTCCCAGTTCGCGTATTCCCTGACTTCGGCCGCTCCACGCACGACGGCCCGATCCTGCGGATTGACAACGTTAAAGACTTGCGTCACCGTTGCGACCGCTCCGGTCAGAGTGTTGGCAAGACTTTCTGCAAAGGTAACACTGCTTGGGGTTATACCAGGAAGATTTCCTGTCACAAATCCGGGATCGTTAGTCGTGCCAAAGTCAATCACAGGCAAAGTTCCTGTTAGCGAATAGCGACGCACCCACAAATTTCGAACTTCCGCCCCGACTTTAAAGGTGTGGTTTCCTCGCAAAAGCGTCAGATTATCTGTGAACTGCAAAACCCGTAAACTCCTCCCCGTGCCAATATTGGAGTATTCGGGATTAAAAACATTGGCTATGTCTAAAATATATCCGCGGGAATAATCTGCCGTATTGCCGAAAGTTAAGCCCGATATTTGAGCTCCGACGCGGGCTTCGTTGATGATCGTTGGGCTGATCACGGAGCGAAAGGTTCCCGACATCCCGCGCCCGATCGTTTGGCGTGTTCCAAAAGTTGAGTCAGGAAACGCCGGCTCGCGTTCATTGATGTAATCTCCGTTAAACAAAATATCGCCGTAATTGTAGGTCGCCTCAAACGAATGCTTGTCATTGAAACGATGATCTAACCGGACGGAAAACTGATCAGTTGGGGAAATGACCTTCGAATTAAACCGAAATCCTCCTGTATTCAGCCCATCCCCTATCTGAAAGTTATTCGGGAGAGGTGTCGATCCTATGTAGGCCGTCATCGTTGGGTCTATATTAGCCGCGGTGCGACTAGCATTTATTCCAAGCAGGTTTTGCACACAGATCGTTCCCGTTGGCAGGGCCGTAGCGCCGGTCGTGGCACAGGTTACCGTACCAACAGGAATTCCGGTAATAATGGTCGCCGGAGCTGGGGTTCCCGGTGCGATCGCTACGTTTGCCGGCGTAATTGCACGCCCTTTCAAGTATCGAAAAATACCCTGTCGTGCCTGTTGGGTATAAACAAGCCGATTGCGCGAAAATCCGCGGGATTCGCGTTTCCCCTCATACGAAGCGAAGAAAAACGTCTTGTCCTTGATGATCGGCCCGCCGAGTCGGCCGCCAAACTGATTACGAATGAGCGGCTCGCGAGGAACATTTTCGCCATTTTCGAGGATAGTGGAATTATTAAAAAAGTTATTCGCGTTGAAAGCTGTGTTGCGATGAAATTCAAAAATCGAACCGCGAAAACGATTTGTTCCGGATGCCGTAACGGCATTTATTTGTGCACTTCCGCGTCCGAATTCGGCCGATGGCAGCGAGCTTGTGACTCGAAACTCCGCAATGCTCTCGACACTCACAGGAATTACGGAGAGCGTTATGTTCGCTGGTGTTTTCAGAAAATTGTCAGAGGCGTTTACGCCGTCAACGGTTAGATTATTTGCCACCGTTCTGTTTCCGTTGATCGAAAAGCTCGACACCTCGCCATCCGCATTTGATTTGGTCTGGACGCCGGCTTGCAATGCCGTTAATTCAAACGGGTTGCGGCCATCAAGCGGAAGCTCGAGTATCTTCTGACGATCGACTACCTCACCGACTTCGGGATTGGCAGTATTTATTGTTACCTGAGCGTCGGCGGCCGAAACAGTGATCTCCTCGTTGATCGACCCGATCTCAAGCTGGACGATCACGCTTGTGACGGTCGCCACCTGAACCACCACACCTTCGATCAGTGATTTCTTGAAGCCCTGATTTTCGGCGGTCATCGAATAAGTTCCCGGCTTCAATTCGTTAAACGCAAAGATGCCTTCACCGTTTGAGGTTGCCGTATTGGTCTCACCCGTTTCATTGTTCTTCACCGACAGCGATGCATTAGCAATCACTTGCCCCTGGGGATCCTTGACAGTTCCCTCGATCCTTCCACGGAGCGCCTGCCCCAAAACACTTGCGACAGCTACCCCGATGACAACTGTGATCAAAAATAAATGGCGAATTCTCATGCTCGTGTACCACCTAAGGAAAATATGAAATAAACCTTGAATTGTTCTGGAGTCAGGGCAAAGTCTAACAGAAATGCAACATTTCGCAAGAAACTACGAGTGGGATCGGGAAAAGGTTATTCTGGCTCTGTCGGATCAGATCCAATTTGTATCTCGTCAGACATCCGCACGATATTCATTCCGGGTTTAACGTTGGTTCGGCATGCAATGACTGCCTTTTCTTTCCCGCCGCTGACCAACCATACCTGGCAGTTGAGGCATTCTCCGTTCCAGCAGAAATCACCGTACGAAATATTTTCCATGGCCAGAAACTGAAAGCACCGCAAGAGCGAATTATTCTCTGGGACCAAACGTTTGTCGCCCATAATGTCGATCTCGATCAATTTATCGTAGGGCTGGAAAATATCGGGCAGGACTGATTCCATATAGTTTCGCGGACGCGGCCGGGATCAACATGTGATGCTAGATAATCTTAGCGAAAAGGTGTAGTTTTGAATAATGGCTTTGGTGATCTATACAAAACCTGGATGTCCGTATTGTCAGAAGGCTCGCGACCATTACAACTCCAAAGGTATCAAATTTACCGAATATGACGCTCAGAATGACTTGATCCGTCAAAAGGAGATGCTCAAGTACTCCGGGGGCGATCTCGTGGTACCGTGTATGGTCGAGGATGGAAAATACATCGGTTCGGGGTGGGGCGATCCGCCCCGCGGTTGAACGATCCATCCGGCTTGACCGGCAGTTTGCCGGTCTATAACATCAGACACTCAGACAGAAAGATCTCCATCTCGGATCGATCTTACCGGCTTTACATATGCCTGCAACCAATCTAGGATATTCGTTCATCTCTCAAGGGGATGGACGGTTCGCTGCGATTGGCGAGTAGTACATTCGTTTATGGTTGGTTCCCAAATTAACCAATACAAGATTCTGGAGAAGATCGGCTCCGGGGGTCAGGGGACAGTTTATAAGGCTCTCGACACAAAACTTAACCGAACGGCGGTTATCAAGGTCCTTCCTTCCGAAATTACCCAAAGATCATCGAATTTTCGCAGGTTCGAGCGCGAGGCACAGCTTTGCTCGCAACTCGACCATCCGAATATCTGCACGATCTATGATTTCAGCAGTGCCGACGGCGTCTTCTATATTGCGATGCAGTATGTTGAGGGAAAAAACGTCCGGCAGTTGGTTTCGGGACGCCCGCTCGACCTAAAGGTCGCAGTCTCGGTCGGCGTTCAAGTCACTGATGCGCTAGCATACGCACATTCCAAGAACATAATTCACAGGGACATAAAGGCCGGAAACATAATGGTTTCCGAGTCAGGCCAGGCAAAGATACTTGATTTCGGACTCGCTAAGATGCTCGAGGATGAGCAGATAGAGATGACCGACGGTCAGGACCGGAGCGAGATCACGGAGCTGGGGATACCATACGGCACTGCAACCTATGCGGCTCCTGAACAGGCAAAAGGCGAAAGGGCCGACCATAGATCGGACATCTTTTCTACGGGCGTTCTGCTTTACGAAATGTTGACGGGCATTTGGGCGTTTCAGGGTAAGACCGTCATCGACGTGAGGCATCAGGTTCTCTACGGCACGCCGCGGCCGGTCGCTGAAATGAGAAAGGAGTCTATCCCGCCGCAGCTTCAGCAGATCATTGACCGGGCACTCGCCAAAGAACCGAAAGACCGGTATCAGAAGATCGCCGCGATGCGGGATGATCTCCGGGGCGTACTCCAGCAGATCGCCGGTGTCCAGATAATGCCGGGCGATACCTTTGCTCCGGGGCAGACAGATGGTAGCGCGGTCAAACGGGTACTTAACTGGTTCACGGGTAAATCCGTTCCCGAATCTCCGTCGGTCGGATGGACGCCTTCGAATCCAACCTCGACCTCATTCGGGGCCGACATTTCTCAGACTGCCACTGGTACCGAGAAAAAGAGCGTAGCGATCCTACCGTTCAAGAACCTCGGCGGTGATGCAGATTCCGGCTTCTACGAGTTCGCCCTTGCAGATGCTGTGATCACAGAGCTTGCCCAGATCAGATCGATCATTGTTCGTCCTAGTTCGGTCATCGCTAAATATCAGGGAAAGGAGATCGACCCACGCGAAGCCGGAAAAGAACTTCGCGTCCATGCCGTGCTCTCGGCCGGGTTTATCCGTGCAGGCGAGAAACTCCGCGTGACCGCTCAACTCCTGGACGTCATGACCGGCGACATCCTCTGGAGCGATCGGATAGATGCCGAGGGCAGCGACATCCTTATGCTCCAGGATGGGATCGCACATCGTATTCTTGAAGGTTTAAGGCTCGAATTGACCGATCTCGAGGCCGAAAAGCTCGGCAAACGGGCGACGGACAATGCGGAGGCATGGGAAGAATATCTTCGAGGCCGGGATAATTTCGGGCGATTTATTTTTCGAACGATCGATGCGGACGATTGCGATGCGGCGATGGCAAACTTCAAACGTGCCATTGAACTCGATCCGCATTTTGCCCTTGCCTATAGCGGCCTGGGAGCCTGCTATGCGAACCGCGTCTTTAAGGGTTTAGGAGAACCTGAGGACTACACCTACGCCGAGGCTGCTTTCAGTAAGGCGTTCTTCTATGACCAGAACGTCGTCGAGGCCCGGGTTTTGATGGTCATGATCTACATGGCTCGCGGCGAGAAGAAAAAGGCACGATCCGAGATCGAGTTACTTCAAAAGCAGTTTCCCAATGACGCGGCCCTCTATTTTGTAAAGGGCGTAATGCATCGCCTCGACGGCGAATACGACGAGTCATTGAAAGCATTCGAAAAACTGAGCCGCCTCGATCCTGCGGCCCGCGCTGTTGCTGCTTATAATCGGGCAAGGATATTTCTGTATAAACGAGAGTTCGAAACGGCGCACGCGGAACTCGACAAGGGCTTTAAGGTGGAACCTAATCACCCGATGCTCAAGATCTTTCGGTCGGGCGTTTACTATTACGAAGGCCGTTATGACGAAGCCCTTCCTCTGATCGCCGGCGTGCTCAAGGAAAATCCCCGCATGGACGGTATTCGGCCTCTGTACGCGATGTTCCTGGCCGGGGCCGGCAAGCCCGACGAAGCCAGGGCACAGCTCACAGACGACGCGATCGCGATCTCACGGACCGACCACGACATGGCTTATTGGGTAGCCTCAACCTATGCTCTGCTTGGCGAAAAAGACCTCGCGTTCAAATGGCTTAATAAGGCGATCCGCTTAGGTAATGAGAACATGCCCCATTTCCTTCACGATGTGAACCTCGTAAGCTTGCGTTCGGATCCTCGTTGGGCCGAAACGATGGCAAAGGTCGGAAATTCGGGCTAACCTCCAATGCATACAATCCACGCCCCCGATCGCTAATCGCGTCCGCCGGCTACCTTTGAATAAAACTATAGACCCGTAACCGCGGCCCATTTCGTCGCCTTCAACCTCGACCACACTATCACAGACCGGGCCACATGGGTCATAGACAGCCCGTTGAATTGAACAGCGAAGTGAAGGCGCCTGGATGGGATCATCGAATTGATTCGCCGCGCTCCCTTCGACGCCGTGAAGAGCACAGTTTATAATCGCGTGCAGAAGGACGGCTCATTGAATGACAGCTCGTTTCCCAGACATTTGGCTTGGAGAGAGCCGCGGGCATTTGGCGGACTGGGTCACCCAGCGTTGGGTTCAGTTTACCGGCAGGTCTGTCGATGTCGGTGAAGAAGACTGGCTCGATGGCCCGACAGGAAATACGAATAAGATTGGCGAGTTCTATTTTAAGGACTTTCTTGCGACGAACGGTCAAAAGAACAGCGGACTAATCAAAAATTTCGATATTCTTCGAAGCGCGGTCTTCAGCCCAGAGTCCGTCGCACCGGAGATTATCGATTTTTATGAAAACACTTCCCTTTACGATCTTGATGTTTGGTCTCAATGGTGTGGCATTTTTAAGCCCTTCGGTTGGCTGCTAAGCGTGATATTTAGCCGTCGATTGCAGCAGATGAATATGCCGATTTCGTCGCTTGATACCAGTAAAGGCATGACGAGCGACGTGCTTCCTTTAGTCGACCGCAACGGCGATCGCATTGGAACAGGTTGGTTGCGGAAGCTGATTTCTACTGGCGAGATAATCTACGTTGGAATTTATTCGCACTGCACCGCACCGAAATTCCCCGGTGTATGCATGAAGATAATTTTCCCGCTGCCGAACGGAAGCGCTACGGTTGTCATGAAGCCGGAAGCTCAACAAGATGGCTCTCTTTTGCTCGCGTCTGTTGGAAGTAGATTCGGCGAACCCGGGTTCTACCTAATTGTAAGAAAGAAAAAAGGTAAGGAATCGTGGATCAAATACGTTTCGAACTTAAAGGAAACAATCCACGTCTATGTCGATAATGCTAATGAACTCAGAGCGGATCACGTGTTGAAACTCTTCAGCGCGACATTCCTCCGACTCCACTATCGCATGCGACGGCGACCCGACGGTACGAACCGCGGAGCAATGCCCCCAAAAACGTTGCAGTAAGCATGTCTCGCTTTTGATCAATTACCGACGGTGGTAGACCGACCGCGTTCGAAAACAAACTCATTACAGCCAAGCCCGACACCGCCGCTTTTCACTCTCTTTAATACGAATCCTCGTTCCCTATAAAAGTCGAAGATCTCGTCGACGGTGGCCACTTCGTACGGATAACCGCCGACCCAATCGACAATGTCGTACCAGCGGTTCATCCCGCGGCTATTCTTATATGAGGTCCACGAGCGTATATAGCTCAGCGGGTTTAGTGAAATGACTGACCTCGCGAGAGACTTTACCTCTTCAGGAGCGATCGCAGCGATGGCGAACGGTGTCTTAAGCGGTCCGGGCAAACGGCAGTATGTCTTTTTTATCCAGTGCCACCGACGTGCCTGACTGCCGGTATCGTTGTAGATCGCTATGAAGAGAGTACCCCCGTCAGATACGGGTATGACTGCGTTCTCGAGAGCACGCCACATCTCGCCCGTGTGGTGAAGAACGCCCCACGAATAAACTATGTCGAACTTTCCGAGGCTATTCAGATACTCGACATCGAGTGCCGAGCCTTGTTCTATTCGCCAATCGGCATCGTTGGGAAAATAGCGTCGTCGAAGTTCTTTTGTGCACGAGAATGAGTTCGAATCAAAGTCGAACGAATGAACCGTTGCCCCCAGTCGGCGGGCCGCGAGTGAAAACAAACCGCTGCCGGAGCCGATATCGAGAAATCTCTTGCCCTCGAGGTTCTCGCATTCCAGCATCTGCTTTAGTGAGGCTTCGGCAGTGGAGATACGTTCGTCGTCTAAGACGGACAGGAACGCTGCCCAGTTTTTGCCAAACTCGAAACGCACGCCGCTGGCGACTTCCCTGCTGTGTTGAATTGCAATGTCCTGCATAATAAATCGGGGCTGGAAGGCGTAGGAGTGCCTACCAATAAAAGACCCAATAGCCCAGTGTTTTCACATATTCTCCGGCCACGTTTTGCCATCCGGATGAATGTAGCCACCAGTAGCCTGGATCCGGAGTATGAGCCGAAACGGGCGACGAAGCGATGCCGATTTCGATCCCGCGGCCCTTGAGCACCTTGTCGAAAGTGTTATAGGCACGGCGAGTATGATACGGAGATGTTACGATCAGCACGGATCTGATTTGACTCTCTTCTGCGGCAGTCGAAAATCCCCTCGCCTCTGTAATTGTGCTGTCCACTTGGCCGGGTAGCTGAACGATCGCCTGTTGGGGAACACCTGACGAAATCAATTCTCTTCGGGCAAGCTCGACAAACGGCAGATTCGTCTTTTCGGCCTGCGACCATCCCGCTCTTCCTCCATCGTCGGATATGAGTATCACAGGCGCGACCCCATCGGAAAAAAGGCGAGCTGCCGTCGCGGTGCGTTCCTTGTAAGCCTGCGAACCGCTGAGAACAAGGATGGCGTCCGCCTTTTTAAGCCGGTGTTCGAATATCAGATTAGTCGCCAGGAACGAAGAAAAGAAGACCCAGCACAATAAAAGAGCGCAGGCAAATAAGGACAGTGTGATTTTACGGTGCTTCACGACGGGCCGTTCTTTTGTGCCGCTGACAGGACCTCACGCAGCTCGTCAACCTTCGCTTCCCAACCCTCGTGCGCGACACCGTCACTCACCTTTTCACGCGGTTTCGGGTCCGCTAATGCCTGCACGACCTTTTCGATAAAGTCGTCATGATCGACTCCGACGTGACAATCTTCGAGCACTCTCACCTCGGGAATATCGGTTGAGATGACCGGCAATCCGGCCGCGAGGTATTCGCGCACTTTCAGCGGATTTGCTGCCAAAGTCAGTTCGTTTATCGTGAAGGGATTTAGGGCCGCGTCGAACGCTTTGCAGTATGCCGGCAACTCCGAGTAGGGTTTTCGGCCGAGAAAATGAATGTTCGTCACATCGTTCAGGATCTTGACCTTTTGCTCTGCATCCACGGCGATCTTTCCGATGAGGACGACTGAACCCTCTTTGAAAGCCTCCGCCGTTTTCTTGATCAGTTCGAAATCGACCCAGTCCGCCAGAAGCCCGTGGAAGCCAATAATGGGCCGCGGCAGGTCTCTGATGTCTGCTGGAATATCGAGGGCCGGGTCCAGAGCTGTCCTGAAATGCCGCCAATCCGTTCCATGGCGGATGACATAAGTATGGGGATTAAAGTCCTTTTTCGAGTCGTACAGCCTTTCAGCCGAAACGATCACAAGATCTGCTCGACGGAAAAGGTCGTTCTCGATCTCGCGTAGTCCATTTGAAGCGCCGGTAAACGCCGTGTATTCGTCCACGCAATAGTAGATCAGTTCCGATTCGCCTAAGCGTCCGGCTATCATTCCGGCGGCGGGGTTAAAGACCATGTTCACCACATTCTTAAAGTTCAGAGCACCCATCGCCTTCTTTACCTGGCTCGCAAGAAAACCGCGGTTGATCCTAAGGATCGTCTCATTTCCATAGGATGGAAATGCGAGCGGGTTAAGCACAAATATATTGGGTTCGACCTCGCGAACAGGTTCGGCAAACGCCCTCAGTTTTTTATAGATGCGAGAGACGTCTTTTGACGACGTCGTCGGCATCCGGTTGGCGATGGCATTAATCCATAGAATCCGATTGTCTTTTGAAAGGACCCGCATCAAATGGGTTTTCGAGAGCGGATCGCCCGTCCAGTCGTGGCTGAAACATAGGATGTCCCGGCCACGAAGCATCTTGCTGACGTCCGCATTTTTGTCGACATAGCTGAGTTCGGACATTTCGATCATCGTTATTTGACTAAGACTCTCTTAACATTGGCCCTGACATTTGGCGGCAGCCTTTTGTAAGCACCCAGGCTCAGTTCCCATGTTTGCTCGCGCAGATCGTGAAGTCTCAAACGGCTATGATCTCGCCTGTATCGATACGTTTGCATGAGCTCGCCCCCGAACCGCCTCAGAAACAGATGCGATCCGCCCATACTGAAATGCGACAATCCGTGCTCGCACGCCCATTGTATGGCATGCCAGCCAATGAGGTCGTTGGGTTTCAATTTCTGATATTCCGGAATTGATGAATTGCCTGCATATTCAACAATGCCGCCGGGACAAAAACGATAGAAGCTTCCGGCTATTACTTTCCCGTTTGCTTTCGCAATGAAGGTCCGTCGATTCTCACGCTGCCCGACGGCCGTCCGCATTTGTTCGAATGTATCAACGGGATTTCCTTTTCGGCCGCACCAGTCCCGATGGATCGTATACATCTGGTCCAATTCGTCGGCCGTATCGAGCTCTTTGACCTCGACCAGATCTTGTTTCAGTGCTTTCCGGATCTCATTTCTCCTTGTCTGCGAGAATCCTGCGAATAAGGCATCTGCCCCAAGCGAAAGATCGAGGACTACTATGCACATCGCGTCGCGGGCCTGACGCTCACGCATTCCAAAGGTAGTGAAACCCGGCACCGGCTGCCACGTGAAAAGCTCGACAAGTCCGGGCCGTCCGTCATAGAGCTCGTTTATGCCGTTGAGCAGCGAAGCAGAAACCGCTTTCATATCGACATCGGGTGCAAAAACAGTTTGCGGCCTCACGAAAAGGCCGGAGATCGCTTTGTCACTATCCCAAATACCAGTGAGTACGCCGGCTATTTCACCATTCTCCTGCTCTGCCAGTACCGCAAAAGGATCGCCGCGGAGATAGGGGTCCCTGAAATAATTCGGTGTGGAGTAGTGGGTCGCGAACGGCGCTTGCGTAAGTAACCTGTTCCACTTGTCGGTTAGAGGCTGGTCAGGTGCCGACGTGAGAAGTATATGTTTCATTTAAGGGGTTTCTCCATCGACAAAACGTCGCTGCCAGATCTCGAAATTTACCAGCGACCATAATCGCTCGTCATGATTCTCGCCCGCATTATGCCGAGCGGCCAGGGAAGTGACGAACCCTTTATCGAAAATACCGCGGCTCATAGCCCGGCTTCCGAGAACATATTCATCAACGATATGTTTGAAAGGCCCGCGGAACCATTTTCCGACCGGTACCGGAAATCCCATTTTCCTGCGATGGATTATCTCATCCGGGAGAATTCCCTTCATCGCCTCACGAAGGACCCATTTGGTAGTTCCGCCTCGCAATTTCATCGCAAGCGGCATCCTTGCCGTGAACTCGACAAGCTTGTGATCGAGGAAGGGCACGCGGCTCTCGATCGACGCAGCCATCGACATTTGATCCTGCTTCATCAGCAGTTCATGCAAATAGGTCTTTGTATCGGCGTAAAGCAGCTTATCAAGCGTATCGTCAGCTTCCGCTTTCTCTATCCACCCGTTCTGTCGTGTGTATGGGTTCAGATCGCGCATCCTCGACCGTGTCTCGGACGAAAACAGGCTGCCTTGCATCGAACGTGAGAACACCGCGAAATTATCAAAAAACAGATTTTCGATATCCGACCCTCGTGAAAGGAATGTTCGATTCAGCTTCCTATTAAGCGACCCGGGCAGTGTCGCAACGCCGCCCCGGACCACGTCGCGAAGGAATGCCGGAGCCAGGGTTTCATACTTATCGCCGTAATTAAGCAGTGTAAGGGCTTTCTTGTATCGGCTGTAGCCGGCGAGCGTTTCGTCGGCCCCTTCCCCAGTCAATACGACTTTGACGTGGTCGGCGGCTAGTTTCGAGACAAAGTATAACGGCACTGAAGCGATGAAACCGATCGGCTCATCCTCATGCCATACGAGGTTGGGCAAAGCATCGAAAAATTCCTCGGGGCTGATAAGGATCTCGTGATGGTCGGTCCCGAATCTCTCTGAAACCAGCCGTGCGTATTCTAATTCGTTAGCTTCACGTTCATTGAAACCGACTGAGAATGTCTTGATCCTGTCCCCGACCATTCGCGACATCATCGCAGCGATCGCGGAAGAGTCGATCCCGCCTGAGAGGAACATCCCAAGCTGCACATCGGCCATCAGCCGCAGTTTTACGGACTCCCGGAAAAGCTCTCGCCACTCTCGGATAAAATTCACTTCGCTCAGGCTTTCTTTCGGTTCGAAGGCAAGGTCCCAATATTCGCGGATATCTATCCGGCCGTCCTTCCAGACCATCGTGTGGCCCGGCATCAGCCTTTTGACGCCCGCATACAAGGTCTCATCGCCCGAGGTCCCGTGATTAGCGAACTGGTCCGGGAGAGCGTTGTAGTTTAATTCGGCCTTGACCGCACCGACTTCAAGCAGGGCCTTGATCTCGGAGGCGAAAAACAGGTTGCCCTCACCGTCGTGAACGTAATAGAGCGGCTTCACGCCAAACCGATCGCGGGCAAGAAACAACTCCTCGCGGAATTTGTCCCAGATCGCGAAAGCAAACATTCCCCGAAGGTGGTCCACGCATTCGCGGCCGTACTCATCGTAAAGGTGCAGGATCGTTTCGGTATCGCTGCGATTGTCGAATGTGTGGCCTTTCGCGGCAAGTAATTCGCGGCTCTCGGCATGATCATAGACTTCGCCGTTGTAAACGATCGAGCACGTGCGCATGGAATTGTGCATAGGCTGTGCGCCGTGCGCAACGTCGACGATGCTAAGACGCCGATGGCCGAGTCCCACATTTCCATCTACCAAAATACCCTCGTCATCCGGCCCGCGATGGTGCAGAACGTCACGCATCGCGATCAGTGATGCCCTTCTGACCTGTTTTCCAGATTTCGAAGAAAATGCTATGCCGTTAATACCGCACATTTGGTCTTATGATTATCATGAGGTTTATACCCGTGAAGAAATAGGAGAAGTTACGCACCGCGGCTGGACCATCGCAGCCTTGCCGCTTCAAAACCGCTCGCGCTTTGGGCAAAGCTTTCAACGGTGGACGGCGCATCGATTCGATCCATCGAAAGCAGATCTGTCTGTGCATCGTTGAAACCATAAGCGGTGGTCACGGCGCTGGCATACCCGGCATTCTTAGCCGCCGCCTGAACATTTCTGTCCATCGTGCCGTTTGGATAACAAAAATGATCGATCCGCCTGCCCAGGATATCTTCCAACCGCTTTTTGGAAGTCCTCATTTCGAAATCCAGGGTTTCCGGACCGACTTTCGTGAGGATCGGATGTGTGACCGTATGCGATTCGATCCGAATATTATCCGCTTCCATTTCCTGGCATTGCATCCAGGTCAGGGGCCCGAAACGGTCTGGCGGAAGCGCGGGAATATCGACTTCCAAATACTTTCCGATCTGGGAAATTTTCTCATCTTTTAGTTCATTAGGCAGTTTCTTTAGACGTTCGTTTATTCGGCTCGCTGTCTCGAGACGTGCCGGGTCGCCCGATAATGCACAATTGATCGTATCGCCCGCGGCAAATTCTATTTCTATCGAATCCTTTTTAGTGTTCATCAAAACATACCGCATCACGTCGGTCCACAGCCAACTCTTTTTATCCAGAAAATCTGTGATCACATAGACAGTCGCGGGAAACCCGAATTTCTTTAGAAGAGGAAATGCGATGTCATACGCATCAGTATAACCATCGTCGATCGTGATGACCGTTGTATTTCGCGGTAAGCTCTTTCCCTTTTTCAGATAGTCGATGGTTTCGGCCAATGGGAGGACCTGGTTGTGGGCCTTTAGATACTTGAGATGTGTTTCGAAGTCCCCTGCTGATATTTTAGACGCTTCCTCCTCGCCACCGAAACGATGATAGGTCAAGATCAGAACCTTATTGCGATTCGCCCAATGGAACGGGGCAAAAGCACCGGATCTATGCAACGTTTTTAGTAGGGTTCTTTTCACTGAAGATGACGGCAGACATTTGTACACACGAGTTTGGGAACGATTCATGCGGGCATACAGCGTTAGCGTTTTGGGGGGCCACCCACGCCCTGGTGCCTTTCTTTTAATAGTCGTAAAAGCTGGTCTTTTTCAGATTTGATCGGCAGTTTATACCGTTTACCGAGGGACGTATCCTGCTTTATTCTCTTGTGGCAGCCTTCGGCTATTTGCCGGACGGCTTCCGTAAGCAGCTGAGCTGAAGGTTCTTTGAGTGAGGTTCTAAACTCCTTTAGAAATTCGTCGTAGTTTGACCCGTAGTGTGAATGATCATAACTTAGCGGTATAGTCCGCTGCAGGATAATGTCGCCCGTATCGACTTTCGAAGCAACAAAGTGGACGGTTATGCCGATCTCCTCTTCCCCATTGAATAGCTCCCAGAACACTGGCGGCCCGCCTCGGTAATAGGGAGCGAGGCCTTGATGCAGATTGATCGATCCGAGACGGGGGATCGAAAAGACACTTTCCCGGACGATATTTGTGCCGTAAAGCACGCCCAGGTCCGCGTCGGTTCCGCGTAGTAATCTTAGCGTTTCGTCCGAATGATAATCTTCGACAATTGTGACGGGGATTTTCAGTTTCTGGCAGAATTCCACCAGATCGTTTTGGCCTCGTTTGACTGATCGAGATTCGTTGTTATTCCCGCGCTTGGCCGCTAGAAAATGCGCGGCGAATTTCCTTACCGTCGCAGAATAACCGTCATACCGGATCGAGCGCTTTAATTTCTCGGCCAATGTTCGACGTTTCTCCGTGGCCGTTTCGACAAAAACGCCGACGATCTGGACGCTTTCTAAATCGGAAAGCAGTTCGAGAAACCGTTCGGCTCCACCGTGAGTAAGGATAATTACTTTTAGCTTGTCTTTGTTCACTGTGCAGACAGGATGCTTGGAAGGGTTTGCAGGCGTCCATGAGAATGAACGTCAAAAAAAGAGCATTCGTCGTATTTAAGTGCCGTGGGATCGGAAAGTGTTTACTGAGGAATATCACGAGGCTCCGAAAGCCAGTCTCTAGCTTAGCGGTTTGAGAGGCTTTTTACCAGACCTTTTCACGCATAGATGAGGATTTTCCGCCCTTTTCGCCGTTTATATATCCGCAAAACTGTGTTTAGCGGACGGTACAATGGTGAATGTAATGAGCGTTAGAAGCAAACCTGTCGAGCGAAAGCGAATTTTGGGGCCACGTCTTTTTCTACTTTTTGCCGCGGTATTTGTCGCGGTCAGCGGAACCTTGGCGTTCGTCGCTTATTCCGGCGGGCTTGGCATACCGGGTTCGGGAATCGAAGTCGTTGAGAGCGGGGCGAACCGGATAATTAAGGTGCCGCCGGGTGCAAGCATTCAGGCCGCGCTCGGCCGCGCCGTTGGGGGCGACATCATCGAGCTTAGAGCAGGGGCTGTTTATCGGGAGTCCTTGAAGCTTCCGAATAAACCGGGCATCGAGTTTATAACCATCCGAACCTCAGCGAGCGACGCGCAGTTGCCCGCCGCCGACACTCGTCTGGATCCAAAGAAGTATGCTTCGGTTCTGCCGAAGATAGTTTCGAACGTGAAGGGAGAGCCAGCAGTTCTCGCGACCAACGGAGCTCACCACTATCGTTTTATCGGAATCGAGTTCGGGCCAACCATCGAAGGGCTTTACAACATAATCCAACTCGGGACAGGCGAAGAACGAAGTGTCGAGGACCTGCCGCACCACATTGAATTCGACCGCGTTTACCTTTACGGCAGCCCTACCGAAGGACAGCGTCGCGGCATTGCGGCAAACGGCCGACATATAAAGATCGTTAACAGCCATTTCTCAGATTTCAAACGCGAAGGCGAAGAGAGCCAGGCTATTGCTGTCTGGGCCGCGGATGGCCCGATCGAGATAGTCAACAATTATCTCGAAGCAGCGGCAGAGAGCATTCTGTTTGGCGGTGCAACCTCCAGTCTTGGCCTGATCCCGGGTAACGCGATCGTCCGTGACAACTGGCTGAACAAGCCTCTCGAATGGCGAAACACGAAATGGGTCGTCAAAAACTTTCTCGAGATAAAAAGCGGGCAGAGCATAAAGATCGAAAATAACCTGATGACGAACAATTGGGCTATGGCCCAGGAAGGAAACGGGCTGATATTCCGTACCGCCAATGATAGTGGAACCGCGTCGTTCACTCAGGATATTGAGTTCGTCAACAACGTCGTCCGGGGCACCGGCAGTGCGATCACGATCGACGGCGGCGAGGCCGGGGGCGGCAGAAGACTGACGATACGAAACAATGTATTCGAAGACGTAACATCGAAAAAATGGGACGGACGCGGATATTTCCTAAAGCCGTCGACATGGGATGGTGTGCTTGTGGAGAATAACACGGTCATTCACGATGGCAGCGTCACAATCGCTTACGGCAAGCCGATAAAGGGGTTCATATTTCGCAACAACATCGTGTTCAACAACGAATACGGTTTTTTCGGTGATGGATTAGGCGGCGGCCGGCCCGCGATCGCACGCTATTTCCCCGGGGCACTTATCTCTAACAACGTGATCGTTGGCGGAAACGCGGGAGATTACGGGGGAAGCAATTTCTACCCGTCATCGGTCGGACAGGTCGGATTCAATGCGCTTTTGCAGGGCGACCTCAGGCTGCGTGCTGACAGCCAGTTCCTAAAACGAGGAATCGGAGCTAATCTAGACCCGAAGACGGCCGGCGGACGATAGGACACGTTATCTACGCTCGTAGACCGTGAAACCCGCATTCTCGTATGCCACAAAGTACTCTTCGCGAAGCAGACGCGGGAAATATTCGTAGAACTCAGGAAAGTGTGTCTTCGAATCCTTCCACGAATTGGCGACAGCACTGTCATACACGATAAATTTCGGCCTTTTACCCGTGTAATACGCAAATCGGCCGTCGGCAACGTGGTTCGTGTCAAAACCGAGGCCAAAAGCAAGCTCTGATCCACCCATGATCAATCCACCGTCACCCGAGTTCTCTTTTAAAAAGGCGATAGTCGGATTGTATAGATTGCCGTACGTGTTTTGTCTGATCTTTAGACCCATCCCGCCAAGCGGCACAGCGATAACGGCACACGCGAAGCCAACCACGAGAAGTCGGGGAACTCGAGCCTGATTCCAAAACCAACCGAGCACAACCGCCAGCGAGACGAGATAGAAGGGGACAATGTGAATTAAATAGGTCGTCTGTTTTTGCCCATCGATGATAGACAGGATCAAAAAGTAGATCGACGTTATGACGAGTAAGGCTAAATAGTTCTTATTCTTCCTCAGCTCTTTGATCAATAGAATTCCGATTATACCCGCGGCATAACCAATGAGCATCAGGCTCTTAAGATATATCGGCCCGGAATGCCCGCTTGAATTTTCCTGAAGTCCGAAGGCGTGAGGATAGCGATCGGTAAACTCCCGCGTTATGTTGCTAAGCGGAGAACTGAAGCCGCTCATCCGGCCGCCCATCATCGCATTGTCGATAAACTGATCTTTAAATGCCTGTGGGTCCTGTAAAACCCAGAGTCCGAATGCTGTCCCCCCAACCAGATACGGGGCCGCGGCAAGGAACACCATTCTGAGATCAAGCCTTCGAAAGTCGAGGAAGACAGTTAGAAATAGCAGGCCAACAAACGGAAGTATCGCATTCGGGTGCGTAAGGCCGTCGATCACAACGATACAATGGCTCGCCAGAATAGCCAGCATGAGATTATTTTCGCGTAGCAACAGGTAAGCGGCGATCGCCGAAAATCCGAGCGAGGCGCTCATCATATCCATTCGCGCCGACGATGCGGTCTCAAGAACCATGTAGTCGCATGCTGCGAGAACGAGCGCAAACAATGCAACGACTTTATCGCGGGACAATTTGAGCGCGATGAAATATATCGCTGCCAACAGCACCAGGCCCCAGAAGATCGAGACCATACGCATGCTGAAGAGCGAGAATCCGAAGGCTTTGAACGATGCGGAGACATTCAGTAGAAAAAGCGGCATCACCCAATAGGTCCGCTGGTCGATCCGTGTGAGAGAGGATTCTTCCATCTCGAGCACAGTTGTGCCGAAATGACCGGCGGTCGCCAGATTATATGCCGGGCTTGCAAACATGCCTTCGTCGATCTGTGGACGGTGCGTCAACGAACTCCCGATCGCTACAGCAAGGAAGACAGCAATGGCGGCGATAACGACGATCTTATGCTTCATATAGTTTCAACACGGCGTGTACGTTGCTCATATCATCGCGGGTCGGAGTTTGTCGTTCGGTAGTGGCCCCGGCAATGACTTTGATCTCATCAACCAGGGCTCCAGCATCGTGCGTGGGAATAAGATGGACAACGGCGGGGCGCATTCCATTATCCGTTGCTATCACCGGAGTGCCCAGGAACAAGGCTTCGCGAACTGAGATTGCGTCTCCGTCAAAAAGCGTGGTCCGAAGGAGAATATCGCAGTCGTTCAGTAAGTGGAGGGTAACCTTATGCTTGACATCGCCTGTAAGAAAGACCCTATCCCGGTACGGTTTTGAGTCGATGGCTTCCCTAAGGTCATTTTCAAGTGAGCCCGACCCAACGATCATCAAACCAGCGTTCGGGAATTCCGTTAGGACCTTTTCCATCGCATCGATCTGCATAAAAAGATCGTATTCCGGCTCGAGCAAACCGACGGTAAGCAGCATTGGAGAACACTTTGCCCGGAAATCTCGCATTTCCGTCGGGACCTCGACGTTTTTGTCGGGTAAGCGATGGACGAATGGATATATTACGTGGATCCGGTCAGACGTCAGGCCGTACCGGAGAAAAACTTCAGCAATGAGTGGATTTACAGCGATCACCCTGGCGAATCGTCGAAAAACAAAACCGCGGATGGAATTCCGCTTTGCTGCTTTTCCCTCTCTGCTCGTCGGATAACCGCCCGAATGAACGGAGAGGATCTTTTTTCCCCGACCCAGTACCCCGCAAACGAACGCGAGTGCAAGTATTCGTTTGCCTATATCACCGCCGACATGCAGATGGAGCACGTCACTATCGATATTGCGTAAAAGCTTCAGGACTTTTGCCGGGGACCGAGGATGGTGAACGTCAGGTTCGCCGGTAACACGCGTGCTCCGGGAAGTAGCAATTATCGAACATCGGTGTCCGGCCTTTCGCAACTCTTCACGGATCGCAAGGATGTTCCGGTTGATGCCGCCCTCTGGCGGCGGATATGGCCCGAGCTGCAATACGTGCATTTCACATCGCCTCGTCAAGATCGATTTCTACCGGCCGCCCCGTTTGGACCGACTCCAGGATCCGAAGGCACCCCAAGGTCGCACGGAAGCCGTCGCGGACGGTGATCTCTGTTTCCTTTCCCTGCTTCAGGCTCTTAACAAACGACGCAAGCTGGGCGTCATAACCTTTCGCGGCGAAGAATTTCGAACTCTCTTTCACCGACTTTTTCTTGACGGCAAGACGTTTGAAATCTTCAGTCGACAATCCCACGCCCGGTGCAAACACCTCGACCAGTTCCCCGCCCGAAGTTTCGCTGCCGACCACGGTGTAAATGAGGTTCCCGATCGAACCATCCGCGAATTTGATCGACGACGCTATGTTGTGCCCGTCAAATCCATACGCTGAAACGCTGACAGGCTCGCTGTCTAGCAGCCAATACATCAGATCGATGAAATGACAGCCTTCCCCGAGAAAGACTCCGCCCTGCGAAGCGTCAGCTGCCCAGCCATTTTCGATGCCCGGCGAATTCATCCTTGTCGAGATCACCACCGGACTTTTTCGCCCCGCCAGGTTTTTCTTCATCTCTGCGTAAAACGGAGCGAAACGACGGTTGAAGCCAACCATGAGCTGTTTTCCGCTCGATTCGACAGCATCCGTTATAGCCCGGCATTCCTCGAGCGTGATAGCCATCGGCTTCTCGATGAAGACGTGTTTGCCCGCATTGAGTGCGTCGATCGTTTGTTGTGCGTGTTCCTTATGCCGGGTGGCGATAATTACGGCATCGATGTCCGGATCCTGCAGGATCTGTTCATAATCCGAACTGGCATAGGCGGCACCGAAACGCTTGGCGTATGACTTTCCCCGAGCACCGCTATTCGAAAGCACAGCGTGAAGACTGGCTCCGTCGATCTTTTTCAACGCCGGCAGATGGGCCCATTTGGCGAGGTTACCGGCCCCGATGATGGCGAATTTGATCTGAGTCTTGTCGACGGGAGTTGGGTTTACAACGATCTTCCGCTGGGGAGCGAACGACGCGATAGCGTCTTCTTCCTCGCTCGCTTTATATTTCAGGACTACGGCCATGCTTCCGCCGCCGTTGCCCATGATGGTCTTATAAGCTGCCGGAGCGTCGTCGAGATCAAACTCGTGGCTGATCAGTGAGCTCACATTGACCTTGCCAGTCGAGACCAGACGCAGGAACTCTTCCATATTCCTGTTCTCGGTCCAACGCACGTACGAGATCGGATAATCCACGCCCTGCTTCTCGTACTTCGGATCGTAGCTGCCCGGGCCATATGCCCGGGAAACAAGGAAGCTTAACTCCTTTACGTACATTTCGCTCCGCGGGATCTCGATCGGACATGCTCCGACCATAACAACTCGTCCACGGTCACGGCACATAAAAACGCCGTCCTGCAGCGGTTTCGCAGATTTCGACGCTGCGGCAACGATCACGCAGTCGGCACCTCGGCCGGCAGTCAGAGACTTGACCTCAGCGACAGAGGTGTCACTCGCCACCAGGCCATAGTCCGCTCCGGTTTCCAGAGCAAGATCGACACGCTTTTTATCCAGGTCGATCGCGATGACCACGCCGCCCTGACACCTGACAAGCTGCGCGGTCAACTGTCCAACCAGCCCCAGGCCGATCACAGCTACTACGTCGCCGACGTTTATTTCAGAGAGCCGAACGGCATTCATGGCGATAGCACCAAGTGTCGTAAAGCACGCTTCCTGAAACGTGACGTTATCAGGCACTCGCGCGATAAGGTTGCGGCCGACATTTATTGTTTCACCATGTCCGGTGCCTTCGCCGCCGTATGCCACGCGTTGTCCGATCTGGAGATCCGTGACTTTTGCGTCCTTCTCGATCACGATCCCGGCCCCGGAGTAGCCCAGAACCGCATAGTCCTCAAATTTTGCCCGGACCTCGTTAAATGTGCTCACCGGATCCGTCTTTTTCATCACATTCCAGACGGTCCTCAGGTGCGACGGGTTGTCGGCGACTTCTTTAACGATGCTGTCTGTATGAATATCTGCGGTTTCCGTACCCGCGCTGATCAGCGAATAGAACGGACGTACCAGGACGTGATTGGCCGACACTACGGGATCGGAAACTTCGTCAACGATAATTTCTTTTAAACCTCTGCGGATTACTTGTTTCATTATTTGGAATTAGCTTGCGGAAGATGGGGCGGGCGTGCGAAAAGCACGTTTATATTCTAAGCGTTGGCACCCCTTTCGAGCAACTTTATTTTGTCAGGCAGTCTTTGTAGAGTTCGAGAATTTTAGACCGCTGCGAACTCAATGAGAAACATTCAATCGCGGTGATTTTCCCGCTGTCACCCATTTTTTTTGCCGCAGTTTCATCTGACAGTAGATTGATCAAATGTTTGGCCATCGCGGCATCGTCATTAGGTGAAACTATGAAACCTGTCACACCCTCCACAATAGTCTCCGCCGCACCGCCAACCGCGGTAGCAACAACGGGTTTCCCCGCCGCCATGTATTCTATAAGCGAATTCGAGAATCCTTCGGCATCGGACGTGAGGACACAAGCATATGACGCAGCCAGGAGGGTCGGCACGTCATCACACCGGCCGATGAAATGTACGGTGTCGGCTACGCCGAGTTCCCCGGCCATAGCCCTTAATTCGGGCTCGAGCTCACCCTCGCCGGCGATAACAAAATGAGCATTCGGACAGACGGATAAAACGCGCTTTGCCGTACGTAGCAGCATCGGAACGTTCTTTACTCGATGGCGCAAATTAGCGACCATGGTAACGAACGGGATCTTTTCTACGGTCGGCAGTCCATATTTGTCCAGCGCATTCTCATCCGGCTTTCGATCGAACCTTGAAATGTCCGTCCCATTGTATATAAGCCGCATCTTCGCGACGGGAAGATTTCGTTGAGCGAGGTGGTTGATAACTGCTTCGGAGTTTACGAGGATCGCGTTGGCGCGTCCGAAGGAGATCTTTTCGACAAGGTCCTGTGATCGCGATCGCATGCCGCCGGATTCCCGCTTCGAAGCAACTCGGGCAGGCGTTCCGGCCAGAGTTGCCGCCGACATACCGAAAACGTTTGTATAGAAATCATGCGTATGGATAAGATCGATCCGATTCTCGTTCAGGTACCGGGCAAAGCGTCTAACCTGCTGAAGAAAATTAACGTCGTAAAAAGACGATAGCTTGTATTCGGGAATGTCTTCAGGATAAGCGTTCGTGAATTCGGACCGCAGGACGCCTTCGTTGTTCAGCGTTGCCGCCCAAACTTCGTACGATCCATCATCGCGGAGCATCCGCGTGAGAGCAATTGCTTGCTTTTCAGACCCGCCGAGATGAAAGCTTGGGATCAGTTGTAAAACACGTTTCTTCACTGGGATCGGTGATGGAACTACAAGGTCCTGATCATTCTGCCGTGGTCCGTTTCGACATATAGTTCATTACCGAAACGGCGTGCCGAAGCGGAATTGACCTCGTGCGGCTCGAATAATTCCTTTCCGCCGATCGCAAGGCGGTCTCCGTTTATAACGACGATCTCGTCAGGGGCCGATTCGCCCGCCCTCAGGCGGGCCCACGTGTATTCGAAATTCGATATGAAAATGCCGTTATCGAGGGCTTGGCTGGTGTCATCGTTATATACAAAGATGTCAGTATATCCGGCGTACTTGATAACGAATGCACGCCCCTGAGCGGCCGCAACCTCTTCGACGACAGGAGCTTCGATCGGGCTCACCATCGGTAATATAAACGTCAAAAATTCCTGCGGGCCCTGGCCGCGGGATACAAATCTCAGGAACGGTGCATTAACCCGGTGCGCATGATTGTTCGATATCCAGCTTTCTTTTTGCTGCCACGCACCGTTATCGCCAAAAACGAATAATCGGTGGTCGTCATCGCCCACCCACCTGTCGTCATCCTCGACGACGGGCTTCGTATTTACAGAATAGTGAAAATTCAATGCATATTCATGCGTTCCAGTACCCGAGACCAGGTCGCGCATGATCCAGTAATCGCCTTTGACGAAAAGGACGCTGCGAGTATGTTTCGCGCCGTCCCCAAGCCGTTCAAATCCATCGTGGGAACCCTTGAAAAAGTCGAAACGCCCCTTAGATATCCACTCGCCTGAAAGGGCCTTGGCTCTTGACCGCCAATTGAAGGTTGAGCCGGGCTCTGAAGAGGAAAGTCCATCGACCGTAAGGGTATTATGGGCAGAGCTCGAACGAAAATAGTCTCTAAGGTCTCTGGACTCGTGATAAGTATAGGTTCCGGAATCGACAAGCAGCGTCTTTCCATGGATCGCGAGTTCGATGGCCAGTGCATCGGCATGTCCGTGAGCACCGGTCAGAGCGCCCAATTCACCACAGTCGATAACAAGAAAGCTGTCGGTGTCGGTCCAGCCGTCTCGCATCACATAGTAACCGCCGTCGGGGAAACTCAACGACGCGGCCTCGGGCTCACGGCTTTCCAAAGCGTCATATTTGGCCAGACCCTCAGGTCCGGTCAGCCAAAATACTTCCTGGCTGACTGAGTCACTAACGAACTTCAGATCGCCTCTGTCAAAGATAACCGCACCCGCGCCCAGCGTTCCTCGAAAATCATCCGGCTCGGCTAAAGTCAATGGCAGTATGCGCCCGCCGTCATCGTCGCCTATGATCGGCGTGCGGCCGTCGGGTAGTGTCAAGTGCATCAGAAAGTCGTACGCCTTTTGAAGCCGCTCTTCGAGCGCCGCTGACTTGGCTGTATAGATCGGCTCTCCGAAGAGAGAACGCAGCACGATAAAATGCGTGAAGATGTCGACGGTATATCGTTGATACCACGAGCTCTGTTCAAAATAGATACCGTCCGGGAGCACCTGATTGTTGATCTCCTTCATCAGGATGTCTTCGCCCAGATCGCGCCAGTGCTTCGCCCGGTCGAAAAAAGGAAATTGGGTGCCGAGGTAATACAAGCCGAGAGCTTCGCCCGTCAAATGTGTGTTGGGACTGTAGTATTTCGAAAGATACTTCTCGATATGCCGCCCGTGAAGGTAAAGGTACTTTAAGGCCCGATTAAAAAGCGGCAGCGTTAAATGGCTTGAATCCCGGAAGAAATGAAGCGCCCATATCCAGGACATCGAGCGAAAGGAAACTTCCAGACTGCTGGACCAGTTGATGCCAAGTCCCGGAGGGTTTTCTTCCATCCAACGGTCGAGGTGACTCGCAAATATGCGGGCACATCGTTCGTCACCGGTCAGCCAATAGACCACTCCCAGGGTAAAGAAATGCTGGTGACGATTGAGCTCCCATACGATCTTTTTGTTCCCTGTTTCCTTTGAATCAAGCTCATCAAACTGTTTCCAATGTTTCAGCGGCGACCGTTTTGATGCGATCGGTTCCCAGTGCCAGTCGATCTCTTTTCCGAGATGGAGAGCCTTTAGCCCTAGCAGATCAACTCTGCCATCGGCGATATTCTCTGCGGCCGAAACAAACTTTGCGGCCGTTACATCTCCAAAGGTTTCTCGAAACTCAGCACTCGACCTCTTCCGATCCTGAAATGCTTTGAGGAAATGCTCGTGTCCCCAACTGTAAAACCGTTCCCGGAAAGCTTTAACCGAGACCGGCCCTTTACCCCATACACTACGCTCGAAGTGGTGAAAGAATTCGTCGTCCGTGGGAATATTACTTCCGCGTTTCTGTTCACGAAATACCGAGATAGCCTGGCTGCCCCGCGTTAGGATCTCATCCAGGCTTCGGATCTTTTTGAAGCTGTTTAGCGGTTTGGCCATTATTTCGGCGGACATTTTATACGCGGCTGGACTTGGTCGGGCGGCTCCTTGCCTCTGTCATGATAGACCTGAGGGCGTGGTCACGATATTCGCCGGGCTCACCCTTTTTACCTTCAATTGCGGCCGTGACCATATTGAACGCCTCGCGGGCAGATGCGAAGTGTATCTTCAAATTTCCTGACCGTTCCGCTCCTTCGACCAAATTTCCGAAGAAGCGCTTGGCGTCCTCGCCAATACAGGCCGATTGGTCCTGATCGAAAAAACCGTGACAATAAAGCTTAATAAATACCCAATCCGATCTGCCCGCAACCGTAATATTTGCCGACATCCACCGGTTGAACCGGTCCATGGTTAATCCTTGTTTTGCCGTCAACGCTCCGTCGTCGATGCGCGGAAAAGGCAGCGGCCCTTTTCGCCGTGTCCAGTCAAATACCAGCGGCCCCGTGAATATCAGTGGTAATAGGCGCTCTTTTCCATTGGCCGCTACTCTCCTGCCGCTTCGGTGCGGCACGGCTTCGTCCACCGAATGTCCGCATTCGTAGATCTCATTTATAACGGCAACCTGTGACTGGTCCGGCGCCGACGGAAGACTAAAATCGGCGTAGCACCCAGTGTCCTGCAATATCTTCATCTCGCTGTCGACCCCGCAATACCGCCCGCCGCATGAATTCGCCAGGGCCAGATTTCCATGGACGAAGGCATATTGCGGCGTGGCGGAGCCTACCGACCGGGAAAGACATCGATGCCGTTCCGCAAGGACATCCCGGAAATCCACCAGCGCGTTTTTGAGGTTGTTTGCCGTGTCGGGCTTCTCGACACCGTGATGAAGATGGACCTCAACCTCCCCGAGGCCCTCCGACTGCATTTCAGCCAATATATCCAGGATCTCCGGGTGATACTGCTCGGCCGGGTAAAAATTTGTATGCCTGAACTTAGTTCCGTCGCTATCGCGAACTGTTTCGCCGGTATCGCGAGCCATCTTGTGGTAGGCAATTAGCCTTTCGACCTGTGTCCTATGATCGAGCACGCCGTCGGCACTCCATCCCGGCTCAAAATGGTCGGCGATAGTTATGATCACATGCTTTTTCTCGAAAACAGTTCGCTCCAGAAAGGACCGGGCGCGAGAAAATGGATAACGCACGAGCCACGGCGCATTCCATTTTAGTTTTGTTAGAAATGTAGGTTCGGACTGGGCCATTTCTTATCTGGTCTCCGGCGATCTAAACCTCAGCTGCCGGCGTGGACGGACGCCATTCAAATACTCGTCTAAGGAAATGCCTGATGGCTTGTTTCTCATCGTCCTCGATCACTCCCAAAAAACTGGCGGCGATCAGATAAACGGGTACGAATACCGCCGCGGAGATCGCTAACACCAGACTTCCGCTTGCGAAATCGAGCAGTCCGGGCCTCTCGATACCGATCGTTTCCTCAGCAAAATGCCTGCCGATCCTTAACAGATGAACATGCGCGTTGCTGTATACCAGCCAGGTCACTCCACCCGCGAGTGCGGTTATGAAAGCTGTCTTGGCAATGTCTGTGAGTAAGGTCAAGTGGCGAAAACCTACGCCAAGCTTTCTAATGACGATATACTCCGTTACCGCTTTTTCAACAAGGACCGCTCCCACGGCCGCAGTGATCATACCCGTGAGCCCAAACGCGCCCAAGCCAAAATAAAGCACGGCTATTAAGCCGGCCAGCACGATGGCCCGTGTTACCAAGAACACCCGGCCGAGTTCCTTGAATGACCTGATGATCGGGTCTGTAAGGACTATGCTAAAGGGCAGCAGCGTCAGATTGATAACAAAGACCGAGGAACTCGCCGCGTACTCCTCTGTAAACAGCGTAACAATAAATGTGTGCGATGTGATCAGTAAGAAGGCATACATCGGGAAATAAAAGAATGCGAGCTTTTGCATCGCACGGGTCGTCAGCCGGATCATCTCTTCATGCTCACCCGCGAGCTGTAGGGCGTTCATTCGCGGTATGAGCACAGAAGTCGCAGATTCGTACAGCATTGCTATCAGCGGCAGTTGGAAACAGCCATATGCGTAAATAGCGAAGTCCGCCGACGAAAACTGATAACCCACAAAATAGTTATGTATATCGCTTTGAGCGATCCAAAGAATGGCCGTTAAACCGAACGGTACCGCATAGGCCGTGTGCTCAAAAAAGAACCGCCAATCGAACTTTCGCCAAAATCCGGGAAATCGACTTCCAAGATAGGGCAGCAATAAAGCTGTCTGAATGAGACCCTGTATAACGGCCGCGTACAGAAATGCATCCACTGTCCCGAACAAGACGACCGCACCGCCTAGAAACAAAGTCTTCGAAAGAGACGCGGTAATTATAAAAACCGTCGCCACCTTTGCTTCCTGGTTGGCTACCGGGACCATATCGAGAAACGTCGAGAAGATCCAGATCCAAATTACCAGTCCGATCATAGGAGCAAGCCGGGTCTGTTCCTCATTACGAAAAATACTTCCGATGATCTCCGGGTAAATATTCAGCAAGAGGCAGGTCAGCCCGCCTACGATAAAATTGAATACGAGAATATTCAGGATGGCCGCGGCCCGGCGTTCCTTCTCACGGGCAAGGAAATAGTACGCGCTCATCGAGAAGCCAAGCGGCAAGATCATTACTGCGTTGGTGATGATCTGAAACGATTCCCTGTAGTGGCCGACCGATTCCTGAGTGAGGTACCGGACAATTATCAACGGAAGAAAAAAGCTGAACGCGAACCCGATGATCTTCGCCATCAGGAGCCATGCACTTTGTTGTCGGAGAGATTGTGGTTTTGTTTCTTCTTTGATCACGCTTTAGCAAGGCTCTGAGAAGGCGATTCCTGACAAGACAATAAACTCAATATTATGTTTATTTCAAAGCGGCAGGTTGCCGGATGAGAACGGGGCGGGGGTCGGCCCAACCGAAAAAAATTTTAATGTGTGATCAATCCGATCTCGGCTGGGCGGTTGGCCTTGTAAAATTTCAACAGCATTTTCGGCGCAACTCTCGTCAACATAGCGACAGCCGCAAGTTTGAAAGACTTACGATGTTGATTCGCCGTCGAAAATGCCTGGGCGGCATCTCGATACTCTCCTTTAAGCAGATGGACCTTGCCTTTTTCGACCGCCAGGTCTGCTCCGAGCCCCGCGATGCGTCGATCGACGATAGTTTGCTCGTGGGCGGTGAGGTCCACTAAATGTGGAACACGGCAAAACGCTTCAAGTTCGCGTTCCGCACGGCTCACCATGTCACCGGAAAGGCCATTGAGGTGTACCCGGTACTTTATGAGCTGCTTTCGCTGATAACCGATCTTCGCCCCGGTTTTGGCCATTCGAAGCCAAAGAATAAAATCGTGTGCCCGCACCCTCTCCGTCTCGAACATTCCGGCCGCGACGATGGCGCTTTTCCGAGCCATCGTACCTGAAGTAATCACGTTGCATTTCAAGTCCAAAATGCTCTCGAAATTCGCCTCGCCGTCCGAAGGGGCGGTTTCCATAAACGTTTTCCGGTAGGGTGACCGCATTCCAAAAAGCGTGGCATCGCAATAAACCATGTCGTACCCATTCCGTTCCATGAAAACGTACTGGGAGGCGAGGAAATCGGGCATCCACACATCGTCACTATCGAGAAACGCAATTATTTCGCCGCGCGCATGCTCAATCGCCATGTTCCGTGCCAGGCCAGCCCCCGTATTTCTTTGTTTTATGTAGACAATGTCCTCGAAACGCATTTTGAGCGCACGCTCGAGTTGTTCCGTATCGGGCGATCCGTCATTGATCACGATGATCTCATGTTCGCGAAACTTCTGCTTCACCACCGAATCCAGGGCTTCCGCGATGAACTCAGCACTGTTGTAGGCGGGGATCACTACGGATATCTTAGGCGGCGTCTCGAAAACATTTCGGCCGATCCGCTTGCTAAAGTATTTCTTCTCGGGTTCCGGTGTATTCATAGTTTTGATCAGTGGGAGTCGCGTATTGGTTCCCATCGAGTGTAGGTCTCTCCTCGCACAAATTTATAGAATGCGAGCGCCGACGCAAGATTTGCCAGCACAAAATAAAAAGGTATCGCGACCAGGACGAGGTGCCGCCCTTTGCGTTCAACCAGCCAGCCGCTAAAGGCAAGAAAATAGAAGGCGATCTGAAATATCAAGGCCGCCATGTAAAAGAACGATCGTCCCGCCAGCAGCAAGCTCGACGCAAAGAGTGCGAGCATGATGAACGGTACGGAATATCTCAGTAATTTGTGCGAGATCAACTGGATCCCGTAAAAGCCGCTTTTCAGCGGGTTGAGCATATCCCGATTGCGCCAAAGGTCGGTGAAGGTCTGGGCGATCACACGGACGCGCATGCGTAATTCATTCCCGGCCCGCTTGTTCGTCGACTCGTAACAAACTGCATCCGGAGCAAACACGCTGCGAAGCCCCTTTCTAAAAATGCTGGTGCAGATAAGAAAGTCCGAGCATGCCTCAGGATACATAGGCTCGTATGCGGACCGCCTAACAGCGTAAAGGCAGCCGGAGGCCCCTATCAGCGACGAGGCCCTGCTCTCCGCTGTCTTCAGGAAAGTTTCGTAACTCCAATAGCTCATCAGCCCGTGTCCGATGTTTGTGTTGTCGTCATCGACATAGATCAAACGTCCGGCGACGCACCCCACGGTCTCATCTGCGAAGCTAGGCAGTATCGCTTCAAACACATCCGGTCGATACGTTGTCGTTGCGTCGGAGAAAAGTATCACCTCGCCGGTAGCGTCCTCGACCGCATTGTTTTGCGTAGTAGTTTTGCCGACACGCCCCTCCTGTCGGAAAAGCCGCACGCCTCGAGACTCAAAAGATCTCACGATGTCATCGGTGTCATCGGTAGAGCCATCAGATGCCACGATTATCTCTAGTTTGTCGATCGGATATACGATACTGAGCGTATTCTCAAGTTTCTTTCGGATCGACGCCGCCTCGTTGAACGCAGTGATCAGGATCGTTACCCTTGGTTCGATCATTCCGGTGCGCACGGTTTTCGGAAACAGCCTGCCCACCATATACACCAGGACAGGATAGCCCAGATAGATATATGCGAGCAGAACGACGCATATCCAGAAAATAAATTGTTCCGTTAGAACGATCATGCTGTGGAAGGGATGGCTCGCTCCCAAACCGAGGGGGTTTTAGCCTCTTTCGCAAATCCGTTTTGCAAACTGTATATTCGGCGAAATGCGACGGCGTACGCGATCAGGTAGTAAATAAACCAGTTGTATGCAACGGACGCAAAAAAGCTGGAAACCATGTAGCCGACGATACTCGCCTGCAATCCGATCGCAAGATAGTAATACCAGTCATGGTCCTTCGATCCGAATAAAGTACGCTCGATCGCCCCAAGTTTGCGATATGGGCTAACCATAAATATGAGATACGCAATGAGCCCCAAAATCCCCAATTCTGCCGAAACCTGAGTAAACGCATTGTGCGATTGCAGGTTGTGAAGGCCGACCATGGGGAAATTGCCGATCCCGATGCCCCACGGGTTTCGAGCCGTAACGATGATCGATCGCTCTAGAAGGCTCCACCGTTGATCGCTCGATCCGACGGGATCGAGGCCGGGAATGAAAATGGACAGCACGCGCAGCCCGTAATTACCTGGTGCGGCGACCATGATCAGTCCGCCGATCACCACCGAGGCGACCGTGACGTTCAAGCGATATTTCCTTCCCAACTTCCACGCAAGCACAGCACCCGTGGCCATTAGCCCGAGAAAGCCGCCGCGAGAGAACGTGACCATGTTTGCCGCGATGAAAAGTCCAGCCACGCCAAAATAAATGACCCGCATCATCAGGCTTTTCGAGGCGATCGCCAGGACGATCACGAGCGGGGTCATCATCACGAAATGGAGCGCCATTTCATTGGGATTGCCAAACATGCCACCGACGTCTACGGCAACACGGTATTCCTCGACGTTAAACTGACCAGCACGGTACATCCCGATCGCCTGGTATCCGAGGTAAATGCCTATGCCAAATGATAGCCACATCAGGCCCATCAACCGCTGCCTGGTGCGGACGACATTGATCAGCACGATAAAGATCATCACCGCCTTTATGAAACTATCCGTAAGGCTAAACCACGCAAGACCGGGATTTCGGGCAATTGGTATGGTGAAAACGGCGATGACCGTAAGTGCAAGGATGGCCTTCACCTCGGTGGTCATGATGGTCAGGTTTCCTTCCGTCGCAAATTGCGATGGCAGATACACCGCAATGGTCGCCATAGCAAAATAAGATGCCGTAGCCAAAAGGAAGCCCAGCCCGGGAACGATCTCATACGGACGAAACAGGACGAGGATAGAGAACAGGAAAAGCCCCGCATAGGTCACCGTATGGCCGTGCCTTACCAGCCATCGGTCCTTACTTAGCAGGTCTTTATCTTTCTCTGCCCTTTTTCGGACCTTGTCCGGTACGTCCGGTGAAATTTCGACGGGCACGGAGACGGCCGGTGTGTCAGCCTTTGTTTCTTCTACCTGTGTCCTGGCGTTTAATGCTGGTGGATCGGGCGAAGTGAGGGCGGGTCTTAAACCGTGAGTATTTGCAGCCGATAATGGACCTTTTCTGTGTGAGGTGCGGCCAAACGGGTCTTTGACGACATCCGTTGAGCGTTTGACCGGGGGCGAGAGGGACTCGTAGTCTTTTCGTTTTGAACGATCGGTAGGCATTCGGTGGATTGCTGGCACATACAGAAAGAGCTGATCATCGGGAGAGAACCGGCCTATGCTGTGACTTCCTTTGCCTCCATCGTGATCAAGTCACGAACCTTGCGTTTGAGAGCCCTTTCGAAGTGCCTCGCCTCGTTCACTCCGCTGAACGACAACTGCTGCAGGTTGGCCTCGATCCGCTTCCGGTAATCCGAGACCAGCGAATCAGAGACTCCGAGCATTTCCGCAACCTCGAGCTGGGTTCCGCTGTCGGAGATGAGGTAGCAGTGCCACAGAACGTTGATCATCCGATCGTACTGTTTCGATTTGCCGCGAACCGATTTATTAAGCGTCTGCAGAAAATTATCGACAAAACCGGCGGCGGCATGCTCAGCTTCGTTTCTTAGCAGGTCTTCTTCAGGCGTCTCCCGCGTATCGGTCAGCTCAAAGGGCATTCGGTCGTCATCATCGCTATCGGTCCCGCTTCCGACCGGCACCAGGTGTATGTCCATTATAGGCAGCCGCGACATTACAAAGGATCTCAACGATCTAACATCGACCGGCGAATCTACCGCCTTGAAAACGCGGACGATCAGTTTCTCGAGTTCGGGATTGCTTATCACGATCTGCGCATCGCCCGTGCAGCCGACCATTCGGGTGTCGCGTCCGTGAAAGGACACCGCCTTTACCCGTTCGTCCATTTCCTGTACGTCGCGCCGCGATTTTTTGATCGCCCAGGTCGAAAGCCCATAAAGCCTGTCGGCAAGCTTGCGGTGCGCCTCGGGATTATCAACATTATCAAACCTCTTGAAGACCGCGCTCGTCTGGATCAGGGTCGAAATTCGGCGTGCAAGTCGGTATGATTCCGGATATCGTTTTCGCAGCTCGGCGGTGAGCATGTTGGTCAGCTCTATCTGGCTGATCTCCGCCTCTATCTCGGAATCCGACATCATCGTGTCGATATAATGCTGAAAACGGTCCTTGCTCAGGAGTGCTACAAAGAGCTCCTGTGTCAGGTCTGTATATGCGTTATGCTTGCCTTCCTCAACGAGAAAGCCGGCCCGCTTTGAGGCCCGCACCAGAGGGTGTGATGAAACGATCCGGTGGAGTTCCGTCCAGATCTGGTTGACGTCCGAAGACTTCAGACTGTCATTCCATTTACCAACTTTGATCTGTCTATGGTTCGCCGACCGGGGGAGTCGTTGCTTTGTTTTCACTTCGTTCATAATCAGCCTTTCTGATGTTTAAAATCGGTGCGTCGCTCTCGAGTGGCCTAAAATGGCAGACCGGTATTGTGGACGCCGATGCGCTCTTTTGAATAGGGCAGGTCGTAACTCGGTATGAATTGATTTTTGGAGAAAGAATTGGCAAGATCGAATGCCGCGCTGTTGCCTCGATCTGGTTGGTGCATGTGAGACGATTTCCTCTCACTACCTACACTTAAGATAGTAGCAATAAATCCCTGCTTGAGCAACTGTTTTTTGTTTTGTTAGTATGCGTTTAACACTTCGCGGTAAACGTTGTAGGAACAAGACTTAGCACTCTCGTCAATAAATTTTGCAGATGATCGGCAATTTCTCGGAAACTTTTTGTTTAGTTAGTTTTGGAAGCAAACCCCCATTACAGATTTACTTTCCCTGTAATAAGGAATAATACATCTGCCCGTTTTATTGGTTTGGGTGATCACTGAAGGATTGTTTTGTATGCGCGCCCCAAAAATTAAAGATTTTTGCAAAAATGAAGATTGCCCGTCTTCGAACGAGTTGCTTGAATTTCAAGTCGGTGAACTGTCAAAACGCCGGAGCGGTGAGGTCCGAAAACACCTGGCCGGGTGCGAGTTCTGTTCTGCCGAGGTCGCGTTTTATACCCATTACCCGCAGGAAGAAGGTTTGTTCGAGCTAGCGGAAGGCGGGGAGATCCCGGCTCCGCTATTTGAACTTGCGGAAGCCTTACTAAGGAATCGTAACGGTGACCATAGATCACTCAATTCGCTTCTCAATGAAAACAACCTTGTGATCGACAAGGTTTAGCGGGTTTCCATGCCCGGTTAGGTCAATACGTCCGACTCGAAACTGAACTTAACTTCCCAACGGCCTTTACGGCCCGCAGATCTCGTCTATCGCTTCCTGGTATTTTTCATCGATAATATTTCGCTTTATCTTTAGGGTCGGCGTCATCTCGCCTTTGTCTATCGAAAACTCACGCGGAAGCAGGTACACGCGTTTGACGCGTTCGTAATCGCTGAGTTCGCGAGAAAGATCGATGGCGTCCTGCTGGACACGTTTGATAAAGTGCGGATCGTCGCACAATTCCTCACGGCTGCCCTCAACAGAAACTCCGTTCGATTTCATCTCCTCTTTCAAGGCATCCCAATCCGGCACTATTAGTGCTCCGACCTGCTTGCGGCCCGAACCTACGACGATCGCCTGCGAAACCAGCGGGCTCTGCTTCAAAAGGCTCTCGACCTGCAGCGGTGCGACATACTTACCATTGGACAGCTTGAAGAGGTCCTTGATCCGATCGGTTATATAAAAATGGCCGTCCTTGTCGACATAGCCTACGTCGCCCGTGTGGTAAAAACCATCATCGTCGATCACCTTCGCCGTAGCCGCAGGGTCGTTGTAATAGCCCATCATTACATTAGGCCCTCGAACCAGGACCTCATCGTCTTTTTCCCCGATCTTCATCTCGATGCCCTCGAACGGCTTTCCGATCGAGCCGACCTTGTTATCGTCGGGCCGGTTGGCACAGGTAACGCATGCCTCGGTCATCCCATATCCTTGCAGGATCGGGATCCCGGCTCCCCAGAATGCATACGACAATTTCTTAGAAAGCGGCGCCCCGCCGGATACAAAAAATCTAAGGCTGCCGCCGACTCCCTCGCGCCATTTCGAGAAGACCATCCTGTTTGCGATCGCGTGTTTCGCAGCCAGGGAGGGAGAAGCCGATCGTCCGTTGTCTTTCGCGTCCCAGTAGTCTTGCCCGACCTGGAGTGCCCAATCGAAAAGCCGTGTTTTCCAACCGCCGGCGGCTTTACCTTTCTTAACGATCTTGTGATAGACCTGTTCGAAGAGCCGCGGCACCGCCGTCATGATCGTCGGCTTTACCTCCTGCAGGTGCGAGGCGATCTGGTCAAACGCGGCACAATAATGGATCGACACGCCGTTAGAACACAGAACATAAAAGACGGTCCGTTCGAAAATGTGAGATAACGGAAGCACCGCCAAACTCCGGTCGGTCGAGCGGATCGGGAGCCCCTTTGATACGGCAACGACGTTCGAAACGAAGTTCTCATGTGTCAGCATCACGCCCTTTGGCTCACCCGTTGTGCCCGACGTATAAATTATAGTCGCGAGGTCTTTTGATTCGATGCCGGCCAGCGAGTTTTCAAAAACCTCGGAGTCGATCGACCTATATCGTTCCCCCTCAGCCTCAACCTCGCTAAGCGTTATCGCTCGGCTATTACCCTCCGGCCTCCCGTCCTCGTCAAAGAAAATGAGCTTTTCCAACCTTTCGACGCTGTTGATCGCATTTTCGGCGTGCTTCCAGATCTTCCGCCCGGATACAAACAAAAGCTTGGCTCCGGAATTCTCGAGGATGTACCTGATCTGTTCGACCGACTGGGTCGTATATATTGGTACATTAATGGCCCGCAGTGACAATATCGCCAGGTCGACAAACGACCACTCCGGCCGGTTCTCCGAGATGATCGCTACGCGGTCGCCCTTCTTAACGCCAAGTGCGGCAAGCCCCATGGCGATGCGCTTCACGCGCTCGACCGCTTCAAGGCCGTTCACATAATTCCAGACCTCGTCGATCTTGAACGCCAGGGCGTCCCGCTTATTGTGGCGGCGAAAAGATTCGAAGCAATAATGGGGGATCGTTTGAGGAATACTCTCAAAACCGACAAGATTTGGGGCGATAGTTGCTGCCATCTGATATTTGTCCATCCAGGGTGCAGAAGTCCAGCCCCGCTGATCCTTGTTGATATTGAATATCAGAATAACACTAATGTGCAGAGGATTTCATTCCGAACCCAGGTGGATGTTAGGCCCCAACCAGTACCCACGCCGTTAGCGATGATTTCCCATTTATATTTGTTGCGAGGGCAAATCCTTCTCGTCGGACCACAGGCACCCTTGCCTGCAAGCGTCCGCAGGACGCTGACGAACGTGGTGATCACAAACCCGACCAGATCACTCGAGGATCATAACAACCGACTCCCCGGTCAGCGTCACTTCCCCACCTTGTTTCGAACAAACCGTCTCGAGCGTGACGATCCCCTTTTCCTTACGAATTCCCCTGACCGTCGCGGTCGTTGTGATCCTATCCCCGATAAACGTCGGCGCCGTAAACCTCATGGTCTGCGATAAATAAACGATCTTCCGCTCCCTGAACTCGTTCCCCAAAACTGCCGAGATAAACGCCCCGCTCAACATCCCATGCGCGATCCTCCGCCCGAACCTTGTGTTCCTGGCAAACTCCTCATCCACATGGATCGGATAAAAGTCCCCCGAAAGCTCCGCAAAATCGCGGATAAGTTCATCCGTGACCTCTCGCGTCGTCGAAAAAGTATCTCCGATCTTAATGTCCATCCTCATATCGTAAACCGAAATCATTACCTGTCATATTTGACGCACGCGCGTTCTTCCAGCCTTTTCATGAAGCCGCTTGCTCCTGAACAACCTCAGCTCGCGAATCCGACCAACAAACTCTTGAACGATCCACCATTCGAGCCAGCAAGCGTGATCGAACACTCAACCGAACTTCTTCGCCGTAAATAGCGATTGCGAGCATCATGGCCGTGTTATGAAAGAGCTGAGTATAAAGAGGCCGCCAATACCCGAGACCAAGCCGAAAAGCATCATTCGACTAGTCGCAAACGGCAGGGACCACTCGGCAAAGCGTCGATGCTGTTTCCATGGCACAAAAAGCAGCACAATTGACGTTAAGATCAATAGCCAGCCAAATACGCGGAAGGCGGCCGAGAATCTCATTTGCGGTGAATAGACGATGAATCCAGCGCCCACTATTATCCGCAGGAACACTTCCAAAAAATGAGTGAAAGCCGAACTCGCAAACCTACCGAGAAAATGCCTTGCTAGTTCTGGCTTCGCAAACGATACGATAGCAAGTACGATCAGCCAAATACCCGAAAGTACAACAATCAAAGCAGCCAGCATGTCCATGAATTAGATTATACGGACCGATCACACTTTCCACGCCATGCTATACAAAGTGTGCCATATGAGACATTTGCGACATTTGAGACATTTGTGCCAAATCATACATTTTGTGACATTTGATACAAAGTGTGCCAAGTTGTACAAAGTGTGCCATCTGGTATTGCATCTGTGATACGTCTTTTCATAGTCTGGATATGAGGCCCGCGGCCCTTGTATCCAGCAATGAACAGATCCCAGGAATATCTGCAGTCCAGACTTCAAACCTGCCAGAGACTTTTCTTTGAATACAAAGGCCGCGAGCACTCACGAATAGAACGCGAGATGCGGAGTCTTGGGTTTACTGATTTCAACCGGCGTTGTTTGTACCCTCGTGGCCTAAATCCGGGATGGATCGAGCGTTACGGCTGGGATCGCGAACTTTTGTCAAAGCTTCCGCCCGCCGATAACAGCCAGGAGCCTCTCAACGCCTTCCACGCATGGATCAAGAAGGTATCGCCGCCGATGTTCGACTGGGACGCTCCTCACCTGAAGCTCCTGATCAAGACACTCCAGCTCGTGACCGAAGGCAAGATAAAGCGGCTGATGATCTTTATGCCGCCGCGTCACGGAAAGAGCGAGCTTGTCACAATGCGCTACACAGCATGGCGCCTTTTGATGGAGCCTGCACTAAAGGTCATCCTCGCCAGCTACAACCAGCATCTCGCCAACCGCTTCTCGCGCGGCATTCGAAACACGCTCGCCGAACACTTCGCCCTTGAGAAAGTTGGCAAAGTTGACAAAGTTTCGAAGTTACGAAGTAAGACAGGCGAGGGTGTCAGTAGCGGGAGCGGTAGCGACCGGGGCTCAAAAAGCTGAGGCTGTCTGAAAAGGCGGCCTCTTTTTTTTGGCGCAAAAAGGGGTAAGTGGCTTTAAAATATTGCATATGAAGAAGAAGGTGGTATTCAAGAGATACGACCAGAGCCAACCGATGCTGCTGCCGCCGAGCTATGACGAA
>JBGSWW010000129.1:0-2666 GCA_041751735.1 Pyrinomonadaceae bacterium | reverse complement strand
GCGGCGTCGGCTCGCTATGTGAGCTGCGTTCGTTTGGCACATCGAAGAGCCGATTGTGAACACCCCAACGGCGATACAGGGCAACGCCGAGAAAGGATATTAAGGATCCGACCGCAAAAATGATGGAACCGATCATATCTATGAATACATATGGCCTGACTTAACCTCGACTTTTTTCGGGAAAGACGGTGAATGATGAATCACTGGCCAAACGACGTACATTTTTTATTTGAAGCTATAGCCTTAGAGGGTGTCAATTCGGTAAGTGCCACAGCGCAGAGGTAGCTATTCTAAGGCCCGTCGATAAGCCTCAAATGCAGTTTGGAGAGAGTATTTAGCCATTGCTGCGGAACGAGCCATTTTCCCTCGCTTAGTCAGATCTTCGCGATTGTCGGAAATGTATTTTACTAGGGTACATAAAGCGTCTGGGTCACCAGGTGTAACCCACCAACCCATATTTTCTTCGTCGATCATTCTTGCGAGTTCAGAACCGGACTCTGTCAGAGCGAGTATCGGCTTTCCGGCGGCCATGATGTTGTAGGTCTTGCTTGGCATGGCGGCCCCTTTCATCCCGCGTACTAATGCAACCAGGCAGATGTCGCACGCATTCAGGAAATTTTGTTGTTCGCTACGGGGACGTTCGTCGAGAATCGTAACATTGCTAAGGGCCTGTAGGCGGACACGTTCCTCAAGCCACTTTCGCTTTGCACCGGAACCGATAAATATAAAATGGATATTCGGAACGTCGCCAAGCCTCTCGGCGGCCCCAACAAGTGTTTCTACGTCGATCGGATGTCCCAGGTTGCCAGCGAACATGAAAACGAGTTTTTCTGAGAGTCCAAGATCATTAAGTAGTTTGCTTTTTTTACGTTCGACAGGATGAACGACGTCAAGCTCGGCCCAATTGGGGATGGTTACGATCGGCACATCCAAGCCGGCCGTTTTCTGTAGAAAGAGGTCGTTCATGTCGCGGCCCATTACGATGATCCTGGAGGTGTGCTTGTATACCCATCGATTTATGAAATTTATAGTCGTGACGATAAATGAATCCGGCTTTAGCGCCCCGACTGCTATAAGGATCTCAGGATAGCTGTCGTGGACGAGCAAACTGTAGCTTGCTCCCCGCAGCAATGCGGCCAGTGCGGTCGTCACCGGCAGGCTCTGGGGATTGGTGACGACAAGCACTTGATCATGCAGCCTGAACTGAAAAAGAGCCTTAAAAAATATGGATATCGCTAAGGTAACCATATTTAATAAGCGGAATGGCAGAACATTCTTGTCGAGGGTTGTGCCCCAGGCCCGAATGATCTCGACGCCATTCCTCAATTCATGCTTAGGAGCGTGTTGGCCCCTGGCCGAATAGGTCGGCTGACCTGCCAAAACCTTGACTTTCCGATCCTTCGCCAGCGATTCCGCAATAGTAGTCAGGTAGTAACCGGTTGAGGTTAACTCCGGATAATAAAGCTCAGAGACGACCCAGAGGGTGTTGTCGCGCGTCTGTTTTCGGCCCTCGACGGATCTAACCATTCGAAATACCTATTCCGGAACCCTGGAGTGCCCGATCAAAAACTGAATCCATTGCCTTTTCGGCGGAAGGGTCCGCCAGCCACTCTAGGGCGAAAGCCCGCGAGGCAGCAGACATTTTTGAAAAATGCTCATCGGCCATATCGATGCACTCTCTTATCTGCCGGACATATAGATCTCTGCGGTCAAGTGGAATCGTCCAGCCCACGCCCCGCTGCTCAAGATCGTTCCACATGGTTTGATCGCTGATCAGCAAAGGACATCCGGCCGCAAGGGCTTCGATAAGAACGTATCCGAAGTTTTCACTTAACGAAGGCAAAACAAAGAAATGGCTCCGAAAGACGCGTGCCAGGGCCTCGGTCTGTTCGAGAGGGCCGACAACATTCACCTGTATGTTCACGGGAAGCCCAGAGATCACAGCCTCGCACCGTTTCCAATAAACCATGTCCTCGAGCGGGCCGACGATATCAAATGTCACTGCGCCACTCTTTACCTCGCGAAGGCATTCGAGAAAGAAATGGATATTCTTTTTTGCCATGATCCGTGAAACTACGACGAAATTGACGTTGCCAGACTCCTTTTTAGGTTTCGATTTCTGAGAATAACCCGGCAGGATGGTCTTGGGGACAAGATCCGGGGCAATCAAGACTTCGACCTCGGCCCCCATGACGGCTCGAATCTCCATTTTTTCCGCTTCTGATGAGGCTTTCCAGATGACGTCCCTGTAAAACTGAGCCAATTTGGCATAGCGTAAGAAAAGCCGCTTTTTTACCGGTTTGATCGACAAAGCCCCGCTTCCCATTTCACCGCATGGTGCCACGACAACAGGTATATTCGGGATAAGACCCTTTCTACGAGCGTTCAAAAACCTTAATCCCGGCATACCGAATGCGCTATTAAGCAAAATCGCATCGGGTCTTACCGATGCGACGAGCGAGGCTGCTGCGGCCGTCGAAAGTTCTCCTCGCCGAAAATAGTATACCCGGGCGTTTTGTACCTGATTCCATTCACCTGTTTTAACCGAATCGAACGGCTCGGTGTGTCCTACGCTTTCGTAGTTTCTGGTGATGATGAAGAAATCATATTTATGACGAAATTGATCGACGAGATTTACGATGGTCCACATCCCGCCGCCGCTTCGG
>JBGSWW010000128.1:0-51005 GCA_041751735.1 Pyrinomonadaceae bacterium | reverse complement strand
CTCCACGCTGGGCGTCGAGAAGCCTGACTTTTTTCTACAGCAAAATCCGCTTGTCAACGCGTTTACGGGCGGCGTAGAAAAGCCGATTATCGTGCTTCACTCGGCTCTGATTGAGCGCCTTAATGACGAAGAAACGCTTGCTGTCATCGCACATGAGGTCGGGCATATTCACGCCGAGCACGTGCTTTACCTTACGGCCGCTAGGTTGATGGAATTGTTAGCCAATGTGTCGGTCGCGCGGCTGCTACCGGGATCGGAGATCCTGAAACTGGTCGTTTCGATGGGCATTTCGAGTGCTCTTCTTGCATGGGCACGCCGGGCCGAATTGTCCTGCGACAGGGCAGCATTGCTCGTAACACAGGACCCGCATGTGATCGGTCGGACAATGATGAAGCTTGCGGGCGGCACCTTTGCGTCCAAGATCGACTATGAGCTGTTCCTCGAGCAGGGTAAGGACTTTAAGAAAAACTACGACGAGAATCGGCTCGATAAGTTCTGGGCTGACGCTATGAACGCGGGGTTATCGCATCCCTTCCCTATCTGGCGCGTTGCCGAGGTGCTTGAATGGGTCGATAGTGGCGAGTATTCCGATCTAATGGCCAAGAAATGACCGACGGTCACAGTTCGGGTCGTAGCAGGGCCCGAACTACTCCTTTGATCTGGACGCGATCCGCGGTCATGCGGATCGCTTCAGACTCATCCGAAACATCCGCAGAACGCAGTTCGATCTCTGCCCCCACACGGTAATATCGCCGAAGAACGGAAGACCTTTCCTCCAGCACGGCGACAACACGTTCGCCGTCACGAGGGAATTGCCGGAGTTCGACCAAAACGACGTCGCCTTCGCAGATGTTTTCACCAATAAGGCCATTATCGGTGACGCGGTAGGCTCGCATCCGATCCGGTATTTGGACACCGAGCATAAAACTCGGAAGAGAAATGGGCTCTCGCTGCCACGATTCCCAATGAGTTTCGAAGTCGGGAACGTCGAGCCAATTAATGGAGTAAGTACCCGCCTCGCCGGATGTTGGCCTGCCCAGATCGATGTAGAAGTGTCCATTTTCCCGTCTGCGCGTCAAAAGCCCCTGACTTTCCAGAACGCTCACAATCCGGGCAATGCCTGCCCTTGAACGCACACCTGTCTGTCTCGCGATCACCTGATAAGAGGGTCGATACCCGTGCGAATCTATATACCGGGTAATGAAGTCAAGGACCTCGCGCTGGCGCTGGGTTTGAGCGTGCATTTGAATGCAGATTGTAATACGGCGCCGTCCGGGCACCCAAACGTGCGAAGACACACCTGCCGTTTTGGTATAATAAGGTCCAGTCGGAGGTTCTTTTATAAAAACTGTAAGCGGATTTGTTAAAGGTTTAAAGCATAACCAGCTAAAGCGCATCGAGAAACTTGGCTCGCGCCGGGTCGCGGCAGATGCGATCGTATCCCCCGAACTTGCCCGTCAGATGAGCGAGATCTCGCTGGAAACTGGCCGACAGATCGGGGTGCTGATCAATCGCAAGGGACAGATCGAACATGTAATAGTCGGTACGGCCAAACAGATCGAATTGCCCGACTTTGGCCGCTCCCGTGTATCCGAAGACCGATTTCGGGGTTTGAGGTGTGTTCACACACATCTTCAAGGTGAAAAACTGACTCAGGACGACCTCACCGACCTCGCCCTGCTGCGGCTGGACCTGATGGCGATCATTCAGGTCGAGAAGCCGAGTGGTCTTCCCGGTCTCGTATATTCGGCTCACTTGCTGCCGACCGCCGCCGAAAGCCTGGAAGCCGAGGCACAGTCACTGCCATACGGTTATCTGGAACCTCAGATCCCTTCACAGCTTGATACAGACTTTATTTCACTAATAAATTCGCTCGAAGACGAAATGGCCCGTATCCGATTGACGGCGAGAAACAGGCCTTCCGGACGGGAGCGGGCAATCCTCGTCAGTGTGACAACCGGAGATGCGGACGAATCTGAAGAGTCGTTGGCCGAGCTTCAAGAACTGGCAATGTCGGCCGATGTTGTCGTTCTAGATACGGTCATTCAGCGACGCCCAAAGATCGACCCAAAAACGCTGCTTGGTAAGGGTAAACTCGATGAGCTGCTTATCAGGTCGATGAGGCTGGGGGCGGACATTTTGGTCTTCGATGCCGAACTGTCGGCCGCTCAGGTGAGGTCTTTGAGCGAGGCAACTGAGCTAAAGGTGATCGACCGTCCGCAGTTGATCCTCGATATATTTGCTCAGCGTGCCCAGAGCCGGGAAGGAAAGCTCCAGGTCGAACTCGCACAGCTGAAATATCTTTTGCCCCGACTCGTGGTTGGGCAAAACTCCGCATTTTCCCGCCTCGCGGGAGGTATTGGCGGACGCGGCCCGGGTGAAACGAAGCTGGAAACCGATCGCCGCCGCGTGCGTGATCGGATAGCTCAACTGGAAAAACAAGTCGACAACCTTGGCCGTCAGAGGCAGGAAAGGCGAAAGATCCGTGTTCAAAAGCACCTTCCCATAATATCGCTGGTCGGATATACGAACGCGGGAAAATCTACCCTCCTCAACGCGCTCACTCAAAGTGATGTATACGCGGAAAAGAAAATGTTCGCTACCCTTGATCCAACCTCGAGACGGCTGCGACTGCCCTACGACCAGGAAGTCATTATCAACGACACGGTTGGCTTTATACGAGATCTGCCTGAGGCCCTTGTATCGGCATTCAGGGCAACGCTCGAAGAAATAGCTGACAGCGATATATTGATCCACGTCGCCGACGCGTCGAATCCTCGCGTAATGCAGCAGATCGGTTCGGTTTCCAAGATCATTCACGAGCTTGGATTCAGCGAGATACCTCAGCTGATCGTTCTGAACAAATCGGACCTTGTAAATGAAGAGGCTATCAACATTCTTAAGCGTCAGATCGCGATCGATACGGATGCACCTATCGTGGTGGTTTCGTCCCTCGATCGGGAGTCGTTAAGGCCGATGGTAACAATGGTTGGCGAGCTAATTGCAATTCCCGCCCAGGGCCACATAGCGCTCGGAACGCATTCGTCGTAGAATGTTCTGCGTTTCCCGTTACAGCAAAAGATGAGCAAACGAATTCAGGACATGAAAACGCCGGCCTCCCGCCGCCGCGACAAAAGCGTCTCGCTGATCTCGGGCCTTGCCGGACGTTTTTCTGAAAAACAGCAGTTCTGGTCCGGATTCGCGATCGTTTGTGTGTTAACGGCCATCTTGATACACAATCCGTTTTGGCGAACGTCCGGAGCCCCGGTTTACCGGGAAGGCGATATTTCCAGAGAGAGCATTATTGCCCCAGCCGATATCGTTTTCACGGACGAAGCCGAAACCGAGCGGCGGCGACAGGAAGCCAGGAATGCCGTCAGGCCGATTTTCCGATACGAATCCAACAAGCCTGAGCAAGCGATCCAGCGGTTCCTTTCGTCCTGGGAGAAACTCCAACGTCATTCGGGAGACGGTTCGGAGGCCAAACAGTCAAATACCGATATAAAGTCCGAGACGCACTGGACAGGTGCGGGCGGTCCGGAGGTGGGGACCATTCTCGCTGCCAGAACATTTAGCCGAAATGAGCTCGACGCTGTACAGAGTGCAATTCGTGAAGCCTCGCAGGGATATATCTTTGACGATGCCGAGCGCCAATACTTCCAGAACGAAGTCTTTGTTTTCGACCGTTCCCGGCCAAATATTCGAACGACGGTATCGATGCCGGAAAGCAACTGGACCCCGCTCTCGACCGCCCGTTCCAGACTGAAGGAAAGGTTGAACTCGATCAGCAGCATGTCGGCTGTTGAAGCAAATGCATTCAATACTGCGGCAGAAATCCTCGTAGAGCCGAGCGTGACTTATGACAGTGTTGTCACGGAAAGTGCCTCGCAGGGCGCGGCGGAGAATATCGAACCCGTGACCATCACATTGAAGCGCGGCCAACGGATCGTGAATGAGGGCGATATCATTACGCCGTCCATTCTTGGAAAGATAAGCGCCCTGAGCAGCTATGGCACGTCAACGAGGCAGAACAATCGTTTTATAGGCATTTTGCTACTTGTGATAGCGTTATATTTGCTTGCCTGGCAGTTTATACAGAATCGCGGGATATTGCCTCGCCTCGCCTTATCGCCGAGAAAGACTTTCGCGTTGCTGGGATTTGTTATCGTGATCCAAACGGCGATCACAATGATATTTTTCCGTTTGGCGGAATTCACAGCGATTCAAAATGTAAAGGCTCCGTTGAATGACCCAATGATCTGGTCGTTTGCGGTCCCATTTGCAACCGCCAGCTTGTTGATGACTCTCCTTGCGGACCGTCCGACTGCACTGTTCACCGGAGTGTTCGCATCATTTCTGGCAGGTTTTGCGGCTCCACGAGGCTTCGAATTTGCCATCTTCTCGGCATTGGTTTCTGCGGCGGCTGTTTATGGCATCGGGCGATATAGAAGCCGGCAGACAGTGACCATTGCTGGAGGCCTGGTCGGCGTCGCTGGTGCGGGGCTATCGCTTGCTTTGATCACCTTCAGCCAGCAGCCGATAGTCCTCAATACGGTTCTGCTTGCATTCGCATGCGGGCTTGCAGGGGGAATAATGACCGCGGCTCTTACTGCCGTTCTATTACCGATGTGTGAGACCCTGTTCGGTATTCTCACAGACGTTAAGCTCCTGGAACTTTCAAATGCGGACCTCCCTGTCCTCGGCCAACTCGCTCTCAGGGCACCAGGAACCAACCAACATTCGCACGCCGTCGGGCAGCTCGCGGAGGAAGCTTGCCGCGCGGTCGGTGGAAATGCCCTGTTGGCCCGTATCGGGGCCCTTTATCACGACATAGGGAAGACGGCGGCTCCGGAACATTTCGTTGAAAATCAACTGAAAACGAATCCGCACGATCGTCTGAAGCCGACACAGAGTGCGAAAATCATCATCAGCCATGTTACGTACGGCACGAAACTGGCTCGTGAGATGGGACTGCCGCAGCGGATCATCGACTTTATTCCTCAGCATCATGGAACGAGAACGCTGCATTATTTTTTGAAGAAGGCCCAGGCCGAGGCCCGCGATGAATCAGAAATATCTGAAAACGATTTTCGTTATCCCGGCCCGAAACCGCAATTCAAAGAGGCCGCAATAATGATGATCGCAGATAGCTGTGAGGCCGCCGCGAGGTCGCTAAGCGAACCAACTCCCGAGAACATAAGGTTCATCGTGACAAAGATCATCGATGCGATCCTGAGTGACGATCAGCTCGATGAGTGCGACCTGACACTTAGGGAGCTAACATTGATAAGAGAGGCGATGATAAAGTCGCTCATCGCTATCTACCACTCCCGGGTGGACTATCCTGGTTACGTACCTCCTACGTCGGGCCAGTTCAAGTTCGCGGACCTAAGGGAGGAACCAATAACAGGTGCCAAATACGAAAGCCCATCTGAGATACCGATCAGTAAGGGTGGTGAAGTTGAAGATGAAGCGATAGACCGTTCCCACGAACCTCGCGTTGACGCAAAAAGCGGCGGCAGAAAGTAGTCTTTTTACATATTAGACCTTACCCAGAAGTTTCTTGTAGGACCCCTCAAGCGTTTCAGGAATATTGCGTGTTTCGCCAATGGCCGTTATGAAGTTTACATCGCCTGACCACCTGGGAAGTATGTGCATATGCAGGTGTTCGGCGACACCTGCACCCGCCGCCCTGCCTAAATTCATCCCGATATTGAATCCCTCGGGTGAGTATACTTCCTTTAAGGCCGCTTGAGCGGACCTGGTTAAGTACATCATCTCGGCGATAGAGTTATCATAGGCACTTTCCAGCAATGCAATATGATCGTAAGGGACGATCAGAATGTGGCCTGCGGCGTAAGGAAAGATATTTAGAACCACATAATTAAACTCGGCCCGCTTAAGGATAAATCGCTCTTCATCGCTTCCCGGGTTCTGAATCAAATTACAAAAGACGCAGCCGGAATCATCTTCCGGGCGTGCGCCTTTTATATAATCGTACCGCCACGGACTCCACAGAACATCCATGACTTGACCTCGCCTAACTTGCCTTGTTTATAAGCTCTTTCAATTCCTTCCCCGGTTTGAAATATGCCACACGCTTTGCCGGGATATCTACCGACTCGCCTGTCTTGGGATTTCGCCCTTTTCGCGAGTTACGCTGACGAACCCGGAAACTCCCGAAACCTCTTAACTCGATCTTTTCGCCTTTATTCAGTGTGCCGGTAATACTGTCAAAAATGATCTCAACCAACTGTTCGGCGTCTTTTTTTGTCATGTCCGCCTCTTGGGCGACCCTTTCGACTAAGTCCGCTTTTGTCATTTTTCCTCAATTCTCCAGAGACTGCTAGTTGACCACCTTGCTAGTTCCCAATTAAACGGGCCGTTTCTCAACATTTTCTCCTTCCGGACTATCCGGGGTTGAGGGCTCGACCGAAGGAGCTTCTTCAGCCCGCGGTGTTTCTGCAGACTCATCGGCCGCGGGTTCAGTCGTCGAAACTTCGTCAGCAGCAGCCCCAGGCTGGGATTCGTTTGTGCTGGACTGATCAGGGGCGATTTCAGTTTCTGCGGACTCAGCCTCAATGGCGTTAGAAGGCGCCGGCTCTGTAGAGGCCATCTCCTCTGCGGGAGCTTCCGAAACGCTGCTTTCCGGCGTCTCCTCTGATGGAGTAACGTACTCGGACGCTTCCGCAACAGGAGGTTCTAAGGACGACGTCTCCGCCTCGGCTGATCCGGATTGGGCACTCCTCGCCTCCGACGTTTCAGCGTCATTCGCGGATGTCTCGGGTTCGGTAGCCATAGGAGCTTCTACCTGGGCCGGCTCAGCTGACTGGGACTCGTAAACTGCAGCTTCTGCATCATCGGCATCTGCCTCGGCAGGAGCCTCGCCTGACGTTTCAACTTGTTCCGTTTGATCCACCGCCGATTCCTCTTCGTGAGCAGGAGCCGAAGCGGCCTCGGCTTCTTTTGCGGCGAATTCCTCAGCCCGAGCTTGTTTAGCCGCGAGTTTTTCTCTTTTCTTTTCCTCAGCATCCGGTTTCGAGTCCGCCTCTTCACCGCCGTCACCGAATCTGAGCTTTGCAAGTTCACCGAGCGAGGCCATTCCGCCCTTCGCCTCGGTGGAGTACATCTTGGTATCGACGACGGGTTCGTCTTCCTTACCTACAGCGCGATGAGAAAGGCCGATCTTCTGCTCAACCGGTTCTATGCGAAGGATCTTGAAATCCATCTCCTGGCCAAGTTCAGCAACGGATTCGGCCCTGTCAATACGTTCGTCCGACAGCTCCGAAATATGGCAAAGCCCTTCCAAACCCTCTCCGAGTTCGACAAACACTCCGAAATTGGTAAACCTCGAAACCTTGCCCTTAACGACATCGCCCGGACGATGGGTCGCAACAAAGCCCTCCCACGCGCTCGGCGTGAGGTCCTTCATTGAAAGCGACAAGCGCTGGCCTCGCTTGTCAATGCTGGTGACGATCGCCTCGACTTCCTGGTCCTTCTTCAATACATCTTTGGGATGTTTGATCTTTTTCGCCCAGGAGATATCAGACACATGAACGAGACCGTCAATGCCTTCTTCTAATTCAACAAAGGCGCCGAAGTCTGTCAGATTACGAACTCGCCCCCGCACCTTGGCTCCGACAGGATATTTGATATCAACAAAGTCCCAGGGGTTATCCTGGAATTGTTTCATGCCAAGGCTGATACGTTTTTCGACAGTATCAACGCCCAAAACCTGCACGTCCACTTCCTGCCCCTTATGGAAGATCCGCTTAGGACTTTGTGACCGGCGAGACCAGGAGATCTCAGACACGTGAACCAGACCCTCAACACCCGATTCCAGCTCGACGAATACGCCGTACTCGGTAACCGACGAGACCGTGCCCTTAAGCTTTGAATTTACCGGATAAACTTCAACAACGGTCGACCACGGATCCGGCAAAAGCTGTTTATAACCCAGAGATACCTTTTCCTTTTCGCGATCGAGCTTTAGTACCTTGACCTGGATGTGGTCGCCCACACTAAACTGGTCGCCGGGGTGGTGAATACGGCCCCATGACATATCAGTGACATGAAGCAAGCCATCGATGCCGCCAATGTCCACGAAGGCACCATATTCCGTAAGGTTCTTGATGATGCCATCAATTACGTACCCGATATCGATCTTGCTGAGCGTCTCGGCCTTCTGTTCATTCACTACCTCGTCGGTAATGACTTTACGAGAAAGTACGATATTATTGCGCCGTCGGCTGAACTTGATTATCTTGGCTTCGATGTCTTGGCCGATATAGGTGTCGAGCCCGCGGATCGGACGCGAATCGATCTGAGAACCGGGAAGGAATGCTTCGATCCCATTCAGGTCGATACGAAGGCCGCCTTTGGTTTTGTCCACAACGCGGCCAACGACCGGAGTTTCCGATTGAAAAGCGGATTCGATCTCATCCCAGACTTTACGACCGAGGGCGTCTAAACGGGAAAGTTGTGGAGCCCCTTCACCAGAGTGGATATTTCGAATAACGACTTCTACAGTTTCGCCTACTTTCGCAGTGATCTGCCCGTCCGGGCCGGTAAATTCCTCGGGTGGAACAAATCCTTCAGACTTATAACCAAAATCGACCAGCACACCGCGGTCCGTGATGCCAACGATAGTGCCGGTAACGAGTTCGCCCGAGTGAAATATCGTTTGCTCCTGTTCAAACTGTTCGAGGATCGCTCCAAAATCAATGTCGCCCGATCCCTGGGTTTCTTCCGCAGGTGCACTTTGAGCCGGTGGCCGAACACTTTGAGTTTGTTCCGGAGTACTACTCTGAACGGGAGCCGGGGCACTTGGAACGGGCTTCATCACGACTCGATTGGCAACAGGCTGCGGGTGGACATTCTGTACCGGTTGAGCCTCCGGAGCAGGCCGAGCTTCTTGAAACGGCTGTGATATCTCCTTCTCCGGTGAAGTCGGTTGGGCCTCCGGCGATTTTTCCTGCGCCGAGCTTTCGGCCGCCTCAACCCCAGTCTCGGATGCAGGAGACTCGCCCTGGGGAGCCGGTGCGTCCATTGCAGCGGCCGAGGGCGAAGTTTCGGTGTCGTCGCTTTGGCTAAGAGTAGGTTGCGGAGCAGCAGCCGGGGCTGATGCTGATAAGTTTTCGATTGGTTCTATCGCTGTTTTCTCGATCGTTGCCGATTCTTCAGCGTCCTGGTTTACCTGATTTGTCATTTACGCCTGTTTTAACTTCCTTCTTGGTTTACTCTCTTTCAATTACCGCTCGATCTGTAGGTCCCGTCCTGAAAGTCATCGACACCGTGCGATCTCATCGAGCAGATACACGGCCCGGCATATACTGCCGGGAACTCTACCGTTTCGATCGAAGTGGTAATAGTAAAATCTACACGTCCAGGCTCTTTTCTGTCAAGACTTCGATGGTGAAAATCATTGAAATATAAACATTTGAACGATTTCGATCTACATAGAAAAAGCCGTCGCAACATTGCGGCGGCGTTGAATGATATCGTTGAGTTGGCGGGCGGTGATGGTTTCGATATTCCGTGTCTGATAGTCAACCGCGAGTTATATAATCGGTTACCGTGCCGACGCCGCTCGACTTTTCCATTTCCTCTCGCGACGACGACGTAGTGTTTTGGATTCCCGCAAGTCGAAGCCTGAACTCGTCCGGATTCGTCGATCCGCGTAATGCTTCATCGAGTTTGATAAGTCCCGACTGATACAAATAAAACAGGGATTGGTCAAAAGTCTGCATGCCATATTGCGACGTACCCGCAGCAATTGCATCGCGAATACTCGGCGTTTTTTCTTCGTGCAAAATATAATCCCGGATCAGAGGCGTCGATATTAGGACCTCGACAGCTGGGATTCGGCTATTTCCCTGTGAAGATTTCATCAAACGCTGCGAAACTACCGCCTTCAACAGGCCTGCCAGTTGAAGACGTATCGCCTTCTGCTGGTAAGGCGGAAAGGCCGATATTATGCGTGTCAATGTCTCTGGAGCATCGAGGGTGTGAAGCGTGGAAAGCACCAAATGCCCGGTCTCTGCGGCTACCAGGGCCGTCTCGATCGTTTCAAGATCACGCATCTCGCCAACGAGGATCACGTCCGGATCCTGGCGAAGAGAGCCGCGAAGGGCTTCGGCAAAATTTCGTGTGTCGACATCAACCTCGCGCTGTGTGACAAATGATTTCTTATCTTTATGCAGGAATTCGATCGGATCCTCGATAGTAACTATATGGCAATTTCGGGTTTGATTAATGTGGTCGACTATTGCTGACAACGTCGTGGATTTACCGGAACCGGTCGTTCCGGTTACAAGGATCAACCCTCGGTTTTGTTCGGCTATATTCGTAAGAATGGGAGGAAGTCCCAGTTCGGTGAATGTCTTTACCGTGTCAGAGATCACACGAGCGACTATTCCTATCGAGTTTCGCTGTTGGAAGATATTGACCCGGAATCGGCCAAGGCCCTGGACGCCATATCCGATGTCAACCTCAAAAGCCTCCTTAAAATGCTGCTTCTGCCGATTCGACATCATCGAGAACGCCATTTCGAGTGTCTCGTCCTGGGTCATTCGAGTGACGCCAGACAGCGGCTTTAGCTCACCTGTCACCCGAATAACTGGATAAGAGCCCGCTCGCAGATGCAGATCTGACGCGCCAAAGCTCATCGCCATTCGAAGAAGATCGTCAATTCGGGTCGCCATATTGTTTACCGCGTGGGTTAGGCCGCGAAGGAAACGCGTGATGCGCAAATCGGCCGCTGCTTACACATAGAGTTTAACGTGTATCAACAGTAGAGGTCAATCGTTTTTTGGACAAGCGAGATAGATGAGATCGTGGTCTTGAGAGAACGTTAGCTCAAAGTTCGCCATCCCATTCGGGGGACACATTGAACTCCGATTCCATGTGTCCCCTCTTTCTCCTCCCGGATCTGAATCGCCTTTTCTGAGCGTTCCCCAAGTGTCGAAAATCGATCGTGGTATCAGGATACCGAGTGTGCCTTGAGGAAAACTTGAGTCGTTAGAAGAGCTTGGGAAGGGACTAGCTCGACACTGGCGCGCCAACAATCGTAGTATCATAAGATCGAATGGACGTCCGAGTTAAAATAATCGCCGTAGAACCGCCATATGCAATTCCAGGCGGCGAGATCATTATTACTTGCGAGGGCTTTCGAATGGCCGGGTCATCGCTGGATGGCTGTTATATCGAAGGAATGCAGTGCCGGATCGTCGCCGCCTCGACAAATCGCATACTCGCCATAGTCCCAGATGATATCGGGGGTTCAAAAACAACCCTGCAACTGGTCAGTGAAGGTGAAACCAGCGAAACATATAGCGTGACGATCGGCAAAAAGCTCGCGGGCGAGATGCATATCGTTGCCAACCCCGCAATAGATCCATCCGATGACGCTATTATTCTCACCCGTTCCGGTGCCCGTGGGCAGCATCTTCCCGCGACGCTATTCCGACTCGATATTGACGGATATGTCGACGAGATGCCGGAAGCGATACTTAACCCGACGGGGATCGCCTTTGATCGCGACGGACAGATGTTTGTCACGAATCGGGCCCAGGGGGAGATCTATTCGGTAGGACGTGACGGTACAGCTACCGTTTATGCAACAAATTTGGGCATTGCCACCGGGATCGCGTTTGACTCTGATGGGCTGCTTTACGTCGGCGACCGATCAGGCACGATCTACCGCATCCGGGATTTCGCCGATGTTGAGACTTTTACGGTGATGGACGCATCGGTAGCCGCCTATCATCTGGCGTTTGGCCCTGACGACCGGCTTTTCATGACAGCTCCCGGATTGGCGAGCAGTGATGCCGTTCATGTCATTGACAAGGAAGGATTTGACGAAGTTTTCTTCAAAGGATTCGGCAGGCCGCAGGGACTTGCTTTTGACGATAAAGGGAATCTTTATGTAGCAGCTTGCTATAAAGGCCGCCACGGGGTCGTACGGGTCCCGCCTGACGGGTCGTCTGCCGAACATTTCGTATCAGGCAACAATATTGTCGGACTTTGTTTTAACCGAAAGGGTGAGTTGATCGTGGCGACCTCGGACAGCGTGTTTTCAGTACCTTGCGGGATCTCAGGCACACTTTTGGGATAGCTGCTGAGTTTGAGTTAATGACATCTTCTCTTATTATTGGACTACTTTTGGTAGTCACAATAACGGCCTGCTCAGGCCGTATGGATCTGCCGCTCGAATACCCGACACCTCCGCCGGCGGCACAAGCGACCCCGGCACAACCCTTAACCATAACTATCGATTTTGAGCTCGAAAAACAGATCGGGGACATATCGGTCGATGCAAGGGGCGAAGTCGGTGCCGCTGCGCTCCTGTTAGAAACCGGTGATGGGGCGTTCTTTAACGCGGACGAGCGATTTCCGATGCAGAGCGTCTATAAACTGCCTATCGCGATGGCGGTCCTGGAAGAGGTGAAAAGAGGTAGATTTGACCTTGACGAGAAGATCGGAGTAACCCGCGAGGACATGGTGCGAAAGGGAATGCGAAGCCCGCTTCGAGATCAAAATCCGGACGGCGGGGAATTTACGGTCCGCGAATTGGTCCGCCTGTCGATTGTCGAGAGTGACGGCACGGCGTCCGACGTTCTCATGAAGATGTTGGGGGAAACGAGTGAAACGCAGGCGTTTCTGACACGTATCGGGATTTTTGAGATAAAGGTTGTGGACCCCGAAAAAGAGATAGGCCGCGACTGGAATGTTCAATATAGAAACTATGCCACTCCTGCCGCTTCAGTCGATTTGCTCCGCTGGTTACAAGTCGCCGCCGACACGGCTGGGGCCGATGAGGCTGACGAATCGCCGTGGTCCGTGTTGATCAAATTCATGGCGGAATCGAATCCGGGGGAACGTCGCCTTAAGGGGCTATTGCCGAAGGGAGCGGTCGTAGCTCATAAGACCGGTACATCAGGAACCCAAAACGGTTTGACGGCAGCATCCAACGATGTCGGGATCATCACCCTTCCCAACGGCAAACATGCGGCAGTCGCTGTATTTGTCTCAGATTCAAAAGGGGATGAAAAGACGCGCGAAGCCGTAATTGCCCGCATCGCACAAGCGGTGTGGGATCGTTGGGGCAGTTAGTGGATCGATCGATTTCCCACCCTTCAAGAAGCTCGTCAAAGTAGTATAATGTTGCTATCTCCCAGATCCGCAGCGGAGGATCGTTCAAATCTTTTTCGAGAGGAGGAAGAACTGTGCGAAAGACCTGCGTTCTACTATTCACTACATCGATCTTGTTTCTTGGATTGGTCTTCGTTCTGACTGAAACTGGCCCAATAGCCAGTGCTCAGCAGGACGACACTCCCAAAATGCCGGAAGTGATCATCCTTGGGGAGCAAACCAAACTTGGAAAGGTCATCTTTAACCATGTAAAGCACAACGGAGGGGCATATAACATCGACAAGATGTCGCCAATCGCGTGTGTATCGTGTCACCATGCGGCGCAACCTGACAGCGAAATAGCTAAGCATCCGCCACTTAAAACTTCTTGGCCTGCGGGACGAACTACAACCCTTACTTCTGAGTTGTTTTCCAAGGACCCCAGGGGTTCCGGCGTTGTCTCTTGCCGGGAGTGTCATTCACCCGCCGGAACGAAGCCGAAGCTCATTGCCGCGATCCCCGAGATAAAGCATGAGGGAAGCCCCGCGTTGATCTCATTAAATAATCAGCAGGCGTTTCATCGCGCCTGCATAGGCTGCCATACCGAGGTAAAGAAGTCGTTCCCGGCTTCGAAAGGCCCAACCCAAATGCAATGCACGTTCTGCCATAAGAAGTAAATGAAAAAAAGCCGCGAGCCAGATGACTCGCGGCTTTTCACGCATCGACAGAAATTAGAGTTTTCCTGCCTTGATGTCGGCGATCCGCTTCTCGAGAGCCGAGGTGTCCACTTTCTCGGCCTTTCCGACCTCGACAGCCTTTTCAGCGGCCGCGAGAGCGTCCTGCATGCGGCCCGCGGCCACCAGGATATTGGCCCGGCGCTGATAATTAGCAAAGCTTCCTTTTGCCTTTATCTGCTCATCGGATGCCTTCAAAGCGGCCTCAAACCACTTCGCGGCATCGTCTGTCAGCTTGTTAGCTTTTGCATAGTTAGCTGCGTTAACGTAGGGAGCCGGGTCGTCGGGTTTGGCACTTGTCGTATACGTCCGAAGCTTCGTCATGGTCGAACCCACTACATCCTTGACTTTGACCGTAAACGGTACTGCTATCTTTTCCCAACGCAGGGTCACCACGCCGGCGTCTGCTTCATTTGCGTCGATATAATAGGACAAAAGTTCCTGATTATCGGCTACCACCTGTGGCTTTGTCTTTACGCGGAGAGCGTCCTTGGCGGCGTCATAGGTAAAGCTGCCCCATTGCCCGTCGTCCTTATTAAAGACCAGCGTCCATTCCTCTTTGCCGGGTATGGCGTGGAAACTGTACTTACCGGCCACGAGCGGTTGGCCATTGATCAGTACATCGTCGGTCACGGTAAATAGTGTCGCCTCATTAGCACCAGCTCTCCAAAGATGGCCATAAGGCACGATCGGTGCGCCAGCGGGCCGAGCGTTTTGATTGTCCAGCGTAGCTTCACCAGCAACCGGCGTAGGCCAATCGCCCCAAATCCTTCGACCCTTTACGGCGGGGCGGCTGTAAGCGATCGATACGTCCGTAGTGCCTATAGTTTGAGTAACCGTCGCTTTTTGACTTGGCCGGGGTACCGGTGGGCGAACCTGAGCAGGTGTTACGACTCTTACCCCTTCCGTTATTATTTGAGCATCGCGCGCAATCAAGTCTGAAAGTTTTTGGCTGTTGATAGTATCCTGTGCGGCTTTTTGGGTCGGAGTTAGGCGTGTTGGTGGTGTTTTCTTTGGGGTTGTAATACCCTCTGTCAGAAAATTAGATGGCAAAGTGATTCCCTTTGACTTTGCTTCGGCAACTACTTTTTTTTCGTAGTCCGCAATAGGTGTGGCGGGTGTCGTAGGGCTCGGTTCATCCTCGTCAGATTCTTTGCCTGGGATGGTCTCGGTTAACCCACCGCTCGCTCCCTTCTCAAAATCGCGCACGAGCCGGACCAACTCGTTGAAGCTTGTCGGATTTCTTTCAAAGTCGAAAGGAACGCATACGTCAACACTCACGCCGCTCGTAGTGTCAATTCCGTAAACACTAAGATAAGTAATACCTTTCTGTTCGAGACATATCGAACGTTCGTTATAGAAATCGGCTCCTCCAAGATTGCTGGGTGTGAGGTAGGACGATAGGCTGGAGAACTTGATCGGTCCGCTCATCTCGGCGATACGCCACGTAGGGTACCCCCGGTCTTGCATCGTGTGATGAAATTTTACAGTGAAGAATTCTGCTTGCGGCTCGAAAATAACTTGGAGCCCGGAGAATACAGCGGTTCGTGAACCTGTCTGACCGGTTAGCGTTCCTTGGAAGATATGGTTTCTGAAGAACTCAACTATTTTGTCCTTCATCCCATTGATGTCGACTTTCTTGACTGCCTCGATGCTGGTTAACAGATCATCGCCGGAAGATTGAGATTGTGACGGGTTGGATTTAATTCGATCAAGGCGGTTCTGGGCAGAGGCGACAGTTTGATCAACTGCGGTTTGTTGGTCAGGTGTTAGTTTACACCTCACACGTAAAGCATTTGCGGATTCAATTGCCTGCTTCACGGCTGCTGGATCGTCGCTTTTTCGATACTTGGAAAAATACTCGTAGATTTCTAAACAGTCTTCGGCACTGGCAGCTGTATATCCGCTCTTCGGGAATATCACAGCCGCCGGTTTCGGATGCACGTAATTCGAGCAGCTATAAGCTGTCTTTGGCATATTGTTGCAGATATAATCTACCTTCCCGATCAAGCCGCCAATATCGCATTGCCTAAAGGTACCTTCTATATCAAGTTCATCTGGTTCAAGAAGTCTTCCTTGCCCTGCGACTTCGTAAATTTGACTTTGATTGCTTGTTAAAACCCACATTCCTGAATCTATCGCACCAGGTTTTATGACAGTGCGGTAGTACGAGCCGCCCGCTTTGATTTTTGCGGCTAATTCCTCGCGTGTTCCCGCCAGTTCATAAGTAAAAGCAAATTTTTGCGTATAATTATTCTTGTATTGAATATACCAATGATGCTTTTTAGCACTATCGTTATAGTCGCTATATCGAGCGCGGAACTGCAGCCCGCGATAGCACGGATCCTGGGTCCAAGCTCCCCATCGATATTCCTGAGCCTGAAGCTTCGGTAAAAAAGCTACTAGCAATAAAAAAGTAAAAACAGCTGCAAAAAACGCCTGTTTGTAAATTGTCATTGATATTTTCTCCCGTGTCCCGCGATAATTGAGCTTCTCGGCGGCTTCGCGACTAATAGCCTCTTTAGTTTTATTGTGATCTCTGTCCCAAGAGCATGTTTCAGTTGGTAGTCATCGCGAGTAATATACTTATTTTTCAACATTTGTAAAGGTGATTCCCTGGTATCGAGCCGAAGTATTCGAAACTTGAGCCGACCGGAATGAATTTCGACGGAGAGATGGCGTCGGTAAAACTCCGATGCAAGGAGCCGGACGGCGATACGTGCAAACGGATGTCGATCGGAGTGTTGGACAACGCGGTTGCGATCGAGGCGGCATCGGAAGATCTGCGGTTCGCCGCGGCCGTTGCACAATTTGGTTTGGTGCTCCGCGGTTCGCGGTATATGGGGAATGCGAATTTCGCCTCGATCCGATCGCGGGTGACGAAGGCCCTAGGCGGGGATGCCCGCGATCGCCGATCGGAATTCCTCGATCTGGTCAACCGGGCCGCGACGCTCAAAGGCAAAGGTTGAGTTTTATAAGCCAAAAGGGAAATCACCCCCCGTGTGACGCGGGGGGCTTTAAATTTGTAAGGAATTATTCATCGTCCTCATGTGCACGGACGCGGCCGGCGGCGACGGCTTCGTCGATGACTTTTTGGGCGAGGTTGCCGGGCAGAGGATCGTAGTGCGAGAACTGCATGTGATACGAACCTCGAGCCTGGGTGACGCTGTTCAGCTTTGATTGATAATCGAGCATTTCCGAAAGCGGAACTTTGGCTTTTATAACTTGCTGCTTCCCGCGCATTTCCATGCCCGACACGCGGCCGCGGCGGCTGTTAAGATCGCCCATGATGTCCCCGGAGACTTCCTGAGGAGTAAATACCTCGACGTCCATGATAGGTTCGAGCAATGTCGGACGGGCCTTATCCATAGCCGCCCTGAATGCCTTTCGACCAGCGGCTCGAAATGAGTGTTCGTCCGAGTCGACCGTGTGATAGCTGCCGTCGATGAGAGTTACTTTGAAATCCACGAGCGGGTAACCGGCAACCGCTCCGTTCGCCGCGGCTTCGATGATGCCTTTTTCAATGGCGGGCCGAAAATTTTGCGGTACGGCACCACCGAAGATCTTATCCACCCATTCAAATCCGGCACCGCGATCAAGCGGTTCGAAAACGCATTTGCAGTCACCGAATTGTCCTCGTCCACCCGACTGTTTTTTGTGGCGGCCCTGAACCTCGACCTGCTGTGTGATCGTTTCTTTATATGGCACTTTTGGTGGGTGCAGCGTCACTTCAACGTGATAACGATCTGCGAGCTTCTTGACCACCGTCTCGATATGCAGTTGACCCGAGCCCGAAAGGATAAATTCCTTTGTTTGCGGATCACGGTCGAAATGAAGGCTAGGGTCCTCCTCAAGGATCTTATGAAGCGCCACTGATATCTTATCTTCATCAGCACGGGATTTGGGTTCGATCGCGAATGAGATCGCGGCTTCGGGATATTCGACCTTAGGATATACGATGGGCTTGAGTTTGTCGGATAGGGTATCGCCGGTCTGGGTGTCCTTGAGTTTTACTACGGCTATAATGTCACCCGTTGACGCCTCATTTACCTTATCCAGCGTCTTGCCCGAGATCACATGCAAAGCACCTAGCCGCTCCAAAGTATCGCGGGTCGAATTGAAGACTGTCGCATCGGACGAGACCCTTCCGCTCACGACTTTCATCACATTGATACGGCCTGCAAAAGGATCTGCTATGGTGCGGAAAACATACGCGGAGAAAGGCTCATCCACGGAATATTTTCGCGAGATCCGTTCGCCCTGCATGTCATTATCCATAAATCCATGTTCGGATTCATGGGTGGCAGGATTGGGCGCGAATTCAACGAGGTGGTCGAGAAGTATGGAAAGACCGACCAGACTGGTGGACGATACGGCATAAACTGGGCAGAGTTTGCTGCTGGCGATAGCCTTAGCAAGGTTCGGATAAATATCTTCTTCATCGAGCGTACCGTTATCAAAGTATTTTTCCATCAGAGCATCGTCTGACTCGGCTACGATCTCAATTAGGCGTTCGCGCGTCCTTTCGAATACGTCGCGCCCTGCTTCAGGCATGGGGATCTCTTTGGCCTTTCCAGCATCGTCAAATTCGTAAGCTTTTTGATGAACAACGTCCACAACGCCTTTAAAATCTTTCTCAGCTCCGATGGGGAGTGTGAAGGGCACGATCGACCTGGCAAAACTCGATGTCGCGGTCTCGAGAGCGTGCCCAAAATCCGCGTGCTCCTTGTCCATCTTATTGATGACCATGAAGCGGGGCAGCATGAATTCGTTCGCGTACTGCCAGGTCTTTTCCGTTTGAACCTCGATGCCATGTACGGAATCGACCACGACCAGAGCGCAATCGGCGACGCGTAGAGCGGGGCGAGCGTGCGAAACAAACGCTGCATATCCGGGGGTGTCGATAAAATTAACCTTTGTTTCCTTGTATTCGAGATGGGCAAAGTTGTTATTGAGAGATACCTTTCTTTCGATAGAATCTTCCTCAAAATCTGTGATGGTCGTCCCTTCGTCGACTTTTCCCCAGCGCGGTTGTGTTCCGGCTACGTAAAGCAGGGAACTTACGAGCTGGGTTTTGCCAGCGTCGCCGTGCCCAATTACAGCCAGATTTCTGATGTTCTCCGTTACGAATGCTTTCATATTCGGCAAAGCTCTCCTGATGTGAGTTCAAAGTTACACGTTTCGGGCTCAAAATTGGGGCAGCGTTGAAGAATCAACATTGATCAATGAACTTTGAACTCGAAACTTCTTATCTGTGGTAATCCTAAATTTATATTACGCGAATTAAAAGGGCAAGAATCAGGAAAACGATATTTCCCGTTCCGCGCATCGTAAGTTTGGTTTATAATACAATCCCACAATAGTTAGACTTCGACGAGGAAAATCCATGGTAAAAATCGCTGCCAGCTTGCGTTCTATGGTCTCGGCTGTTTTGCTCATCGGGCTTTGGCTTCTGCCAATTGTAGCCCCGGCCCAAGATCTGGTAACCGTGAGCAGCCTTACAGGCGGATCGAGTGTATTTGTTTTTAGAAATACTGCCCGCGCCGCCAAGCAGTCGGTCGCTATTCAAAAGCCTGTACGGTCAAAGGTCCAGCGGCTTGAAAGTGTCAACCGAATAAAACGGCAGTACGAAACTTTGGCGAAGACGGATATTCGCCGGGCTAAAGCAAGGATCGTCGACCCAAAAGGGATCCCGTCCAATATCAGAACTCTGCCAGCCGAACAGGGAGCCCGATTGTTTGCAGGTGTCGGAGAGTATTTTCTTGAGCAGAACCTGTTCGATCAGGCAGAGCAGTTTTTCAGGGATGCCCTTAGCCTTGTATCAACCAACAAAGAAGCAAAACATGGCTTGAGCGAGGCATTGGCGATGAAGGGTAATCAGCTTCTCGTGGCCGATAAACCTGAGCTAGCCAAAGATGTCTTTCTGAGGGCGCTCGAATTCGACCCATTGAACGCTGCGGCAAACTTTGGGCTCGGTGAAACCTATGCACAACTCAACCAAACAGAAGCCGCCATCGCTGCGTATGAGAAATCTCTCGCCAGTGATAAGAATTTGACCGAGATCTATGTGCCGCTAGGGATCCTTTATTATCAGAGTGGTGAGATCGCGAAAGCCGACGATCTTTTGAGCAAAGCCCTGGCGCTCTCTGAAACATCGGCTGAAACACAGTTTTTCCTCGGATTAGTGAGAGCTTCGCAAGGCCGAAATAAAGATGCGTTGACGGCGTTTGAAAATGCCAAGCGTTTGGATCCGAAGTATGCTGAAGCATTCTATAATTCGGGCGAGATCCTCTCCAGGGATAAGCGTTATGACGTCGCCGTTACCGACTACCTTAGAGCCGTTGAACTGAAACCAAATTATCTGGAAGCATTGGTTGGATTGGGCGACGCATATTTTGAACTCAAGAACTATCCAGAAGCTGTCAAGGCTTACGGTAAGGCCATAAAGCTAAAGAATGATAATTGGGAACTCTACGCGGACCTTGCCGATGCCCAGCGGGAAGCCGGCTCGTTCAACGATGCCGCCGGCACGTATAATCTCGCTATATTTTTCATGACGCGAGATCCCCAACACAGCAAGGCGCGGTTGGCCGACTTTCACAGTAAGATCGGCTTCTCGATCGGCAGACAATGTGACATCGATACTGCCCGGTCCGGCCCGGCCTGCCGATGGCCGTCGGCGATAAAGGCCCTCCAGGCAGCGGCTGATCTTACTAACGATCCTGTCGATCACATAAATCTCGGATGGGCTTATTTTCGCGTTGCTCACCCGCAGGCGGAAATGAGGAATTTGGCTGTGGCCATGCCGAATTTGGCCCTCGCCAAAGCCGCCCTGGAAAAAGGCTTGAGCGGCAAACCGGAAGTCGCTGAGTACGCTTTGCAGAACCTGGCCGCGGTTTTGATCGACATGGGAGACCAGGCTGGTGCTATCAACGCGCTCAAGAAGTTGATCGACAAACGGCCCAAGGAGAGTTTCCTTCGATACCAGCTTGGCGTCGCCTATTATAAGAATAACGATTTTGAGAATTCCGAAAAGGCGTTTCGCGAAGCAGTAGATCGTGAGCCGAATTACACGGCGGCCCTGACGGGTCTGGGCGAAGCGTTGATCGCCAGAAAGAATGGGAAAGAGGTTAAAAAGGTGATCGACCGCCTAAAACCCCTAGACGCAAATGCAGCGGCCCGATTAGATGCCAAGGCGAAAATAGCCCGGTTGTAAGTTGTAAAGAATAACAACACTTGTGCTTCCTGGGGATCCACTTATTGATTTAAGCGGATCCCTTTCTGTAAATGGACAAGATCCGAGAAAACGTTCCCCTCGGCCCGCTGACCACCCTTGGGATCGGCGGGCCGGCCCGATTCTTCGCCGACGCTGAGTCCCTTGACGATGTCCTCGCGGCTCTGGAATTTGCGGCTTCGAAAGATATTGATGTTTTCATCCTCGGTGGCGGAAGCAATATCCTTATCTCAGACGATGGCGTGGACGGCCTAATCGTCAGAATCGGGCTTGGAGGCTTGGAGTTTATGGAAGCGCCCGATCGAAGAACGCGTGTAGCGGCGGGGGCAGGCGTTGACTGGGATCATCTAGTACACGAGTGTATCCGACGAGGCCTTGCCGGTTTGGAGTGCCTCAGCGGGATCCCCGGCTCCGTCGGCGGCACACCGATCCAGAACGTCGGAGCCTACGGGCAGGAAGTTTCTGATTCGATCGTGGCGGTAACATGCATCGATCGAATGAGCGGGCAGATGGTTGAATTGAACACCGCTCAATGCGATTTCTCATACCGTTCAAGTATTTTCAATACCATTCATAGGTGCCGCTATATCGTTTTGAACGTTACCTATTCATTACAAGAGGGTAGCGAGCCGAAAATTGTGTATAAAGATCTTGCTGAGTTTTTTGATGGACGGACCCCAGCATTATCCGAAGTCCGCGATGCTGTTTTGACGATCCGGCGGGCGAAATCTATGGTCATCGATCCGTCGGATCCAAACTCGCGCAGTGCCGGTTCTTTCTTCAAGAACCCGGTCGTCGATTGGCCTGTCTTTGATAATTTGCGAGGTACATTTGGTCAGATACCATCGTTCGCGGTCGGTGATAAGGTGAAGATCCCGGCCGCTTGGTTGATCGAGAATGCTGGGTTCTATAAAGGCTTTGTCATGGGGAATGTGGGTCTTTCAGAGAATCATACATTGGCAATAATAAACCGAAGAGGAGGGACAGCGGCTGAGGTTATGGAGCTGAAAGCACGGATTCAGGATGCCGTATTCGCAAAATTCGGCATCGAACTGATTCCCGAACCGATCTTGGCAGGTTTTGTGAACTCAAATTAGGCCAGCGGCAGCGCTCATTTCGGATTTTGAGTTCAAAATTTTGGTAGAGGTCATCTTTCAGGGAGGCGCGGTTCGATAGGCCGTGCTTTTATTTTGTATAATCGGTCGTTTGAATAGATGCCAAGACGTGACGACATAAAAAAGATCCTGATCATTGGTTCGGGCCCCATAGTGATCGGCCAGGCCTGCGAGTTTGATTATTCTGGAACACAGGCTTGCCGGGCATTAAAACAAGAAGGCTACGCTGTCGTCCTCGTAAACTCGAATCCGGCAACGATCATGACCGATCCAGAGATCGCTGACCGGACTTACGTAGAACCCCTCACGCTCGAATCAGTCACCGCCATCATAGAGAAAGAGCGTCCCGATGCACTTCTTCCAACAGTAGGCGGACAGACTGGGCTCAATCTTTCGGTTGAGCTTTTCGAAAAGGGAGTCCTCGACCAATACGGCGTAAAGCTGATCGGGGCGAATATCGATGCGATCCGCGTTGGAGAAGACCGCGAATTGTTCAAGGCCGCCATGGACGATATCGGGATACAGAGCCCGCGAGGTGGTTTTGCCCACAATTGGGAAGAGGCCGAAAAGATCGTTTCCGAGATCGGATATCCCGCTATCGTTCGCCCGTCTTACACGCTGGGCGGCACGGGCGGAGGAACTGCATTCAATCCGGATGAATTTGAAGAGATCGCGAGGAATGGGCTTGCGGCATCGCCTGTTTCTCAGGTTCTGATCGAAGAGTCGATCCTTGGCTGGAAAGAATATGAACTCGAGGTCATGCGCGATCTTAACGATAACGTAGTGATCATCTGTTCCATCGAAAATTTCGATCCTATGGGCGTTCACACGGGGGATTCGATAACCGTTGCACCCGCTCAAACATTAACGGACCGGGAATATCAAAACCTCCGGGATATGTCTAAGGCCTGTATCCGTAAGGTAGGGGTCGAAACAGGTGGTTCGAATATACAGTTCGCTATAAATCCCCAAAATGGTGACGTGCGGATCATCGAAATGAATCCCCGCGTGTCCCGTTCCAGTGCACTGGCCTCGAAAGCTACAGGCTTTCCGATCGCCAAGATCGCGGCCAAGCTTGCCGTCGGGTATACGCTCGATGAGATACCAAACGACATTACAAAGAAGACGCCTGCCTCGTTTGAACCCACTATCGACTATGTGGTCACTAAGATCCCAAAGTGGGCCTTCGAGAAGTTTCCCGGAGCCGAGGATGTGCTCGGTACGCAGATGAAATCCGTAGGCGAGGTCATGGCGATAGGCCGGACTTTTAAAGAATCACTATTTAAGGGCTTACGTTCATTGGAAGCAGTTAAACCTCTACGATTACACGATATATCAGACGCAGAGCTACAGCGAAAACTTGCCCGGCCAAACTCACAGAGGTTCTCGTACATTACCTACGCATTGCAAAATGATTACTCCATAGGTGAGATCCACCGCCTGTCCGGCATAGACCCATGGTTTCTCGACCAGCTTGCCCAGGTGATGGAATTGCAAGCCGAGATCGATTCTCAGACACTCCTTGAAATACCGGCCGAAACTTTGCGAAAAGCGAAAGAATTCGGGTTGTCCGATAGGCGGCTGCAATACCTGACAGGATCCGACGAGGAGGAAGTGCGTGAGCATCGAAAGAGCCTCGGTATCACACCAGTTTATAAGCGTGTCGACACTTGTGGGGCCGAATTTGAATCTTTTACTCCTTATCTGTATTCGACCTATGAAGAAGAATGCGAAGCGAACCCGGGAAGCCGGAAAAAGATAATGATCCTTGGGTCCGGCCCCAACCGGATCGGCCAGGGAATTGAGTTTGACTATTGTTGTTGTCATGCGAGTTTCGCCTTAAGAGATGCTGGTCTCGAAACCATAATGGTCAATTGCAACCCGGAAACGGTTTCGACAGATTATGACACTTCCGACAGGCTCTATTTTGAGCCGCTAACCTACGAAGATGTCATGAACATCGTCGACGTCGAGAATCCGGATGGCGTTATCGTCCAGTTCGGGGGCCAGACTCCCTTGAATCTCGCGGATAGATTGAACGCTGCAGGCGTGCCGATCATCGGTACGTCGCCCGATTCGATAGATCTTGCGGAGGACCGAAAACGGTTCGGGGCGTTACTAGCGCAACTGAAAATACCATGTCCGGAAAACTCAACTGTCACTTCAGCAGATGAAGCCAAAGACGTTGCAAATAAAATAGGTTACCCGATTGTCGTGCGGCCGAGTTTTGTACTCGGCGGCCGGGCGATGGCGATTGTTTACGATGATCAATCGCTCGACGAATATATGCGTTCGGCGGTGGACGCTTCGCCAGAGAAACCTATCCTGATCGATAAATTCCTGGAGCGGGCGGCCGAAATCGATGTCGATGCCCTTGCTGACGAAACAACCGTAGTGATCGCCGGTATTCAGGAACACATCGAGGAGGCCGGGATCCACTCTGGAGATTCTTCGAGCGTTCTGCCGGCGCAGAAGGTCGCTGCGGAGCATCTGGAAACTATCGAGCATTACACGCGACTTCTTGCCCGCGCCCTTTCGGTCAAGGGGTTGATGAATATCCAATTCGCCATCCAGGATGACCGTGTATACGTCCTCGAAGTAAACCCGAGGGCCTCTCGTACGGTGCCTTTTGTTGCAAAAGCTACCGGTGTGCCCATTGCTAAAGTAGCTTCGCTTGTGATGGCAGGAGAACGGACTCTGGCGGACTTCAACCTCCCGAGTGTTCTGCCCGTTCCACAGATCTTCGTCAAATCCCCTGTGTTTCCTTTCAAGAAATTCGCTGGCGTCGACCCGATCCTCGGTCCCGAAATGCACTCGACCGGCGAAGTGATGGGCGTAGGAGCGACTTTTGGGGAGGCATATGGCAAAGCAATGGAAGGAGCTGGACTCAAGCTGCCGTTGAAGGGCCGAGCATTTATTTCGGTTAATAATACAGGGAAAGGACAAGCTGTTTTGCTTGCACGCCGTCTTGATAAACTGGGATTCGAACTTGTTGCCACGTATGGTACGGCGAACAGGCTGCGTGAGGTGGGTTTGGAGTGCGAAACCGTTTTCAAGGTTAATGAAGGCCGGCCCAATATTGCTGACCTGATAATGCAGGGCGAGATCGCATTGATCATCAATACACCCTTGGGTAAGACGTCTTTTTATGACGAAAAAGCGATCCGAAAGGCGGCTCTTCATTACAACGTTCCTTGCGTGACCACGATCACCGGGGCCGAAGCGCTTATCGAAGCGATCGGATCGAAGATGAGTGAACATGGCGTTACGGTAAGAAGCTTGCAAGAGATACACGCGGCGAAAAAGATCGCAGCTGACGAGTCAGCGTAAACAGGTTTCGGTAACAATACATAAAATGAACCAATCTCATGACCGGGAGATCATCGGCGGGCACCTGCTCGTGATCGGAGGAGCGGAAGATAAGTATAACGAACGGCGGATCCTCAAGAAATTTCTTCAACTTGCGGGCGACGAGAACGCTGAGGTCCTCATAGTTCCCGTTGCATCGGATTTTCCGGAATTCGCTGCAGACGTCTATACACAGGCCTTTAGGAACCTCGGGGTTGCAAATCCCAGGGTTTTGAGGGCAACATCTCGGCAGGATGTGGTCCAGGCTGACTTCGAGAGGCTGTTGGAAGGTGTTACAGGCGTCTTTATGACCGGGGGCGACCAGATGCGGCTCGTTTCGCTGCTCGGCGGTACGAAATTCGCGGATTCTTTGAGAAGAATGGTCCGCGATACTAACATTGTGCTCGCCGGAACCAGCGCCGGGGCGGCCGGAATGAGTACTTCGATGATCGTCCGCGGCGAGTCCACCTCGCATCCCCATCGCAACAGCGTCAGTCTGAGCCCCGGGCTGGGATTTCTTAAGAATATAATAATCGATCAGCATTTTACCGAGCGCGGCCGTATCAGCCGGCTGATCACAGCCGTGTCGTATAATCCGTATAATCTCGGGATCGGAATTGATGAGAATACAGCCATAATTTTGGATGGTAAGGGAATACTTGAGGTCTTCGGGCAAGGCTCCACAACTATCGTAGATGGTTCGCAAATTACATTCAATGAGATCGCAGAAGTCGCTGATCATGAAGCGTTTAGCGTTTGTGGTGTCCAGCTTCATGTTTTACGCGATGGCCTTATCTACGATTATCGTGAACGGCATCCCCTTCAGCCTCCCATGGAATTCTTGTTACCTGACCTCGGATAATTGCCGCACTTTGCAAGGCAGGTTACAAACCCTAGATGCCCTTGAGGTTACAGTTTTGACAGCATACCGAAACCAACTATGAACATCCTCGAAACACGCACCCTTCGCGGGCCCAATTACTGGAGTGGTTACTGGAAAAAGCTGATCATAATGCGTCTGGATATTGGCGACTATGAGGAGCGGCCTACTAATAAGATCGAGGGCTTTCTGGACCGGATGAAAGAGGTGATGCCATCGATTTCCTCGCACGGCTGCAGTTATCAGGAAGAAGGCGGATTCATCCGGCGGGTCGAGGAAGGGACTTGGGCCGGGCATGCCATTGAACATTTTGCCCTGGAACTGCAGACCCTCGCGGGCATGGACACAGGCTACGGCCGTACACGCGAAACCGATGAAAAAGGCATCTATAATGTGGTTTACAGTTATTGCGAAGAGGAAGTCGGCAGATATGTTGGACGTGCGGCGGTACGGCTGTTTCTTGACATAGCCGAGGGCCGGGAACTTTCTGAGGTCAAACAGGATCTCGCAGATGAGATCCAGGAAATGCGGGAGATCCGTGAACGTGTACGGTTTGGCCCTTCGACGGGGTCGTTGGTCGAAGAGGCTGAAGGGCGCGAAATTCCTTACATTCGCCTCAACGATCAATCGCTGGTTCAACTCGGATACGGTATTTACCAGAAGCGTATTCAAGCGACGACGACGGCAAACACCAACATGATCGCTGTCGATATCGCGGCGAATAAACACGCCACCAAAGGCCTGTTGGGAGAAATGGGAGTGCCGGTGCCGATGGGCTACACCATCCGCGAAGTTGAAGAACTGGATGACGTAGTCAGAAAAGTCGGCTTTCCCGTAGTGATCAAACCTCTTGACGGAAATCACGGTAAGGGTGCGACGGTCGGTATCAGGTCCATGGATGACGCCGCCTCCGCCTTTGACAAGGCTAAGGAATATTCTCGGCGAATCATCGTAGAAAAGCAGTTGGTGGGTGATGACTACCGGGCGCTCGTTGTCAATAACCGCCTTATAGCGGTTGCAAAGCGAATTCCCGCTCGCGTTATCGGCAATGGGAAGAACACTATTCAGGAACTGATCGACGAGACCAACGACGATCCCAGACGAGGTTATGGACACGAGAATGTGCTGACCCAGATAGACGTCGATGGCCAGACGATGAGGTGCATACGTAAGGCCGGGTACGATATCGACTCTATTCTGCCGGCGGATGAAGAATTGCACTTGAAGACGACCGCGAATATATCCACCGGCGGAACAGCTATAGATGTTACTGACGAAGTGCATCCTGAGAACGTTTTTCTGTTTGAACGCATCGCCCGGATCATCGGCCTTGACGTTGCGGGCGTTGACGTCATCGCTCCAAATGTTAGCGAGCCTCTTAGTGAGAACGGCGGTGGGATAATCGAAGTCAACGCAGCGCCGGGTTTTCGGATGCATCTTTCCCCAAGCGAGGGAATCGGCCGGAATGTAGCCGAACACGTTATAGACATGCTGTATCCGCCCGGCACGCCTTCGCGGATACCGATAATTGCGATCACTGGCACAAACGGCAAGACGACCACCACACGTTTGATAGCTCATATTCTCAAGAACTGCGGAAAAACCGTTGGGTTCACGACTACTGACGGTACATACATTGGTAACCAGCAGATCGTCCAGGGAGACAACACCGGCCCTGTGTCCGCGCAGCTCGTGCTGAAAGATCCGACCGTCGAGGTGGCCGTACTGGAAACAGCTCGCGGAGGCATCATCAGGTCCGGGCTCGGATTTGACCACTGTGATATCGGCGTGGTGCTGAATGTTGCGGCTGATCACCTTGGCCTTAAGGATGTGAACACGCTCGAAGACCTGGCTCGCGTGAAATCGGTTGTTGCGCGGGCGGTGTCCAAAAAAGGATATGCCGTACTGAACGCCGAGGACGAGCTGGTCTACAAAATGAAGGACCTTACGGATGGGCATATCGTGTTGTTCTCAATGGATGAGAATAATAAAAACATTGATCGGCAGGCGCGTCGGGGCCGGATCTCATGCATATATGAAAACGGTTACGTGACGATCCTAAAAGGCAAATGGAAGGTGCGGATCGAAAAAGTGCTGAATATCCCCCTCACATATGGCGGCCGTGCCGAATTTATGATCCAGAACGTACTCGCGGCGACCCTCTCCTGCTTTATCCACGGGGTTTCTCTCGAAGACCTTAGGTCCGGACTGACTACGTTCAATGCCGGCACTGCCCAGACGCCCGGGCGGCTTAATTTCGTTGAGATCGGCGATGTTACGGTGTTGATGGACTATGCTCACAATCCGGCCGGCCTGACAGGACTTGTGAACTTCATCTCGAAACTTCCGAATAAACACCGGACCGTGGTCCTGAATGGAACTGGCGACCGTCGCGACGATGACATACGGGAATTCGGCAAGATCGCGGGTGATGCATTCGACCGGGTAGTGATCAGGACAGGTAATTATCTTCGCGGCCGAACCCCTGACGAACTGCACGGTTTGCTTCAGGAAGGGATCGCCCAGAGCTCTAATTCCCCGCAGGTCCGCGTTATGCCAGGAGGCCGCGAAGCAATACATCATGCGATCAAAAATGGGCGAAAAGGGGAGCTGGTGGTCACACTTGCCGACAAGGTCCCGGATGACATCAGGTATGTTCAGGAATACAGGGACATTTTCAACGCTAAAAAGGCCGCGGAAGAAGCTTAGATCAGTCGATCTCCGTAGATCCCAATATCGATCTTGCCGCCTTCGGTCATTGATCCGCGATACATTCCCTCGGAATTGAACGGCATCGCGACGTTGCCCGCGGCATCGACAGCGATAAGCCCCCCCTCGCCTTTTATCGATGCCAGGTAATCGACTGATGCTTGGGCAGCGTCTTCAAGTGACATTCCCGAGTATTTCATCCTGGCCGCAACGTCGTAGGCGGTCACACCGAGCATAAAATACTCGCCGTGGCCCGTGCACGAAACAGCGCATATATTATTGGCATATGTCCCGGAGCCAATAAGGGGCGTATCGCCGATGCGGCCGAACTGCTTATTGGTCATGCCGCCGGTCGAGGTGCCCGACGCAAGATACCCATTTTGGTCGCAAGCCACGGCTCCCACGGTGCCGATGGGTTTTTTCGAAGAAGGAGCCGCGGCCAGTTCGTCGATGATCAATTCCGGCTCGTCGACTGTGTGATCGAGCTGCACGACGCCCTCTTCGCGCGCCTTACGCAGCTGTTCATACCGGTGCTGGGTATAGAAGTAAGCGTCATCTTCCAGCTCTACGCCAGCCTGTATGGCAAACTGATTGGCACCTGCACCGGCCAGCAGAACGTGGTCGGTCTGCTCCATAACGAGGCGGGCCAGCTTGATCGGGTTACGCACGTTCCTGACAAACGCAACCGCTCCCGCATCCATCCTATGGCCGTCCATGACCGACGCATCAAGCTCATTCTTGCCCTCGTGAGTAAATACCGAACCGCGGCCGGCATTAAACAACGCGAAATCCTCAAGCATACACACGGCCGTCTCAACTGCATCAAGTGCACTGCCGCCGCCCTCAAGTATCGGCCAGCCGCCCTCTAACGCGGATCTCAGCCCACTGCGATACTCGGCCTCAAGCTCCGGCGTCATCAATGATCTCAGGATCGTTCCGGCCCCACCGTGAATTGCTAATGCTATTTTGGCCATAAAAGAATTTAGCCACGAATGGCACGGATTACACAAATAAGTCTCTCCATTCGTGCTCCTGCTAGATCCACCGCATTTCGAAATCGCGAGATGGACAGGTCATGCGATCTCAAGGCCGCTGACTTAATCCATCAAACCACGAATGACACAACTGAAAAACTTTCTTATTCGAGTCATTTGGGGAATTCGTGGCTAAAGTTTAGCGTTTCGAAGCCGCAGGGCGTTCAGGATCACTGAGACGGAACTAAACGTCATCGCCGCGCTTGCGATCATTGGCGAAAGCAAGATGCCGAAGAAGGGGAACAGAACCCCGGCGGCAATTGGGACACCGACCAAATTGTAAATAAACGCGAAGAAAAGGTTTTGACGGATGTTCTTCATCGTGGCCCGGCTGAGATTTCGAGCTTTTAGAATTCCGGTCAGATCGGGCCGGAGCAGCGTGATATCGGCGGATTCGATAGCGACGTCGGTGCCGCTCGCGAACGCGATCCCCACGTCCGCCTGCGCCAGGGCGGGTGCATCATTAACTCCGTCACCTGCCATAGCGACGATCATGCCTTGTGATTGCAGTTGTCTCACCTTTTCGGCTTTGTCCTCCGGCATGACCTCTGCGAATACCTGATCGATCCCGAGTTGCTCAGCTACCGCTTTCGCCGTCGTCTCATTATCGCCGGTCATCATTATGACCTTGATGCCATGGCGGTGAAGTTCGTCGATCGCGGCTTTTGCGCTCGGTTTGATAGCGTCAGCGACACCGATGATGCCTGCCGGTTCACCGTCGATAGTTACGAACATCACGGTTTGACCAAGTCGTCTCAGTTCGGCGGCTCGAGTTGACAGTGTTTCGGTGGTGACACCGTCTAATACTTTTGGGCTTCCGACCATTACCTGGTGGCCGTCGACTTCACCTGAGACGCCTACTCCGGTCGTCGACTCAAAATTTTTCACTTCCTTGAGAATGAGGCTTTGAGACGCCGCTTCGTCGACGATCGCGTAGGCTAGCGGATGCTCGCTGAGTCGTTCGAGGGAGGCGGCCAACTGAAGGACGTGATTCTCAGTAGGATGTTGCTCCCCTTCAGGGAGCGGAAATGTATGCATTTCTGACCCAGGGTTGCGGCCCTCGGCCTTACCCTGGGCTTTAATATTAGTCCCCGTTGGGGACAAAACATTGGCGACGATGCTCTGTACGCGAGGTTTGCCTTCGGTGAGTGTTCCGGTTTTGTCGACGATGATCGCGTCGATCTTTTCGAGTGTCTCAAGTGCTTCGGCCTTCTTGATCAGGACGCCGTTCTTTGCTCCGTGGCCGGTGCCGACCATGATGGACATCGGTGTCGCAAGTCCGAGAGCACACGGGCAGGCGATGATAAGGACTGAAACTGCTGCGACAATCGCATAAGCCAAGCTGCCAAACGCGAGCCAAACAGCGAAAGCCAGAATTGCGACCACGATCACGGTCGGAACAAAATAAGCTGAGACGACGTCGGCAAGACGCTGGATAGGGGCGCGGCTCCGCTGAGCCTCGCCGACCATGCGGACGATCTGTGCAAGCAGCGTATCGCTGCCCACCTTTTCGGCACGCATCGTAAATGAGCGATTGCCGTTGATCGTCCCGCCTATCACCTTTGCGGCGGGGCCCTTTTCGACCGGCATCGATTCGCCGGTGACCATCGATTCGTCGATCGACGTCTCACCGTCCAATATCTCGCCGTCGGTCGGAACTTTTTCATTTGCTTTGACGCGGAGCGTCTGGCCGGCGGTGATGTGTCTCAGGTCGACAACCTCTTCCGAACCGTCATCGCGGATCACCGTTGCTGTCTCAGGTGCCAGGCGGAGCAATTCTTTGATCGCTGAAGAAGTTTGGGACCTGGCACGGAGTTCGAGGACCTGTCCCAACAATACGAGCGTCGTTATGACCGCCGCCGCTTCGAAGTATCCCGGAACGATGCCGCTGTGAGCGTCGCGCATTGTCGCAGGGAAAACCTGAGGCATGAACAAGGCGGCAAGGCTGTAAAGGAAGGCCGCTCCGGTACCGATCGCGATCAGCGTGAACATGTTGGGGCTCATGTTCCTCACTGAGGCGACTGCCCGCACGAAAAATGGCCAGCCGCCCCACCAGACTACGGGCGTCGCAAGTACAAACTGGATCCATAGGGAGATCGTCGCAGCCCGCCCGTGCGGCCAGGCCGGGAAAAGCGAGTCCGGAGCGATGAACATCTCAGACATCGCCAGCACAAAAACCGGCAGCGTCAGGATCGCCGAAATCGAGAGCCGTCGTTTCATATCTATGTACTCAGGATCCGTGACATCATCGAGCGTAATTTCTTTCGGTTCGAGCGCCATTCCGCAGATCGGACAGCTTCCGGGACCGATCTGGATGATATCGGGATGCATGGGACATGTGTATTCAACGTTGAGCGGTTGATCTCCTTTCTGACCCGGGTTGAGATATTTTTCGGGGTCGGCCTTGAAGTTCGTCCCACATCCTTTGGAGCAGAAATAGTAGGTCTCGCCTTTGTATGCGTGACTTCCGAACGCAGTCGAAGGGTCGACGGTCATTCCGCAGATCGGGTCGATATGAGATTCGTTTTCGGCATCCCTTGTCGTAACTGCTTCGGTCACTGACGGGAGGCCGGTCGCTACCGCTCCCGGTTCTGACAAGAACTGTTCAGGGTCGGCGGCAAATCGGTCGCGACAACTTGTATTGCAGAAGTAGTATTTGGTGCCCGCGTATTCGTAGTTAGCCGCTGCTGTCTCAGGGGAAACCGACATGTGACAGACCGGATCCATGAACATAACATCCTCGGTCTTTCGCCGTCCCAACTGGACCATTCCCGACGGGGCGCCGGGGGCGGGCCGGTTTTGGGACACGAACTTATCACGACATCCCAGGGAGCAAAAGTGGTAGCGTGTCCCGTCGTGCTCGTGGGTGGCTGCCGCCGTTTCAGCCGTTACGGTCATCCCGCAAATAGGGTCTTTGAATTCGTCCTTTATGGTTGAGGAAGTCATAGGCTACTAACAACTACCCGGAGCTGATCGTGGTTTGATCGACGCGGTGTGATAGGAGAGTCAACAAAATACAAAGGTCTTTGCGTCGGGACCTTCGCACATACCGATGGCTGCTGCGAGCCGGATCTTGGGATCTCTCCGGTAATATGTGGGACAAAAACAACGTCGCCATCATGCAGTGAAACATCGTCAATCTGTCCGGTCCTGATCTGTCCAAGATCGATCTCCGTAACGCTTCTGGGCCCACGGGCCAGTCGAAGCAGATAGATCGACGACCGTCCTTCTGCAGTAATGCCGCCCACCACTGCTATTGCCCATGTAAGTGAGAACTTCGACCTGTGGATCAGAGCCGAGTTTCTGACTTGCCCGGCGATCAATACCTTGTCGGCAACGGGAGATAGCTTGCAATGACTGGCTATGGCAACCAGTATCTCGTCCGCTGACGGTGTTTGGCCGCTCGTTTTTGGAGATTGGGCCAGCGCCATCTGCGGCCCTCCGGTCAAGGTAAGTACGATAAAGAGTATTAAGGAGAATCTTGACTTCATTTCATTCTCGGGAAATATGCACCCGAATCTCTGAGCGAACCACGAGCTTTCCCATGACTACTGTAATTAATATTGTACCGAGATAAAACACCAGATGGCGTAGAATGCACAACTTGGCACACATTGACTAATTTGGCAGCGATGTCACAAATGGCACAAAATGTGACTTATCGGACGCAGAATGGAGGATCTTTGGCCCGGTCCCGCCGCCGCTTCATGGTGGGCAAAAAAATATAGGAAGAGTATTAAGATTCGCTGTTTATTGAAATAGAGCGAGCCACGTCCGGCTCTTTCGCCAACATCTACGTTGGAACCTTATCCGAAAAGGCAACTGTCCTTGAAAAGGGCAGGCGCAAAGTCAGGAATCTTCTGATAAAGAAGATCGTCCGGCTGCCGAAGTGAGGTATTAATGCACAGAAAACTTTTCCTTTTCCTTGCCGTCTTTGCGGTATGTGCCGGATTCTCCAACGCCCAGGGACTTCAGGCCAGCAAAACTGTAAGAGTCGGCTCTGGCCACGACATCAGTGATTTTGACCGGCCGCGACTCATGGATGAAACCCGAGAAGCGGCCGTCGCTTCATCCGTGATCGTGAACACAAAGGAATTGGAGCGTGTAGCTTTTGAGCTGCTAAACCAGAGACGACAGGAAAATGGCCTGCAGACACTTGTATGGAATGAGCAGGTCGCCGCTGTTGCCCGTACCCATTCGCAAAACATGGCGGAATTCAAATTCTTTGGCCACCGCGGAATGGATAGGAAGCTTGTCAGCGACCGCGCTGACCAAATGCAGGTCGGCAGATGGCGGGCGATCGGCGAGAATATCGCCTACAACCGCGGCTACAAGGACCCCGTCGAAAAGGCAGTCGACAATTGGCTCAACTCGCAATCGCATCGCCACAATCTGCTAAACAGCGAGTGGCAGGAGTCAGCCGTCGGCGTGGCTGTAGCGGATGACGGCTCGTATTACTTTACCCAGGTCTTCCTCCGAAAATAGACGAAATTAACCAGTCTTTAGCGGATCTTCACAAATGTGGAGGTCCGCTTTTTTGTTTATTGGAGAGTGTCGGAAAAGTCTTTGATAGCCTCGAGGTATTTCTGGCGTGATTTGGCGAACAGATCATTATGGCCGGCATTGTCTATCCACAGTGAGGCTTTCGGGCCCTTTGCGGCCGCGAAGAGTTTTTCGCCATGACGAAAGGAAATTGTATTATCCATTTTTCCGTGGATAAACAGGACGGGGCATGTGACCGCCCCGATTTTGGCGAGATTGTCGAACTTGTCGAAAGGGAATATTCGAAAACCCGTCAGAACCCGGCCAGCAGATGTGAAAGAGCTTTCGATGATCAATCCACCAATCGGCTTGCGGGCGGCGAGGTCCACTGCAACGCCCCCTCCGAGTGAACGCCCGTGTAAGATGATTCGTTCGGCAGGAATATTTAGATCGCTAACGAGGTAGTCGTAGGCAGCGTCAATGTCTTTGTAGGCCTTATTTTCTGATGGCGAGCCTTCGCTCAAGCCATATCCTCGATAGTCGAATGTGAAAACGGCGAAGCCGCTGTCGCGCACTTGCTTTACGAACGGATCGATATGTCCGATATCTTCAGCATTTCCGTGGCTGAACAGAATTGTGAAGTCAGACCTATGGTTCTCGTGGAATTTGGCGGCGATAGTTTCACCGTCCGCCGTGCGCAGCTTCAGAATGTCCGAGTCGGTCGTATACGATGAAAAGGGCGGTCGAAAGATCAATCTGTCGGGAAAAAGCCACGCGAGCATAAAAATCCCAAAGTAGACAGCTAAGGGTATCAGAAGCGAGGATCTTAGGACCCGTTTCCAACTGAATTCTACGCTAAAAAGTTTTTTCAGTGTCGAATTCACTTTCCTTACACTACTTTGAGCGCATATGGTTCCGAAACTCGAAAAAGTGAATGCCTGGCTTTCTCATTGCCCAGCCCTTTGTCTTTCTTTATGCTGAAACGGTGACATCGCCATTTACGCTGCCCTCATTCGCTAAGATCAACTGGACGCTGCGCGTTCGGGGCAGGCGTGAAGATGGTTTTCATGAGATCTGCACGGTTCTTCAGACGGTTTCGTTGTGTGATTCGATCTCGTTTGCCGAATCGGATGAATTAACCCTGACCTGCGATGATGCGAGGGTCACGACGGGTGAGGACAATCTGATCCTAAGGGCCGCCAGGAAGATGCAGACGCCGTATGGCGTCAAAAAAGGGGCGGCTCTGCATCTGGAAAAACGAATTCCATCGCCGGGCGGGCTGGGAGGCGGCTCATCTAACGCGGCAGTCGCCCTGATGGGGCTCGCGCGGCTCTGGAAAATGGACGTTAATGTCCCTGATCTTCAGGAGATCGCGTCTGCGATCGGTTCTGATGTGCCGTTTTTCTTATATGGGGGAACTGCAAATGGTACTGGCCGCGGGGAAGTGATCGAGCCGCTGGAAGATTTTTCGATCGATTACATGATGATCGTAACGCCGGATGTCTCGGTGTCGACGGCGGATGCGTTCGCATCGATCCACGCTCCCAGCTTGACAAATACGCCCCCAGATCATATTCTTCGAGTTTGCCGTTCGGAGGCGGAATCGCTTGATCTACGCCGTTCGAGACTGGTGAACGACTTTGAAGCGAGCGTGTTTAGCTCGTATCCCGAGGTGAAACGAGTAAAGGAAAGATTGCTCGAACTCGGTGCAGTTAATGCCGCCATGAGCGGCAGCGGGGCTTCGGTCTTCGCAATCTTTGACAAAACAGAGACACGGCAAACTGCTGAAAAAGCCCTCGACCTGGAGTCGACCTGGCGAAAGTTTGCTGTATCAACCGTGTCGCGGGCGAAGTACCGCGAATTACTGCACCTTTCAGGTGCGTAGGTTGTTTCCGCGTCGAAAACATATTCGCATTGGGGCGTAGCCAAGTGGTAAGGCACCGGTCTTTGGATCCGGCATTCGTAGGTTCGAGTCCTCCCGCCCCAGCCAATTATGAATCGGAACGGACGATCTATCGAGGTTGTCCGTTTTTTGTTTATAGTGGCTTTAACTAGATTATGTCGGTTACGGGAACGATCAAGGTTTTTTCGGGGAACGCCCATCGCGAGTTGGCCGAAGAGATATGCCGCGATCTTAATTGCGAGTTGGGAAAGGCGACCACGGACAGCTTTTCCGATGGCGAATTCAACTTTCAGATAGGAGAGAATGTCCGCGGCTCGGATGTATTTATCGTCCAGCCAACGTGCCCGCCAAGTGATCAGAACCTGATGGAGTTGTTGATAATGATCGACACCTTCGTCAGGGCGTCAGCAGAAAGAGTGACGGCGGTGATCCCGTATTTCGGCTACGCAAGATCCGATAAGAAAGATCGGCCGCGTGTGCCGATCGCCGCGAAATTGGTGGCACATCTCATCACGACGGCTGGGGCGAAGCGGGTATTGACCGTCGATCTGCATGCTTCGCAGATACAGGGGTTCTTTGATATTCCGGTAGATCACCTATACGCAGCACCGATCGTGGTGGATTATTTTAGGTCGAATCCGATCGAGAATCTTATCGTTGTTGCCCCTGACACGGGCGGTGCTGAGCGTGCAAGAGCATATGCCAAGAGGCTCGGCGCCGGCCTGGCCCTTTGTGATAAACGTCGGGAGCGCCCGAACGAAGCCGATGTGATGAATATCGTCGGCGACGTCAGCGGCAAGAATTGCCTTATCATCGACGACATGTGTGATACCGGCGGCACTATATGCAAGGTCGCCGAAGCCCTGCATAAGGCGGGTGCAAATGAGATATTTGCTTGCTTTACCCATGGCGTGTTTTCGGGCAAAGCAGTCGAGAATATCAGTAGCTCGTATCTGAAAAAGGTGATCGTGACCAACACGATCCCGATCAGGGACAACGGCAAGCCGCTAGTCGAGGGCGGTAAGATCGAGGTTTTGAGCGTCGCCAAGCTGCTTGCTTCGGCGATCAAGTCGATACATGACGAAACTAGTGTTTCGTCGTTGTTTATTTAGAAAGTAGGCAGTGAGCAGCGGGCAGAGTGCCGCTGACAACTGAGGAATTATGGCAGAGAAAATATTAATTAAAGCTGAGAAGCGAGAAACGGGCGGCAAGAATGTTAATCGACGTCTTCGTGCGGCGGGTAAGGTCCCGGTTGTAGTCTATGGCGGCGGCTCGGAGAGCCTGGCGGCTGTGGCGGAACTCAAAGACCTCGCGGCGATCATCAGGACGGATAGCGGTGTCAATACCGTTTTCTCGCTTGATATCGAGGGCGAAGGGATCAACGACGTTATCTTCCAGGACCGCCAGATCGACGGCGTACGTGGCCGGCTAATTCACGCCGATCTTCGCCGCTTTTCAAAGGGCGAGAAGATCGAGATGACCGTCCCGATCCACCTGATCGGCGAGCCCGACGCTTTGAAAGAAGAGGGGGCGGTCCTCTCGCAGGCTATGCGTGAGATCAAGGTACTTTGCGAGCCGGCGAAAACACCGGATTCGATTGACGTTGATATCTCGGAGCTTACGTCAGATCATGCGATCCACGTCTCAGACCTTAAGGTGGCCGAGGGGATCGAAATCCATGACGCTCCTGACACGGTCGTCGCGTCGATCGTGATAGTAAGCGAGGCCGAGCTCGAGCCGCAGCTTGAGGAAGGCGCAGCACCTGAGGTTGTCGGTGAAGAGCCCGCAGCGACTGAAGAGGGCGGCGAAGAGTAATTGGCCGGAAAGTGAGCAATTGGCTGATAGTCGGGCTCGGTAACCCGGGCCCGGAATATGCGAAGACGCGGCACAACCTCGGGTTCATGCTCGTCGATGTGCTGGCTTCGCGAATGCAGACACGCATTGCTCGGTCCGAGTGCCGGTCACTGATCGGCCGAGGAATCTTTGACAATCAGACGATCGAATTGGCGAAACCGCAGACCTATATGAACCTGAGCGGGGAAGCGGTCAACTGCCTTATCGCGAAGGATGGTCGATCGGTCGAGGAGCTCGTCGTGGTGTCGGATGACCTGGCTCTGCCTTTTGGAACCATAAGGATAAGGCCAAGAGGTACCCACGGTGGACAAAACGGCTTGAGGTCGATCATCGACTGTTTGAAAACGCAAGAGTTTACCAGGGTCAGGATAGGCATACAGCCAGAACACCCTGTGGGTGATGCATCGAAATTCGTTTTGGAGAACTTCGCAAAGGGCGACGCCGAAACGCTTGACAAGGTGCTTGAGGAAGCCGCCGATGCAGTAGAGACCATTATGAGGGACGGGGTCGACGCGGCGATGGCGAAATATAATTGAGATCCTTACTTCATCTCGAGAAGGTGAGGTTGGTAAACCGAAAGGAGAAAGTAATAAATGGCAAACAGAACTTACGAAGTGATGTATATCATCAATCCGGAGACCGCTGCCGATAAGATCGAAAAGCTTAACGAGGCGGTCGGAAAATTGATCGAAAAGGAAGGTGGAGAGGTCGTCCGAATGGATGATGTCGGTATCAGGAACCTCGCATATCCCATCCAAAAGAAGAATGAGGGGCATTATGTGCTTTTCGAGGTCAACGGCACGGGTCAGGAGATCATGGAACTCGAGCGACGCATGCGGGTAAATGACATGATCATGCGGTATATAACCGTTCGCGTCGACGAGGACCGTAAGAAAGCCGACAAGGTAAGGGCAAAACGCGAGGCCAGACAGGTAAAACGGGCCTCTTACAGGAACGCACCCGAAACGACGACGGAAGAACCGGCTGAGGCTTAAGCCTGAGGTACTAAGGAGAGAGTTATGGCAGAAAACGAATTAGAAGAATTAGACGAACGTGGCGGTTTTGGCGTCGGCGAAGATGTGATCGGCGACCGGCCCAGGCGGTATCAGAGGCGTCGTTCGCGTTTGATGATCCCGGATTATCTCGATTGGAAAGATGTCGACTTGCTCAGGCAGTTCGTGCCGGAACGAGGGAAGATCATGCCGAGACGCATATCGGGAATTCCCGCGAAAGATCAGCGTCGTCTGGCAAAAGCTATCAAACGGGCACGCTCGATGGCCATGCTGCCGTTCGTGGCGGATTAATGCAGAAGCCCGCGCGTAGGCGAGGGCATATCACTCAAGTCGGATGTACCGCCCTAGCTTACGCGCGGGGTCTCCGCAAAGGAATATTATGGCAAATACTACTGTTTTGTTACGCGAGGACATTGACCAAGTCGGCGGCCGCGGTGAGATCGTCAAGGTCAAAGCCGGATACGCACGAAATTACCTGCTGCCTCAGGGGTTTGCGACCCTTGCAACAAAGGGCAACCTAAAACAGATCGAGCAGGAGCGTTCTGCACTTCTAAAGAAAGCGGCGATCGAAAGGGCAACCGCCGAGGCACAGAAGGAACAAATGGAATCGATCGCATTGACCTTCGAACGAAAGGCCGGCGAGCACGGAACGCTTTTTGGTTCAGTCACCTCAATGGATATCGCCGAGGCACTTAACGCAAAGGGATATGAGATCGACCGACGTAAGATCGTCATGAAGGATGCGATCAAGGAAACGGGCGAATTCACCGTAAACGTTAAGCTTCATCGTGAGGTGACACTTACGGTTCCGGTTACGGTATCAGCGGAGGGCGGCGAGGAAGAAGCAAAACCGCAGCGCAAGGGTAAGAAAGATGCAGAGCCGAAGGTCGAGGCCGCTCCCGCGGCTGCACAGGCGGAAGAGGCTCCCGTCGAGGAAGAAAATTCCGGTGAGGCTGCTACCCAAAGCGCAGAATAACCTCGAAGGATCGAAAAGAAAAATGCCTGGGACGGTCGGTGACTGCTCCCAGGCATTTCTATCTGCCGATGCCGTTCGGCCCCTGATCTATGGCTAAATGAACCATTATTTGAGGTTGTAAACTTTCGATATTTGACCTTAGACATGGGCCGAATTACAGCCTAGAATACCTTTCACTCCCAACCCGTTTTCGATCCAATTTTTATAATGGCAAGTGTTTTTCCCGACAACCGTAGAGATCAGTACTTAGAAAAGCCACTGCCAAGCAGCGAGGACAGCGAGCGTGTGATATTGGGGGCGATATTGCTCGATAATGCCGTTGTCGCCCAAGCGGTTGAACATCTGAAGCCCGAGGATTTTTATTCCCCACTAAACCGTCGTGTCTTTGCGGCGATGACCGCTCTTTTCGAAAAGCAGACGCAGATCGACCCGATCCTGATCGGCGAGGAGCTAAAAAAAGAAGGTTCGATCGATTCGATAGGCGGGATTTCCGCCATCACGAATCTTACCTACGGTCTGCCGCATTTTTCGGACGTCGAGGAGTATATAAAGGTCGTCAAGGACAAGGCAGTGGTCCGCAACCTTATTCGGACTTGTAACGCGATAACAAGCGAAGCTTTGGCGGAGGAAGACGACGCCGAGGTGATACTCGACCATGCTGAACAAGCGATATTTGCGCTGGCCGAAGCACGGACCAAACAAAGCTTTTCGCGGATCGCTCCTGTGGCTGACCGCGTTCTGGCGAGGGTGAAAGGATATGCGGCGGGTGAAGGAACGGGGATCACGGGGCTCTCGACCGGCTTTCGTGAGCTTGATGAAATGACGTCGGGGCTGCAGCGAACCGACCTCGTTATTGTGGCCGGTCGACCCTCGATGGGTAAGACGGCCCTCTGCCTGACGCTTGCCCAAAATGCCGCACTTTATTCGAAAGCAGTGGTCGCCGTTTTTTCGCTCGAGATGTCCAAGGAGCAGCTCGTCACCCGAATGCTAGCGTCGGAGGCGCATATCAACGCCCACCGCTTCCGTACCGGTCATTTAATGACCAACGAATGGGAACGGCTGGCGAACGCGATCGGAACTCTTTCCGACGCCAGGCTATTCATTGATGATACGCCGGGCGTCTCCGTCCTCGAAATGCGTGCGAAGTGCCGGCGCCTTGCCGCCGAGCAGAAGCAGCTGGATCTGATCGTAGTCGATTACCTGCAGCTCATGGGTGGTGGCTCCGGCCGACGAAACGATAACCGTCAGCAGGAGGTTTCGCAGATATCACGCGAACTAAAAGGCCTCGCCAAGGAGCTTGATGTACCGGTGGTCGCCCTTTCACAGCTTTCGCGGGCACCGGAAGCCCGCAATCCACCAAAACCGCTCATGTCGGACCTTCGCGAATCAGGCAGCATCGAGCAGGACGCAGATGTTGTGGCATTTATCTATCGTGAGGATTACTACAAAGAAACCGAGGAAAACAAGGGCCTTGCTGAGTTGATCGTAGCAAAGCAGCGAAACGGACCTACGGGTACGGTAAAACTTGCCTTTCTCAAAGAGTTCACTAGGTTTGAGAATTATTTTGGCGGTTAGGTCAGTTAAGAAATATGAGTGATCCAAGATTTCCGATCGGCAAATTCGACGCCGCAGTGTATAGCAACAGATCGGTCAACATTCAGACGATTACGCATTTACCGTCGGACCTTGATCGAGCCATTCGGGGACTCAGCGAAACGCAAATGGACACGCCATATCGACCTGGAGGCTGGACGGTTCGACAGACAGTTCACCATGTTGCCGATAGCCACGCGAATTCGCTGATCCGCTTCAAACTTGCCCTAACTGAGCATGAGCCACCGACCATAAAGCCCTATTATGAAGACCGTTGGGCCGAACTCCCTGACAACCGCCTCCCCGCAGAAGTTTCGCTCAAAATGATCGAAACGATCCATGCACGCTGGGCCGCTCTTCTTAACGCTATGTCTGATGAAGACTTCAACCGGAAGTTCATTCATCCGGAAACCGGTGAGTGGAAGCTAGAGGCGGCCCTTGCACTGTACGCGTGGCATTCGCTCCACCACACCGCTCATATTACAAGACTTCGGGAGCGTAATGGTTGGTAAACCTCCAACGAAGATTTCCCGCCGGGTTTTTTTTGCGAGCTCAACGCTCGCAAATCTGTTCTTTCTATCTTGGTTTATTTGTTTCCAATATGTCGGCGCCACTACTATTGGCCCCAGTATCCCGTTGTTATTGCTTGCAGGTTGTGTTTGTACAGTCGTCGCTTTAGTGGCCTTAGTATCTCTGACATTCAGTTATTTTAAGAATAGATAGATCAAATGTCAGAGCCGGCCCCAACTCATCGCCTGATCTCACTTGATGTCTTTCGCGGTATGACTATCGCGGCGATGGTGCTCGTCAACAATCCCGGTACCTGGTCATCGATCTACAGTCCTCTAAAGCATGCGGAATGGCATGGTCTGACTCCGACTGACTGGATCTTCCCATTCTTCCTTTTCATCGTTGGCGTTGCCGTGCCGATCGCATTATCCAAGCGGATCGCGGAAGGCGTTACTCGTAAGGTTTATCGGAAGATCGTTTCCCGTTCACTAATCATTTTCGGCCTCGGGTTGGCGATGTCTGTTACCCCGTTCTTTCAGTTTGGGGCGACGGACGCACCGGATAGTCTCAAGATGTTGATCTGGCTCGCAATGACGTTGGGACTGTTTTTCCTCCTATTGCGAGACTTTAAAATTGCCGGGGCATTGATCGCGGGGAGTATTTTAGGTATTGCTGCGATCAATCTCTCCGGATATAACGTGGTGCCGTACAACTTCGTCACGATGCGTATTCCCGGAGTACTTCAGCGGATCGCTGTTTGCTATCTCGTTGTTTCAATTATCTATCTGTACACGAATTGGAAGCAGCAGCTCGGAATTGCTTGTGGATTGCTTCTTGGTTACTGGGCGTTGATGACGCTGATACCCGTGCCGGGCTGCGAATTCACGACTGTTAACGACAAGGCCTGCAACCTGGCCGCGTGGCTTGACCGCACTATCCTGACCGAGAACCATATGTGGCGCTCGGCGAAGGTATTTGATCCCGAGGGTATTCTGTCGACACTCCCCGCGATCGCGACGACGCTGTCTGGGGTGCTGGCGGGGACATGGCTCATCCGTCGTGACCAGTTACAAGTGTCGAGTGACACGGGCGAAAACGCCTCGCCCGTTAGTAATCACTTCTCACTGGAACGTGTTGGCGGAATGTTCTTCTTCGGCCTCGTGCTGCTAGTCCTTGGCTACATTTGGCACAGCTATTTTCCGATGAATAAGTCTCTCTGGACAAGTTCATACGTGCTGGTGACATCGGGCCTTGCTTTACTGACGCTCGCGGCCTGCTACTGGTTAATTGATATTAAGGGGTACAAGAAATGGGCGTGGCCGTTTGTCGTCTTCGGTGTGAATGCACTTCCGCTTTTTGTTTTCTCGGGGATCATGGCACGCATGGTCGGAGCCTATCGAGTTGCCGGGGCCAACGGCCAATCCGTAAGCTTACAAAAGTGGATCTTCGATAACATATATTTATCGATCGCCCAACCCATCGATGCGTCACTACTCTACGCGATCAGTTTTATCCTCCTATGGCTGCTTCTGATGTGGCTTCTATATAGAAAACAAGTATTTATCAAGGTGTAGCAGCATCCAGCCCCATCGTGTCATTTAACACATGTTACTCTTTAACTCGTGGGAGCAATGACTGATAAAATCGTCACAAACCCTCGCGCCGAGATCGACGCCATCGACACCGAGATATTGAGGCTTTTGAGTAAACGAGCGTTGATCGCTCTAACGGTCGGAGCGGCGAAGTCCGACGCTGAAGCTTCACTTTGCGATCCTGCGCGTGAAAGCGAAGTGATCTCGCGGCTGATCACGGAAAACCGGGGGCCCCTCGACTCGAAGGGGATCGAGAATATCTTTCAGAGAGTGATCGATGAATCACTATTTCTGCAGCAGAAGACATTTCATCGCACGGCTATCGAACGAGGATCAAAAAACAAGAGTTTGGACTCGGTGGGAGCGGAAACTCGCGTTGGATTTCTCGGCGACCGTGGTTCATTTAGCGAGACCGCGGCCCTGGCAATTCTGGGGGAAAGCTGCCGATATGTTTCGTTTCCCAATTTTGACGAACTTTATGAAGCGATCGGTTCCGGTGCCGCTGACCAGATAATCTCACCGCTCGAAAACTCTCTCGTCGGCTCGATCCAGCCGTGCTACGACCTGCTCGCAAACAGTGATCTGTGCATTGCGGCCGAGATCATACTTCCCGTAACCCATTTTTTAGTGGCGTGTTCGGAAGCGACGATGGACAGCATTCAAACCGTCGAATCGCATCCTGCGGCTTTGGGTCAATGTGAACGTTTCTTTTCCGGACATCCGTATATCAGGCGGGTCGCCGGGGACGATACGGCGGGCAGTGTGCGGCGAGCCGTACAAAGCGGCGATCCGACGCGGGCCGCGATCGGCGGCCGACGGGCGGCAAAATTATACGGCGGGAAGATCCTCCGCGAGCATATCGAGGACCACGGCGAAAATTTCACACGATTCGCATTACTTACTGCGGACCAGACTGAGTCGGTTGTGGGTGATAAGATCTCTTTAGTTATCAGGCTTAAGAATGAGCCGGGTGCATTGCATAATGCACTTCGCCCATTCGTCCGCCGAAATATCGATCTTACAAAGATCGAAAGCCGACCGGTGAAGGGCGAGCCCGGCCTGTTCAATTTTTATCTCGACTTTCAGGCCCCCGCGACCGAGAGTGACCTTCGCGGAGCTATGGCAGACATTCGGGAATTAGCGGCTAGCGTGCGTTTTCTCGGCCGTTATCCGAGCTTCAAACTCGCGCCGGAAGATATAGAAGGAATAATCTGAACGAATCGCACAATGATCCTCATCCTCAAACCCAACATCAATTCTGAAAGTCGTGAATTCAAGCGGATCGCAGACCACCTGCAAAATTTTCCGAAGGTCGAGATGCGTGTGAACACCGTCCAGGGCGCTGAACAGGTATTGACCGAAGTGTACCTGATCGGCCACACCGCAGAGCTTTCTCTTGACGAGATGCGCGCGTTTCCCGGCGTTGAACACGCCGTTCGGGTTTCGGAAGAATATCGAATTCTTGGACGGCACAAAGACGATAATCGCTCGAGCTCATTCACCTACAACGGCGTCGAATTCAGTCAGGATAATCTGAATGTATTCGCCGGCCTATGTGCTGTCGACACTCCTGCCAATGTCGAAGCGATGATGAAAGCCCTGAAGGAAAATGGCCAGGTGTGCACAAGAATGGGCGTTTACAAACCTCGGACGAGTCCGTATTCGTTTCAAGGCCTCGGTGCCGCCTGCTTGCCATTCGTCTTCGAGCTGGCGGGAAAATACGGCATCAAGGTCATCGCGATGGAAATAACGCATGAATCGCACATCGCTGAGATCCGCGACGCTCTGGATAGGACAGCGGACCCGACCGGCGTCATGCTTCAGATCGGCACCCGAAATACACAGAACTTTGAACTTCTCAAGAGCGCAGGCCGACAGAAGAATTTTCCGGTATTGCTAAAACGCGGTTTTGGGATTACGTTGGACGAATCTCTTCATGCCGCAGAGTATCTGGCAAGTGAGGGAAACCAAAAGGTCATTTTTGCACTTCGAGGAATGAAGACCAATATCGGTGACCCGCACCGAAATATGGTGGATTTTGCACATGTTCCGGCCGTAAAACGCCTTACGCGTATGCCCGTATGCATTGACCCTTCGCACTCTGTCGGTAGCCGGCATCGCAGCTCTGACAATATTCTTGACGTAATGCATGTTACCGCACAAGGCGTTATTGCGGGTGCAAATATGGTCCTCGTGGATTTTCACCCTGACCCAAGCTCGGCGCTTGTCGACGGCCCTCAGGCGTTGCGACTCGAAGAGCTGCCGTATTTCCTTGCAGATGTTCGTATTTGCCGGGAGGCTTACGAAAAACGCGTGGCAAACGCCATCAATTTGGTCTGACACGTCGCGCCGACACCGCAAAGTTAACTAAAACTGGGCATTCGCGGCTGAAACTACTTTGGCAGCCGCATCCTGCATACCTTCCGCGGTCAGGATATTGATATCCGATTCCCTTAAGACACGCCGCCCTTCTTCGACGTTTGTTCCCTCGAGCCGTGCAACGATGGGGATAGAGACGCCGAGGTTCTTTGCCGCTGCCACTACGCCGTTGGCGACCATGTCGCAGCGGACGATCCCCCCGAAGATATTGATAAGAACAGCTTTAACGTTTTGATCCGCCAGAAGTATCTTGAAAGCCTGCTCTACACGTTCCTGCGAAGCACCGCCGCCGACGTCCAGGAAGTTGGCCGGCTCGCCGCCGGCGAGCTTGATGATATCCATCGTGGCCATGGCAAGTCCGGCACCATTCACCATACAGCCGATATTGCCGTCGAGCTTGATGTAATTGAGGTCGTGTTTAGAAGCTTCTATCTCAAGCGGTTCTTCTTCGTTAAGGTCACGTAGTTCCTCGAAATCCTTATGGCGGAACATACCGTTATCGTCGAAGTTCACCTTCGCATCGAGCGCGATCAGGCGGTTGTCTTTGGTGAGGAGGAAAGGATTTATCTCTACCAGTGATGCGTCGATCTTCTCGTAAGCGTCATATAACGACATCATGAACTTGGCTGCCTGATTGATCAGATCGTTGGGAATATCGAGTCCGAAAGCGAGTTTGCGTGCCTGGAATCCACGTAGGCCGACAGCAGGGTCGATGGTTTCTTTGAGTATCAATTCGGGCGTTTCCTCGGCAACCTTTTCAATATCCATTCCGCCTGCGGACGAAGCCATAAAGACGTTTCGTCCCGTAACGCGGTCGAGTGTGATACCGAGGTAAAACTCCTTATCGATGGGCAGACCCTCTTCGATCAAAAGCGTCTTGACCTCACGGCCCTCGGGACCTGTCTGATGGGTTACCAGCATCATTCCAAGGATCTCTGACGCGATCTGACGGGCTTCTTCAGGCGACTTGGCAAGCTTCACTCCGCCGCCCTTGCCGCGGCCTCCAGCGTGGATCTGGGCCTTGACGACCACGACTTCTGTTCCCAGCTCTCGCGCTGCTGCCTCGGCCTCATCGGCGGTTCTGGCCACTATGCCGCGAGGAACGGGAACACCAAATTCCTTAAGGATCGCCTTGCCCTGATATTCGTGAATTTTCATAAGTATCCAAACTAACCAATGATCGAGTTTAGTCCTGCCTCGCTTCGAAATCAAAAGCCGGGCATCGAGCCCGGCAGATGATAAAGATGATGTCAGTCGATCATGGAATATTTATGACCAGTTTGAGTAATTTCCAGTCTCCGTCGCGTAAAACGTACTCATAATCAAACCGAACATTGTACGGTTTTGTCGGAAATTTTCCGTTCGCAACGAGTATGTTAAGCCCCTTCTCGGTCCTGATAGACGGAGGTTTCGAAAATTCGGCATCTGAGGCAGCGACCTTCTTTAGGATCGGTACGACTATCTTTTTCTTCTCTATGTAAGATTTGAAAGCGGCGGTCATCTCGTCGACAGTGTAGGTGCTCTGAAAATCGCTCGACGCGTTCGAATGGATCTGATTGAAGTCTTCTGAATCGACAGCCTCTGAAAATTCAGACGTCGTTTCCTTTACCAGGGATTCGACGACCGATTCCGAAGGAACCTCATCCGAGCTCTTATCGTCGTCGTCATTTGAAGCAACATTCGAATTACGGCTATTGCTGTTGGCATTGCTGTTACTAGCCAGGTCTGAAAAATTGAAATCCTTGCCGCAGCTACATCCTAAGGCAATGAGGCCAACGATAGTGAGAGCGATCAATCCGCTGACCCTGGCATCTTTGCCAAAGAGAATATTGGAAACGAGTTTTTTCATTTGAGATCTCCTATCAGACCGACGTTCTCGAAAAATTATGCGCTCTCTATCAATTTGAGCAGGGTGCGGATCGCGACTCCTGTAGGGCCTTTCGCCTGATGAGGCTTGGCCGTATCTGCCCAGGCTGTGCCAGCGATATCCAGATGCGCCCATTTGGCTTTATCGACGAATTCCTGGATAAACACCGCACCCATGATCGTTCCGGCCTTTCCTCGCGGTCCGATATTCTTTATATCTGCGATATCGGAGCGGATCATTTTGCTGTATTCCGGGCTGACCGGAAGCTGCCAATAACCCTCGCCAACCTCGTGACCGCAGGACACGATCTCGTCTATCAGTGTCTGATCGTTGCCCATGATCCCTGTATTCAGATCGCCCAGTGCGATGATAACGGCGCCGGTCAGAGTCGCCATATCGATGATCTTCGTGGCTCCCTGACTTTCGGCGTACGCGACAGCATCCGCGAGCACAAGGCGGCCTTCGGCATCGGTGTTCAGGATCTCGATCGTCTTGCCGTTCATCGCCGTAACGACATCGCTGGGACGCGATGCCCGGCCGTCCGGCATATTCTCAACAGCTCCGATAACACCAATGACCGGGACCGACGGCTTAAGGAGCGCGACCGTTCGCATCGTGCCCATTACCGTTGCCCCGCCCGACATGTCGTATTTCATCGCGTCCATGCCCTCGCCGGGCTTCAGCGAGATGCCGCCGGTATCAAATGTCACTGCCTTGCCGACAAGCGCGATCGTGTCACCCTTTTTTGAAGCCGGTTTCGCAGGGGTGTAGCGAAGAACGATCATTTTTGCTTCCTGCTCCGACCCCAGCGATACGCTGAGAATCGAACCCATCCCCATCTTTCGCATTTTGGCCTCGTCGAGGATCTCGCATTTGAGGCCGACCTCTTTTGCCATCACCTGGGCACGCCTGGCCATCTCGGTCGGATGAAGGATATTCGGCGGCTCATTCGCCATATCGCGAGTGAAATTCATTGAATCGCCGATCGCCTGCCCGCGTGCAATACCACTTTTCAGACTGGATGCATTGGCGTTATCGATGCAGATCACCGCGGAGGTGACAGAACGGTCATTCTTGTCTTTTGTCTTGTACTTGTCGAGTTCGAACTGGCTGGTTATACAACCCTGCACGGCGAACTGTGCGATGTCGACAGCGTCGCCATCGGCTCGCGGTAAAAGTGCAAGCCGTTTTATGTTTCGCTTGCTGAGAAACCGGACAGCCGTACCGGCCAGATGAGCCACAGCGTGGAGCGAATAGTCTGCGCGATCACCGACTCCCAGAAGTACCATTCGGCTGGCTTTTACCGATCCTTTAGGCGTAAACCTAAGGAGTGCGGATTCGCCGGCTTCTCCTTTAAATTCCTCGGCTTTCATTACCGAACTGATAAGGCCGCCGGTTATCTTGTCCAGCTCCTTCAACTCGCCGCTCGAAGCCTTTTCACCCTTAAAGATCGGAAGCGCCAATGCATCCGCATCGGCCTCTGCAAAATTTCCGGTTATTCCCTGGAATTTCATTAATACCTCGATAATTGTCGTACTTGATAGGAAAAAAAATGCTTTACTATCTATAACTTATCTAAGCTTCTCTTTCAACTGAGCCTGTGTCTCTTTTTCGATGGTTTTCCGCATTTCGGTCTCGCGTTTATCGTAAAGTTTCTTGCCCTTGGCAACGCCAACCTCGAATTTGATCCTGCCGTTCTTCCAGTAAATCCGCGTAACCACGAGCGTCATCCCCTTTTGCGTGGTTTCCTTCTCAAGTTTTTCGATCTCCTTGCGGTGGAGAAGCAATTTTCGGGACCGCAGCGGTTCGTGATTATTGATATTCCCGTGCGAATACTGAGAGATATGTGCTCCCATCAGCCAGACCTCGCCATCCTTGATCGAGACATACGACTCTTTTAGCTGGATACGGCCAACCATGATGCTCTTGACCTCGGTTCCCAAAAGCGCCGCCCCGGCCTCGAATTTATCGAGAATGTGGTACTCGTGATAAGCCTGACGGTTATTGAGAATATCTTTGTCCTCGGACATAACCTACTATATTGCCAACCGCCCCGCTGATTGGCAAAGTGGTTTGACAATCCCGAACCGCGACACGTAAATTATTAATAACGCTGGGAGATCGTCTAATGGTAGGACTGCAGTCTCTGGATCTGCCTATCGGGGTTCGAATCCCTGTCTCCCAGCCAAATCTTTTAAGTAAACCTCAGGCGTTTTGCGTCTGAGGTTTTTCATTTCCGAACAGCGCTAAGTTTTGCTCCCCGCGTGGATAATGAATAAGACGGTCCGCATTTCGGCCTAGAAAGCCTGTATTCCGTCCCGAGTGGGACGGGAAATGGGACAGGGTAAACCGTTGGGGTACAATCAATTAACCCATCTTGTCCCATTTTTGCGAAATAACGGGTGGTGTTTCACGAGTGCCTGAAATGTCAAAGATCAGCCCCGAACAGAGGCCGGGCGTGTCATTTATAGCACACTATTGCATACACGGTCAATCAATTTAGGTGGATTTGTAGTTAGCACATCATATGTCCGGTAGTTGTAGCAGATGATATGTCCGCTTTCTGCGGTCAGAGCTGAAAGAGGGTAGCTTCGAAGTAAAGAAGCTATGAAGGAACAACTCTGGACCGCCTTGGAGAAGGCGATGAGAAG
>JBGSWW010000127.1:0-21047 GCA_041751735.1 Pyrinomonadaceae bacterium | reverse complement strand
TTCGTCATAGCTCGGCGGCAGCAGCATCGGTTGGCTCTGGTCGTATCTCTTGAATACCACCTTCTTCTTCATATGCAATATTTTAAAGCCACTTACCCCTTTTTGCGCCAAAAAAAAGAGGCCGCCTTTTCAGACAGCCTCCAATTGATAGGAAAAGCAACAGCTTGCCCAAAGACCTTAATTATCAAAAAACTTCGCGATCCCTTTCTTACAATCTTCAGTCATCCTAGCTTCAGCATTAGCTACCGCACCTTTTTCAACTGCTTCAGAAAAGCCCAACCCATCAATTTCATAGAGCAACTTCTTTGTCATCGCAACGGCCGAGCCGCTGACACGTGCGTAACGCGAAGCGTAGTCGATAGCGGCGGAGTCGAAGTCTTCGTCGTCGTAAACGGCATTGACGAGGCCGATCGCCGCAGCTTCCTCTGCCGCGAATTCAGAACCCAACGTCAGCAGCTCAAAGCTTTTCTTTTCGCCAAGATTGAGTCGAACAATGGCCGCCACCATGGCCGGAACAAACCCGATCTTCACCTCAGGAAAGCCAAACCTCGCCGACCTCGCTGCAACCACCAGATCACACCCAAACGCAAGCCCCGCCCCGCCAGCTAATGCCCGCCCATGCACAGCCGCGATCACCGGCACACGAACGTTTCGGATCAGCTCGAACAACTCCGCGAGCGAACGAGCGTCTTCCAGATTCTCTTCATACGAAGCTGTCGCGATCTTCTGGATTGCCGAGAGGTCGGCCCCGGAACAGAAATCCTTCCCAGCACCGCGAATAATTATCGCCCGCAGGCTCTCATCCGCGTCGCCCTCTTGCAGATCGTTCTTCAACGCCGCGATCAGCTCGTCGTTCAAGGCATTCCGCTTGTCGGGCCTGTTCAAAGTAAGGATTCGGATGGTTTCGTGATCGGACGTTACTACGAGAGACATATTTCCTGACCAATTAACAATGGACCAATTTACAATTTACAATTATTCGCCCCTCGATGTTTTGACGATCTTCGTCAGCATCTTCGCAAGTTCCTTACGATCCGTTTCTATTGAGGCGAACTCGCGGTCGTTTAGTAGTTCAGCAAACCGGATGAGCAGCAGCCAATATTCCGTTACATCGGCGTTCCGCAATGCTCTACCCATTAGTGATGAAAAAGAATCGGAAGATTCGGCACTAATGGCTTCTTTTACAAATCGTCCAATATTTGTACCAGAACTGAGTAGTTCCCTGCTTAGAGTAAACTCCTTATATTCATCAGCGAGGTGACGGCTCAGCTTCACGATCCGGAGAGCAAATGCAAATGCAAATGATTTCACCAAGATCGGGTTGTCATTCATCAATTGTCAATTGTAAATTGGCTCATTGTTAATTGGGAAAGCTATGATTCGTAATCTCTTAATATAACCTCGCTGCCCGGTCGATCTCGGCTGTGAACCGTTCGATCGTTGCGGCGACGACCGCGATCTGCTCGCCGGCCTCTTTCCAATCCCGCTGCTCTATTGCCTCGCGGACTCCCGGAAGTGTTTTTACACCGTAGCCAGTATAGAAGCCGGGCGCGTAGATCTGATGTCGGAACCAGTCGCGTCGCGGCAGCCCTTCGGTTCGAGTCAATACTCGTTCGGTTTTGTAAAGTATCTCGTCAAGAGATCTTCGAGCATTTGCCGGAGCCTGTTTACCGTTGTTAGAGGCCGTCTGGTATGCCCGGGCGCTCGATTGCAGCCGAGCGAGAGCATTCTGCAGCGGTGCAAAGTTTATGTATGGCACCTCGCCCTTCGGTTTCGGTGCGATGATCCGTTCAGTTGGATCCTGCACGGCTACCCACATCCCGCTTGTGATCAGTTTGTTGGTCGAGGTGGTATCCTCACGCATCGTGTCCACGAGACGCGTCACTTCGCCGATATACATATTGATCGTGTCGGCGAAATTTGAGAATTCGAATGGCAGCGTATCTGCATTTGCCATACGAAGCACAGCGTGGCCACATACCTTGGCGAGTGCGACTCCATAAGCAAAGCCGGGATCACCAAAGCGTGAGTAATGATCGAACGAGTCGTATATTGAATGATACGACCCGCCACCATCCTCGCCGCCAAATCCGATGTTTAGAGAGGCTATACCAAGGTGTTGCAGGAAAGGCGTGTAATCTGAGCCTGAACCAAGAGCAGATATTCTAAGGTCGGCACGATTCATCGCTTCGGTGCGTTGGGCCGGGGCTCCGTCAACCATTCGTGCGGCGCGGGCGCGTTCCCAGACCGACATCTTCACCTGCGGGTCCTGGATCCCCTTTCCTACCTCATTGATGAATTTTTCAAGTGTGTGTGAACCGCCTATTCCGATGAACCCGCGCCCGTTCGAATCTGTGTTGACATAAACGACGGCTTTTTGCCGCAGTTCCTCGGCATGGGTCTCTACCCATTCGGTCGAACCGATCAGCCCCTGTTCCTCGGCATCCCATGCAGCGTATATTATCGTACGCTTTGGCCGCCAGCCGGTTTTGGCAAGTTCTCCGATCGCCCGGGCTTCTTCCATTTCGGCAACCAACCCGCTGATCGGGTCGTCGGCTCCGTTGACCCACGCGTCGTGATGATTGCCACGAATGATCCACTGATCAGGGAATTCCGATCCCTGCATCCTGGCGATCACGTTATAGATCGTTTTGATGTCCCAGTTAAACTCTAGCTTCATCCTCACGGTCGGCGACCCTCCGCCAAAGTGGTATGTCGTCGGCAGGGCTCCGCGCCACGATTCAGGAACGACGGGTCCGTCGAGGTTTTTCAGAAGCGGTAAAGCATCGGCGTATGAAATAGGAAGGACCGGTATCTTGGTCAGGGTAGAAGCGTCCTTCTTGTCGATTCGTTTCGCATTTTTTGTTGCTCCTATTCCCTTGGTCAGCGGATCGCCGGGGAAAAGCGGCATATCCATGACCGAACCCCGCTGGACGCCATTCTCGTTGCGCCACGCACCCTTTGGATATACGTCGCCTTGATAAAAACCATCGTTTCGCGGGTCCGAATAGATGATGCATCCGATGGCACCGTGCTCTGCCGCGACTTTCGGCTTGATACCCCTCCACGAGCCTCCATATCGAGAAATGACGATCTTTCCCTTTACGTCAATTCCCCGCTTTTCAAGCTCCTCATAGTCGGCGGGCGTGCCGTAATTTACGTATACAAGCGGCCCGGTGACGTCGCCGTCGATAGAGTACGCATTATAGGTAGGCAATTGTTCGGATTGCTGGCCGGAAGTCGCATCGCTCTCGACCGGCGGTTCCACTAGTTTCAGTGTGAAACGCTCGGGGCCTGTCATTTCAACGATCCGCGTCTTCGGCGTGGGAAAGAGTACGTCGAATTCCTCGATCTTCGTGTCGTATCCCCACGACTTAAACAGCGCCGCGATGAACTCCGCGTTGTCCTTGCCGTACGGCAAGCCAAGATAATGCGGCCTCGCTGAAAGGCGTTTATTCCAGTCCCGCAGGTTGTCAGCACGCAATAGCGAGTCAAATCGAGCCTCAAGGTTTCGCTGACTTGCGGCACCTACAGGCGAGAAGCCCATTACAGGCCCAATTGGAGACTGAGCAAAAGCAGAGGCCACAATCAGAGAGAAAGTGGCGGCATTGGATAGGGCGGCGAATATACGTCTATACATAAGCATTCAATTTTATTCTGCTAGAAATTCTCTGATCGCGTTAGTCACTTCGTCGGCTGCCTCTTGCTGGACCCAGTGGGCAGAATGCGGGATCCTTAATTCCTCGTACCGCCCGTCGATGCACTCACTGACGCCTTCGACAGTTCGTGGAATGATCGCTGAGTCCTGCTCGCCGTATATAAAAAGCGTGGGAATGGTGATCTTGGTCGTGGCTTTCGGTTTGGAAAACAGCCTTCCCAGGACGTTAGCGCGATAGTAATTGAGCATCGCGGTCAAGGAACTTTTCTGCCATGATTCCTTATACGCGGCAATGTCGTCGTCATCGAAGACTCCGGGCCGGGCAGTTGACGTTCGAAGAGCGTCTTCCAACATTCTAAAGTTACGAGCTCTCAAAAGAGCTTCTGGCAGCCATGGCAGTTGAAAGAAGAACATGTACCAACTAGCGGCAAACTGCCGGAGCGACATGTTCTTTTTCATGATCTGAGGTGGCGGAACCTGGAGGGCAGCGATCTTCCATAAAACGTCCCGCTGATGTGCCGCCATCGACCAGACAACACTGGCGCCCCAATCATGTCCAACTATAGCCGCAGATGAAAATCCGAGTTCTCTTATAAGGTTAGCAATGTCCCTGGCGATCATGTCTACCCTGTAAGCTCCGACTCCCGGCGGCTTGTCAGATAGGTTGTAGCCACGCATGTCCGGGGCGACAACAGTATAAGTGTCGCTCAGATCTATAAGCTGGCGCCGCCATGAGTACCAAAACTCAGGGAACCCGTGCAGCAGAACCACCAGCCTCTCTCCTTCACCGGCCTTCGCATAGTGGAGCCTCAAACCGTCCACCACCGCCACGCCAAAGCTGATCCGGCTATCGATCACGACAGCCCGAGAGCACGGGCTTTGTCATCGGAGATATCAATGAACATCCTCAACAAAGCAGTTGAGAACGTCTTGCCCTGCGCATCGGTCATGAGGCTAAGCGTGCCGCCGCCGCCCAGGGATCCGTGAAGCAAGAAGTTGAGCGCACCGAGATTAGGCAATTCAAAACGTTCGACATCGCCCTTTACCATCGGGCCAAAATGCTGCTTAACGCGCTCCGCCGTTACCTCTTGAGAAAGAATGGAGTAATATTCCTCCTTGAGAGCTATAAGGCCGACATTCGCTGTGTCACCCTTATCGCCCGAGCGAGCGTGAGCTAATTTCACTATTTGAACTTTCATCAATAGGATTCTAGCAGAAATGCGTTGCGAACAATTTGTAGCACAAACTATTCGAAGGGCGTCGTGGCTGATCTGCTCAGTCTTCGTTCTCTCGACATCACAATTTCTATACGCACAGACCCTGCCAAACCTCGATGAGATCCTGAAACGAGCAGATCAAGAGCGGGAAAAATATGGTCGCGAATTCAAGAATCTCGTAGCGACCGAAACAAAGAAATTCGAAGTCCTAAAAAATGACGGCACGGTCAAGGAAAGGCGGACCGTGAGATCCATCTTTATCATTTACGATCTGAATAGAAGCGACACCAGTATCGAATTTCGCAATGTGGTTGAGGTCAATGGAAAGCCTATTGCAGATGCGGAAGTTAGAACTCAAAAGTTTTTTGAACAGCTTGCTGCCGCTAAATCACAAAGCATTGAGAGAAAACGACTTTACGACGAGATCATTCGGCACGACCTCGCCTTTATATTTACAGGATTAACGCAGTATCAATCGCCCACATTAGAGGAGCGTATTCGGCCTTATTTTTCATTTTCACTTGACTCGGTTGAGCACCGCGATGGCCGCCAGGTTTTCCGGATCTCATTTCAGCAGCTTCGCGAATGCCCATTCATATCGGTAAACAGAAAGCCGCGGGCCGCCAATGTTGCTCTCAGCCTCACATACGACTTGGGCTTTCCGGATTTTGTCGAGCTGCGCGAACGTCTAAGCGGAGTTCTTTTAATTGATGCGGTCAGCTTTCAATTGGTTAGAGAAGAGCGGCGAATGACACTCTTTCCAGAAGGGTTTACGGATCGGGTGACCCTCAACGAAAACGTTTTTGAATATCAGCCGAGCGAGTTTGGGATCATGACACCCGAGACGATTACGCACGTTCAATATTTCGTCAATCTGAAAGATAGAAAGTCCCTAAAACGAGGGCAAGTGAGATTTGAATACAGCGGCTTCACGAAGCCTGACATACAAGTAAAATCGGACACCGCACCTTGATCGTCAATCTACAGAACCTGGAAAACAAGAAAATAGTCCATCCTGTCGGGTTTCACAAAATCGTGTTTTTCCTTTAGTTCGAATCCGGCCAATTTCATTTCTTTGATAACTGTTGCTTCGTCCAGCCCGTGATCAGCACCATCGCCGGCCCGGTCAATGATTCCAACGAGGCCGCCTTTTTTCATAGCGTTCTTCACTTTCTTCATAATGGCCACGGGTTCAGCGAATTCGTGATATGTCTTTAGGATCAGAACGGCGTCGACGGCACCAGCCGGCAGCGTGGGATCATCGGTTTTTCCCAAAACGCCGGTGATATTCTTTATCCCTTCATTTACGGCACGCTGATTTATGTGGTCGATGAACTTCTGGTTAATGTCGACAGCGTATACTTTTCCTGTGGGACCGACACGCTTGGCTGCCCTGACCGAGAACCAACCTGAGCCGGCCCCAATATCTGCAACCGCTTTTCCCTCGGTTATCTTCAATACGTCCATGACGCGTTCGGGCTGAAGGTTCTTCTCTCGTTCGGGGTCCTCAAAGATCGACGGGTCACCCGTATATGGCTGACTTGTCGCCCTTGTATTCTTGTCCGCTATGACAGGCGTAGGAGTCGTTTCGCCCGCGATGCCCAGCCGATCGATCTCAAGAGCCCCTACGGGAGAAAACAGCGTTGCGACAACGAGAATGATCCAAAGTTTCAGTCCGATCAAAATAACAACAAACCGTTTCATATGCACTTATCGTACCGCATTATGAATCATCAGATCATTGCCGGAGAGATCAACTGTGACAGCGTCCACGAGACCCAACGTAAGCGCTCGCTCGGCATCTACAGGCTGTGCGGTGAAAAACATTTCGAGAGCGTTTGCCCGGCCGATCAGACGAGGCAGTCTCTGGGTCCCGCCCCAGCCGGTGATGATGCCAAGCCCTGCACCCGGATGAGCAAAGCTGGCGCCAGGCGACGCGAAGCGCCGATCGCAAGCAAGGGCAAGGTCAAGAGCACCGCCAAAACAAAAGCCGTTGATGGCCGAGATCGTTGTCTGCCGTAGTCCGGCGATCCTGTTCATTAGCGATTGGCCGAATTCCGCAAATGCCGGCGCAGTTTCATGATCCAAAGCGGCGATCTCCCGAAGGTTCGCGCCCGATGCAAAAACATTACCCGTACCTGTGAACACAATTGTGTTTACGTCGGACGTGTGTTCAAGGTTATCGAATATTTGATCTAGATGATGAAGAACTGGCGACGAAAGAGGATTTCGTCCCTCGAGGTTTGTAAACCGGACGATCAGCACGCTCTCTGAATGTACGATCGATACATCAATAGACATTTTTAACAGCGAGTCCAATAATAATCGTATGTTCCGAACTCACAAAGCCCACCCGTGGCATGGCATCCCGATCGGTGACCATGCTCCTGCCGAGCTTACAGTGTTTATTGAGATCGTCCCACGAGATACGGTCAAATATGAGGTCGACAAGGAGTCCGGCTACCTGAAGATCGACCGGCCGCAGCAGTATTCGAACGTTGTTCCGGCAAACTACGGTTTTATCCCAAGAACGTACTGCGCCGAGGCGGTTGCCGATCTCGCTCGCTCGCAGTCCGATATCTCAATAACCGGCGGTGATAACGATCCGCTCGATATTCTTGTATTGAGCGAACATCACATTCCGCGCGGCGATATTATTTTGAAGGCGAGGCCGATCGGAGGATTTTGCTTGATCGACAATAGTGAGGCTGATGACAAGATAATTGCTGTATTGAAAGGCGATAAAGTATTCGAGCAATATGAAGAGATCGCTCAGCTTCCCAAGGGGATACTGGAACGCTTTGAGCACTACTTTTTGACTTACAAATCTCTCCCCGACGCACCCAATGTCTGCGAGATCGCTTTTTCTTATGGCCGCGAGGGGGCGTACAATGTGATTCGCTCGGCGATCGCCGATTATGAAATGCTCATAACAGAGTCGCCCTAAAAGAAGACGGCCCAGGTCGCGAAATCATCAGTGAAATTCTCAAAGCGATGCGGAACGCGGGCCTCGACAAATACTACATCGCCGATCTTCACCGTAGAAGGTTCACCGTCGATCACGATCTCGCCGCTTCCCCGTACTATAAAATAAAACTCATCCTCATCGTGGGCCGTCTGATAATCGCGCCCGCGAGGCGCGAAAAAGACGAGCTTTATGCCCGCCTTTTCAAATGGCTCGATGTCCCAGACGCCATCCTTCCACTGCTCGGTGGCCGGAAGCGGCAATTTTGCCAGTAGATCGTCGATCGCAAACTTCATCTTTCGAAGGTGGCAACGATCTTGGGCGTTGCCATTCAACTTGTTTTAAATTAATCCAGCAAATATTTCTTTACGAACATGATCGATGAATAGAACTGATAATCGACATTGTTCTTTTTGCTGAACCCGTGTCCCTCATCATTAGCCATCATGAACCACACAGGCGTATTGTTCTTTTTCAATGCGGCGACGATCTGCTCCGAGTCTATTTAAGGTATGTGGGGATCGTTCTTCCTTAATATACTCCCAAACGCAGCGTAAGCAAGGGCCGATCGAGATCTACGAACCTATCAAGTATTACGAGCCGAAGGCCACATCGATCTTGTTCAGCTGCGAAACTCATAGAACTTATATTCAGACAGTTTTCCACTTTCTTCTCAAACTGTGACCGGAATTTTGATAAAATCTCGCGTGAATATACAAATGTTTCAAGGAGGAAAACAAAATGTCAAAAAAGACAATCTTAGTACTGGCTATCGCTGCGTTCTATTGCATAGCGCTTGCAAATACCCAAGCCTACGGACAGATAAGCTCGGTATTTACTGCCGGAATGAAATCTCCGGTAAAGATCATTTACGCGCCCCAAAAAGGTTACTTTTTGGTAGCTGAAGCGGGAACTGGAACCGTTCCAAACAGTGGGCGTATCTCGATCGTAACGACTGCAGGCGCCCGATTTACATTATTGGATGGTCTGCCTTCCGGACAAGCACCGCCTAACGGCGAACCGTCGGGACCATCCGCGCTATGGCTCGAAGGCAATAAGCTATACATAGCAATCGGAGGCGGAAATCAAGTTATCAACGGACCCGCGCCTGGATCGGAGATACCTAATCCAAATCCAAACTCGCCGCTTTTTAGCTCTGTTCTGGAATATACTTTCCCCGCTTTCGACTCGCCGTTGAATCGAGACCGGGCGGACGTTTTGACGCGCGGAGACCATTTTCGCCTGGCAAGCGGGGAAACTATTTCTCTGGGCCGTACCGGGCTCTTAGGCGGAGGTCTTTTCCCGCCAGCGACGCTTCGGGTGGTCGCCAATTTTCCTGACTTCACACCCTCGTTCAGGCCTGACGTTCCCAACAACGTGCGGCCCTCCAATCCGTTTGGACTGGCGTTGCGTGCAGGAACGCTTTATGTTGCAGACGCCTCCCAAAATATGATTCGGACGGTAGAACTGACAAATGGAGTGATCGGGACCTTGATCAATTACCCACCGCGCGCTAATCCGCTTGCGCCGTTTGGACCGCCTGCCATTGATCCGGTTCCCGACAGTTTGCGGCTCGTCGGTAATCGTCTGCTCGTCACATTTTTGACGGGATTTCCATTTCCGCCCGGACTTGCCGACGTCAGACAGTTCGATCTTGACACCAATACAGATTCGCAACTGATCGGCGGTTTGACTGCTGCAATTGATGTTCTGCCGGTAAACGACACAATTTCCAATACTTCCTTCTACACGTTGGAATTCAGCACGAATATGCTGGCGGGAGCTCCCGGACGACTTCAGCGATTTGACTTGCCAAACGCTCCGACCCTGGTTTCCAGCACCTTGGTATCGCCCACCAGTATGGCAAAACATCCGGCTAACGGCAGTCTGCTGGTTACGGAAATATTTACAGGGCGGATCATGCGGATCAGCTTCCCTTGATCTGGTGAGGGCCGCCATTTTTTGACCAACCCAGGCGTGTAGGGAATGTTCGACGCGTAAGGTTTTTGCGAACATACTAAAGCATAGCTCCGTAGGGGTCCGACATCTTGGTCCGATATTGTGCGGGCGGGATCGCGGACCCCTGTTTAATTAAAAGCCTTCCTCTACTAAAGCCAGTCATAAGCGGCGATATTAGCTAAATAACTGGCAGCTTGATCGACGTTTGTCATCGCAACCAGTAAGCAGCCGGAATATCTAGCTGTAGATAAAACATTAATACAAAAATATTCGATTTCCGCAGAAATGGAACCGGAGGATGTGACAAAGAAGACATTTTTCCAAACAAATCACAGGTTAGAAATGCCGAAGCGGGGGGGGTGTGTACGAGCGGATACATAAATAAATCAAAAATAAGAAGATATTAATTTATCGAGTATTTCGAAGGTGGAACGGTGCAGAGTATTCTTGCAAATTCAAAATCAGCAGCAGAGCCCGCGATCCGGGCACAATATCCGTCCTATGTATCACTCGATGAGTTCATAGATCTCGAGAGGCTTCGCTCTCTCGACGCATATCTGCGAGATAGGATCGCGCGACGAATACTCACTGACGCAGACGATTTTTTCGTAAACCAGCATTGTCTCGATAAAACAGCTCCCTATCGCCCGGGAGTTCGCGAGGTATGGTTAACACGAACCGCGCCGGGAACGCCATACGATTATCTCAATATCAATAGATGTGAGCTATGGCAGCGGACGCCAGACGCTTCGGACTTTACTCTGCTAATGAGTTTTATAGATGATCTTCCGTTTGAAGCCACGGGCAGAATCCTATTGATCTACGATCGCGGAGACAATGCGGTCTTAATTGCGGCGAGCTATCGACAAAGTTCGCAGGCGTCAGGCTTCGGACGCCCAATATAGTTTCGAGGTTCGGTGTCCCGATCGACTCGCCTGAATTGTTTGCGGAACTCATCGAGGCCATTAAGCTGTTTCCCAGGGACACGCAATTTGGCGTTCATTTTCATATGGCCAGCAGCAACGTGGGCATCGGTCAGTGGCGGCATTTGTTCCGATCAATGCTTGGATGGTGCGGCTCTGTCGAGGCCCTGTCTGGCCGCGTTATCGAGTGCCTTGACATGGGCGGGGCCTGGTTTCCCGGTGACTCTCAGATCGCGGACCGCTTCAGTCTTCAGGAAGTCATTACGGACGTCAAACAGAATTTATCTTCAGTCAAAGAACTGATCTCAGAACCGGGAAAAGCGATCGCTCAGCCCTCGTTCGGACTCGCGATGACCGTTCTCGAAATTAGGCGTTATCTTGAAGGATCCACAGAGGTCGTGATGGACGGCTCAATTGCGGAGCTGCCCATGCATCATTTCCAGCCACACCGGATCCTTTCGCAAAACAAGAAATCAGGCGAGTGGCGAGCACTTCGACGCGGGAAGTCTATGCTTCTCGGCCGTCTTTGCATGGAACACGACATCGTGGCCAGCAACATTGACCTTCCTCCGAAAATACCGAGGCCGGTGATATTTTGGTTTTCTGCGATGCAGGAGCCTATGACAGGAGCATGAGTTATGTATTTGGATGCGGTTAATACTGCGGGCGCGGACCTTGCTTGAATCTTAGAGCGCCACGATGATCTCGCATCATGGCCACGCTTGCTGTGAAACATTTCGCGAGTGGATAGGAGCTATCGATGGTTCCGCTCTGAACGCGGGCAGCATCTTTAGCGGCCCACGATGGCTCAGACAGCGATTTGGATGGGGCCCCAGCATTTACCCGATCCATTGGTGTGAAATATCCGAAAAGGAGAAGTTCAACTGCGGGGTGCACGCTGCACTGGCTCACGAGGTTTTCACCCGCCGCGGCGTAAGGGCATTTAGAGCTCAGATCGTTCAGGAGTTTTCCGCTGAGGCGACTTTGCAATGGCATTCCCAGTGGAATGACGACGGAGCAATCACGGAGTGGATAAGTGGCCGCCGCATCTATCACGAAGCCGTCGCGGTCGTCATAACGGGCGATAAGCTGAAGCTGTGGGACCCAAGCGCTGCCGTCTGGATCGACCCTCCGAAAACTACCGGAGGCTATGGCTCGCTCCTCAGCTTAAAAGTCACAACTCGAGAAGGCGTGGGTGCGCTGATTTGGGGCGACTACTCGATACAGCCCAATCAATGGCTCGAGATGCCGAATTATCGTCCTTCGCCAGTTTGAAACTGAGGGTCAATTAGTCGCCAATTCGGGGTAGAACGAACGGGCCTATGTGGGGCTCGTTTGTATTTAAGCAAGTCTGAAGGGCGAGTTTGAGCGAATCGCGCAGATCTTCTGGAATAACGATCGCGTCGACCAGCCCGCGGGCGGCGGCGTGTTTGGCATCGAGTTCACGGTCGTAAGTATCCCGAACCTTTTGCATGTCGGCGAGTGTCGCTTCGTCGGGCGTCTGACCGTCTTTTTTTAGTTTCTCGATCTGAGTTCCGAATATGGCCTGAGCAGCGCTGTCGCCCTCCATGACGCCCATCCGGCCAGTCGGCAGCGAAAAAATAAAATCGGGGTCAAAACCCTGCCCCGCCATAGCGTAATAACCGGCACCGGAGGCGTGATTCACCGTCAACACTAGTTTCGGGACCGTCGCCGTTGCCATAGCTTCTACAAATCTCGCACCCGCTCGGATGATCCCGCTATGCTCGGCTTCGGCTCCCACCATAAAGCCCGAGACATCCTGAACGAAAAGCAGCGGCGTCGCATGACGGTCACAGTTTTCAATGAAGTATGCTGTCTTTTCGGCAGATTCGGTATAAACGATTCCGCCGAACCTTGGAGGCGTTCCAGATTTGCCTTTGACCATGCCGCGGGAATTAGCAATGACGCCGACGAGGATACCACCGATCCTGGCAGTGCCGCAGATCATCTCCTTCGCGAAATCAGCCTGAAATTCGTCGACCCCGCCCTCGTCAAGAAAAGTGTTGAGAACGGCGTGCATGTCATAAGGAGCGCGGTGGTCGTCCGGCAAGAGACCGTAGAGATCTGTACTGTCGACTTCTGGCTTCCGTCCGTCATTGATCGATACACGGGTCGGTTCCCTCGCGGGTAATTCACTTACCAGTTCACGGATCTTGTGGAGGCACTCGTCCTCAGTCGCAGTGCGATAATGTGCAACGCCCGAGATCGCGTTGTGCGTCATCGCGCCACCTAGGGTTTCATTATCTATTGTTTGTCCGGTCGCACCTTTTACCAAGTTTGCTCCGCCGAGTCCCATGAACGATGTACCCTCGACCATCAGGATCACATCCGAAAGCGCCGGCAGATATGCTCCTCCGGCTACGCACATTCCCATCACGGCCGAGATCTGGGGGACCTTCAAATAGCGCCGCATGATCGAGTTGTAATAGAAGATACGGGCTGCTCCATATTGACCCGGAAAAACCCCGCCTTGATAAGGGAGGTTCACACCGGCGGAATCGACCAGGTACACGATCGGCACGCGGTTTCGCATCGCGATCTCCTGAGCCCGGAGTATTTTCTTAATAGTCTCCGGATACCAAGCCCCGGCCTTGATCGTGGCATCATTTGCAACAATGACGCATTCGCGTCCATGTATCTTTCCGATGACGGTAACGACTGCGGCAGCGGGAGCTTGCCCGTTATATTCGTCGTACGCGACCAGAAGGCCGATCTCCTGAGAAAATGTGTCCGGATCGAGTAGACGTTCGATCCGCTCGCGGGCCGTTAGCTTGCCCTGTTTGTGGATCTTAGCGATTTTTTCCCCACCGCCGCCGAGTTTGAGCTTCGACTCCAGGCGAAGATATTCCTCGGTAAGTGCACGAAGGCGAGACTTAGGTTCGGCTAATTTCATTCCTAATTCTTTCGATCGATGATAAAAGTCGGTACCATCCCTCCGCCCGATGATACATTGGCGAGCTCAGTCGACGATAACCGCGTGAACGCCGATCCGACCTGACCCATGAAGAGCAGCGGATCAAGATCGACGAGTTGTTCGATCATTTCCCATTTACCGTCGTCGTCGATCAGCATCGGAAACTTCTCCTTCGCGGTATTAACCCGTTCCTGAACAAGATAATCTTCGTCGGTGAGTGCCACGGCGATCGCGTCGTCCCATTCAGAGGGGCTCGAGTTCCATCCGATATAGATACCATGGCCGCCGTAGTCATCGTTTGGCTTCAAAACGAGCTTCTGTGAATTCGCACGGGTCCACTCGACGAGGTCAATGGGTTTGCCTGCGTTTTCGGTCGTTTCATCGCGGAAGGACCGTGTCCACGGAACGTGGGCCGTGATCGCCCTAAGTTCTTCCTTGGTGAACAGGTGAGCATAGCGCTCGTTGGTCAGTACGGCGAACACCGCTTTCTTATGCACCAGCTTTCCTCGAAAGCTGTTGACCATGCAGATCGCTCCGGCACGGTATGCGTCTACGAGGGCCGGATACTGGTCCATTATCGGCAGGTATTCGTTGACGAGCAGGCGCTTATAGACGATGTCGATCTCGGTCCCGCAGCCTGACAGTCGCGAGCCGTTAAATTCCAGTTCGTCCGGCGAACAAATGATCGAGCGATATCCGTTAGATTCGAAATAATCCCGAAACAGCTCAAACTCTTTCAGCGTCGGCAGCCCTTTGAGATCGACGATGGCGATGACAGGTTTGCCGGAAGGCTTGCCGCCGCAATACTCGGAATAGCAGCCAAGAAGTACGTCAAGCATTTTGGCCCGGCCCTCAAAGCCCTGAATCGAATACTTCTCCGCGAATTTCTGCATTACAGGCAGCGTACGAAAAATGGCCATAGCCGAGTCAGCATAGGCAACGCCTGCCGGGCTCTCGCCGTTAAGCTCGACAAAGCTATATGCATCATCCGTAAGAAAGGAATCAAGCCGCGAGGTGGGTGCGACGTGCTCATATCCGGGATCGATCTTTACGAGATCGCGCTCTATCTCTGTTACACCGAGTTCGGTGAGAACGCGGTCGTCAGCGATAGCGGCGTCTTTCACCTTTTGCAGAGCTCCAAAGATCGTCTCGCAAACAGGAACGATCCGTGCCCAATCGTCACTGGTAACAAAATGGGGCCGAAGGTAAGGGCTCAGACGCCGGCCGCCAAAGATCAGCTTAGAGGACTCAAGCCCCTCGTCAAGCATCTGTTGGGAAACTCTGGCCGTCTCGAGATCGGACAGCAGGTCATGATAATAGGCGACCGCTTCGTTCAACATAGTGTGCCTATTTTGACATGCTCAGGATCTCGTTGTATTCATCCTTCGTCACCGGCAATACGGAAAGCTGTGATTGGCGAACGAGCTTGAGATCGGCAAGGGCCAGGTTCTCCTTGATCTGTATAAGGGTGACAGGCTTTTTCAGCGGTTTTACTGGCTTCAGCTCAACAGCCGTCCATTTCTCGTCCGTTGGGTCGGGAAACGCCACCTTGGAGACTTCCGCGATCCCGACGACTTCTTTTCCGACGTTCGAGTGGTAAAACAAAACCTTGTCGCCCTTTTTCATTGCGCGCAGATTGTTGCGCGCCTGAAAGTTTCTAACACCCGTCCAATCGGTCGCCCCGTCTTTAACAAAATCGTCCCACGAATAAGCATCCGGTTCCTGCTTTACCATCCAGTAGTTCATAATTTTTTAACAAATACGGCGATATTTCGCCTCGTAAAATGCCAAAATGCCGTGTCCGATCAGGCCTATTGCAGCGAGGAAGACCAGCGTTGGACCGTACCCGCTCTGTAAGAGCGTCATGAGTGCGGCATCCAGGCCAACGGCACCGTCTCTACCAAAAAGAGCTGCGCGCACAAAGAAGAAACCCAGGATCACTAAGAGTACAGCCCGGGCAGAAAAGCTAAATATACCCAGGATATTGATAAAAAACAGATGGATGCCGGATATCTTCCACAGCTTATAGTTCTCCTGAAACTTCCCTGATAGGCCGTTGTAGCATTCATTTGCCCCGCCGATGATCACCCCTAGACCCACCAGACCCAGAAATATCGAACCGAATAGAGGGATGGCAACCAAAATGGTTATAAAGGTCTCCTCTGCCTGGCTGCTTGACGGGCCGCGCGATGCCGATACAACGATCTCTATTGCCGCAACCGCAAGTCCAAGATAAAAGAGCCCCAGTCCCACTGCCACAGACCGCTTGATGATCCCTTGCCAGCCTTTCCCAACGTTATCGACATCCGCTCCCCCACGGAGGATGTTCCAGATACCGTGACCTATGGCGCCGGCTATAAACACTATGAGAAAGATCCTTCCGTACGTTGATTCCGCTACCGTAGCGAGAGCTCCTGCCGGGTCCGTGATCCTGCCGCCATCGATCCCGAACACAACCAACAGCGCCAGGCCGCCGATAACGATGAATAAGAATCCCTTAGTATAAAAACCTAACCGCGCAAGTGCCTTAACGCCCGGTCTTTGTACCACTTCTTCAGCGGCCTCAACAGTCTTTTCTACAACGTCAGCGACGGCCTGTTTTGTATCGTCATTCACAGGATATCGACCGCCTCTGTGCTTAATTTTTTTTCGCGTCCGCCGCCTTTTTGTTCAGCCATTTTGCCCAGCGCTCCAGTGCCGGCCGGAAAGGCTTAAAGATCTTTGCGCGAACGCTGCCTTCGTTTTGCTTTTCGCTCCAGGCTCTAAGATTCTTTTCGGCAAATTGGCGGATCTGCGGCTCCAGGCCGCCCTTCTTCACAGAATGGCGAAGAGTCAGGTAATAATGCTGTCCGACCAGCGAAAAGATCAGGCCCGCCAGGTTACCCTTGAACGAGCTTTTTGCCATGAATTTCTTGATGAAAGTTTCGGTCGGCTGCAGCAAGGCACCCATAGACATTTCCATCCACGGAGCCTGATTACCCTGCCGGGGGTGATAAAGGCCGGGCAAATCGCCCTTTAACGGAGTGTCGAGATTCTTCAGCCGGGGGTCGTTGATGTAATCGACTAGTTTGATCTTCTCAACACCGCGGATCTGCTCAACCGGAAGAAAATCAAGCACCTTATTGATGCTCTCCTCGGTGCCCTTCGGCAGCGGGAAAGACGCCTTGTTCTCAATGCGAATTTTTGTAACTTTCGCGGCCTTTTGCCCCGCGGTCTGTATTGCCATAACTTGTGTAAATTGTAATAGGTAATCGGGTAATAGTAAATTCTGCCACAAGTCTGTTGCAGCGGAGCCACAATACTGCCAATGAAGCGTCTCAACAAGCCGTATTTGCCGAATTTCAGCCGCGGCACGGAGTTTGTAATAGAAACCGTGAAGTCCATCTATGAACTCGCGCCAAACAACAATCGCGAAGGCCGTGTCAGTTAGCGGCGTTGGCCTTCACACCGGGGCCGCCGTGAATCTGACATTGAAGCCGGCGCCCGAGAATACCAGTTATATCTTTGTCCGCACAGACCTCGATAATTTCGAGATCCCGGCGTCTGTGGAATACATCTCGCACTGTTCCTATGCGACCACGCTGATGCGACGGGGCGTAGTACTCTCGACGTGCGAGCATCTGCTTTCCGCCCTTCGGGGTTCTGGAGTAGATAATTGCTTTATCGAGATCGATAATATCGAGATACCGATTCTCGACGGCTCAAGCGAAGATTTTGTCGCTCTGATCGAAAAGGCGGGTGTTATCGAGCAAAAAGCTCCGCGACGGGTTTTCAGAGTGCTCGAGCGGGTCGAATTTACTCAGGGCGACCGCGAGATGTTTATTGAGCCGTCGACCCATTTCGAGATCGAGTGCCAAATCGATTTCCCTCACCCGTTCATAAAGCAGCAGTCGCTGAAGTTCGTCTTCGAGAACGGCTCATTCGGCCGTCAGATCGCGTCTGCGCGAACATTCGGCTTCACTCACGAGATCGACATGCTGCGAAAGGCAAACCTCGCCCTCGGTGGATCGCTCGACAACGCCATCGTGCTAACCCCGGACGGCATGCTCAATGAAACCCCGCTCCGCTTTGACGACGAATTCGTCCGCCACAAGATCCTCGACATAATCGGCGACCTCGCTCTCCTCGGTATGCCCATCGAAGGCAAGATCACCGCCAAAAAAACCGGCCACAGCGTCCACGCCTCTCTAATGTGCAAGCTCCTAAAAGCCGAACACGCGTGGGAAATCGTCGAGAGTTCCTAGTTCTTGCCGATTTGGCATCACTACCGATAAACTTCAATCGAAATCGCACCCCGAAAGGCGAAGTTAGCTGTTCGAGGGTCAGGAGAGCTGAGCCGAAAGGCCGCAGTCTCTGGAAGCGTGATGGCACGGCCAGCCATTTTTTGAATGTCAGAAGATGAGCCGATCCAGTTTCATGTAGCCGGGAGTGATTCCGTGCACGAATAGATGATGGCGACGCCTTAATAAGACGGTAGCGTGTTTGAAAAATAAATCTAACTAATAAGGAGATGGACGTGTTTTATTGTCAGCAAACCAGTCAGTGAGCTGCCCAACTCCAAAGAGTTTTTTCGCTACTTTTGATTCCGTCATCGTTCAGGTTCGGAAAAGCCGTGCCAAACGATACATTTCGGGCAAAATGCTGCATTCTAGGCAGCCAAGACGCAACTCACTGTCATATATTACATACAATGCTTCCGATCACTCTTCAATAGGTGATCGTACCGAAACTCCGATTCTAAAGCGGCGTACATTTAGCTTGATTTCTTCCAACTCGGTCGGTGATAGGAAATTCGGCTGAGGGTGCAGTAGAACGCGAGCCGTACCAAATTCTAATGGCTACAGCGAGCCTCAATTCCAGAAGCTATCGCATCGCTGATTTCGAATCCGTCCCATGCCAATCTATTCCGGTCGCTCGTGTTAACCTGAATGGCAATTCCCGCTGCTGCTTTTTCATACCATCGCGCCCAACTGACATAACCTGGAATGTAGCCACTATGACCGTATGCTACCCCTACAGGCGTATCGTCGATGTGTATTCCGAGTCCATAGCCTTTGCCGGTCTTGGGGTCTTTATTCGTCGGCCTTGATGCTTCGCTCCAACGGGCCGGCGAAAAAACGGTTGATGTTCCGAATAATGTGATCCAACGTGCCAGATCAGGTGCTGAAGACACAAAACCTCCACCGCCGGATTCGAATTGCGGATTGTAGATCAGTTTTCCGGAGTTGATCATTGAGTCCCCACCAAAGAAATTGCCCGGGCCCGCATAACCGGCAACCAGCTTAGATATCTCCCTCCGGTCGGACGCGGCGGTCTGGCCAAGGCGGTAAGGCAAGAGAATATGGTCCCTGATAAAATCGGTAGCCGGCATTTCTGCAGCACGGCTAATAATGTGCGACAGGATCACAAAATTGATATCACTGTAACGAAAGTTGCCGGGGTCGGAAGGCGGGTTACGTCGCAGCGGGCCGATCCAGTCAGAAAGCTTTCGGACGCGGGTCGGGTCGTTGATCAGATCCTTCATAAACGTTTCGTCGTATTCTCCATATCCGCTCCTGTGTGTGAGGAGCATACGGACAGAAACTTTATCTGCCGAAGGTATATTTTCATTGGGCAGGTAATAACCGATCGTCCGGTCGAGATCGAGCTTGCCCATGTCTACTAGTTCCAGAGCCGCTGCCGCGTAGAAGGTCTTTCCGATGCTGCCGGCGAGCATTCGGTCAGTCGGGCCCATCGGTGTTTTCCGCGCATAATCAGACCAGCCGTACGCGGTCGAAAACTGCTTGCTGAACCGTGTCGGCAAATATACAGAGATCGTGGCTCCCGGAACACTTGATCCTTAAGTGCGCTCTCCATCTCGTTACGCACTACTGATTCGATCGCTCGCTGGGTACATTGAGATGTCGATCTGACGTCTGTCTACCCCCAGATCGAGCCTTGGATCAACAGTAGAAATGCAATGGCCGATCGCAGTCCAACGCTCGTATTAAGCTCTCGAGTTTTCATATTATTTTCTCCAAATTTGAAACACCGTGGAGCGAAGTTTTGTGACGGAAGTAGCGATAAAAGTTTTCATAGCTCCGAGCTCCGACGCCTGTGTCCCAGCCTGATCTGCCATCTTTACCCGGCATCCGTCCAGGTTGGAAAGCCGCATTTAAGGGGGGTGCAATATTGCAATGTGCGGCTCTTTCTTCCATGATACATCGACGCATAATCCTATGGCTAGAAACTCGCACAAAAAATGGGGTCCACAAAGAATCGGATCGTCTATGAAGTTACCCCTTGATGCCAATCGCACCTAAGGCCCAACTTCATAGATGACCCGAAAGATTTTTTTCCGAAGGGAATTTACGTCCTCCCGAACAGGTCCGCAATAATACGCGCGCACAATTACCTACGATCTCCTTCTTGTTACGCAGTTAAATTCAGAGTGGCATAGCTTTCCCGGCCCGGTCCGAAATTACGTGCAATCATTCTTTTTCCCGAGGCTGGATCAAGATCAAATATTCCGTAAAGGCTGGTAACAACGCTCGGCCCGTTTTCCGGCCTAACCCGAAAAACAAAGCCGTAACCAGGAACCGCGTTCCGTCCGTCAATAACCCGCAGAACATTATCGACGGCGTCGGCGTTAATAGGTAGTTCGACGGCTTTCTTTGAAACTCAACGAACTTTCAATTCGTAGAAAACCAAAAGATTCAGAAACTTCTGGAGTTTCACGATATGTTGATTTGGGCAATCTACTTTTGGTTGATGGCGTTACTTGTTGGAGCGTCGGCAATCGGGCGAGTTTATTTATTTTTCACCCATGAAATTGTTACAGTTTACGATTAGATAGAATCGCTGATTTCCTTAATTGCAATCGTTGGATTATACGGCTTTGCATATCAAACGCCGATTATTACGCCGATATTTTGGAAGATCGTTTGGATTGCTTTGTTGCTAACTTGGGTCTGGAGTCTCTTCGGAGCAAAAAATGTTGAGTTGATTGAAAAAGTCGGCTCGGCAAAAGGCGCAGCTATTATTTCTCTAATTTCCATGTTGGGCATTCCAACGCTGGTTGGATTGTGCATTTACAGTTTTCGTTCAGAAGTATTGTGGAGCAAATGACCTTTGTGCTCTACGAAGATTCGTGCGGGGAAAAAAACGACTACAGGAGATAACACATGGCTAGGGTAACCGGCATCGGCGGAGTACTTTTTACCATTGGACAGATCAACCGCTGAAAGCATTTCATATTTATTCGATGCAGTAGATAGTTGACTCATCAAATCGGAACTAGACAAGCGAAGTAAACGAGGAGAATGATTACCTGCAAGACTGAGATGAGGCCGTCTCCGTAGCCCGCATTTAAGTAAGCTAGTTGGTCCCGTTGCGACATAGCTTGGCATTC
>JBGSWW010000126.1:0-6611 GCA_041751735.1 Pyrinomonadaceae bacterium | reverse complement strand
GAATACGGCAATCCATGCCAGCGTTTTTGTCCCGCTGCCGTTTATGAGATGGAAGAGAGCCCGATGACGGGGCGGCGTGAGCTGAAGGTCAATTTTTCAAATTGTGTTCACTGCAAGACCTGCGATATCGCCGATCCGTATCAGATCATAAATTGGGTGACGCCTGAGGGCGGAGGCGGGCCGAATTACAAGGGAATGTAGATTTCGATAACAAACAAAAAAAGCCACCCGAAAGTGGCTTTTTCATTGATGATCCATGGAATGATTATTTTTGTTCGAGTATCTCGAAGTTGACCTTCTTTTCCTGAAATTCCTTCATGGCTATTCGAGTGGATTTGGTCTTTCTGATATCCATATCGACACGCGGTAGAGCACCTCGTTGAAGCTGTTTACTTCGTTGGGCCGCCAAAATGATCATCCGGTATTTCGAATCGATCTCAGGCGGATCTATGATCTCTTCCGCTTCCTCGATATCAGTAATTTCTTCGATCTCTTCGGCCATAATTGATTATTCTCCCTAGAACTGATGCTTCGCTGCATCTAAACTATCAAGAATAACCTGAATCGACTCACTTTGTCTATCGACGCACTGTCTTTCTGCCACGATGATCGACACGATCTGACGTGTTGCCGAGAACACATCCTCGTTCACCACTATGTATTTGAACTTTGAATATTGGAACACTTCGTTGAATGCGTTTCTCAGCCGGGTGTTAAGTTCCGCTTCGCTCTCTGTTCCTCGCGATGTAAGGCGGGCCCTCAGCACCTCAAATGATGGGGGCAGGATGAAGATCGGGACCGAATCCTGTTCGGCCCGTTCCATGATCTGAATCGCTCCCTGCACGTCCACTTCAACAACGAGATCACGGCCTGTCCTGAATACTTTCTCGCTCTCCGCCCTCGACGTGCCGTACAGGTTCCCGTGGACCTCCGCGTACTCTAGAAATTCACCATCTGCAATTCGCCGTTCGAACTCATCTTTGGGAACGAAGAAATATTCGCGGCCATTCTCCTCGCCGAGCCGCTGCGGCCGCGTCGTGTGCGAAACCGCATAGCCGAGTTCAGGCAGCATAGTCCGTACCTCCCTGATCAGCGTGCCTTTGCCGCCGCCCGATGGGGAACTGATAATGATGAGCTTACCGTTCATTATTCAACGTTTTGTACTTGCTCGCGGATCTTTTCGATCTCGCTTTTTATCGCCAAAGCATTTTCTTTAACGATGAGGTTGTTGGTCTTAGATGCGATCGTGTTCGCTTCTCGATTGAGCTCCTGCGTTAGAAAGTCGAGGCGTTTTCCAACATCCCGGTTGTCTTTCACTATCTCGCGGAAATGCTCGATATGGGAACGAAGCCGGGCGATCTCTTCGGATATATCGACGCGGTCGGCAAGAAAAGCTACTTCCTGCGCCATTCGCGATTGGTCGATCTCAAACTGCGCGTCCGATCTCGAGAGCATCTCGTCGATTCGCTTGGTGAGCCTGCGGCGATATTCCTCGGCCACGTTGGCCGATTCAGACTCTATGGCCGGCATTCGGCCTTCGATTGCAAAAAGCCTCGATTCCAATTCGGCCGCAAGCATTTCCCCCTCCTTCGAACGCATGGCTTCGAGGTCATCCAGAGCGATAGCGAAAACTCTCTCGATTGCCTGCAAAAAATCGGGCTCCGGCTCTTCTTTCTTTGGCACCACAACGTTCGGGAGCCTTGCTAGCACGTTTATGTCCGGTTCACCTGCAAGGTCGAATTCTTCACGCATTTCCTTCATTGCGGCAAGGAAACCGGAGATCAATGGCCGGTTCAGGTCAAACTGGACGTTGTCGTTGCGGTCGTATTGAAGGTTGACATCGACGCGGCCCCGCACCAGCCGATCGCTGATGAGTTTCTTTATTATCGATTCCAGCTGCTGCAGTTCTCCGGGAAGCCGGAGGTTGATATCGAGAAAACGGTTGTTCACCGTTTTGAGCTCGACTGTTATGGAGTATTTGTTATCGCTTGCGGAACCGCGTCCGAAGCCTGTCATGGATTTCATACTTCTTCAAAGTTCTCTGAATCAGCAAACTGCAATTCGTAAAGCCTCTTGTAGGTCCCTCCCAGGGCTAGTAGCTCCGGGTGATTTCCCATTTCAATGATACGCCCTTTTTCCATCACAATGATCTTGTCAGCTTTACGGATCGTCGACAGTCGATGGGCTATCACGATCGATGTGCGATTTTGCATTAGGTTTGCGAGTGCCTTTTGCACCAGCGATTCGCTCTCGGTGTCTAAAGCGGATGTAGCCTCGTCCAGGATCAGCAAAGGAGCATTGACCAGCACCGCGCGTGCGATAGCGATCCGCTGACGCTGGCCGCCGGAAAGCAGCACGCCACGCTCGCCGACAAGTGTGTCATATCCTTGCGGCAACTGCTCGATAAATCCATCGGCAAATGCCACACGAGCCGCTTCGCGGATCTCATCGCCCGACGCTTTCGGCCGACCGTAAGCAATATTTTGTCGAACGGTATCATTAAACAATACCGTTTCCTGGGTAACGAGGGCGATCTGCTTTCGCAGGCTTAAAACAGTGGAATCCCGCAGATCTATGTCATCCCAGTAGATGGCTCCCTCGGTAGGGTCGTGAAGGCGTTGGACGAGCTTTGTCAGGCTGGATTTGCCGCCCCCGCTTTCGCCTACCAGGGCCACAGTTTGGCCTTTCTTAACCTCGAAATTGATATCCTTTAGGATGTACCGCTTGCTGTTACGATACCGGAACGCAACATTTTCTACTCGTATCGTCTTTTCGATCGGACGGAGTTCGACCGCGTTGGGCTTCTCCGGAAGGACATCGTTTTCGTCCAGAATATCCCAGACATCACGGGCGGCGGCGAATGCCTTTGTGATCTCGTTATGCTGGCGCGAGATCTTTCGCATAGGATCGTAGCTGCGAAAAAGAAAGAAAAGAAAAGCAAAAAACTGTGACGGGTCCATGCGGGCGGTATTGATCTCCCGCAGGCCGAAGTAGAAAAAAATGATTATCGCGATGATACCGATCAGCTCGATCGTAGGAGGCGACGTGGCCGCAATTCTCGCCGAGCGTAGGTTTGCTCGTGCGATCGTTCGGGCGACCTCCATAAATCGCTGTTGTTCCCGCAGCTCTGCCGTGTAAGCCTTGACGATCACTTGATTGGAGAGAGCCTCCTGCGATGTATCGTTGAGGTCTTTGTTGCCTTCCAAAGAAACATCGGCGAGTTTTCTCAGGCGGCTGCTGAAGTTGGTGGTCAGAATGGCAATTATTGGGCCTATGATCAGGGCACCCAGAGTCAATCTCCAATTGAAATAGAATGCGGCTCCCAGGAAAAAGACCAGCATGAAAGATTCCCGCAAAACATCCCTAAGGTTCGAAGACACCGCTAGTTCGATCGCTGAACATGAAACCACCAGCCGTGAAACCAGGAAATTCGTCCGGTGCTTTTCAAAGAAACCCGTGGATTGCCGTAAAATATGTTCGTATAGTTCCGCGCGGAGCCGCAGAACTGCCGACTGCCCGATCCTCGCCATAAGATATGACGAAAAGTACTCGGCAATCCCTTTTAAAAGCGTAAATGCAATAAGAAGACCGGCGATAACGAGCCAGGCGCTGTACCAATCATCGCGGGGCACAAGACTGTTAAGGTCAAAAGGCGTTTTGCTGTCGAGAGCGGGGTTCTGGGTGAATTGATTGAATATCGGAACGAGTAAGGCCCCGATCGCGGTTTCAAATACGGCAACGAGAACCATGGCAACTACCGCGAGGAAAAACGTCAGCCAATGGGGCTGAACATACTTTAGGAGCCGTTTAAAATCATCCATCGAGTAAGTAAAGGTATGAATATACTTCAGATTTGACGGGCCTGTCCAAATGGTAAATTTGCAACTCAGGGTTCTGATAGTGCATCTTTTTTATTGATCCGTATTCCCGGAGCCGACTCTATGAAAAACTCGATTGTGGCTAAAACGCTATTAGGTGGACTGGCATTGCTCTTTTTTTGCAGCGGCATATTCGCCCAGCTCGATGTGGCTCGAAAGACTACGGCGATCACATATCCTCTGGACGAAACAGTTTCGGTACAGTTTAGAGGTACCACAAGGTTCCCCCGAATGAAGGGATCTGCGAAAGTTAAGCGCACTACTCGCACGGGTACTCAGGTCGAGTTGAGCGTCGACAATATGCCGCGGCCTTTCGAACTCGGCGCCGGGTATGCCACGTATGTGCTTTGGGCGATCTCTCCGACCGGGCAGGCCGACAATCTAGGAGAGATCAAGCGGAGTGGGCTCTTCTTCATAGATTCAAAGATGAAGGTCACAACCAACCTTCAAACGTTCGCTCTGTTGATCACAGCCGAGCCCCATTTCCTGGTCACACGGCCGAGCCAGACGGTAATGCTGGAAAATCTCTACCCGGTCAGTCAGAGCGGAAGTTCGGTAGGGACGTCACCATCTATAACGTACTTCGGAAATTCCAGTGACTACTTCCGCGACCCCAGGACACCGGAGATAGCCGAAACTGACTATGCAAGGACTCCGCCCGCGATCCTCCAAGCCATACAGGCAGTAGCTCTTGCTCGCTTCGCAGGTGCGGAACGTGACGCGGCCCCAGAACTCGCGGAAGCAGAAACTCTGCTCCAGAATGCTCAAAACTCGTTCTCAGCGGGGCGCGATGAAGAACTAGTGGACATCGCTGCACGCAAATCGATCAGTGCGGCAGTCCGAGCAGAATCGCTTGCCGGGCAGCGAAAACTTGCCCGCGAGCAGCGTAATGAGAGGACCCGTACCGATGCCGAAATTCGTGCTGTCGAAAACCGCTTTTCGGATGCTCAGGCAGAGATCGATTCGTTGAAGGCCGAGCTCGCACGCGAGATCAGGAATCGCGAACTCGCCGAGCGTGACGCGATGAATTACTCGAACCAACTCCGTGAGATCCGTGCCGAGAATGTGCGCCTGAGCGAAGATCTCGGCCGTGCACGGGTTGAAAGCGAAAATGCAAAGAACAGGCTTGCCGCGGTTGAGGCCGAAAAAACTGCCATTCGTGAACAGAGCGAAAGGGAAGCGAAAGCCCTCAGGCTCGAACAATCGGAGAAAGACTTGCTCGCTTCGCTCAAAGCTTATGGAACGGTAGTAAAGAATGAACGAGGCATCGTATTGACCCTGCCTGAAAACCTCTGGACCGGGATTCGCTCGAGCAGCCTTACACCGCAGGCTGACGGCCGACTCGCTTCGCTGGCCGGTATCCTTGCGGACAATCCGGACTACCGGATCCTGGTGGAGGCTCATACCGACAACTCCGGTACCGCTGACCAGATCCAGACAGTTACGGATCGGAGATCTTATACAGTGGCCGACAAGTTTGCTTCGATGGGCGTCAATGAAGGCCGTATCGTTGCCAAGGGCCTCGGAGCTTCCCTCCCTGTTGCTCCCAACACCACTAATGCTAATAAAGCTAAGAACAGGCGAATACAGGTGATACTCAGCCCGAGTTCAGGTACGCAAGGTTCTAGGCTTTGAGTATAAGTATCCGGTGAGGCGGAAGGCCGAGCATGCACTCGTCGCCCACTTTCAGACCTACTACCTTAAAAACGCGGGTTTCCAATTTTAGGCCTCCGGCGTCAAACTCGATGAGGCTGGTTGGACCGCGAAACTTGATCCGCATAACGACCGCTTTAAGAAGATTATCCTCCGGGAATGAATTTCCCATCGACATTACAACTTGTTCGGGCCGAATAGCGAGCACGGAATTCTGGTTGATCGGAGCCAGTCGTGTGTTTTCTCCCTTGAACGCGAAAATGCGATGACCGCCTTCGATCGTGTGGAACTCGGGCAGATCCGAATCCGAGGAGGTCAGCCGCCGTGCCTCAAACAGATTATTTTCACCGGTCAGCCTCGCCGCGGAGGCCGTAGGGGGATCTTCATAGAATTCCTGCGGTGTTCGAGGTTCGCTGAGCTCGGTGCTGTCGAGCATTGCGATCTGATCGGCGATCATTGCTAACTGGTCGAAATCGCTCGACGCGAAAACAACGATACGGCCTCTGGATTCAGCGGCCATTGTGACTTTCGAAATACACTCATCGCGAAGTGCGGCGTCCATATTGCTGAACGGTTCGTCCAGAAGCAGCACGTTAGCATCGCCCGCTATAGCACGTTCGATAGCAGAGAATTGCCTTTCGCCGCTCGAATCCTGGCTGCCCCATGATCCGAAAGCACCCAAAAAGCCTGCCGGTCCGTTGCTGGTGACCAGCTGGGTTCCGCGTTCTTTTGGCTTAACCTCGGCAAGATCGCGGCCGTCGAGAAAGATGCTGCCGCCGCCCGTTTTGGTCTTCCCGGCTATGGCATTCAAGAGCGTAGACTTTCCCGATGCTGTGGAGCCGCAAATGCCAAAAACCGCTCCCTCCTCGGCTGTAAAACCGACGTCGCGGAGCACCCATTTATTCCTGAAACGCTTGGAAAGCTTGTCGATCTGGAGGGCCATCAATTAACGATAATGAAACTTTACCGCCGTTATTTCGTGCAAAGGAAAGTATGCTGTTGTCATCAAATTAAAGCAAGTATAGACTTGATACGATGGTTGAAAACAAACCCGGTTTGGGGCGAAAAATAGTTCATGCA
>JBGSWW010000125.1:0-69117 GCA_041751735.1 Pyrinomonadaceae bacterium | reverse complement strand
CACCTCGGCAAACCGCTGCCCGAAGAAGACGCCAAACGCGAGATGTTTAAGCGTTCGCGTCGCGGGTTTGTGGTCGGCTCTGCCGCCGCACTGATCGGCATCTTTGGCTGGCGCTGGATGGATGAAGAGTCGAAGGCAAATTTACTTCGCCGCACGTTTGAACTCAACGAAAAAGTAAGCCAGATCTTTTATCGGCCAACGCAGCTTGCCAAAGAATTTTCGCCTGAAAGCATAACGCCCGCGCGCATAAATGGGGATTTGGGAATGCCGGCCGAATTTGACCCGGCATCGTGGACGCTCTCGGTCGGAGGGCTCGCCGGACGCTCCCACGATCTGATCCTATCGCTCGACGACATTAGAAACCTCCCCCGCACCGAGATGATCACGGAGTTTAAATGCATAGAGGGTTGGAGCACGATCGTCCACTGGGCCGGCGTTCGTTTTTCCGATTTCGCGGCGAGATATCTTCCAAAAACGCAGGACGGCAGCCAACCTGATGTCGCGGGTCGCCCTCAAGACCTGCTGCCTTACGTAGCACTGTCGACGCCGGACCAACAATATTATGTCGGTTGGGATATGCCCGGCATATTGCACCCGCAGACGCTGCTCGCCTACGAAATGAATGGCGAACCCCTAAAACCTGAGCACGGCGCACCATTGCGCCTTGCCTCGCCGACGAAATACGGGATCAAACAGATCAAGCGGATAGGACGGATCGAATTTACCGCCGAACGCCCGAACGATTATTGGGCCGAGAGCGGTTACGACTGGTACTCAGGTCACTGAAAAGGCTGGGTTTTGAAGTCAGGATGCTCTCGATCAGGTTATACCCGAGGGGAAATATTTATGCAAAGCAGTCTTTCTAGAATGTTTTTTGGACTTATGCCCGGAATCATACTGTTGGCCGCATCGTGCGGTGGAGTTGAAAATTCGATCGAACCTGTCGCCGCGCAAGTAAGTAGCACCCCGGTAAATTCTCAAATGGCGGTTTCGCCGATGCGGTCTGCGGATACAAAAGACAAACAAACTGCCGTCTTTGCCGGGGGCTGTTTTTGGGGTGTGGAAGCCGTTTTTGAGCATGTCAAAGGGGTGGTCACTGTAACTAGCGGATATTCAGGCGGAACGGCCGCGACGGCTAATTATGAAATGGTCGGCACGGGCAAAACCGGACATGCGGAAGCGGTAAAAATTATCTACGATCCTTCCCAAGTATCATATAAGCAACTGCTCAAAATATTTTTCTCCGCCGCGCACGATCCGACCGAACTCAACCGGCAGGGTCCCGACGTCGGGACCCATTACCGTTCGGCAATCTTTTATTCCAACGAAGAACAGAAGCGTCTTGCTCAAGATCATATTGACGAATTGACGAGGGCAAAAGCCTTTGCGCGACCGATCGTTACTCAAGTCGCCCCGCTAGACGCTTGCTATCAGGCGGAACGTTATCATCAGGATTACATGGAGCGTCACCCCGACGAGCCATATATCGTCATCCACGACAAACCGAAACTGGAAACTTTACGCAAGTTATTTGCGGATCTCTACCTTTCAAAATAATGACTGATGGAGAAAATAGATGAAATTAATCTTAATACTGAGTGCCGCATTCATTTTTCTTGGCTCAATCGCTTACAACGCAAAAAAGGCTAATACGAATACTGAATCGCCGAAAATCAAGAACATGGTTGCATCCGAATCTTCGTCGGCAAACAAAAAGGCGCCGGTTTTGGTTGAGCTTTTCACCTCGGAAGGTTGTTCGAGCTGCCCGCCCGCCGATAAAAACCTGATTTATTTTAATGAGAAACAACCGGTTCCAGAAGCTGAAGTGATCACACTTTCTATGCACGTTGATTACTGGAACAGGCTGGGCTGGACGGATCCATTCTCTTCTTCCAAGTACAGCGAGCGGCAGGGATTCTATTCAGATACTTTCAAATTAGGCGAAGTATATACGCCGCAGATGATTGTTGACGGGGCGGCGCAATTTGTCGGAAGTAATTTGGACGAGGCGAAAAGGGCGATCGGCACGGCGGCCAAATCTCCGAAAGCGGATGTCGCGCTTTCCGTCGCGGGAAACAAGCTCTATGTCAGAATCTCCGCCATTCCCGATAACACGGTTGCCAATGTGTTCGTCGCCGTAGCCGAAGACAATCTTTCGACCGCCGTCCGACGCGGCGAAAACGGCGGCAGAACCTTGCCGCACGCATCCGTCGTTCGGGAACTTCGGACGATCGGAGCGATCGCGGCGGACAGCCGCAAATTCGAAACCGAAACGACTTTTCAAATGCAACCGTCGTGGAAGAAGCAAAACATTAAACTCGTCGTTTTCGCCCAGGTGGAAAAAACCAGCCAAATAATCGGTGTGGATTATATTAAACTCTGATGTTCGGAACAAAAACTTGCTATTGCGGCATCTCATAAATATAGGCGACTAAATTTAGACTTCTTGATCCGAATCCGGACGGCGGGTAAACGAGACGCATATCGATCCAAAATGAACAAAGCAATTTCTCTAGTTTTATCGGTTTTGCTTATTGCCGTTTCATTTGCTCAACGCGGCAATGGTTTTATGTTGCAGTATCTCGCCCCGGCCTTTCAGGGTGCACCTGTGGCATTTCCGTTTTCGAGCGGTAATCTCGATTCCACATTTGGTTCAAATGGGACGGTTGTTTTGTCTCCCGGTCTTGGGAATGACGTGGCCCAAGCGGTTGCGATTCAGAGTGATGGAAAGATCGTCACGGTCGGGTACGGATTTAACGGTATGTTCAATGCCTTTGCCGTCACTCGAATCATCCCGAACGGCACTTTGGATTATTCATTCAATGCGAGTGGGGTCACACTAACCACGGTTGGACCGAGGGATGCCGAGGCGTTCGGGGTTGCGGTTCAGAGTGACGGGAAGATCGTCGTTGTTGGGCAAGCGTCGAACGGACTAAACACGGACATCGCCATCGTTAGATATAACCTCGATGGTACGCTCGACAATACCTTTGGCGGTGATGGACGGATGATGGTCGATGTTGCAGGCGGAAACGATTTGGGCCGGTCCGTCGCCGTACAAACCAATGGCCGGATAGTGGTTGCCGGAAACAGTTTTGTTGGAGCAAACTCCGATATATCGGTTATCAGGCTTGAGACAAATGGATCGCTGGATGCGTCGTTTGGCGGGAATTCGGGAAACGGGCAGGGCATAGTGAGAACCCAGGCTGGTACCGGAAATGATTTCGGCTATTCGGTAGCGGTTCAGCCGAATGGAAAAATATTAATTGCGGGTTATTACTCGGGGCCGGCAAATGTGGATTCGGTGATTCTGCGATATAACAGCGACGGCGTTTTGGACACTACTTTCTCGGGCGACGGGCGATTGCTCCATGGCTTTAGCCGGGACGATGTCGACGAAGCCCTCGCCATGGCCTTGCAGCCGGATGGCCGTATCGTGATCGCTGGCTGCATTCGAGGCGGCGGACGGCTTAATGATTATTTGATAGCGCGAATCGAGCCTGATGGAAGTCTCGACCAGACGTTCGGCCAGGGCGGGTTCACGAGGGTGGAATTTAGTCCGAGTCCGGACATTGCAATGGGCGTGGCGGTTCAGAGCGATGGCAAGATCATTGCCGCGGGATTTGCGAGCAATGGGGCGAACAATGACTTTGGCGTTACGCGGGTAAATACCGATGGAACTCTGGACACGACATTCCATGAGGATGGCCGGCAACAAACGGCCTTTGGAGCTTCCACTGATTCGGCTAACGCAGTGGCGGTGCAAGCGGACGGAAAGATCGTCGCCGTCGGTCGCGCCGTGTTCAATACGGCCGATTTCGGCATCGCGCGTTACGGTTATGGCACGAATGCGGGTCAGAATGATGGTTTTATTGAGCTGGATCCAACAACCGACGTGAGGTTTGAAAACGCATTTCAGGCGGGCACGTCAAGTTCAACGACCCTTGAACCCGGCACGGTACCTGCTCTGGGCCCGGACTGGATGCTTGCCGATAACGCTCGGGTAATTCAGACAAACGCTCTGTTTTCAGGGAATCTTGTGGTTCGCCTTATTCTACCGCAGAACATAGATGCGTTAACTTTCTCGGCGGTTCGTGTCCGTCAATATAGGGACGGGGTGTGGGTTGATGTTACGGCGATCTCGCCGCTTCGTGATTTCCCGACACGTACAATCTATGCATCCGTTACTTCGCCTGAAATGATCGTTGCAGCGTGGCCAGCGGTCAGCCTCTCGGGTCGGGTGACCACGCCCAGCGGTCTAGGATTGAGGAATGCCGTCGTTAATTTGACGGATGACTACGGTGGACGTCGAACGGCAACGACCAGCAGCTTTGGATACTATTCATTTATCGGCCTACCTGGCGGGCAAAGATACGAAGTTAGCGTGTCGTCGAGGCGTTATCGCTTCGCCGCTCGTGTTGTTGAGGTTTCAAGTAGTCTGGATGACATGAATTTCATCGGACTCGAGTAAGCCAGAGACTTGAGACTCGCCAGAAAGTTGGACGAGATCTCAAAATTGGTTCATCAGGCCAGAGGTGAACGCCAGGCCGAAAGGCGTTTTAGCGTGGCACCTGCGAGCTCCTGACGGGGCTTTGGGAAAAGATGTGAGCACACGATTCACTGATTAAGAATTTGGCCCAGGCAGCTAGAGAAAATGAAAGAGAACAAACGAGAAACAAGATAAGGACCGCACCGATCTAGCAAGTGAACTCGATCAGGTTGCGAGGCGGTCGCCTGCTCACAGCGGTAAGGGCGCACTCGCCCGAAGCAAGTCAAAAGCGGAGCAAGGAACGTCTTAAACAGTAAAGTCGAGAAAGGGCTCCGAGCAATCTATGGAAGAAAAGTTGAAGTCAGCTTTGGACTCTAAATTCGACCGGTGGGAAGTCGTAGACGTATTTCTGCCGATCGGATTTGATACCGCCCTAACCGTAAGACATAAAGCTCTCGTCATCGAAGTCGCAGGATTTCGCCTTAATTTCGTAGAGGTCGAGGCGATTACCGGTCTTGACCACAATGTCGACCCGTGGCTCCGCCGGTAAGACTCGAACTTACAACCCTTCGGTTAACAGTCAATAACGCAATTATCATATCGACATCTACGATATAGCGAGAAATGTAGCGACATGTGTGCACACTGAATGTCACTGAGTGTTAACCAAGCTCGCAACATACTGAATGTGGCCTCATGATACTCGATGACGATCAATGCCTTTGGCTGAAAAGAATTTGTAATCATCAGGTCATTGCTGGCCGATAATTCCCGGGAATGAAATACCTTTTGAAAAATTTTGGGTGTGAATTTGGGTGGGAATGAAAAATGGGCGTCTAATTGACGCCCGTAACTTATTGAAAACATTGGTGCCGTCTACAAGATTTGAACTTGTGACCTATCGCGTGTGAAGCGAGTTGTCTGACACGCCACCTGCTGATGTCGGCGAACAGTCAACACCGAATCACTAAATAACCGACTAAAGGGGGGGGCATAGCTCACAGAATTTGATCAAGTTTTAATAGAGGTCGGGCAAGTAGCCAAACGCCCAGCCATTGCGCTCGTTATAGCCTCTAGCCCAGTGCCTTTAGCTTGTTCTAGAGTCTCCAGGTGTTCGACGGCTGCGCGGAGTTCGGTCGTTGGATAATCGACGTTTTTGGGGCTTAGGACGAGCAGTTTTTCATATGGATAGCGGGGCTATCTCAGTATAAGCCCGCCAGCTTTCTGACAAAATACATCCTTGAAAGGGGGGACGAAGAGAGCGCCCGTCTTCCCTTACGTGAATTCGACTCCCATCAGTTCAATCGGCTACCCGGTTTAATGGTTTAAGCCTGTCACCAGGATCATCAGGAGCTTCTGAATCGCATTCGATCGTGCTCTCAGGTATCGATACCCAGGCGTCAACGCATTCAACTTCGCCCTCTACAATGATCGAGTACTCTAACCGCCCACTTTCGCCCGTGAGCTTCGGCCCATTTCTTTCTGCGGAAGCGGTGAGACCTGCCGTCAATATCGCTCCTATAAACAATCCGATAATGAAATTTCGCATAAAAACCAATTTGTCGGCAACCCTGACAAAAGCCTCAGTAATGGCTATTTCAAGAAGGCGTCCCTCGTTTTGCCCACCCAGGGCTAACGCTCAACCCGTTATACGTCTCTCGACAGCCCTCCGGCGTTTTATCTCATATCCGAACGTAAAACGACTTCATAATATACCCATCGTCAATGCTGTCCTGAACGTTCACGCTGGTCTTCCATATAGGCATTGAACGATCGTCAAAGCCCTCTATCTGAAACCAATAAGCAAAATCTGCGTAAAATATAGATCATATGGGACGCCCAACAACTAGCGGAGTATTCCAGCCGGCACTCCACAAGAATTTGCTTCTGGTCTTAGTCATTCTCATCGCGCAAACTTTAACTGTTTTGCCGCAGAGGAACCCTAAGCAGCAAGGTTCAAACAACGAGGGAATCGTAGCTATTGAGGACGTATCGATCGTCGATTGCTACAGTCCTGCTGTACAGAGGAGCAAGACAGTAGTAATCGTCGGAAACAGGATTCACGCGATTGGTGACACTGGCAAGGTTAGCGTCCCCTCCAACGCTCGGCGCGTTAAGGGAACGGGAAAGTACTTGATACCAGGATTGTGGGATTCACATGTACATCTCAGCTCTGGCGAGGATTCTCTGCCTTTGTTTGTGGCCAACGGCGTGACGACCGTAAGAGAGATGGGGGGCGACCTCATGCAGGTCAAGAGTTTGCGAGACCGCGTTGTAGCCCGGGAAGTGATTGGACCCAGAATAAAGATCGCCGGCACCATAATCGAAAGCGAAAGATGGATGACATGGGCTGCTGAGGGGGCAAAAAAAGACAACGATACAGAGTTCCTTGCGACCTTGTCCCAAAGGATCGGAGTAAGGACTCCTGAACATGCAGTAGAGGTGATCAAGAACCTAGCTGAGCAGGGAATCGACCTGGTAAAGGTTAGAAATACCCATTCAGCGGACACGTTCAAAGCACTAGTCGCGGAAGCAAAGAAACACAACTTACCTGTGGCCGCTCATGCGCCTCGCATGAACTTGATAGAAGCGTCGGATAGCGGACTAAAGAGCATAGAACATGTTGATACGGTGGCCTCTTTGAGACGCGAGGTTAGTGTTGAAGAGCTGGCAAAGGCATTTTTTAGAAACGGTACCTTGTACACCCCAACACTTCTTATTCAGGTAATTTGGCGTTTAACTCCGACAGAGCAACTTGCTGACCTACTGAGCGATGTCGATGGTAAGAAGAATCCTCAGAACCTGTACGTCCGCCCCAGCACTATTCAGCGTTGGAAGCGCGACTTCAACATGCAGAAAAATGAGGGAACATTTGACTGGGCAGCACAAACGAGGAAGGGTATCGAAGAGTTTCGAACGATGCACAAGGGTGGAGCCCAGATACTCGCGGGGACCGACTTTGGGGCCCCTCTAATATATGCTGGATTCTCTCTGCACGATGAGTTAGAAGCTCTCGTGAACCAGGGTGGTCTTAGGCCTTACGAGGCTCTGCAAACTGCTACAAAAAATCCTCCTTATTTCTTCGGCATGCAAGATCAGATAGGAACCATCGAGGTCGGCAAAATAGCGGATCTGGTTCTTCTGAACGACGACCCAATAAAGAGCATCTCGAACACCAGGAAGATCCACTCGGTGATACTCGACGGCAAGTTACATTCGAGAACCGATCTCGAAAAGCTTCTCAAAACAGCGAGATCTAAGCGCACTGATTAGATTCCTAAAATACAAATGACCGCCGTTCTCTGCCTTGGCGAAGGCTCATGGGAGCGTCCCAACCACTTGGCGGTTCGGCAGGTGGGGGCTTGATCGCAGCAGGAACGCAATTGCCCCCGCCGGGTCTAATTAGGGTGTTGAATTGGCCGCGCCATGCTTAGCTATTTGATTCAGCATTGTCCGTTGTAAAAGGGACCATCGTCGATCCGGCGATATAAGGCCCGCGTTTCATCATCATCTGTCACAAATCCTTGCCAGCCGGTGTATCTATTTAGTTAGTCCCAAAACTCATGCTTAAGCAACTACTCCCACTTAGTCTGTTGTTCTGTATATTTGCCTTTACGTGCATCGGCTTTGCCCAAAATGACAAAACCGAGGCTGAGAAATGGCGTGAAGACCTGCGTTTTATGGCCAGAGAGATGGAAGAGCGCCATAAGGACCTCTTTCACACCATATCCCGTGAGAAATTCCAGAACGCCGTCAGGCTGCTCGACGCGAAAATACCCGAGCTTGAAAGGCACCAGATCATTGTCGAAGTGATGCGGATTGTGGCAATGGTGGGCGATGGCCACACAAATATATACCCGACCCGGGACGCCGTGATCGCTTTCCGGCGTTTGCCGGTCCAGCTTTTACATGTTTAGCGATGGCGTTTTTGTGCGTTCGGCAATTCAGGAGCAAAAAGATCTTGTCGGAACACGGGTCATAAAAATCGGTGACGAGCCGATTTCGGAAGCGATCGGACGTGTAACAGATCTGTTCGGGAAGGACAACGAAATGGGCGTTAAGTTCTTCGCCCCCTTACTGCTGACAATGCCCGAGATACTTCACGCTGTTGGCTTGAGCAAGTCTGTCAACATCTCGAGCTTTACTGTCGAGACGGAAGGGCGACACCGCGTTGTAAAACTCGCTCCTATCGGCCCAGTCGAGATCCTTCCGGCTGACACCGATACCAGTTGGATGCCGAAGGACGGCTGGGTCGACATGCGCGATAAAGCAAAAGCCCCGACTCCATTGTGGCTAAAGAATGCAAACCTTTTTTGGATCGAGTACTTGGAAAATTCTAAAACGGTCTACGCCCAGATTAACCAAGTCGGCAATAAACAGGATGAGACTCTTCAGGCTTTTTCCAAACGGCTTCTGGCATTCGTCGAAGCTAAAGCAGCGGATAAGCTCGTTCTCGACCTTCGCCTAAATCGGGGTGGTAATGGCCAGCTTTTGTTGCCTCTCGAAATAGCGCTGTTGAAATCAGGGATGGACCAGAAGGGCAAGCTGTTCATTCTGATGGGCCGTAGCACATGGTCGGCATCGCAGTTTTTCCTCAACTGGACTCAGAAGCATACCAATGCGGTGTTCGTCGGTGAACCTTCAGCATCCAAGGGCAATGTGTACGGCGATTCGCGGCGGATAACCCTGCCTAACAGTGGGATTACTACGCGCGTATCTGTCTATTACTGGCAGGACTGGAGTCCGTGGGACACCCGGGTCTGGACGGCACCCCATGTTACGGCGGAGCTTTCCTCGGCCGAATACATGGCCAATGTTGACCCAGTCTTGCGGGCCGCGATCGATTATAAGCCACAAAAGTCGCTTGAAGACGTACTGGAAGATGCTCTAACGGAAGGCGGGGCCGAGACGGCCGTCAAGCGATACAGGCAATTCAAAGCTCAAGTTATCAACAAGTATGCTGACACTGAAGAGCCGCTGCTGAAGGCTGGTCAACGGATGCTAAACGAAAAGAAACCGGAACAAGCGTTGGTATTGTTTCAACTGGTACGAGACGAGCATCCTAATTCATACCGGGGGTATTTTGCGATCGGGGCCGCGCTTAGCTTGACCCCAAATAAAGCCGACGCGATTAAGAACCTTGAGCAAGCTCTTCGGATGAGTCCCAAAAACTACGACGTTCATAATTTGCTGCGGCAGATACCGCCTACGAAATGACCATTACTCTAAATTTGCGAAATTAAGATGGTAGTCCTAATGTTTGACCCAGAATATAGCGCGGAACTTGGGTAGAATCAACACTTTTGTGGATTGTGACTGACGACGATACGAGAAATCGTAAGCAGCGAAGCCGGTTGGTAGGTCGGCAGAATTTGAAATAAATGTTTCCGCCCGCACGGACAGTTCGTTTCTTAAACGGCGATCCGACGATAAGTGTCTGATAGCGCCGCACAAGTCCTCTGCATCAAAGAATTGATAAGGAGTCCTCGCTCTCGAATGTCGCAGTGTTCTATGGAATTGATGTTAAACCGGACTACGGCTTTTTACCCTTTCCGTGGTTTTTGTCATGGCCTTTGGCTTTGCCGGGATTACTCAGCTTCTCCGGTTTCGCGGCCTGTTTCTCGATCCTTCGGATCTCTTCCTCCTGCTTGTCTGCGAGCTTATTGGCCCGTTTGTCGAGCTTGCGCTCCTCTTTTTCGGCCTTATCAGCCATCTTGTCGGCCTGCTTCTCAGCCTTGCGCTCGGCCTTACCCAGCTTGACGAAGGCCGGCCTGTTCGGATTGCTCTTCAGGAATTCCTGCTGCTCGTTGGTCGGTTTTGCCAACTTCGCATAGACGGCGGGAACATACCTGCCATTGTACGGTGAGTCGATCGTGATCTGTGTGATCGTCGGCTGTGTCGTATAGACAAAAACGGGCTCAGGATAGAGCTGCTCGATGCGGCGGCGGTAAAGCGGGGTCTGGACGACCTCGTACATCTCGTAATCCGCCGGGTAATTATCGTAATAATACGGCGACTGGTAATATTCGTCACGCGGGCTGAACAGCGTACTCACTATCCCGAGCGTGCGGTTGAGCCAGTTTGTCTCGTAATAAGCGTTGTCACCGTAAATATTCTCGTTGCCCCTGAGTTGGATGCGAGCTCCCGGTGCATCGTAGTTATCACGATAAAATACGATTGAGGCGATCTCCTGGATAGTTTCGGGCCCAAACCGGCTGTAAAGCGACATCCCTCGTTCGCGGTCGCTGCGGTACCCAAACTCATCCACGCTGATGTAATCGGCATATCCGTCGCCGTCAAGATCGAGATTATTGAGGCCGTCGTCGGAATTGAGGTACCGCTCAAATTCCTGCGGGCTGTTTGAGCGCTCGAGCAGATAGCCGACGCGCTGCAGGTCCAGATTGTCTTTAGCCCAGTATTCGTCGGGGTCGGCCGCGACAACTTGCGCGTTATCCGGATATGTCTGGACGACCTCCTGCTGCTGTGGCTGCTGCTGGTCACACGCCAGCGTAAATAGACTGATGAAAAATACTGCTGCTGATAATTTCAAACTTCTCATAGTAAAACCTCCCGCCGGACCATCCGGACGTACTTCAAGCATACTCCTTTGACCGGGGCCAGATTGTATTGACGGATGCAAAAGCCGATGTCCAGCTAATCTCCAGGACGTAAGCCGCACAGAGAAGAGCGAAGATCGCGACGGCTACTTTAATACGATTTACGTGAATTGGGGCAACCTAGATATATTCTTGCTTTTCGTTTTAGAATATTTCGCGCAACCATTGAGGTTATTAGCAGTCCGGCTGCATCTCTGCGGGGCACGGTTTACGGAAAGGACCGTGCCTCTACTTTAGTCCGCGGTATTGGACTGTTCAGGCACCGAAGTGCTTGTTATGACCGTCAACTTATTACCGTCACATCGGCTCTGGCAATGTGGCAGTTTCAACTCAAGGAAAAAAGGGACATGCTATTCAACATGCCCCTTCACGATTTATGTTTTAACTAGTTATTGTTGTACGACAAGGGCCTGCAAAGCTATCTGGGTCCCCTGTCCTAGCAAAAGCAACAACCCAAAGCATAAAAGCAGGAATGATGAAAACTTATAAGAAAAGAAATAAAATCGTGCTGGCTCTTTTTGGAGAGAAAAACGCCGTGAGACGAATCCTCATGATAGGCATGTTGGTAACAGCCACCCAGCCGCTTGCCGCGCTCAGTCAAACGGCGAATGATCATACGATTCGCAATAACAATAATCAAGCCAGCATTGGTAGCGGGAAAACGAGTACACGGCAATCAACGCCAATCGCACAGCAACAACTTACTCCTTTGGTTGATTACCATACGCATTTATGGAGTTTGAACGCTAATTCACAAGTCGTGGACCCGCTGCTTCCAGCCGTTGAGCTGCCTGAAGACCTCAAACGTCTTCTCGTTGAGAGAGAGAGACTTGGTAAAGAAAAAAATCCTACCGTTCTCGCTCCTCTCTATACAAGTGACGCGCTGGTTCTCGACGCAATGGCCCCTCGCTGGATTCGCGGGGTGAGCGCGATAGAGTTCGTAGCGTACGATCTCGGCAATTTCCCTCTGATTCCGCAGGCTTATCAAGTGAACGGGTCCGAAGGCTATATCGTCGGCACGTACGCTAGAACTAAGAACGCTATCGTTTCCCACGTATCTAACTTTTCTTTATTTATCCGAAAGGGAACCGACGGAAAATGGCGAATCGCGGTCGAGACTTACACCCTCAAAGGTCCTCCCGTTCCCAAGGCAGCGACCGCTGAACAACTCGTCGCTCAGCTGGATGCCGCCGGCATCAAACGTGCGGTTGTGCTCTCAACGGCCTACTGGTTCGGCGGCGCATCATCCGGCAAGCCGGAGGAAGAGTACGCAAAAGTCCGGGCGGAAAATGAGTGGTTTGCCGAGCAGGTGGGTCGTTATCCGACTCGGCTCGTCGGATTTTGCAGCTTTAACCCGCTCAAGGACTACGCTCTCAGGGAGCTCGACCGCTGCACGAAAAACCCGAATCTCAAAGGCCTAAAGTTGCATTTCGGCAACTCGCGGGTAGACGTATTAGATCGACAGCACATTGAGAAGATTCGCGAAGTCTTTCGCGCCGCAAATGACAAGCGTTTTCCAATTGCCGTTCATCTCTGGACTGGCGGCAAATATGGGCGGGAACACTCTGAGAAGTTTCTGAGCCAGATCGTTTCAGCGGCACCCGAGATCCCGATCCAGATCGCGCATTTGGCCGCGGCCGGTCCCGGGTACCACTCCGATGACGCCCTGGAAGTGTATGCAAACGCGGCTACCGCTGGTAATCCGTTGATGAAAAATCTTTACTTTGACGTAGCGACCATTGTCACAGAAGATACCTCTGCCACAGGACTTGAGCTTGTTGCCAAGCGTCTGCGACAACTTGGAATGCAGCGCATTCTACTTGCCTCCGACTACGCTCCCGGCTACGAAAACCCTGCTCCGAAAGATGCCTGGGAAGCATTTCGCCGCCTTCCTTTGACGGGAGAAGAATTCAGAATTATTGCAGGAAATGTTGTGCCTTCCATGCGCTGAATCAACCGGCCGTCAGGCCCTTGGTGGGGCACCGCGTACGATAAGCCATATCGGGTCTGGGAGATTTTGGCTCGCACCGGCCCGAAATTGGCCACTAACCAGTAGATTTCCTTCTGGTTGTCCAAACTGCCGAATTGATGTTGCCCCGTTCTCGGTCACTCAATGGTGTCTGCGTCCCGTCAGACGTGTTGACCGCTACGATTTTTGAAATACGCTAAAATTGCTGTCCTTCACTGACCCAGCAAGCGATTCGTCATGTGACCACGCTGGTTTGCCACCGCAACATTTCCAGGGTTCATTAGTTTTGGTATGTACGAGTACGCAAGGGCTACCAAAGACGGTGGGGCTCCTTGGGTCTGTAATGAATGCAAGTGAATTGCACGCGTTCCTGCTGGGCTAAGAAACCTTAGATTCTTTTCCGGCGTATCACACTTGGCCTTCCCGCAGGTAACAAAACTGACTGCAAAGGCGTAGCTGCACGCGAAGTAATGTGGAAATTACACGAGAGGGAAACAATGGAGAGTATTTCGGCTTTCGCCATAACCTATACGATACATATAGTCTTTCGCAGCATTGCTTTGGTTGTCGGTCCTATGGCAATGATTGCCCTAAAGGCTGGCGTCCGTCAGACGGAGACCAAGTAGGATGAAGCTGAGCAGGAAAACTTCTCATTCGCTGGACGCAGACTATTAGAACAGGAGTTCAATGAAAGTAAACCCAGTTTTCGCGTTCTTACTTTTCGCCCCGTTACTCGTGGCATATCCGCAAAATGCATCTCAAAGCTCCAGGTTTGAAGGAACCGTCAATACTAGCGGAGCCCCAGACGAGGAGATCTTGCTTATAAACAAAGAGTTCGTTGAGGCCGTTGAAAAGAGCGATACGGCCGTCCTTTCACGAATATACGCCGATGACTATGCTGGCGTCGGATTTACCGGTCAGCCAACCTCCAAGGCTGAAATGGCGGCCAGCAACAATACCCCTTTTGCGACTTTGTTCTATTACGTAGAAGACAACATCAAGATCAAAGTTTTAGGAGGAACTGCAATTGTCACAAGCCGAGCAAATATGAAGACTCGACTCAAGGAAGGTAACGTAATTAGTCGAAGTACGGCAATAACGAGGGTTTGGGTTAAGAGACAAGAAAAATGGCAAATCGTCGCCTCTCAAATGAATGCTATGTTCCCGCAGGCTCCTCAAATAGACGTTGAAAGGCAGACGCAAGGAAGCGCAAAAACACCGTGGCAGAACGTCAGTAGGGTTGAACAGGAGGCCCTGCGGGCACAAATAAATTACTTGCGGCAAACGACTGCAGCAGAGGCGGAACTTAGATTTGCGGAAGGATATTTCTCGAACACCATTACGGGCATGGTAACCGGAAAGCAAGAGATTGTTGGGAGATTGAAGGCCCAGGGATCGAGTCCGGTCAATTCTTCGTCGACAGAAGTATCTACTGACGAGAAGAGAGTTCTGTTTCGAGCCAACGATTCGTTACTGGTGCTCGACCAGTTTCGCTCTCATTCTTTCGGGCAAACGGTCTCATTCGGATACCGATCGACGAGCTACAACAAGTCAGGGCGTGTCGTCGGACAGTCCCGAATAGGGGGGGGTACTTATAAAAAAAGAGGCGCATTGGCAACAAATTCTCGGTCAGTCTACACCGATCATCGCCGAATCTTCCCCTTAGCAAACCTCTTTGTGCTCCACGCCCAACCAAGGAAAAGAAATTTTGGATCGGCCGGCAACGGCTATATTTCCTCTACGGAGTGTAGGACATGAATAAAAACCTATTTCTTACACGGCAAAACAAGAGGCGGCAACGAAGCAATCTATCGGGATTTAAGCGATAGCGGTTTTTTGCTATTAGCTGTGTTTTGCTACGGGTCACTGGGACGAGGACAAACGCTAATCGGTTGGCAGTCTGGATAACTTCAAACTCGGATCAAATGATCGTAAACGGGGCTGACGTCAAAGTGCCAGAGCCCGGTACCTTTCGAATCTCCGCTAGAGCAAAAAATTGGATTCCTCACGCCTTTATCAAGATATTTGCCGGTGAATTTTGTTAATAAATTCGAATGACCAACGTTATACATAGTTATGAGAATGAGAATATTACTTTCATTTTTACTAACACTGGCGTTTTTCACCCCAAGCTATTCGCAGACGCTGGACAAATCCACACATAAACTAGACAAGACCGATCCTCAGTCTCGCTTTGCCGGCGCCCGCGCCGTGATCGAGAGAATGTTGCAGGCAAAGCAGCTTCCTTCGGTTGCCGTGGCAGTCGTCAAGGACGGCAAGATCGTCTGGGAGGAAGGATTCGGCTGGGCGGACGTAGAGCGAAAAATTGTCGCAACGGCCCACACGCCTTATTCGCTTGCCTCGGTTACCAAGCCGATCACCGCCACGGCTATAATGACGCTGAACCAGGCCGGCAAGTTGAATCTCGATGCACCGATCGAACAATACCTGGGGAATCTGAGGCTAAAGGGTTATGCGGGACCAACCGAGGGGGTCACCGCCCGGCGGCTCATGGCCCATAGCGCGGGCCTGCCGCTTTATGGCGGTTTTTACCTGAACGGCGACAAGCCGGCCGGCACGGAGCAGACGATCTCAAGACACGGCATGGTCGTTTTCCCGCCCAACACCCGCTTCGAATATTCTAATATCGGAATGAAGATCCTTGAGGCGGCGATCGAGCAAGTCTCCGGACAGAGCTATGGAGACTATCTTCGGCACCATGTCTTCCTGCCCTTGGGCATGACGCGGAGCGCTCTTGGACATCACAAATTCTGGGCCGCCAAGGCCGCGGTGCGCTATGAAAAAGGCAAGCGGATGTCCTTCTATCTGACCGATCATCCAGGCTCGGGCGACGTCTGGTCAAGCGCCCACGACATGGCGCTGTTCCTAGCCTTCCATATGGGCACGCCGCTACCCAATCAGCGTCAGATCCTGAGCCGTGAGGCGGTGCTGGAGATGCAGCGGCCGGTCAGCGCCCCATCGGCGACCATCGGCGCCAACTGGTTCGTGAGCAAAGGCGGCAGCATCACTCGTATCTGGCATGGCGGAGGGCAGCCCGGCGTCAGCGCGTCCGTCGATTTCTTCCCTGATCAGAAGCTGGGCGTCGTCCTACTCACGAACGGACGGAATGCCGCTCTCTACGACATTAAGAAGGCCATAGTGGACGAGATCGCGCCCGAGCTGACCGAGGGACTTCAGCAGAGAAGACCGGACTTTCTTCCCACGATCCCGATTCCCACGGGAAAGTGGATCGGCACCGTTTCCAATTACGAGGGCAGCGAGCCGCTCACGATGGAGTTCCAGCCGGACGGCGACATCCACGTGCAGATCGGAAATGGCCCCCGCTCATTGCTGAACCGATTGTCATTGGACAACGGGGCCTTGTCGGGAACGTTTGCAGGTTCGATCAAGCTGGGACAATTGGGCGACTATCGTCACGACATGATGGTGAAGCTGGTTCCGGTCGGGGACGAGTTCGTCGGGGAGCTTGTCGCAAGCGTCGTCAATGAGCAGAGGGCGATGATGCTGCCGAGCTTCGTTCGTATCCGGCGCGAGGCTGCCGCGCCAAAGGCCGGGAACTGACGTTGTTTCTGTTTCTTCTTTGGACGGGTCGCTCCTCTACGAGGGTTTCCACCCCAAGAACGCAGTAGTAAGCACGGCAAGGCCTAGTAGAGCCACCGACACGCCCCCTTGGGTCTATAGACAAAATTACTGCAGATAGGGCGCAATGTTGCCACCGATGATCCGTATCTCTGTATCCGTCAGCGGCATAAGGCCTTTGAAATGGGCCCAGGATACCCGGGCAGGCGGGTTAGGAGGGGCGGTATCGGTGCCATAAAGAATACGCTTCAGACCTATACGGCGTAGTACGGCCACGTCTTGCCTCAGACCTTCGGCAGTCTGGCCCCGCACGGAGGTAGCGACGTCGAAGTAGAGGTTTCGAGTCCTCGAATCACCTGCAGCAATTGCGTCCGCAAACACCTTTAAAGCCGCTTGGGTGGAGCGCCCTCCGCCGGCGAGATGTGCGATCTGAATAGTGATACCTGGCGCATCCGGCAACACCCTTTCTAAGAATATCCGTGCGTGCTGATCCCCCTCCTTTTCGTAGCCCGGGTCGGTCCACAAATGAACGACGACCGGCATGCCAAAGCTGTTTGCCGATCGGAAAACGCTCCGCACTTTTTCCAGGTGATTGGTATCTCGTATATCTACACGAGAGTTGCCGAAATGCAGTTTGAGCCCCTTCAGTCGCAGATCCTTTTGACATCGGCGAAGCTCGCGAATGGCATAATCCTTTAGTGGGTTGACGGAACAAAATCCTACAAGGCGTTTGGGGTATTTTGCTGTCTCCCGAGCAATATAGTCATTCTCCGCCATGACCTTATCGTATTCATCAACGATGCCAGCGTTAAAAGGGCTACCCCATTGATAGGCGAGGGATAGTACGACAGCCCTTTCAATACCGGCATCGTCGAGTTGCGCGATCAATTGGTCGGCCGTGCTGGGTTCACGACTAAATGGACCTGGAAAGGTAGGAGTTTCGGCCGCTATCAACCAATGTCCGGCCCCGTTTTTGCGAAGCGATAAAAAGACGTGTCCAAAATGACGCATCGCTTCGCCCTCCCCGCGGGTATAGTATCCCGCGATGTAACCAGCTTCCGCTTCTTGATGATACGCAACCGGCGTAATTCGGTACGGGTTCGCGAAATAATTCGCAAGTTCCCCCGCCACGACAGAGTGTCCCCGGATCCACGTCGGAAGATCCTCATCCTGCGTATTGAGCATCATAGCGTCTTGGGTAAAAACGGTCGCAAGCTGTTCCTTTTTATTCCAAGAGCTGACCCGCTCGTTCAGAAGCCGTGAAAATTCAGTCGGAAGTTCGACGGCCGTAAGAGGCGGAGCGTAGAGGGTTTTCGCCTTTTCGGGGCTAAACAGGTGCTGGTGATAATCTACCAACGGGATTGCCATTCGCCCCGCGGCCCTGACAGGTTGTTGGGCGAAGCTCCCGGCATAAGACAAAAATATCAGTACTATTGTGAAAAATACTATTGCTTTCATAGATCAACGATTTAGGAGGGTGGCCTTTGCGCCACATTCTGCTATATGGCTTAGAACTCATCATATTACGCTCGCGGGACACCAATAGTTCTACCTTGTGCCCCACTAACAGAAGATCCCCGTTATCATGGAAGTTGCGTGTTACGCTAGGAATACGCCGAAGTTATTTAATATATCGGACGAAATCCGCGCTAGAATCGGCGGGCGAAGATTTACGTCCGGCTTGATGGCGGTTCGGTCATCACAATCGCGATTACAAATTTTGAACGAAGTGGCTCCGATAAAAAGAAGGAGCCAGTTCTGCTCTCTAGATCTCACGGACCTCACTGATTGTACGTTCAGAAGATTTCCAGGTGGGATTCCAGGTGGGATCAACAAAGGGTAGCCATAACGGCTACCCTAACTTGTTGATTCTAATGGTAGGCCGAGCAGGGATCGAACCTGCGACCCGCGGATTAAGAGTCCGCTGCTCTACCGACTGAGCTATCGACCCGTGAAGCAATCGAAAGTATACCAAACGCGTGCGGGAATCCAAAAACCGGCAACAAAACGCCATTGCGTTCGTTCTTCATTTTGAATATCGCGAGGTTCCGTACAAGATATCAAGGTAGCAAATGAGAGAATGCCCCAAATGTGAACTGTGTTTCCCCGACGAGGTAGGTGAGTGTCCTGACGACGGAACAGCGACGCGGCTTTCGCTGCCGGGTTCGCAGATGATCGCCGGGCGGTACCTGCTCGAGAGTCGCCTGGGCCGGGGTGCGATGGGCCAGGTATACCTCGCGAAGGACACAAAGTTTGCCACGCGTAGGGTGGCAGTAAAGACGGTGCGGCAGGACATACTCAACAGCGAGGATATGCAGGAAGGCGAAGCGATCGCGCGGTTCGAACGCGAGGCACAAGCAGCCGCTTCCATCCAGCATCCCAATACGGTCAGCGTGACGGACTTTGGGGAATCGTCGGACGGCGTCTTTTACCTCGTTATGGAATACGTCGAGGGCGAAACGCTCCATAAGCTGCTCAGACGCGAGGGCACGCTGCCGGTCAAGCGTGCTGTGAGTCTCCTAAGGCAGATAGCCGACGGCGTTGACGCAGCACATGACCTCGGAATTCTACATCGTGATCTCAAGCCCGCCAATATCTTCATAATGCAGAAAGGGAAAGGCGGTGATGGTTTTGTAAAGGTTGGCGACTTTGGACTGGCAAAGATCGTCAACCAGACGATCACCGACGCGGCTTCTGGCTCAGGACCGGCTTCGCGGGGAATTATCGGCACACCTGAGTTCATGTCTCCCGAGCAAATGCAGCCGGAAGTTGGCGTCGACAAACGCGCCGATCTTTATGCTCTTGGGACGATCGCGTATCTGATGCTGGGCGGGAAAACGCCCTTTGTCGGGGATCTGATGCAGCTCGTTATGCAGAAGATAATGCACAAGCCGGCACCACTTTCTTCTCTCAGGTCCGACGTTCCCTCCGACGTGGATCGCGTGGTAATGAGTGCACTGGAGATCGACCCCGCCAACAGGCCCTCGGCCGTCGCCGAGTGGATCGCCCAGCTTGAAGAGGCGGCCGAGGACATCAGCGAAAGCAAGCGTTCGTCCGGTTCTCGTTTGGTCGTCATGGCCCCGAACGGCTCGGAGGTGTATGTCAACGACGAGCGAAAGGGAAGTGTAGGGGCGTCGGGCCGGGTGGTTCTAACCGATGTACCCGCCGGACGCCATATCCTCAGGGTCGCGCGGGCCGGTGAGCGTGATGACGAGCGCGTCATCGAGATCAGGCCTGGCGGCAACGAGCAGGTGATCCAGGCCCAGCTCAGAACGCAGCACGGTTCGTCGAGCCAGCCTTCGTCATCGCAGGGAAGCGGGACGAGCGGTTCGCCGTCGAGCGTAATGCCCAACATCGTGGCGTGTGTAAACTGCGGATCGCGATTCGCCGAGGGCGTTAGATTCTGCGGCAGGTGCGGCGGCGGAGCCTTCGGCGTGGTCAGCCATCAGGCAGAGCCGGGCAATTATCCGTGTCCTAGGTGTGCCGCTACGCTTCCCGGTAACTCCCGCTTTTGCGGCCGCTGCGGGTTGAACATAACGCCCGCGGCCCATGCCGCGGCGATACGTCCCAGCGGTTTTGTGAACACAACGGAACACGTTCCGCAGGCCGAGCGTGTATGCCGCCGCTGCGGTGGCAGCTACCCTCCGCATATCAAGTTCTGCGGGCGCTGTGGACTGACGCTCCAATAAAAAAGGCCGCCTGCAGGGCCGCCTTTTCGTTAAGAATTTTGAAACATTGATCATTCCAGCCCGACAAACTGCAACGCCGCCATATTGCTGGAAACACCGACCGTTTGGGGGTCGAAACGATAACGCCTTGAATTGACCCTAACGGTAATGGTCTGGCCCAGTTCAATGCCAGCGAATGAAAAGAACCCGAGCGAGCTCGTAGGAGTAGTTCGAGTTGTTCCATCAGCCTTCGTGATCGTGACCTGGGCGTTTCGCAGGCCTTGCCCGGTCGGCGTCACCACGCGGCCGTTAACATCCGTCGAAGGTTGGCCAATTGTCACCAGGCCACTGTTGAACCCTGTTGCCACAAGGTTTCCGAATTGATCCGAAATAGAACTAACAGTCGGCCAGTTTCCAAATGAAACCTCGGTATCGCCGAACGCTGCGTTCGGCGCGATGTTGAACGTGATGTTGACAACTCGTTTCAATTCGGTTGCTGAGCCAAGTATGTCAGCCGAGTCCAGCAGCAGCATGACCCGTCCATTAGCCTGCTGGCTTGTGTTGACAGTCAACACGGTATCCGTCGGCAATCCCGATCCGACGGTGGCCACCGGATTGCTGAGAAGGCTCTGATCGAAATAAAGCGTGAAACTCGAGGCCATTTCATTGCCCATCGGCATCAATTCTACGCCTACTGTGACCTGGCCGCCGGGCGAGCCAAAACCGTTTGTAACACGGAGCCAACGTGAATTGCCATCCAGCTCCGCCTCCCAATAAGTACCGCCGATCGCGCCCAGTGTTGACTCGGACAAGCCGGCAGAGCCGCCGCCCGCGATCTTTGGATCAAGGCCAGCAACATAACGTCTGGCCTGGATCGTGTCGCCAGCCGTTAAAAGTCCATCTCCTAGAGTTCCTAATGGAGCGATGTCGGCCCGTTGAAACTCATTGAAAGAGGAATCGGGTATCAAACTGCCCACAATAAACTGCCTAACAAGCGAAATGTCGTTGAAAAGCAGTAGTCCGTCGCCCGTAAACCTTGAGGCCACATCTCCTTCGAAACCGAAGTTGAAAGGCGTCGGTGTCGGCGATGGAGCTACAGTAGGTGTCGGCGATGGAGCTACGGTCGGTGTCGGCGATGGAGCTACGGTCGGTGTCGGCGATGGAGCTACGGTCGGTGTCGGCGATGGAGCTACAGTAGGCGTCGGCGATGGAGCTACAGTAGGCGTCGGCGATGGAGCTACAGTAGGTGTCGGCGACGGAGCTACAGTAGGCGTCGGCGATGGAGCTACAGTAGGTGTCGGCGACGGAGCTACTGTAGGTGTCGGCGATGCCGTCGTTCCAGAAATTGTAAAGTTGGCTGACGATGTTCCGACCGGCGAAACGAAACCGTGTTCCCGCACTCTGACACGAGCTTGCTCCGACGGCGAGTTAGGTACGGTGAAGGTAAACGAGCCAAAATTTGGTACGTCTGAGGCGATAACAGTTGGAAATGTCGAGCCTCCATTGGTCGACAATTCTATCGTAACGTTTCGATTGAAACCGCCGTTGTTGGTCCAGTTTACGGTTGCCTGGCCACCGGCGAACAAAGTTCCGCCATTCGGCAAAACATTGGTTATAGTATCCGGGATCCGGTCACCGTTCGAATCACGATACCATCCAATGTCCCGCATTTGCTGTTTTGTTAAATCAAGATCCAACGGAAGTCCAACACTGATATTGGGCTCCATCAGTAAATTTGGAAAACTCACGGTATCAAAGTGTGAAACCGACGGCCCCGGAGAAAATGTGGAAGGTGCGTACAACTGTACCCGGCCCGACGATGCCTCGCGGCCGAACTCCATGAATCCGGAGGCTGCATTCAAGTTCGGACCGTCCCAGAAGAGATTTCCCGAATTCCTGGCCGAAGTGACCCGCTGGGCATCGGTCATTTGGTTCCAAAAAAGGCTTACGCTCCGGTCATATACGTGCCTTGCATAGATATCAGTTGCTGGCGGCGACCCGGATTCCTGTCCAGTACTGCCATTCGTGTAGACTTGAAATCCCAACCCATGCGCGAACTCGTGGAGAACCACCACCAATAGGTTGGTCCGCAACGACGGCGTCGAGTTGTCATAGCCGTAGTAAAAACGATGTCCGGCGGAAAAGCATCCGTTATCTATACTACTGTTAAAGGTCGCGTTTATATCGTGATCCGAAAGATTCAGTTCTCCCGGAGGACTTAGATCAGTGCCAGCCCGCTTGTTTGCAAGAGCGACCGGGTACCACGTATTTGAGAACTCAGCTCCACTAAAATTTCGTTGGACGGATGTTGCCGCGGCAGATCCCAGGATGGCGCTACCCGTCGAGCAAGTTAGCGGGTCAAATTGGGCGTTTATTTTTATGGGAACGTTGCTATCGAGAAACGAACTCCAAATACCGGCGGCGTAATTGAAAAGGTTTAATCGTAACTGCCCCCGCGTCGTTCCCGGGTTTCCGCCTTCAGGGGACACAGGGGTGGGGTCGTTGAAACCCTCATTCGGGCCGTCCTGGTTCTGGACGATAAAGGTCGCTGCGTTTGGCGATCCGAGTTGAAGTGACTGGGTCTCGATAAGGCCTTTATAAAATTCAAACTCTTCCCGCGACATATCTGTCCGGGCCGCTCTTTTCGTGGCAAGATATTCTGCCTCTCTGGAATTAGTTAGGAGTTCGCCGGTTTCGAGATCTCGTCCGAAAAAATCATTGGCCTCTTCGACACTTCCGACGCATCCCACCATAGGATCACCTTCAGCATCGAGCTTTGACAAAGCTACTTCCTGAAAACGACCCTGAAGGTTCAGCATGTCTCCGCCCTTCGAATTTCGCTGTTGCACCAGACCCTTCATCGATCGGTCAGTCAAACGCCTGACTGTGTCCGCAATCTCCGGGTCTTTCGGTCCGGTTCTTGACGGAGCAACGTTGCGTTGGGCGTTGGAGGGGGCGAGAAAGACCGAGCTCACGACAAAAAAGCCGAAAAACAAAAGCGTGAGTAGGGCGGATCTCTTCATAAATGCATTTGTCCCAGTGAAAGGTCACTTTACGCCAAATGGCCTTTCGGCAATTTGAGAATCGTAAATTGGCCTCCAGAGGGCTCAATGTGCGGTCGTTCGAAATTCGATGGCATCGCTGACGGCATAGAACCGACACAACTTTGCTTAATATATAGCTTAATAGATAGACTTTTTCCTTAAAAAAAGCAAGCTTTTACGCCGTTTTTTTCGAATTTCACAAGATCTTTTTGTCGCCGAACAGAGATACGTTTTAGGTTGGAGCTACTCCATTCCAACGAAATTTACTGCACCCAATGTTGCCGCCGTTACCACGTTTCTGGGATCGAATCGGTATCTCCTCGAGCTTACCACCAGCGTTACATTTTCCCCCATCGGGATCTGTTGAAAACTGTAATAGCCTAAGGAACTTGTCGCCGTGCTGATCCGCGCCCCTGTATCATCGATCAACGTTACAACCGCATTTCGGAGTCCGAGCCCGCTCGGGGTCAGGACTTGGCCTGTCACATTCATGCTTTCCGCGGCGGGTGCGATGATGATGTCGGCTCCCGTGACTCCGGCTGGGGCACTAAAATCATACTCTCTGATACGAATACGTGCTTTTGTGGTGGAAACGTCCGGCACGGTGAATCCGTGACTGCCGGTATTCGGTATGTTCGAGGCTATTACTGTTGGGTAAGTGACGCCTCCGTCGAGGGATAATTCAATAATTACATTTTGTGTGAACCCCGACGTGCTGTTCCAGCTAACGGACGTAGGGCTGCCGGAAGTCAGGTTTGCTCCCTCGGCTGAAACATTGCTGATCGTGTCCGGTACAAGGTCTCCATTCGCATCTCTGAACCAGCCTATATCGCGCATCTGCTGTCGCGTGAGGTCGAGATTGAGCGGCAGACCCGTGTTGATCGCGGGCTCCATCAGCAGGTTTGGAAAAGCGGCTTTGTCATAATGGGAGAGGGAGGATCCTGATTGCAGCGAGGTAGGAGCAAAAAGTTGTACATTACCGTTTGACGCGTCTCGACCAGAGGTAAGTAAACTCGAAGCCCGACGGACATTTGGACCTGCGAACATCAGATTTCCGTCATTCAGGGCGGATACCTGACGTTGAGCATTGTCCATCTCACCCCAGAACTTGTTCGACGACCGATCGTACATATGCCTCGCGAAAACGTCAATATATCCGCCATTCAGTGCGCCGGTGCTGCCATTTGCGAAGGTCTGAAAACCAAGGCCATGGCCCATCTCATGCAAAAGGACGACCAGAAGATTGATACGTAATGACGGCGAAGCGTTGTCAAGGCCGTAGTAAAAGCGGGTACCGGATCCGAGGCAGCCGGTGTCTATGCTGCTGTTGAATGTGGTATTTATCTCGGCTGCGGCAGTGTTGGCATCGGATCCAACTATCTTGTTCTTTAGCGCGACGGGATACCACGTGGCCGCATGCTCTGCTCCAGCAAAATCGCGAGAGATGGAGGCGGCGCCGGCGGATCCTAATACGCCGCCAGACGAGGAACAAGGTGTTAGCGGGTCAAACTTTGCATTGATGTTGATCGGTACGGTGCTGTCGAGAAATGCTCCCCATATCGCCGCTGCATGGCTGAAAAGGTTAAGACGCTGCTGTCCAAGCGTTGTGCCTGTATTCCCCCCTTCCGGCGCGACGATGGTAGGATCGTTGAACCCTTCGCCCGCCCCGTCGCCGTTCACGATCACGATACTAGCGCCATTCGGCGAAGCTACGATATTGCTTTCTGCCAGTTCCTTGTAGAACGCAAATTCCTCGACCGACATCTCTGTTTTAGACGCACGCTTCGCTGCAAGATATTCGGCATCGAGTTGGTCGTTGTGAAATAGCTCCCCGGATTCAAGATCGCGTCCAAAGAAATGATTCGCTTCTTGCAGGCTTGCGACACACATAACCGCCGGATCGCCTTCCGAATCGATCTTTACGAGCGGAACTTCCATAAATCGGCCCTGCAGGTCCAAATCGACGCCTCCTTTACCCGGACGACGTTTCTCCACCAATCCTTCGGTTGAACGTCTGGTCAAGTGCCGGATCGTTCTGGCGAGTTCCTGATCTTTACGATCTGGCCGTTTGGCCGTTCCTTTTTCTGCACTCGATGTTTGAGGAAAATTGATAACGAGCAAGTAAAGACAGACTGCGAACAACGCACGCACGGAGGATCTCTTCATAAAGTTGGATCATTATGGCCGGGGTTTCGGCCTCTGAATATGATTAGGACTAAGGGATGATGCAAAGGGAACGGGCTTCCCCTTCAATTAAAGAAATTGCTAATCAATCGCACTTTTCCAAAAATTACCGTACTTTTTTCAAGGAGATCGGTGCTCTGCTGGAGAATTGCCGAGCCGCAAAAGCATCCTTGGCGACTATGCCAGGTGCATGCCTACGCGATAAAGAATGGCTACTGCCAACCCAGGTTGACGTGAACAGGCCCGGACTCGTGTAATTTTCACCGTCGAAACTGGGTTATTCTATTTCAGAAGGTGTCAACCCTCAGTATTGTCGCGTTTCCGTTGCTTTATGCTTATAATGATTTGCATTCTTAGCCAGGCTAAATTATCGGTAAGAAACGATGAAAATTTGCCCCCGTTGTCAAAAAACTTACTCGGACGAAAACTTAAATTTTTGTCTTGAAGACGGTTCGATTCTGGAGCAGTTGGGCCAGACCGCGACGATACAAATGAATCAGCCGCGGATGACCCAGCCGCAGTCCGGGCCGCGTCCGAGTGCTGGGCCCGAGGAGCCTTGGCGGACACCTCAGCCACATTCCCCGCCTCCGTCTAAGAAGTCTTCAAAAGCTTGGGTGTGGGTGCTTTTAATACTCGGAGCCGTAGTGCTGCTTTGTGGAGGCGGATTCATAGGATTATTGGCATTTATTGGGTCGCAAGCGAACAATGCAGCCAATCTTACATCCGGCAATAACCGTCCAGCACCCGGTCAGTCAAACAGCGCCCTTTCGAACTCATCATTAAATTCTTCGCCGAGTTCTCGTGAGGATCTTACTGAAATAGATCTTGAGATTTTCGTCAAGGAATTCTCTCCGTATGGAACAACAGAGATCAAAGACGACGAACTTATTATGGGCTCGAAGCAAAAGCGTTTTTATTATGTTCTCGTTGCTCCTGACGATTACCAGACTGACAGAGCCGACACAAAGGTAACATTGCGTAACATTGATAATGCGAGCGGCAGCCTGGGATATGGACTAATATTTCACAGTGATCCTACGCCGCTTCAGCAGGGTTACGCTTTCTTGATCGACACAAAAAAGCGAAAGTATCGTGTGGTAAATCATACGCCAAAGAAAGAATCGACCGTTATTACGTGGACGACGTCAGACGCCATAATGGAAGGAGCCGCCGAAAATACGCTCGAGGTACGAGACCTCGATGAAAAGATCGAGCTGTATATTAACGGAAAAATGGTTAATTCCGTTCGGAATGCTCACGGATACCCGAGAGGTGTCGTCGGGCTGTATGCGGGCGACGGGGTTAAAGTTGCCTTTAAGGATCTCGAAATAAGAAAGTAGTTTCTTCAATCCGATTTATGAAGCAATGTCCCCGTTGCAGGCAAACGTATAGCGACGAAAATCTGAATTTTTGTCTCGAAGATGGCGAGCTTCTCACCGTGATCTCTTTCGAGCCGCTGACATCGCGCTACTCGGATGATCCGCCGCCCACTGTGCTTCTAAGCGAGGCCCGGGTTACTAATCCGGCTAATTGGCCTCACTCGCCTCCGATGTCGCCTTCGGCCGGCCACCAGAATCTACAGCAGCAGCCCTTTTCGTCCCCGGCCTTTGTCCAATCGCGGGACAAAACGCTTCCGACTATTTCACTTATACTCGGCATAGCCAGCATTCTGCTGATCTGCTGTTATGGGGGTATTTGGCTGGGCGCGCCCGCTGCAATCCTTGGTTTTCTCGGTATGAAGAATGTCGACCGAGACCCGGGTAAGTATGACGGTCGAAGTATGGCAATTGGCGGAATGGTCCTCGGAGGCGTCAGCCTGCTTGGGTCTCTAGCTTTCGCCTTCTTTGCGATCCTCTCCTCCCGATGAACAATAAGGATACCTTTTCGAAATGCGAGTGACCCTCAACGTAGTTGCCGGCCCCCAGACAGGACGTGCCTTTTCCTTCGAACAGCACGATACCTTCATGATCGGACGGAGCGAGGACGCTCAATTCTGTCTACCGGAGGACCGGTTTTTTTCCCGTCATCATTGCATACTCGAAATAGCACCGCCTCAGGCGTTTCTCCGTGACCTCGGGTCTACCAACGGGACCTTCGTTAACGGCATGCGGGTCGAGACCGCCTATCTGAAAAGTGGTGACCGGATTCAGGGAGGAGAGACAGTTCTCGAGGTCGATGTGTCAACCGCAATAGAAATCGGTGGCAACTTGCAACAATCTTTTGGATCGACTCATCCGTCGGTGGTCGGTGTTTCATGTTTGAATTGCGGGCTGCCATCGAAGGTAGAGGCTGATGATCCGCAAGCGATCTTTTCCTTCATATGTGACGAATGTCGGGAGAATTTGAAAAAGAACCCCCAGCCGATCCCTAACTATCAGATGATCAGGGTTATAGGGCAAGGCGGAATGGGAAGTGTGATGCTCGCCAGGTCTGAGAAAGACGGGAGGGCGGTGGCGATCAAGACCCTACTTCCCGAGGTAGCCGTTAGCGAACAATCTTTAAAACGATTTATGCGTGAGATCGAGGTCGCCTCTTCTCTACAGCACCCGAATATTGTCGGATATATCGACCACGGCTCGCATAACGGCCTTGTTTATTTGGTGACTGAATTCGTGCAGGGAATGGATGCGTCGCGGCTGGCCAAAAATAGGGGAGGCAGACTTGATCATTTGGAAATGGTCCGGGTGATCGAACAGACGCTCGCGGCCCTTCATTTCGCACATTCTCAGGGTTTCGTTCATCGAGATATCAAAGAACAAAACATACTAATTGAGGGTGAATTCCCGCTATCGGTAGCCAAATTGACCGACTTCGGGTTGTCCAAAAGCTTTAAGCAGACGGGCATGAGCGGCGTCACTCTTGTCGGCGACGTTGCCGGGACCATTGCGTATATGCCGCCCGAACAGGTCCGGGATTTTAAGGAGGTCAGGCCCCCTTCGGATATTTATGCAGTGGGAATGACCGCCTACAGCTTGCTGACCGGAGCAAATGCTCTTGATATAGGCCCAAAAGCGGGTGTTGCGGAAACCGTGAAAGCTATATTCGAAAAGCCCATAATACCGCTGCTACAAAGAGTTCCCGGAGTTCCCAAGCACATTGCCGCCGTGATCGAAACCGCATTAGCAAAAGACGTCGAGATGCGATGGCGATCGGCGAAGGCTATGCGCGAGGCCCTTCTTTCAGCCTCCCGTGCAGTCTGAGCTTAGCCCTTCGGGTTACACCGTGCGGGTCACCTTTAAGAGAGACCGCGGAGCGTCCGGATCGAGGCCTTTCGCTTCTGATAAAAGTGCAGCAAACAATTGTGCGGGAATGATGAATGGGATCGGAGAAAGGAACTCATCGATCTCGCTCCCTAAGACAAGGCTATTTGTTGACCTGTCAGCAATTGCCGCCGAGTTCGTGATTGAAAGGCAGTCTGCGTTGAGTTCATGAAGACGGTCGAGTAATTCTATACTGCTTGGTAATGTCGGCCCGGTTGGAGCGAAAAGGATAACCGGGAACCGCCGCTCAATTATCGCAAGCGGTCCGTGAAAAAAATCGGCAGAAGAAAATCGCTCCGCAACAACGTACGAGGTTTCCATCAGTTTAAGGGCAAGCTCATAGGAATTGCCGTAATTTATCCCGCGACCAACGACTACGCAGTTTTCCATAAAAACGTAGCGCTCGACCAGTTCCTCGATCTTGGATCGAAGCTCAAGGGCTCTCGACACGTACTCAGGTATTCGATCAATATCGTGCCGCGTGCTCGCTAGCTCGTTTGCGAGCATGTAGAAATGAAGCATCTGCCCTGTATATGTTTTTGTCGCGGCGACTGAACGCTCTCGTCCCGCGTGGATGAGCAGGGCCTCGTCGGCCAGATTCGCCATGGTCGAGCCTGACTCGTTTGTGATCGCGAGAGTATACGCCCCTGAACCCTTTGCGCTTTCTAGCACCATGTTGATGTCGGCACCCTCTCCAGATTGGGAAACGCCGATCACAAGCGCACGCTGCAGATTCAATTTTGCGTTGTAAAGTGTGTAAACCGAGGGGGCTGCAAGGGAAACCGGGATACCCGCCGTTATTTCGATCAGGTATCGGCCGAATAACGAGGCATTATCAGAACTGCCTCGGGCGACGATCACTACGAAGTCTATGTCCTTTTTTCGAAGGAAACTTCCGAGCCGGGTATATTTATCCGTCTCGGCTGCGATAGTTCGCTCAAGAACACCGGGCTGCTCGGCGATCTCTTCCAGCATCATTGACATATTTATCTATTACTCGCGTGTATTTATTACTCGCGTGCCGCTTAGTTGTTGGATTCCTGATTGGCCTGTTCCTTCTTCATTTCGCGGATCTTATGTTCAACATCATCCTTTTGGGCTTCTTTAGCACCGGAGTCTTCGGCCATTTCCGTCAGAACCGAGTTTATCGCTCCTCCAACTAATAAAGCGAGGCCTGTTAAATACATCCATAACATCAGTATGATAACGGCTCCGAGCGATCCATACGCTTTGTTGTAGGAATTGAAGTACTGGAGATAGATCCGGAATCCACCGGTGAATAGCATCCACAGAATAACCGCGAACACCGATCCCGGGCTGACCCAGACCCAGTGGAATTCCTCAAAGCTTGGAAGCCAGCTATAGACTACAGCGGTCGCGAATAACATTGTAACTATCAGAGCGATCCACTGCACAACATGAAGCGTCCAAGGCGAATCGATGTGGAACCCCAGTTGACCAACAACCAAATTCAACAGCTGCATCCCGATGGTTACAACGCCCATCGCGATCGCTAGCAAGATAATAAAAAGAAAGGTAAGGATAATGGACTGGAGCTTTGTCTTCCACCAGCTGCGGTCTTCATCGGTCTCATAGACAGCGTTCAAAGCTCCCCTGAGACTATCGATGCCGGCCGATGCAGACCACAGAGTGACGAAGAGTCCGAGTGTCAGCTTTCCGCCTGAACTGGACTGCACGATCTCCTCCATGGTCGAGAAAACCAGTTCGTATGCACTGGAGGGGAGTATTTCGGCGAGATATCGGTATAACTCCGCCTCAAGAGTCTCCGTTGATTCCAACACTAATCCTGTCAGACTTACAAGAAATAGCAGTAACGGAAAGAACGCAAAGGAAAAATAGAACGCAACCTGAGCTGCCCGCCCCAGCAGATCGGTCTCCATGGATTTCTCATAGAGATTGATGAAAAAAGACTTTGATCGGAAGTTCGCGAACCAAACCATTGGACAATTATCAGAGATAGCTGGTTAGGCGATTGTATGTGTTAATACGAAGCCGACAGCGAGGTGCGTTCCAGGCCGTCAGCTCCGATGAAATGCCTCGGCACTCGACTGCTAATGCCACAGGTTATTTCGTAAGAGATCGCCTGAGCGATGGACGACAGATCTTCAGCCGCGACCGAGGACCTCGATGCCGAACCTATAAGCGTGACTTTATCCCAAAGGGCAATACCTCGAATGTCAGTCACATCTACCATGATCCAGTCCATCGAGACTCTCCCTACCACCGGTGCAAACTTGCCGCGTATTATTACCTTCGCAGCGTTGGAAAAACTACGTCGATATCCGTCGTGATAGCCGATCGGTACTGCAGCAATGGTCGATGGGCGTTGAGTGACAAAAGTTCGGCCGTACCCGATGCTTTCGCCAGCGGGCACCGTTTTTAAGTGCGAGATACTCGATACAAGCGACAATACCGGCTTGAGCGCGGGTTTACCAACCCCTGCGGGCAGGATATCCCCACCTAGCCCGTAGAGTACACCCCCGAGTCGGACCATATTGCCGCCGCTCACTCCATTAACTACAGCTCCCGGGGAATTGGCGAGATCTATGCATTCGGGCGAGTGACCGGCCGCGTTGAACTGAAAAAGCGCGTCGTGAAATCTCGTGATCTGCAGGTCTGTAAAATCACTTTGAGCCAGATCGTCTGCAGAAGCGAAATGTGTCATTAGGCCCTCGACGGTGATGTACTCATAACGGCTTAATTCGAGGGCAAATGTCGACGCCAGGTCCCACCTGACCCCAAGCCTTCCCATTCCGGTATCGACCTTCACATGAATAGGAAACAGTTTCCCGGCGTCCCTTGCGGCGTTGTTTATAAGTTCAGCCTGTGCTACCTCGAATATCACCGGCGTAATGTTGTGTTCGATCAATAGGCCTTCCTGTCCCGGCCAAAAACCGCCGAGGCAAAGTATTGGCTTCGAAATACCGGCTGTCCGGAGTTGGACGGCTTCTTCCGGAATAACAACACCAAGCCAATCGACGCCTTCAGCCTCCAAAACCTTGCTGCACTCTACAGCACCATGGCCATATGCGTTCGCCTTTACAACGGCCATGATCTTTGTATCCTTGCCCAGGAAAGCACGGCAAGACCGAAAATTGTACTGGAGATTCTGAAGATCGATCACGGCGACGGTGGGGCGGGTTCGAGATGTCATTGGTTATTAAGGTAATACTATACGTATTTCGTAAGTGCTGTTTTTATCCCAAATATGATCCTTAGTTAAGGTATAAACTGAGGTTCAAAGAGGAATGTTGCCATGCTTCTTAGGCGGATTAGTGTCGCGTTTGTTCTTCAAAAGCTCGAGAGCCCGAATGAGCTTTGGTCTGGTAAATCGGGGTTCGATGACCTCATCAATATAGCCGCGTTCCGCGGCGATATACGGATTGGCGAATTTCTCCTGAAATTCAGCGATCTTCGCTGTTCTATACGCTTCGTCATTTTCGGCAATCTCACGCCGGTATAAAACGCCCGCCGCCCCTTCAGCTCCCATGACCGCGATCTCGGCGGTTGGAAAGGCAAAATTGATATCGGTTCGAATGTGCTTGGAGGCCATCACGCAGTAAGCTCCGCCGTAGGCCTTTCTGGTAATGACCGTGATCTTCGGAACCGTAGCCTCTGCGAAGGCATATAGGAGCTTTGCTCCGTGGCGGATTATACCCTGATGCTCCTGCGTAACTCCCGGCAAAAATCCGGGCACATCCTCGAAAGTGATCAGCGGTATATTGAAACAATCGCAGAATCGTACGAATCGAGCGGCCTTGACCGAGGCATCAATATCGAGAACACCGGCTAGAAACGCGGGCTGGTTCGCGACGATCCCCACGGATCGGCCTCCAAGCCTTGCGAACCCGACCACGATATTCTGGGCATAAAGTTCCTGGATCTCGAAGAAATAATTATCGTCGACTACGTTTCGCAGTATGTCCCGAATGTCGTAAGGCTGGGTTGCCGCCTCAGGAACCATGGAATTAACGGATTCATCGGCACGATCGACAGGATCCGAGGTCGGAACAAATGGCGGATCGTCAAGATTGTTGGACGGAATGAAAGAAAGCAATTCGCGGGTTATTTGAAGCGCGTGCTCGTCAGAATCCGCCGCAAAATGAGCGACGCCCGATCTGGTATTATGCGTCATAGCACCTCCCAGGTCATTTTTAGTGACATCCTCGTGAGTAACCGTCTTTATCACGTCAGGCCCGGTGATGAACATATAAGACGTATCCTTCACCATCACATTAAAGTCCGTGATCGCAGGCGAATACACAGCCCCACCGGCACATGGGCCAAGAATACAGCTGATCTGAGGCACTACACCGCTTGCAAGGGTATTTCTGAGAAAGATGTCGGCGTAACCGGCGAGCGAGACAACTCCTTCCTGGATGCGGGCTCCCCCGGAATCATTCAGGCCGACCACCGGCGCCCCGGTTTTCATGGCCATATCCATGACCTTGCAGATCTTTTGGGCGTGGGTTTCTGATAAAGAGCCGCCGAAAATCGTAAAGTCCTGCGCGAAAATAAACACGACACGGCCGTCAACAAGCCCATGCCCGGTAACCACTCCGTCGCCGGGGTATCTTTGTTCTTCCAACCCGAAATCCGTGGACCGATGCACGACGAACTTATCCAATTCCTGAAAACTTCCGTCGTCCAGAAAGAAGTCGATCCGCTCCCGGGCGGTCAGTTTCCCCGAAGCCTTCTGTTTTGCTACCCGGTCCGGACCGCCGCCACCTTCGGCAATACTGGACCTCTCACGTAAAAGATCGAGCTTGGTTTGAACTTTCGATTCAGGCTTCATATCGCTCAAGTTTAGCTACTTTATATCCTTTTTCAAAACTGGAGGATACGTGATTAAATTGAGCAGAATTATGGAATTACAGAGAATCACGAGCCGCGAAAATCGCCGTCTTGTTCATGCGCGAAAAGTGCGTGGCGGTAAGGAACGGGGCCATATTTTCATCGAGGGCCGCCGCCTCGTTGTCGAGGCGATGAGATCCGAAATTAGGATCATCGAGTGCTTCGTTGCACAGGGATTCAACGGAGATGAAGTTCTGGATGAGATCTCGTCACAAGGCATTCTCATATCTGAGTTGCCAGTGCCTCTATTTCGAACAATAGCTTCAACGGAAGAGCCACAGGGCACCATTATTTTGGCCGAAAGACCAGACCGTCCGGTCAACGATTTCGGCGTGGAGCTGAAGTCGGTACCAATTTTTTTGTTTCTCAACGGGGTCAACAACCCGTCAAATCTCGGCGCGATCCTTCGCTCAGCTGAAGCGGCCGGAGCCAGTGGCGTGTTCGTTTCGAAAAATTCCGCGGATGTGTTCTCTCCCAAGGCACTTCGGGCATCGATGGGATCTGCCTTCCGAACACGGATATCAGTCAATTCAGAATTAGCGGAGGTTCTCGACCGAGCCAGGGCCGACGGCCTTGATTGTCTCGCCGTCGATCGATCAGCAGGGGCAAGCTATTTGCAGGCCGATCTTACCCGGCCGCATCTGCTCGTGTTCGGATCGGAGGCGCACGGACTTTCTGCGAGCGAACTAGACCTGATCGGCGGTGGTGTCTCAATACCGATGGAAAATGACGTAGAGAGCCTAAATATTGCTGTAGCGGCCGGCATCGTTTTGTTTGAGGCGAAAAGGCAACTCGCCATTCGATACGCTCTATTGGTTTGAGTTGGAAATAGGCAGCGACTGCGGCGGCCCCGTGTTGGTTCCGTCAAGTTCTTTCCGAAGCATGCTTTGAACGGTTGTGCCATTGGTGACGCTTATAGCGATCGCAATGTCCGAGGCTAAAACACCGGCGTTTGTCGGATCCGCCTCTGTAAGCCTGTTGCGGGATTCTATCAACGCGGCCCTTGCATTGGAATAATCGCCTGTTAACAAATATGCACGGCCGAGAAGGTAGAAATCCTCGGAGTCCTGTGGGTCGCGACCAAATCTCTCGATATATCCCGCCGGGTCTTTGTCGACGTTTCGACGGTTCTCTTCGAAAGCACTTAGCGGAATGTTTGCGGCCCGCATTTCTGTCAGCCTGGGCCCATCCGTGTCGACCGGTTGAGGCGCAATAGCAAAGTAGTAAGCTCCAATGCCTAAAAGAGCTCCAAGAATCAAAAAGACCGCTGCTGATGCGACTTTTGAAGCCGAGATCCCGCTTTTACCCCCAGATGCGGCTCCGGTACTTCCAAAAATGGAAAACTCGTCGCTTGCAGGTCTCTCGGGACCTAGTTCATTGCCTTCAGGCGTAGCTTGAGATGTCTCGATCCGGTAAGCAGGGACAATCGCCTCTCGGAGATCGGGCTCCAATACACTTTCGTTTGTTGCAGAAAGCGCTGGTTCGGAAGTCTTATGGAAAGGGATTGCCGCCGGCGGCGCAGCTTCCGGCGTCTCCGTGTCGAGTTCGAGCAGATCATCGCCGTCGTTTAGGGAATCCTCCCCACCGGCGATCGTCGGACGAGCCGAGGAAATCGTGGGCTCCTCGAGGTCGACAGCTAAAGGTACCGTCCTCGCCGCATTGGGAATGGTGTCAAGATGTTCGCTTTCAAAGGTATCCTTGAATGCCGTTTTGACTACCACGGCCGTTAGATTGTCTTCGGCCCCGCGATGGTAACACAGGTCCTTCAGGTAAGCGCATATATCCTCAGGTGAGCCTCCAAAGGTCAGGACACCCTTTATTTCCTGGTCGGATACATGCCTTGTAATGCCGTCTGAACATAGCAAAAAGGCGGTCCCGCCGTCGATCATAAAAGTCTTGAGGTCCACGGAAACTGTTTCCTCGGCCCCTAATGCCCGACTTATTATGTTTCGACTCGGATGATTTTCGGCCTGTTCCTCTGTCATACGCCCGGCACGCACTTCTTCGGCAACCACTGAATGATCATCCGTGTCGCGGTACAAATTACCGTCGCGGTCAACGCGGTACAACCGCGAATCACCGACGTGGCCGATCGTAGCTATCTTGTCTTTGAGATGCAATGCAACGATCGTCGTGGCCATCGACGATAGCTGCGGGAGATCGCGGGCCATTTGAAAGATGGAGGAATTAGCCTTCTCGATCGCCGAAAGCATTACAGACTCTGGATCGGTTCCCGGGCGACGATTTTCGAAAGCCTCACCAAGGATCTCGACAGCCATTTGCGAGGCAACATCTCCGGCCTGTGCGCCTCCGACCCCATCGGCCACCGCATATATTCCACAATGGCTGATCTCTATGTACGCATCTTCATTCTCAGGCCTTTTCTCGCTTAATCCGCGATCGCTGATAGCACCTGAAGAAATTCGTAGCGTCGATTCCATATTTTGTCGGGTTGTCCTAAGGCTAATCAGTTGGCGGAATCCGCAAGTATCTGATCCCGTTTTATATCAATGCTATTTCGATGTGAAATAGCCATCAACATTCCGAGCATAATGAAGCTTGTGATGAGGCTGAATCCGCCATGGCTTACGAATGGCAATGTGATACCGGTCATCGGCAGTGCTCTGGTGATACCGCCTATATTGACCAGAGCTTGAGACCCGATGAATGCCGAAAGGCCGATAGCACAAAGTTTGCTGAAAATATCTCGCGATTCACGAGCCGCCGAAACTCCGGCGCTGACGAAAGCGATCAGGGCAAAGATTACCAACAAACCCCCGAAAAGTCCAAGCTCTTCTGCCAGGGCGGCAAAGATATAATCCGAGTCGGCCACAGGTATCAATTCAGGATATCCCAATCCGAGTCCTCGTCCGGTGGTGCCTCCCGATGCAACACCAAAAGTAGCCTGTGCTGGTTGGAAAGCAAGAATGTCGAACCACGCATCCACGTTGATCGTTCTCTGCAAGTTCGGGTCCTCTGCCAGCATTTGCGGTAAGTTTGGGTCGCGCTCTACAAGCTTTTGATAGTAATTGTCGTAATCACTTTTCCACCAGGGCGTGTCAGGAGAGGGCGGGTTGAACCCGTCGAGCCATAAATGGAATCTCTGCTGGATCCGATCCGGCAGAATAAGCTTTATCGGTCCAGCAATTGTCGGCAGTAGAGGGATCTTTTCCTGGGTCCCTACAGGAAGTGCCCCGACCACAAGAACAGAAACGAAAAAGAGTACGCTGCCGATGAGAACAAATCGCTGTAAAAATTGACGGACAGCTATTACATAGAGCGTCGCGTAAACGGCGCTAAAAACCATCATCTGACCAAAATCTTTGAGGATAAAAAACGGCAGGAACGGCAGCATCGCCATAAAAACCAGCGGCAGCGCATCCTTTGCCCTAGGGATCCCCCAGTATGTTCGAGCAAGATTCTTGTAGAGGATAGAAAGTACGGCCGCAAATCCTATTAAGAACGGTATCTTGGCCAGCTCCCATGGGGTAAGATTCCCACCGAATTTTCCACCTCGCGACCAAACTGCCGCAAAGAGAAGAGGGCCAAGCGTCAGCACAACTATAAGAAAGCCGTTCTTTTGCAATAATTCAAGAATGTCGCCACGGCGAAGCAAGAAGAACGCGACGATCATTCCCACTATTCCGAATAATGGATTTAAGGTCTTACCTGAAAAGATCACTCCGGTCACAGATTCCTGGGCAGGCCGAGGAGTTTCGGCGCTTAGGTCCACGGGTGACGGAGGTGTGGCCGGCAATCCCATGATCTGCTTCTTTTCTGCCGAATAATTCTCCTGGATATAATGCCGCTGGAGCACCTTGATCTTTTCCTGACGTGCAGCGGACTTGTCCTGGCGCGACGTGTATTCGGGATCGCTGAACAGCCGGTACTGGACGGTAAGGCCGATCGAAAACAGCAGGATCGCAGTGGTATACAGCGTCCAGTTTCCCTCAAATCCTAAAAAGCGTTTCAGCAAAATGGGTAAAAGGGCGAAAAAAATGAGAAGAAAGATGTTTCTCCACGCTGTAAGCGGGGAAGTCTCATACCCGCGGATCAATCCCCCGTAATAGATCGAGTAATGCCCGATCGCCGTCACCAGGACGATCAGGGCTAGAATCAAAACATGTGATGAGGTTCGGTTTTTCAATCTTCCGGTTTCATCGCTCCCGTTGACCCCGGCGCTGTGCCGGTGGTGGCTTTGTTCTGTACTGGTCTCCGAGCAACCCGAGATCACGGGCTTTTAATATCACGTTCGCCGCGATCGGAGCTGCCGTACGGGACCCGTAGCCTCCGCCCTCCACGACCACAGATATCGCCAACTGCGGCTTCTCGATCGGCGCGATCGTGATAAACCAGCTGTCAATGCGCTTATACATCACGGGCACTTTAAATTCTTCCCACTCGCCTGCCGCATTTCTTCGTCGTTGCGTGACGGTCTTAAGCTTGCCGGTATTGTCATACTCCGGTGCAAGTTTTTCCGCGGTTCCCGTTTTGCCTCCAGTTCTAATTCCCGTATTTGCGAGTTTTGCCGAGATCACTGTGCCGGTGCCGCCCGGTTCCTCAGTGACGGTAGACATTATTTCGCGCACTGCCGCCGCCTGTTGAGGCGAGAGGATCTGGGAAAAAGCCTCGGGGGGCTGGTCGGCTTCTATGCGCGGTTTCATCAACTTGCCCTCGACGTTTCCCGCCGCTGCTGCTAAAAGGGCCATTTGGAAGGGTGTCATTTGTCCTGCATAACCCTGGCCGATACCTTCGATCCCGAGATCGTAAGCTGTAATATCCTTGCCGGTAACCATTGCCGACTGTTGGGGAGCCATCGAATTTGCGATCGCCGCATTGCTCGCGTTCCATACCTGTGGGAAAAATCTCTGCACGAGCGCGTCCGCCGGCGAATCGACAGCCGCGATCCCCATCAAAGTAGCGGTTTCGCGAAGCCTTTCTCTGCCGAGGTCGATCGCCAGCTGCGCGAAATACTGGTTGCTTGAGACTTTGTAGGCCATCGTGATGTCCTTCTGATCGCACCCACCGGCACAGGCACCTGAGACGCTGGTTCCATCGGACCCAAGGTTCTGTGACGAATCCACTATCGGTCGAGAGCCGCTAGTGGGCCGAAAGCCTCCTGGGTAGCTGGTATATATAGAGTTTTGTTTTCCTGCTCTAAACGCCGAGATCAGGGTGAAAGTCTTGAAGATAGAACCCGGAACATAAAATTCACGTGTAGCCCGGTTCAAAAGAGGCTTGTCCCGGTTATTTCCCTCAAGTTTTAAATATTTCTCGAGGTCCTGGGCATCCGCCAGGCCGAACGAGGGGTTCGAGTACATAGCTAGTACGTCACCGTTTTGTGGGTTGAGAACGACGATCGCTCCCTTTTTACCCTCAAGCTGACCGGCTATATATGCCTGCAAGTCACGGTCAATTGTTATTCTTACGTCCTGCTGCTCTTCCTGAGGACGCTTTATCCGAGTCAGAACCTCCCATGCCTCAGGCATAGGATCGGCTTTCCTGCGATAGAGAGTCCGTTCCAACCCCGGCGTACCTCGTTCCGTACCGAGGAGGTGTGCCATCTCCCTTTCAAGAGCAAAGCCTCGCACAATGTCGCCGTCCGTATCGACCTTATAGTAAGCAAGTGCGCTGGTTAGTTTGCCAGACCTGTCGAGCATCCAGCCCCTAAGGCTGGCGGCGGTCGCCCTTCGGTTACGCAGGTCCTTGTAATTAAGTGCCTGAAATTGTTCGTTAGACTCATCGGCGAAAAATGTCCAGTAGACTTGAGTGCCAAAAACTGCGATAGCGACCGCTAGGAAAACCAATTGCCATAGAAACAGGGTTCTATTCGCAAGCGTTTGTGTCAGTTTTCGCCGGACTTCGCGGGGTAGTTTCCTTTCAAACGTGAATTTGGGACGCCGGAAATGGTCGAGGAACGTTAGGAACAGGAACCCGATCAGAATGCCGATGCCGATAATATAGACGATGCTTAGGCCGGCCGGAGTTCGTTCGAGGACCTGGCTGCCGAAAAGATTTTCCGGCGACCAGCGTCCAAGATCCACGAAGAGAAGATACAGGGTTGTCATCAACTTTTACCCGACTCGTTCACGGTCTCACCATCGGCAACCTTTTCGTTTACACTCGACTTCGTGGTCTCTGACGACCTCGATGTAAACTCAAACTCCGCGATCGCTGTCTTATTATTGTCAGGAGCATTGTCGGCGGATTCATGCTCACTGTCAGCGGGCTTGTTTTGGACCTCAAACGTCACCTCGACACTGCCGAAACTAACGGTATCACTGTGCGAGAGCTTCTTCGCCTCGCCGTATGCCATACGTTGGCCGTTAACGAAAGTTCCGTTGGTCGATCCCGTGTCTGATACAGAAATGTCCCCCTCAGGACCGACCGACAGTGAGGCATGGATCTTCGAGATACTCGGATCATCGATCACAAGGTGATTGCCGCCGGTCCGGCCAACGCTGATGCGTCCATCTGACGGAACCTCGAGACGCATAGGCTTTATCTTGCCGTCGAGGTTGATGCGGGCATCAAGGATCGATCGTTGAATCTCTGAATCATTCGGCGATGGCTCCGGAGAAAGAGAGATCGGGACGGAGGGAAGTGAAATGTTTACATTCGCGTCATCTCCACTGTGGTCAAAACTGTCGAAGCTGGCCAAGAGTTTTACGCCCTCGGTGAAATAATCGGGTGCGACCTGTAAGTCAATAGGCGCCAATGTGTAATAGAGACGATCGTTGATGTGGTCGACGGTTGCGGCGAGCAGCTCCCTCTGCAATCTTTCAAGACTGTCGTTTTCACCGGTCGAGAATTTGTCCCATTGGATCTTTAACCGAACGTTGTGAGGAATGACTTTTCCTTTGCCCGGAATATCCTTCGCCTTCGAGTCCAGCAGCGATTTCAGTCTTTCGATGAGTTGACTCGTTGCCAGGGAACTGGGTGCAACCGCTTTTCGCCCGGTTAAACTGTCAAATTTGTCTCCAAGTCGAGTCAGTGCTCCGCGCAAAAGCCACTCTGCCGAAAGATCTTTGCTAGGAGTATCCTTTTTATCAACCATGTAGCCGACCGAACTAATTTTATCGGAAAATCCGGCTAAAAGAAAAGGTTGATACTGGCGGTTAAACAATGTAAAATATTCCCGGAAGATGTTGTGCATTCCCGCTTTCCTCTATTGACCAGTCTTCCAAATCCTCAAGCGGGGCTGGGTTACCTCAAATCGAATGGATAAACGATTGCGACGTAAAGGATCATCAAACGACGGATTTTCGATCATCGAGCTCCTGGTCGTTGTGGGCGTACTCGCGCTTTTGTCCGCTATCTCACTTCCATATATCGTCAATTATAAGACGCGATACAAATCGGAAGACCAGGCACTCAAAACGGTCGACCTTTTGCGCGAGACGGGCCAGCTTGCACTTACCCGCCGCCGGACATTTCGCTTTGAGATCGACCTAACCGATAACTATCTAAAGCTCATCGATGAGAATGGTTCGGGAACCGACACATTGATCAAGAAGATCCCGCTGGAGCTGGCCAAAGACGTTCGTCTCGATGTTATTCCTCAAACGGTCACCAAACCAAATCCGCCGAATTTTGCGGATATTACCTTCTCCGTCGATACTCTTGGCCATCAGGACGGATCGACAATGGTGATCGGGCACTCGACCTGGGTGGCCAGGTTCCGAAGCGACGGTTCAGTAGTCAATAAAAACAACGTTCTCGTCAACGCCAACATTTATTTCTGGCCTCCCCAAACGCCTGGGAGCTTGACTGCCAGAAGCAAAGGTGAGGTCCGGGCAGTAACGCTCGCGGGTGGAAGCGGCGCGATCAGATACTGGAAACACAACGGCACGGCCTTCTTTTCAAGTCAGTAACGAGATCTCGACCAATATGGCCAAGTCCGAAGCAGGATTTTCGTATATCGACGTGATGATAGCATTGGTCATCCTCCTCGTCGGGGTCCTGGCACTTTTGTCAGGTATCTCCGGTTCCGTGCTGCAAACCCGAGGTCAGGAACAGCAGCTTCTAGCCAAACAGGTAGCTACCTCGACCATCGAGTCGATAATGTCGGTCAAAGAAACGGACCCTGCAAGGCTCGGATGGGACGCGGTGGGAAATATCGGGACGAATCCGGATTCCAACGGCGTAAATCAAGGGATCTTTCAGAATGGGTTCAATCCGGTTTATTTAAATGCCGGGCCGGATCAGATCATCGGAACGGCCGATGACAATGGACCCTTGGTAAATGGGCTCAGCAGGCAAATCGCCATTACGAATGTCTGTGATGCCGATAGGCCGTCTCCCGGCTGTAACCCTGCCGGCATATTTCGGATCAGGGTCAGGACTGTTGAGGTCAATATCCGGTATTTCGTAGGTGAGATTCAGCGCAATGAGAAACTCACTACCGTTCTGACTGATTACGCGGTAACAAATTAGTGGAAAATAATGCGTTATTTAAGCCATTCAGACACTGATCGATCAAGACGCGATTCGGGATTTTCCCTGCTCGAACTGCTGGTTGCGATGGTTATCTTTCTCGTAATAAGCGGTTCGATCTGGAGCGTAATGCGTGTTGCAATGCAAAGCCGGGCTGTCGTGAACCAACAGGTAGGGCTGGCAAAGAGCATTCGCATTGGCCTAAATCTCCTCGGGAGAGACACTTATAATGCAGGATACGGATATCCCCTGATGAACTCGGTCGTCCTGCCCGACAACCGGATCTCTGGGACGCTGGGGTTGCCCAACGACTTTGACACGACAAGAGACACCATCGCGCCGATCTTGGCGGGCAACAATATAACTCTCAATACTTACAATACCCAACCAAACATTCGAACGGATCAGATTACGCTTCTATATAAGGACACGACGTTCAATCTGGTCGGAGCAGGGACCGACGCAGTTTCACAACCGTTGAACATCAACGCCGCCACTACTACTACTTCCGGGGTCGACGAGATCATTCCGGCGTCTGGGAGCAATGCTGGTTGCCGGCCCAACGATATTTATCTGGTGTCGGGAAATACAGGGTCCACGTTAGTGGTTGCAACGGCACTCGGAAGCACGAACAGGATCCGGTTTGCGAACGGGGATCTACTCGGGTTCAACCAAACGGGTACGTCAGGCCCTCTCAGGTCAATAACAGCCCCCGCAACACTTCAGCGAGTTGAAATGGTGACGTATTTCGTCACCGCCGATGGAACTCTGACGCGGCGACAATTCGCTAACGTCACGTCGGCGGTTGCCTATGTCGATTCGCCTCTCGTATATGGAGTCGAAGATTTTCAGATCCAATATATTCTCGACACCGGTGCGGTTGTTGATAATCCTGCCGCAGGGCCAGACGGCCTCGCGGGTACGGCTGACGACACACCGTCGATCCTGGCGGCTGTTCGGCAGGTCAGATTCTCTATCAGCGTTCGCTCCCAGGAACTCAACTCAGCAGGACAGCCATACAGGGAAGCAATGACCGTCACGTACGGCACTCGAAACCTCGGATATGACGCTAATTAAGCTAATTGATAAGTATCTTCGACAGCTCGTCCAGGGGGACACATTGGATGCATCCCTCTGCCTCACTTCCGACAGGAAACGTCAAGAGGACGGTTCGGCGATCGTGATCGCACTCTTCGCGCTGGCACTCATCTCCGTTTTCGTTGCGTTAGCGCTATCGAGATCAGCGGCGGAGGCGGCCGCTACAGGCAACGAGACTGCCGAAGCTCGAGCATTCTATGCGGCCCAGGGAAGTCTTGAAATGATGACCCGAAACTTTAATAAAAAGTTTGAGATCAATATCAAACCCACGAGTGTTGATTTTAACGGTGTTCGGAATGCACCCGTACCCGGCTTATCCACTACGTGGGGAGGAAACTTCAATTTTACTCAGGAGGTCCTGCAAACCTCGAATGAAACGCCGGTCGTGCTATCGGGAGGGCCGTTTAGCGGTCTTTTCGCGAAAAGGGACAATTGGCGGTTAAGGACAACAGCAACAGACAACGTCGGTGTTCAGGTCCAGCTCTCACGAAACATACTTAATAACCTGATACCGATCTTTCAGTTCGGCGTTTTCTATGACGACAATCTGGAATTCCATCCCGGCCCGAGATTTGATTTCGGCGGCAGGGTTCATTCAAACGGATCGCTGTTCCTGCAGGCGAATACCGGCCTGTATTTCTCATCCAAGGTCACAACCGCGAACCACGTCTTTACTGACGTTTCCAAGAACGGCAGCCCATGGACGAACTGGGACGATAATGTATTCATCAGGAATGCTTCGGGAACCTATGTTCAGCTTGCAAATGACATGGGCAGCGTATTGACCACGCCTGCAAACGGAGCACCGGTCACGAGCGATCCGCTGGAGTCGATCCCGAATCCCACCGCTTACAATTCGGCCAATTGGCCTACAAATCAATCACTCTTCGACGGGAACCTCGTCGCAAATTCACCTTCTCTACAGCTTCCGATGAAGCTCAACAGCGACATTACTAATCAGGGTCTGAGTCTCATCGAGGTAATAAAGCGTGGAAAGAAAGTAGGCGACCTTCGCTACGACGGCACTGGAACCGTTACCGCACCGGGTATCGTTCCGGTCAATTCTGCGGCATCGGATGACGCGATCACGTCAGCCGAACGCTATTACAATAAGACCGGAATGCGAATACTGCTGGCAGATTCTAAAGCGAAACTCCCTGGATGTGCCACGTCGACCGGAGCTCCCGTCGGAACAGCCTGCGGCATCCGATTGGATGGCCCTGCAAATGGTTCCCCGACCTACTCGAGCGGCGCACGCGGCTACCAGCCTCGGGCTATGGTCGGTACACCGGCCTATCAGGCGACAAAGATAAATGGCGAACGGTTTGCCTCAGGCACCACAGGTCCGAACACCAAGGAAACCTGGATCAAGATCGAAACAGTTATTTACAATCCGACTTCGGGCGCCTACGACACCGCGGACATAACAGAGGACATCCTTTCACTCGGAGTGACCGAGGTTCCGACTAACAGCACCGACAGCGCGTTCCGGATCGCGGACGCTAACTACTACACAAACGGAATCGATTCACGCTCGATAGTGAAACTCCAGCGTTTCGTAATTCCCGGCAATCCATTGCCCGGCGACGGCAGCTATTCGTCAAATATAGGCAATGCTTATACTTATGTGACAAAGGGTTCGGTCGCGACCGGCCGTAATTGTAATAATACTTCCCACACGCTAACGACAACTGGGGCCGATACCGGGACGATCTTTTCCGCAACAAGCTATTTTCCAAACGGGTTTACCGGAGACAACCGAGCCTCGATGCGTAACGCTCTGATCAGCGGCGTGACCACCGTCATTCCGTGCGTCGTGCCGTTCCCGATCAACATGTTCGATACCCGCGAAGGGCTTTACAATGATACTGCGGCCGTTTTTGACCCCACGACCGCGTATGGCACAAACGTGCCGTGGGCCGGTGTAATGAGCATGGTCGACATCGACGTCGGTAATCTGAAGAGGTTCCTTGATGGGACGTGGGACGCGAATATGCCGACGGGAACTCTATATCATGCAGCCACCGGTCACGTACTTCGCGGTAACGATATTCCTCAGCCCACTAATACGACTCCAAAGGCCGGAGGCTGGGTTTTGTACGTCTCGGATCGCCGCGGAGATTACGATTTTGACGGCGAATACGACATGGAGGACGTCTACGGCAATAATGACGGGGTCCGGCAGCAAGGCGAGGACTTGAACGGTAACAATACGCTTCAGGCCGACTATACAAATGAGGCCCCAAGATACACCGGCACAAACAGTAATATTGCGCCCGAGATCGCAGCCGTATTCGACCACAAATTCTATCGCCGGGGTGTCCGGCTGATAAACGCTCAAACCATTCCCGGCGCTTATGACCCGATAACGCCCACGAACACGCGCGGCTTCACCGTGGCGAGTGAAAACGGCGTCTACGTTCAGGGTAACTATAACGCGACCGGAATTTCCTTCGTTGGAACGCCAACGCCCTCAACCGCGTATCTGCCCCTGAGCACTAGTGCTCTGGATATTCCGGCTTCGATCGTAGGTGATTCGATTACGATCCTCTCTAATTCGTGGAGGGATTCGGCGAGCTTCATATCCCCATTTGATCGTGCAGCAAGGACGGCAACCGAGACGCATATCCGGTTCGCAATGCTTTCCGGCGATACGGTAACAACACTCAATGGGACCCCAAATCAAGGGGGCGGCGACCCCAGAATGAACGGCGGTGTGCATAACTTCAAACGCTTTCTCGAAGATTGGGGGGCCGAACGTCTTAACTACAGCGGCTCATTGATAAACCTCTTCAATTCAAGAGTTAGCAACGCTCCCTTCAAGTGCTGCACTAACGTTTACAGCCCGCCCGACCGAAACTGGGTTTTCGATGCGACTTTCCTCGACATAAACCGCCTACCGCCGGGCACACCGTATTTCCAGTACGTCCAGACGACCGGGTTTCAAAGAACAAACGACTGATAAGTCGGAGAAACTTTGTTGAAAACGCCACCGCGAATAACCATCGCGGTGGCGTTTTCTCGTCGGACCGCAGTCACCCCTGCCTGCTCTTCCATCGAGCGCAGATGTGATATCGGCGTGCTCTGGAGGACGGACGATGGCGAGTACGAATCGTCCGGAAAGATAAAACTTCCGTTCCCGTTGAAGGTGCGCTATAACAAGGTTCATGAATATTAAGGGGCTTTTGTGCGTGGTGGTGATGCTTGTTGGGGTGTCAGCCGCTGCGGCACAGGAGAAGGTCATTAGCCTCGCGCGTCTGGACGGTTATTTTCACCAGTCTGAAAGGGCATACCCAAACTCGCCGTGGAGTGTCCGGACGATCGTCGAGTTGGGCGAAAGTCCGACGGGGCCATGGGAAAGCTACAGTTCATGGAACTATTCGGTCGTCCCACCGGACCGGGCACATCTCGAATATACAAGCGGACGAAAGGGTGAGTTCCTTTATATCGGGCTGCTATCGTATAGCAAGGGGGACGACGGCAAATGGGCTATAAGCGAAAATACGATCAAAGGTTCCATGGTTTCGCCCAGCGCCATCCGGAGGTTCGGCGACGGTGAGATCAGTTACACTCAAACTCGCAGCGGTGACATTATCGCCGTGACCGTCATCTCCAAACCCTCTGCCGACGCCGACCTGGCGGACACGCGAAATCGAACGTATGTTATTTACTTCGCCGATCTGGACATAGTCGGTCGAGGCGTGATCACGGGCGAAGAGTCGATCGTCTACAACGGGACGAAGTGGGTCCGCAGGACCGAGCTCTATACCTTCAATCCCAACATTCGAATCGAAACGCCCGAGGAGAAGGCTGCTCGTCAACCTGAGCCCATCCCGGCTGCCCCGTCCCGAGAGGCCATCAAAAACCCGCCGACTGATGAGCCCCTCGTCATCCTGTCGAAGCCACGGCCGGGGTATACCGACGAGGCCCGCGCGAACGGCGTACAAGGGTCAGTGATCGTCAAGGTCACCTTTGAGGCAAACGGCACCATCGGCCTGATAGAAGTTGTGAAAGGCCTCGAACACGGCCTCACCGAAAACACCGAGGAAGCCGTCCGAAAGATCGCCTTCACCCCGGCCCGCAATAACGGTAAGCCCGTATCCATCACCAGGCAGCTCGAATATTCTTTCAGTATCTACTAGTAGAAACCTGCGGACTTACGAATCCATCGTTTCAATTGCCTCCAGCTTTGGCTGGAGTTTAGTTGGGTAAACGGCTCCTTGCAAAAATTATAGGAAAATCGGCCCAGCAAAGGATTTCGGCCGAGCCCGAGGAAGTCGAGGCTAATCTGGAGGCCGGCTCAAACGTCAGAATGCAGCCTCAGCGGACTCTGCGTTCCTCGGCGACCTCTGGGGTAAATGTCTGTAAGCACAGGGAACACAGAGGTTTCGCAGAGACCGCTGAGAAGCCTTTCTGCCGCATACGCCAAATGATACATTTTGTGCCAAGTACGCCAAACAATACAAAGTACGCTAAATGGTATTTCTAGACCGGGTCAAACCCTCTATACTCGCTCCGGCGATATTGGATCTTTGAAAATCTGGGTTTTGGAATTGGGTTTTGGGTCTTCGAATTTCCGGCCCCCCGAAATGCGTGGGACTGATACGGCTGCCCGCAAGTGCTCCAGTCATGGCACTTAGGTGTGATTTAGCTGTCCCGCCGCGGGACAAAAACACGCATTTTTTAGATTTCGAACTTTTTCGTCACTTTTGCTAAAGCCATGGCCAATGTAACCGATAACCTCCGACTGAAGCCGGGCAACTTTATGTCGGTTCTGGATGAGTATCGACTTTCCAGACATCCTCAGCTTAATGTCAGGGCTGTACTCACCACTGGCTATGGCCACTGATCACTGACCGGTCGGATTTGTTTTACGAACTTCCGGCGTATGCTATCGTATCTTTAGTCTGGGGATTGTCTTCTTTGGGCTTTCTCTATTACTAATGAAGGAGCTTTCACTTAATAATTGCCGTCTCGATAAAAGGTATGACATACGGGATACTCTCGGACGCGGCAGCTATGCCGAAATTTTCCTTGCCCGCGACATACTTGCCTCGCCGGAATCGCCCCATAGTGAAGTCGTTGTAAAGGCCTTGAATGTGTTTCTCCAGGACGACCTGGACGCCGATCTCGAAAGGACCCTTGTCGAGAATTTTCAGAACGAAGCGGTCGCGTTGGACCGGGTCCGGCACCCCAATATCATTAGCCGCCTCGGGCACGGCACGGCTCGGGACCTGAAAGGTTCGGTGTTTCATTATCTGATCCTGGAATATCTCTCAGGCGGTAATCTCCAGAGCCTCGTACGGCAGAAACCGCTGGACATGCCCGCGGCTCTCGGCTACATCGAGCAGATATGCGCAGGACTGAGTCACGCTCATTCGCGCGGAGTCATCCACCGTGACATAAAACCTCAAAATCTCTTATTAACGGCCGATAAAAAGACCGTTAAGATCGCAGATTTTGGGGTCGCAAGAATGACATTGTCGGACTCACCGATAACCCGCGTTGGCACGAATATCTATGCTCCGCCCGAGCACAGCCCATTGTCGGCGGGTCGGACGGGCGAATTAGGCAATTTGGCGCTGACCCCGTCCGCGGATGTCTATTCTTTGGCAAAGACCGTATTTACAATGATAACCGGCGAAGCTCCCCGTGCTTTTGCTAATGAACAGATCTCGTCGCTTCCTGAAACAGTAGCGCAAAACGAATGGAGCAGTGATCTGCTGCGTGTACTGAAAAAAGCTACGTGCAGCGACCCGGCCCGCCGGTACGCTTCGGTTGGGGAGTTTTGGTCCGATATTTCACGCGTCAGACAGGAGGCACAGGGTGATCATGTCACGGTGGCTTCCCAGGAACTGCCGCGGCCTCACATTTCAAAAGGCTATACGTCGATTCTCCCGGCAGCACCCGAATTTGACCCTGTTTCGGAGAGGCTGACCATGCCTGAACCTGTCCGACATGCTGTGCCCGTGGCTTTGCCGTATACGTTCCCCAATGCTGACCGACCCGCGCCTGCCAATGCTCCGGTTTTTAAGCCTGCCCCGGAGATCACTTCTCCGAAAAACCGTACTGGTTTTCGGCGGTTGATCACATTTCTCGTATTTGTCGGTATATTTACCGGCTTGTTATACGGCACCGCGAGTTATATGAGGGGGCGTGGTGTATTGCCCGGGTTCACAAGTATGTTTCGCTCAAGGACCGCAGTCGCCAACACCGACATCTACTTGCGGCCCGCTCCGAATACCGACAGCGATCCCATAGGGCTGGTCACCAAGAATTCCAAAGTCAGAATTGTAAATTCGCAGAATAATTGGTATCAAGTTGATGTCATCGAGCAAGGCCGGGCTCGGTCGTCGCAGCAAAACGCTTCTCGCGGCTGGTTGAACGGCAAGTATTTGGAACTGGATAGTAATTGAACATGGCAGCTGGCGCTCATAACATTTTGGATAAGGTCCGCCGTTGGATAGACGGCGAGACCTCGGAGCTCGTTCTCGAGGAGGCGGCTCGTGATGCGCAGGTGAAACCACGCAGCAAGGCCGAGGAATTCATCGTCAAGATCGCACGAGAGGTCGAGAGCGTAATGCAGAACGAAATGGTCCCGCTCCCGCAGGGCACGACCATTATTCCCTGCGAATATACTATTTTTCTGAGCAACGACGATGACAAGGAATGGAAGGGCGTAAAGCGGAAGGGCCTGGAACAGGGGCTTTACCATATCCTGGCCGAGCGGGCCCGCGAGATCGCGGGGAAACGAAAGCTGGAAACGCGGTCCTTTGTGATCGAGTTGCGGATCGACGGAACCTTGGCGAAGGGCGATGTGCGGGTTCAGCATAGCTGGGAAGACTCGAATTCGAATAAAACGGGGGTTCTTGCACGGCCGAAGGGCATGCCTTCTCCAATAACGCAGAAAGCCGCAGTTCCACCCACGGATCCGGGGTTTCAAACGCATGAGGCCCCACATCCCGCAAGATTTCAAGCACCTTCTGGATACCATGAGGCCGCCGTCAGCCAGGCAGAACCGCTTCAGCCCCAGGACGCGGAAGAGATGACGAGGGTGAATTCGCGCCAGTCAGAGCTTTATAAGCTGGAGGTCTGGCGTGAAGGCGTAAGGCAAAATGTGGTGCCCATTTACCAAAAGGAGATAGTTGTGGGGCGAGGGTCAAAGTCAAAACCAGTCGATATTCCTCTCAATGGGGATGTCGAGGTCAGCCGGCGGCACCTTACGATCGTGGTCGATGAGAGTGGCCGCTTTTGGGCCGTTAATGAGGGCAAAAACCCCGCGTCGATCAATAATTATGACCTTCCCTCCGGCCAGCGTGTCACGGTCGAACCGGGCGTTCCAGTCAATATTTGCAGCTACATGCTGCGTATCCAGCCCAGATGATCACGGATCTGCGAGTTCGCGTTCGAGCTGAGGGAGAATGTTCCGCCTCAATCGATAAGCCTGGCCCTGGGCGTCATTGAGACTCTCGATCGTTTCGGTCAATGTTGTTTGAATCTGAGCAAGCAGAGCAGTCAAGCTCGTACGTTCCGCCAATAGCTTCACGCGTCGGCTCTCCCGAAGCTCCGGAGTTTCCGTCGTGCCTTCAAAAGCCAGACTACGGTCGATACTGCGCGGCCGGAGATCGACCTCGACCTGGGCAAGTTTGCCGCGGTTCTCGTTCTGCTTTTCAACCAGATCGATCTGCAGCTTCTGGAAATTGGCCACACGTTCTTCGGTCCTGACAAGCATTTCCAGGCCCAGCATCAGACGTCTTTGCCGTTCGGACGGTCCGCCTTTGGCCATTTCGAATTTCTCGACAAACGCTCGCAGCCCCTCAGTGACGGCACTAACGGAGCGGGTGATATTTTGGAGTTCAGTCAAAACAGCCTTGTCCGTTACTTGACTAACATAGGGTGCGGATGGGTTCTGGGCCCGACTGCTTATGGTCAAAAACAGAACAGCCGCGGCTAAAAGAAACGTATTCTTCATACAAAGCTCCTTCTATTCATCTGAAAAGCGATTGGACTGACGGAATCATAACACGGAAAAGCGATACGTATGGTCAGCTATTAGGTCGGCAGGCCGCCCTTTTCTATCAGCTCGATCAGGTTATCGAGGGTGTACCGTGCAGTTGTTCGAACAGTCTCCGGATACTCAAACAGACGAGCATTCTTCTCAAACTCCGCAATATCGAGCACCTCAACCCGTTTGTCCGGCCAGATCACGACGTCAATATCCAGATCAACATAATCGAGGGTCGTGCCCGAAAACGACGGCGGCATATTGATGTTGCAGTAGTAATTACGGAACTCTCCTGCCGGTTCGTGAAACAAAAAGACGTTATACCATCGGTCGAGCCAGTAGAATTCCCTCGATATAGTGCCGGCACTGATCAGGCCTAAATCCGGGTGTGCAACGTCACGGTCAAAGACCCCTTCAAAAACGAGAAGCTGCGGACGGCGTTCGATCAGCCTTGCGGTCCAGCTTCGGCGGATACTTTGATCAAATTTTCGAGAGTTGATCGTGATGATCGGCCCGTCGTTCATTCGGAATCGCCGGATGCCGAACGGACCACCAGTACCGAACAGTGAGCGTGGTGGACAACCGAACTCGATACGGATCCCAACAGCATGCGTTCCCAACGTTTGTACCCATGGGAGCCAAGGATAATGAGGTCCGCAGCTGTTTCTTCCGCAGTTTCAACGATCCGGCTGTCCGGTGACCCGAAAAGGACATCTCCGGACACATCGACACTCGCTCCGTCGAAAAACGATCGAAGCTTATTGCTGGTGGCCTCAATGACCTTCGATGCGTTTTCGCGAGCAGCTTTTTCCAACTCGGAAGTATCCGGCAAATAGCCGCCGTAGACGTCCACCGCAAGGGGAATAGCCATATCGACTACGCTGATGACCTTAACGGAATCGCCGCTGCCGAGTTTAAAGTTCCGAAGCATCTCGGTAGCCGCGTCACCGAATTTAGTACCGTCCGTCGCCAAAATGATCTTCATAACCGGCCCTCGCTTTTTTGAGAACATTCTACATCCGATTTGGTTCAAGAGCTATTTTGGCATTAGCCAATGTCTCGGCTAATCGTCTTCGTCACTATCGTCCTTGCCGGTGTAGGCGACTCGCAGCTTGCCGAGAAGTTCGAAGAGTACGAGCCGTTCGGTTTCAGTGATGGCTGAGAGCGAGTTTTGCTCGAGTTCGAGCCACTGCTCTTCGACGTCGGCCCGCATGCGATAACCAAGGTCCGTTAGAAATATTCGTGTCGAACGGGCATCGGCGTCCTGGCGGGAGCGGGTTATAAGGTTGATCTCGATCAGGCCCTTCAACATTTTATTGACCGTCGGTGCGGCGAGGCTAAGGCGATTCGCGAGGTCAATTTGCCGTAAGCCATCCTCCTTCCATAATTCCAAGAGAAGGAAGATCTGGCCTCCGTGCAGACCGATGCTGCTCATGTGCCGCTCGAGGGAATTACGAAAGGCCGTCGTCACCTTAGCGAGACGATAGCTGACGGTGTCCTCAAATCTGATGTTCGTCATAAATTTTGGAGAAGTGTGCTCACCGAAAGATCTGGAGAATTACCGGGCTAATAATTAGTCGTTAGCCTACTATTTAGAAACGATTAGCCCGCTAACTCCTAATCGTTAGCGGGCTAACTTTTAATCATTAGCCGGCTAACGATTAAAAGTTAGCACGGTATGATTTATTAGGGAAGTGGGCTAAGATTAATTTATGGAAAAGGCGGAAAAGCTTAAGAATGCACGCAATATTCTTTTGAAGTTGCACAAATCAATGCTCGACCTCGAGAGGGAAATGCATGAAGGTATCCATGGAAAGTTGAACGCCGGTGAATTCCTTAACTTACTGCTGGAGGACGACGATTTCGCCTGGCTTCGAAAGTTCTCGATGCTTATTGTTGAGATCGACGAGATGTTTGACCTAAAGGTCGACATCTCGCCGGAGATGATAGAAGCCAACCTTAAAAAGGTGCGAGAATTGGTCGAGATGACCGAGCCGGACGAGTATTTTAGGGCAAAATATCAGTTTGCTCTTCAACGTGATGCCAATGCCGCGGGGCTTCATAGTCAACTCAAGAAGATTCTGCTTGATAATTAGACGCGTGGGGTCCTAATTCAGATTCCATTAGAACGGCAGTTCCGAAATCCTTTCTAGCGCTAACTAGCTTCTCCCGCTCTTTTTCCAATCCGACAAAAACCCTTCCAGTCCTTTATCTGTGAGCGGGTGTTTCACAAGTTGGGTTATTACCTTGAAAGGTATGGTCGCGACGTCGGCGCCGGCGAGGGCGCAGTCGACGATATGCATCGGGTGGCGGATCGATGCAGCGAGGACCTCGGTTGCGAAGCCGTAATTTTCGTAGATCTGAACGATGTCGTGGATGAGCTGCATCCCGTTTTGGCCTATATCGTCAAGCCGACCAATAAATGGCGAGATATAGCTGGCACCGGCTTTAGCGGCCAGCAGGGCCTGGGCCGCTGAGAAGCAGAGCGTTACGTTTACCTTGGTGCCTTCTTCGCGAAAGATGCGGGTAGCTTTGAGGCCGTCAAGTGTTAGCGGGCATTTTATGACGACGTTAGGGGCGATCTTGGCCAATTCCCGGCCTTCGCGAAGCATGCCTTCAGTGTCGAGAGAGGTGACTTCGGCCGAAACGTCACCTTTCACCACTTCACAAATGGCCGCGATATGCTCCGCGAAGTCGACATCGCCTTCCTTAGCGACCAGGGAAGGGTTAGTCGTGACACCATCGATCATTCCGAGCTCATTGGCCTCGCGGATCTCGTCTAAATTTGCTGTATCGATAAAGAATTTCATTGTGTTTGCTCGCTGATCGCGGTTCGTACCTTAGGACCTGGCGCTAGATGGAAGCTTATTGCGCAACCGGATTGGTTAATTTTCCAATGCCTTCGATCTCGACCTCGCAGACGTCGCCCGGCACCATTCGGGAAACACCGGAAGGGGTTCCTGTGGCGATCACATCACCGGGGTTTAAGGTCATCATATTCGAAATATATCGTATCAGATAGGCAGCCGGGAAGACCATCTGTGAGGTCCGGCCGTCCTGTTTTATGACGCCATTGACGCGGGTCGTCACGCGAATGTCTGAAACGTTGAGTTCGGTCTCGATCACAGGGCCAATAGGACAGAATGTGTCGAAAGACTTCGCGCGAGCGAACTGCCCATCCTTTCGCTGTAGGTCGCGTGCAGTAACGTCATTAACGCAAGTATACCCAAGTACGTATTCAAAGGGGTCGTCGGAATCAGTCAGATGCTTGCACCTGCGTCTGATAACGATACCCAGCTCTCCCTCGTGTTCAACCTGATCTGAAAGAGGGGGAATGATGATGGCATCGCCATCGCGGATAACCGCCGAGGGAGCTTTTAGAAAAAGCAGCGGTTCACCAGGAACGTCATTGCCAAGCTCTGCCGCGTGATCGGCATAGTTTCGGCCGACACAAACTATTTTTGACGGATTGACGTCGTCGTCTAATTTCAATTTCATAAGCTAAGGCACAATTTCGGAAACGACATCGGACGGTGCACTGACATTGCCAAATCGATCGGTGGCGGTTAGGTAGTAGTGGTACCGCGTTGCGGGCTCGACCCGACGGTCTTGAAAAGTGTTGGCTCTTAAGATATCCGGCGTCAGCAGCGTCCAGTCCGCTTTAGGCAGATCTGGGTTGGTCGATCGATAGATCCGATAGCCTACAACGTCGGTTTCGGGATTCAAGGCGAAGAATATCGATATGCCCCCCGGGGCCGCTGCTACAGTTATTGCCGCCGGCGGGCTAGGCGCGAATGTATCGAGTGCCCTGAACTTTACAATATTCGACTCCGTGCTTTCTACCGGCTCCGCGGCCCGCCCAGATGAAACAGCCCGAACGAAATAGTAATAGTCTTTTCCGAAATCGAATGCCAAGTCTTCATACTTGGTTTGCACGATCGGGTCCTTATTGAGTAACGTCGCTGGTTCCTTGTCGGACGCTGACCGATAAACGTTATAACCGATAATACTGGCCGGAGTTGAACCGTCGATGTTGGTGGACGGCGCCTGCCATTCGAGCCTGATAAGCTCCTGGGTCGCCTGGGCCGCGAGTTGGCTGGGACTCGCAGCGAGGGTGGATGTCGGCTCGATCAACAGCGTATTGGAAAAGGCCGCTCGTTGACCCGAGGCGTTTACAAAGCGGATCGCATATCGGATTCGTGCGGCCTGGCCCGCAAACTCCAGTATGTCGCGATGGGTTAGTGTTTGCAGTGCAAAATCGCCGGCGGTGATCTTCAAGGCCGCTATCAGAGTACTCCGGTTGGCAAATTCCTCTTCAGACAGTTGAAATGGGGCATCCGCAGGCTCGACGAGTCGATAAATGTCGGCACGGCTGATGTTTAGGACGTCGCCTTTTGCAGCGTTTCGAGCGGGCATCTTCCAGGAAAGAATTACCTGGCTACCTCGCTGAAATCCGGCCAACTCAACCCGCTGGAGGACTCGTTCACGAGGCGGTACAGGCGGCCTTCGCTTGCCACAACCGGCAGCAATTACGAAAGAAGCGGCCAAACAGATCAGCAGGGCGAAAGTTTTGATGGTGAAAAAGTGCGGCCGCAAACTAAAGGTTAAACACTTCGGCAGCAGGCTGCTTAACATCTGTTTAATCACAGGATATATTGTCTTAGGTCCTGATCCTGGATCAGACTGCTTAAGCGATCATTCACGTAGCCGGCATCGATCTGCTGGTCCTTCTGCTCCAACTCGTTTCCGAGGAAGCTTATCTCCTCGAGAAGCTTTTCCACTAAAGTATGGAGACGCCTGGCACCAATGTTTTCAGTGCTTTTGTTGATCTCCTCAGTCATCCCGGCCAAACGGTCGATGGCGTCATCAGTAAAGGTCAGGTTGATCCCCTCGGTGTTTAACAACGCCTGATACTGCTTAATCAACGAATTCTTCGGTTGGACGAGGATGCGCTTAAGGTCGTCAATTGTAAGTGATTCGAGCTCGACGCGGATCGGAAATCGTCCCTGCAGTTCAGGGATCAGATCGGATGGCTTTGATACATGGAAAGCTCCGGCCGCAATAAACAGGATGTGATCGGTGCTGAGCATTCCGTGCTTAGTGTTGACATTTGTTCCCTCGACTATAGGCAAGAGGTCCCGCTGAACGCCTTCCCGCGATACATCGGGGCTGCCTCCGGCTTCCCGACCCGCGATCTTGTCGAGTTCGTCGAGGAAGATTATTCCAGATGACTGGGCTCTTTCGATCGCTTTGCGTGTAACCTGTTCCAAATCGATCAGGCTTTCCTGTTCGTCGCGAATCAGGTATGCTCGGGCCTCGGCGACCGTCAATTTCCGTGTCACCGTTTTGCTGGGGAACATATTCCCCATCATGTCGCGGAGATTGACGCCCATTTCCTCCATTCCCTGGCCGCCAATAAAGTCTATCGTCGCGTTCGAACGGTCCGTAGTCTCGACATCCACGAGCCGTTCGTCAAGCTCGCCCCGCCGCAGCTGGGCGCGAAGCTTCTCGCGGGTTCTGGAAAGCGGAGGTTCTGCTCCTTCGTCGACCTGTTCGCTCTGCGTGCTGTGATAGCTAATATCGGTCGGCGGTAAGAGTATATCCAGAAGCTTTTCCTCAACATTCTGTTCCGCGCGCGGCCGAACGTCCTCGAAAGCCCCTTGTTTTGCCATATCAACCGCCACATCGGCCAGCTCGCGCACCATGCTCTCGACATCACGTCCAACATAACCGACTTCGGTGAATTTCGACGCCTCGATCTTAATGAATGGGGAATTGGCCAGTCGAGCCAGGCGTCGGGCGATCTCGGTCTTACCGACACCGGTCGAGCCTATCATCAGGATATTCTTCGGCAGAACGTCCTCGGCGATCTCGGGCGGCAGTTTTTGTCGTCGAATGCGATTACGCAGAGCAACGGCGACGGCCTTTTTAGCCGCATTTTGTCCCACGACATACTTATCGAGTTCGGCCACGATCTGCCGGGGCGTCAGGTCATCGAGATTTCGTTTTTCGACGGCAGTTTCGCCGCCCAGATAAATAGCCATGTCCCTTATCAGATCTCTTCAACGGTTATGTCCAAATTAGTGTAAATACAGATCTCACCGGCGATGCGTAAGGCTTCTTCGGCGACCTCGCGGGCGGACATTTGGGTATGTTTGACAAGCGCTCGCGCAGCGGAAAGGGCATACATGCTTCCCGATCCGACCGAAAGCAGACCGTCATCGGATGCGATCACGTCGCCTTTGCCGGAGATCAGAAAAGCGTCCTTACCGTCGGATACTATGAGAAGTGCCTCGAGGTTCCTTAGATATTTATCCGTACGCCAGTCCTTGCTAAGTTCGATGGCCGCTCGCTCCAACTGCCCTTGAAACTGCTCGAGTTTCGTTTCAAACCTCGTCAAAAGCGTAAAGGCGTCGGCTGTCGAACCAGCAAAGCCCGCAAGGACCCGGCCGTTAGAAATTCGCCGCACTTTGCGTGCATTCCCTTTGATAACCGTTTCTCCGAGCGTAACCTGACCGTCACCCGCCATTGCGGTCTTGCCTTCCCGTTCGACTAGCAAGACGGTAGTTGAGCGTATAGGATTTGATTCCGATGGCCGCATAAAGACTAAATCATAAGGTTTTAATTTGAAATGCTCAAATTGACACAAACCCGCCTATTGAAAGAACATTGAAGGGTTATGGGATATCGTCCGCGAATCGGAATTACGATGCGGCTGGAGATAGAAACCAGGCGATTTTACCTCGGCCGTGATTATAGCGAAGCTGTAGAAGCCTTCGGCGGCATTCCTGTGCACCTGGCCCTTATCCCGAAACGCGAATATATCATCGAGGCTTTGAAGGGAATGGACGGCATTTTGCTTCCCGGGAGCAATACCGACGTTGATCCGCACTATTACGGCGAGGAACCGAACCATAAACTCGGCACGGTCATTCCGGAAAAGGACGAAACGGACCAATTGGTGCTCGAAACGGTGGAATCGTTGAATTTACCGCTGCTTGCGATCTGTTATGGGATGCAGGCGTTAAACGTTTCACGAGGTGGAACTCTTGTCCAGGACATCGAATCCCAGATCCAGGGCAGCATCAAACATGAGCAGGGAATACCGCATGCCCGAAACTCTCACAGCTTGAAAATAGGTGAAACAGGCATTTTGGCCGGCATGGACGCGGTTAGATCAGCACGTGATACGATCAGGGTAAATACATCTCATCATCAGGCCATTGGAGAGGTCGGGCGCGATCTTGTAGCAACTGCATGGGCGTCCGACGGAGTAACAGAATGCATCGAAGACAGCAGGGAAGGGAGATTTGCTCTGGGCGTCCAATGGCACCCGGAACTAACGTCAGGCTTTGATCGTTTATCTAAAGAGATATTTGAGCACTTTGTCGACGTCTGCCGGAAGAAGGTGGACGCTGACTCGTTCACCACAGCGGCTACCACGAACTGATGCTCAGACTTAATAAACTACTTTAAATAGGGTAACGGTAGTAACAGATACTAGCAGCAGCAAATAACGGTATTAAGATGATGTTTAGGATTATTAATATTTCATGAACAATCCGGCAATAATTGGAATAATTTCGTGGCTGGTTCCGGGGGCAGGGCACCTCATCCAGGGAAAGATCACACGCGGTGTCATCATCGCGTCAGTCGTCTGGATAATGTTCGTCATTGCATTGATCAGCGGAGGCGCTCATTATCCGGGCTTTGAATTTAAGGACGGCGCCCTCTTATACCTCCTCAATATTTTCGCGAAGTTCGGAAACGGATTGGGGGCGGTAGTGAGCATGATAATGGCGGGCACGCCGTCGCCGCAGGTCGCGGCCCTGGCGACATTTGAATACGGCGGGCGGTTTCTCGAAGTGGCAGGGCTATTGAATTATCTGGCGATAATGGATGCCGTCGATATTGCGGTAGGGAGGAAAAAATGATCCATTTTTTATATCTCATCGGCTTTGCCCTTTTTGTTTCCGTCGCGTTCGCGGCCTTTGCCCACGGAACTCCCCGCGAAAGGGTCTTGTACGGCGCTAAGAATTTTGCTCAGTTCGTCATCGTTAGCCTCGTCCTCGCGTGGATACTCTATTTCGTTCCCTGGTAAATAAATGGCGCTCGTCGAGACCGAAAGCCTGGTTCTCAAAAGCTACAATCTTGCCGAGGCGGACAAGATCGTCGTCCTTCTTACAAAAGATCAGGGCGTGATCAGAGGTGTCGCCAAAGGTGCGAAGCGCTTAAAAAGCAAGTTCGGCAGCGGATTGGAACCATTTTCAGTGGTTCACTGCACCTATTTTCAGAAGGATGCCGTCGAATTGGTATCGCTGCAGAGGATCGAGCTGATTCGATCGAGCTTCGAAGCAGCTAGTGATCCCGAATTTCTAAAGAAATTTTCGTACCTTTCTGACCTGCTTGTTTCGATCCTGCCGCCACACGATCCAAGCGAGGTCTTGTACCGGATGTTCAGGGCATGTCTTCAGACGGCATCCTTCGATCCCACCACACATATCGCTATAGGAGTTTATTTTGAGATCTGGCTACTCAAGCTCGCGGGATATCTTCCCGACTGGAGCAAATGTGACCAATGCGGCAAAACGTTCGATCCCGGATCAGATCTCTCTCTCACTGGTAATTTTCACATTAACTGCATGGCCTGCTTAAGGCGGCATTCGTCATTAACTATAAGTGCCGGAGAGAGAGAACTCGCGGCGATGGCAATGCGACATTCTCCCGAGGATTTTTGCGGCGCGTCAAGGGAGCGAGGCGTCGAGCTCAACCGGCTGTCTGCGACTTTCAGGCGAATGATCTCACAGGCTATCGGGCGCGAGATCTCGATTCAGGCAGGTTCATAAACTCTAATAGAATGAAGCGGTTAGGTTGGATAATCTCAAGATATCTCGTAGCAACGATAGCCCCTTATTTTCTGTTCTCGTGGCTGTTGTTGAGCGTGATCCTGTTTGTCCAGCAGGCAAGCCGCTATTCGGACATATTTTTCAGCGTCAACATCCCGCCTGAGCTGGTTTGGCAGCTCACAGTTGCCTTGCTCCCAAATGTCATAGCATTTACCTGCCCGATGGCGATGCTAGTCGCCACGATCATAGGCTTGACGAAAATGCAGGGAGATAGCGAACTAGTCGCTATTCGTGCCGCAGGCGTTGGAAATCTTCAGATCGCTCTCCCGATAGTGATCTTCGGCATCGTCCTGTCGGTGTTCGCATTCGCCGTCAATTTCCGAGGCGTCCCTCTGGCTGCTGCTCTAGTGCGGCGAGTGGCCCTGCAAACGGCGATAAAAAAGCTCGAATCGCCTATTGAACCCGGAGTATTCAACTCCGAGGTCGCCGGTTTTACAATCTACGCAAAGGGTGGTGACGTTGAAACAGGGCGATGGACAAACATCTTCATCTATAGCGAGGACAAGGCTAATCAGTCGACCCGGGTGATAACGTCGCGCAGCGGCCGCATCGATACGCTCGACCAGACTTCCGAACTTGTACTAGAGAACGCCAACGTAACGACACTACCGGCAACACCGGGCACCGGGAAATACGTGACGGAAACTATCGGCGACCTTAGGCTGTCGATCAGAACCACAAGAAGTGACCTCATCGACCGTTTGAGCAGATCCGAGGTGACGTCCGAAGAAATGGGGCTGCAGCAATTGTCGGAGTTTGCTGCCACTGCGACGGGACAGGAACGGATCGAGGCGGAGTTGATATGGCAGCGGCGGATACTGTTGTCTGTTACGCCGTTGATCTTTTGCCTTCTGGGCACAGTCATAGTGCTCCGGTTCAACCGCGGCGGCCGCGGATTTGGCGTTCTTGCAGCCCTCTTTGTGTTGATCGGGTTTTATCTCCTGGCGTTTCTAGGAGAACAACTGGCACGCATTGGCCTGATAAGCGTTTCCATCGGCGGACTCATACCTATCGCAGGAAGCATCGTTGTAATTTTCTGGTTTGGACTGTCCCGAAGGATGGAGATGGGCTCGTTTCTTTACGAAAGGGTTGGTAAGGCTCTTTCGAAGCTTCGTCCACCCACTCATAAGATCACATTTGGCAACTTCTTTGTGGACCTGACAACAGGGCTGCGGGATTTTGACATTGTCAGGAATCTAATCAAAAACTTTCTGCTTACTGTAGTATTTCTGGCAGCCATCTTCTTGATCTTTACTGCCTTCGAGTTGTGGCGATTCGCAGGAATGATCGAGGGAGGAACAACTCTGCTCCTCAGATATCTCTTTTATCTTTTACCGTTTGTCTACATCCAGATCTCTGCATCCGCAGCGATGATCGCGACGCTCTCTACTTACGTCATCAAATCGCGTAATAATGAGATCGTTACGTGGACCTCCAGCGGACAGAGTGTCTACCGGCTCCTGCTGCCATGTTTTTTGCTTGCCGCATTATTGGGCGGCGTGAACTGGCTGATACAGGAACGTATTCTGCCTCGAGCCAATCAGCTTCAGGAATCGACACGCAGTCTTATTCGCAATAAGGGTGTGACGCCAACTTCAAAAGGCCGTCAGTGGGCGGCGATCGGCGATAGGATCTATTCATTTGACCTTGCCCCGGGAACCAGGGCGAGTTCTGCGTCTGATAACGAGAAGCGAGACGGCTGTCCAGGATGCATGCCGAATCTCGCAATCTACGAATTTGCACCTGACGGGCAGAGGCTGCAATCCTTGTACCGCGGTGAAAACGCGGTCTGGCGAGAAGGAATAATTCTTTTCAATGGGCCGGTCGAGGAAAGTACACTAAGCGGGGACCGTATAAGGACCACCAATTTGCCGAGTGGGGAATTGGCGGAGGCGTCGAATCCGCTCGAAGAAATACGGGTAAAGCCCACTCAGGTCAATACCTTCGATCTAAAGCGGCAGATCGCGTCTGCTGATTCGGATGTCGAAAAGCGAAACTCTGAGGTCGCTCTTCACAAGAAATACTCAACCCTGCTGCTTCCTTTCGTGACGGTCCTGTTTACAGCATCTTTTGCTCTCAGCCTAAGCAGGAAAGGAAAGGCGGCCGCTATCGGCTACGCAGTCGGTTTGTGGCTGTTGTTCACAGGAACTAGCACTATGTTCGAGCAGTTTGGATTGAATGGAATGTTAGCGCCGGCGGTCGCTGTCTGGGCGCCGCCGGCGTTTTTCGCGCTCGTTGGGATATACCTTCTTTCCCGCATCCGGACCTAGGCGGTCCTAAAAACTTCTTTTGAAAAGATAGGACATTTTTATAAAAAAGCTTCGGCCATTCCCACGAAGTCCGGGTTCATATTGTCCGGTAAAACGGTTATAGCCGTTGTAGTTCAAGTCGTCGTTATAACCGACATAAAAGGCCTTGCCTGGGCTGGGTGCCCAGCCGAGGATGAATTGCGGCCGGATCCGCGACTGGATATTCGAGTAGTCGATCCTGGTGCGTGCAAAAACGCTCCTTGTAAACTGGTATGTTGAGCGAAAGCTTAAGATATTGTCGTCAAATGCGACGCGGCCAGTGTCGTTCCGGGTCAGCCGACGGCGATTATATGTCGCCTGTAACTGAAGGGCGGTTGTTGGCTGATACCTGATAGATTTCTCGAGGTAGAGCATGTTCCCCGGTCCCGGATCGAGGCCTGGCACGGGTTCGGTGCATACAACTCCAGGAGGACAAAGTTCCCGCCAGGCGAGAAACGGGGCACTCGCCCGAGGATACTTTGGTCCATTGCCAAGGTCGTAATCCATTGTTCCCCAGAAATAGCTGACAACCGAAAGGAAGAACAACTGCTTTACCGGCGAAGCCTCGATAAATCCGTAAAGTTCATTACGAACAGTCGATCTCTCGCTGCTTGGGCCAAAGAAGGCTCCTGTCTTCGTAGCTGAACGTGCCGGACCGAATTCGTGCTCAAAAACACGCTCGTATCCCTGACTCGTACCTGCACCAATATAGATCTGACGCTGAAGAGCAAGCATACCCTGGGTATTAGAGTTAAGTCCCTGGCTGCGGCCCTTCCAGTCGTAGGTTATGCTGGCGTTATTCTGTAAACGCTTATAAATGATGGATCGCTTCGCATCCCGATCTGTTTGATACTGGACAAATGAGCTAAGCGAGTTGGTATCGTAACGGCTGGCAAAGCCTACATCGGTGCGATAGAGGTTAGTACGGCCCTGTGCCAGGAAGTTCATGTAAAGGTTACGGTCCGTGCGCTCGAGATACGCCCGATAACCTACCCCATTTGCCGTTCGATACCTGGTAGCGTCCTGAAATGGATCATAAAAGTAGCCTCTGGTATTGGTGCCCAACACCTGAACGTCCATCACCGTTTTCTTGTTCAGTCGGAATCGCCCGTCGAGTCCGGCGGTATTGTTATGGCGATCCACAAAATTGTACGTCGTCGCGAACATGCCGATATTATGCTCGCGACCCACATCGCGCTTGATCCTGAGTACACCGATGTCTGCGTTCTGATCGAGCAGGCGGCCAACCGAACATGACACCGTCGGATCGGCGATCTGGCGGATCTCACAGTGCTTAAAGGTCTCACGGTCGTCGGGTGAGTAATTCCCCGGGGCCTTGTCGGACGCATATAAGATCCCGAACGTATTTTTGCCTCTACGCCCGCTAATCTTGGCGGCGATGTCGGGATCTACGATTGCACGCGTGTTAACGACATTCATGCCGCTTTGGAATATATCGATCCTCTCCAGGAAAAACGGGCGCTTTTCGGCGAAAAATATAGGGAAGCGCTGATTAGCTGTGGTCACGGGTGCGTCAGCCTCCACCTGAGCGAAGTCCGGGTTATATGCGAAATCCAGCGTGATCGTGGGAGTAAGACCGAACTTGACGGTCATACCAAAATCGCCTTTTATGCCTTCGTTCACATAACGTCCGTTTGGATCATTGTTGAAGGTATAACGGCTCTTTCGTCCGGTCTCGCTCACCGTGAAGCTCGGGTTGACTTCCAGCTGGCGGGTCGTTTCGATGCCTTCCAGTCCCGTGATCTTGCCCGCCTGGTTCAAATACCCCGACCGGCTACGGTCATGGGGCATCCACGAGTTGTATTCGTTATTGTTGTATTTGACCCGGCGAAAAATACTAAATCCCCAATGTTTATTCTTTCCGGCTTCGTAGCGGAGCGACTTAAAGGGGATAGCTGCTTCAATGGTAAAGCCGTCAGGTGTAAGAACACCCTTCGATTCCATCACCAGGTCAACGCTGTAGTCTTCTCCGCGGCCTTCTGTATAAGTACCGTCAGCCTGGATCCCGAGCGGATTAAAAAAGACTACATATGCCTGGCGCTGATCATTAAAGGTATCTATGTACATCAGGACGTAATCATCGTTGAAGATATTGTCCCGTCGCGACATCGTGGCGCGAACCTTGTCGCGATCCTGGATCACCTTAAACGCGACATAGAGATTTTTCGAATCGTATCCCATCAGAAACTCCGTCGGATGGGTCGGTGCGACATTATCACCTGGCTGGGTTTGCAGAAAATCACCGAAAACCGCTGACGACTGCCATACGCCGTCGCTCAGCACACCGTCGATCACGGGGGCCGTTTCGAAACGTGGAATATTCGCCGGTATGTCTTTACGTACATATTTTGACAGAGGCACATCAATCGGCTTGTCACGGGTCGTTGTGGATGACGCCTCGGCTGTTGCCGGCGGTTGAGAAGTTTGTGCAAAGATCGGCGCAAACATTATCGAAAATGCGAATAACAAAAGCACCGGCCGGGTAATAAATGCGAAATTGTAGTTCATGATTTTGTCGGGTATGAATCGAGTATGTATAAAGTCTCAGAGTGAATTGAAAAGGGAGCCCGAATATATTAATTTTGTGTTCCGTTTACTAAACACCGCAGAAAATAGAATCGTGACATAAAACCCCTGCAGTTAATCGAAAAATTCTAAGATATTTGACTGGCAAGCTGTTTTGGTCACTATGACTTTACGGAGTCGGCTCCTTATTTGTTTCATGGCGTGATGAGGGTATACGGCAATACAGAGCGTCATAACGAGGGGCGATAGACTCGATTTAAGGAGCAAAAGCAACGCAGGAAAGTTTTGATCGGGTGCGCAGCAATACTTCGGATGACGTCAACAAGGAACTCGACCGCCAAGCTGCGGTGCGAGTTCGCGAAAATGCCGGCATGAGCGACGAATACTTAACCCGAAAGATCGAGCAACTCGACCGCGAATGGGACATTGAGCGAATGCTTCAGACAAACGCTTCGGTCATCGGTCTCGCGGGTTTGGTGCTTGGCCTCGGCGTAAATAAGAAATGGTTGGCGGTGCCGGGCATCGTTCTTCCATTCCTATTTCAGCACGCTGTCCAGGGCTGGTGCCCGCCCGTACCGATCTTTCGCCGACTTGGATATCGCACCCGAAAAGAGATCGACAAAGAGAAATTCGCACTCAAATATCTTCGCGGTGATTTTGAAAAGGTTAGGGAACTGAGAGACGATGTCGCCGCGTTCCGGGCGGTCAATTACTAGAGTCGCGAAAGTTTACGAAACGGAAAATACCGCATGGGAGGGGTTGGCTTGGTGTTAACAAAAATTTGACGAATGTGGGTCTATCGCATCGGTTTTATTGGTGTTCCCATCGTAGCAGTATTTGTTATGGGTTGTACAAGCCTTACGTCTTCCAGCGGCTTTTTGGCCGAGGCCCAGGCTTCCGGCTATTCGGTGCCGATTGCGGTTGGCAAGATCGAGGCAGAGGATATCAAGGAAAGCAGCGGATTATCAGCTTCGGAGTGTCAGGATGTGCTCTGGACCCACAACGACGCGGGAAACGATGCCTTTGTTTTTGCCATGACGCCGGAAGGGCGCCATATGGGCACTTGGCGGGTCGGAAATACTAGCAACGTAGACTGGGAGTCCATAGCCACATACAAAGGTCCCGACGGTAAATGTTCGTTGCTGATCGGCGATTTCGGCGACAACGATGAAAATCGGAGCGATATAGCGATCTATCGCGTTACAGAGCCTGCGGTATCGGCAGAAACGTCTACCTCAACATCTAGAAATCCGCTTCAGACCGAGCCGGCAGAGATCCTTCGATTTGCTTATCCCGACGGACCCAAAAACGCGGAAACCATTTTAGTACATCCAAAGACCGGCGATATTTATGTTTTGACCAAAAACAAAAAAGGCCCGTCCGAGGTCCATAGGTTAAAACCTGAATTCGGAAAAATTTCTGTCGTTTTGACCGAAAAAGTAGCTGAGATCTCGGTTCCCTCGACGCCTCCTGGACTATTGACAGGAGGTTCGATCTCGCCCGATGGCAAAAGAGTCATGGTGTGCGACGTTAAAAACGGCTATGAACTGGTTTTGCCGGATGGGATCGCAGATCCGGACGCGATCTGGCATCAGAAGCCCGTGATCGTGAACCTCGGCGAGCGGAAACAGGGCGAAGGCGTTTCATACGGTCGTGACGGAATTAGCCTTTATGCCTCGAGTGAGAAAAAGAACACGCCTATAATCCTGGTTAAACGGACTCGGTAGCCACCCCAGACATCCTCTCACCTTTCACGGCGTTTCTCCGACCGTGTGGTCCTTATTTCTGTTCAAGTCTCGCTGAAACGGCCCTCCGTTTCACCTATCCGACAACAAAGTAATCATAAAAAGATGCTCTGCTCACATATGTGACTTACCGCACACAGTATCAATGTCTCCGTTGACTCTGCGAATTGTGACGCGATATATATTGGTCATACTGTGCGCAAAGCGAGTTCTGAAAGTCTTTACTGAGCCTTTCAGGCAAATCGGGTCCGATTTTATTGATAGGAGGCATTTATATGAACAAGACAGAGCTATTGTGGATGTTCGATCGATGGCTCATTCAATTCGAGTGTGACGTCGAAGCACATTTTGGAGCAGGAAACGATGACCTTGCCGTGCGGGCATTCTGCAAATGGCACCGGGACGTAGCCGCGGCGATCGCGGACATCGATCTTCGGATGGCCAGGGGCTTTTTGAAGACGGGCCGTGCATTTTCCTTTGGCGACGGCACCAAAAAGGATTATACTCCTCGCGCTCAGTTCATGAAGAAGTGCGGCGGTCCGGCCAAACGATGTTTGCTGCGCCTCAAACAGCAAGTCATTGATGGTGAGCTCGGCTTGCCAATGCAGCAAGGGAGGCCAGTTGCAAGAGGCGAGAGTAACACCGCCTCTGGGTGGGTCCGGATTTCGGTAGCTGGCTCCTGATTTTCCAGGTCGACCTTTGCGAGAAAACCGGTCTTTGCCCCAGTCATCCGAACAGAGATGACCAGGGATGACACCCCTGTGACAGCTTCTGCTTATCAGATCGAATACGGCGACCGCAAAGGGTATCTTTATGCGAAGATCACAGCTCCATCCATTGACCGTCAAATGGCGCTCGCGTATCTTGCCGAAATAGTTATTAGATCGGCGGAACTGCGGCAAAAAAAATTACTTTTAGACCGCGATATTCCGGCAGTGATGGATGAGAGCGATATGTTTGCGGCCGTAAACGAGCTGGTCAGGATGGGTGGCGGAATGCGGATCGCTTTGGTGAACAGGCATATCCCATTAGCGGAGGCCCTGGAGTTTGCCATGAATTATGGCCGAAAGATCGGAGCTGATTTCAAGTACTTCAACGATCTGATCGATGCCGAGAGATGGCTCTTACAGGGCGATTGATTCGGCCTAACGGACATTACACCCGATCCTTTAATAACCACTCCTCCGCCAACGAGATGTCGCTGAAGACTTCAGCCTCGATCCCAAGTTGTTTGGCATACATCAAAGCAAATTTGTACGAGGACAGTTGCACCGTGTTCACATCTACAAAAGCATATCTGACCTTTTTCATCTCCCAGCCGCGGACCTTATAGATCACCCCACAGTGCTGTCCCGAGTTATTCGTCAGCGGCACGTCCCGCTTGATCATTACGCGGTCATACGTTCTCTTGCTGATTTCGGCCGCGATCGCGCCTTGATATTCCTCAACCGTTTCCGAATCCGTAGCCGTCCCCTCGACACACGCGAAGAAGTAGTCAGGATGCTCCTCAAAGACAAGCTTGAATTTGCCTTCGTCTAGAATGAATTTATTGGAGATATCGTTCGGCATAAATGGACACCTGATCCTGCTGGGTGCAGAGTGATGGTGTCTGCCGAAGTAGCTGAACTACCAGCTAATATACTAGTTTTTAGCCTTTTTACACAACATGACGTTCCAACTAGTTTATGTGGTTCTAACGTCGGAAACGAAAAAAGGATTGCGCATTTCGGCCGAATTTGGTAATATGTAGACGTTGATGGTTGTTTGTTAGTTAGTTAGTCTAGTTAGTTGGTTAGTGACTACTTCGGTAGTCGTTAGTTCGTTAGTTAGTTACTTTAGTTAGTTTGCAGCCACAACATTGGAACAGCCTGCTCGGCGTCAAAACCGTGCAGGCTTTCCTTTTTCCCTTTGGATCCATTCGCTGATTCGTTCCCTCGATCTATAGCGATCAAAATATTGAAATTGATCTAATTTAGAGATATAGTGTTCCCGGACATCGAAACGCCAGTTTCGATCTCTGCAAATACAAAGGCGTGGCCGAGGTGTGGGAGACTCTGCCACGCTATTTGCGTTTGGGATTGAGAAAAACGCACCCTTTCGTACGAGAAGCTTTACCGCGACCTCTACTGCCAGATCCTAAACCAATAGTTCGAAACGGGGATTTTAAAAATGCGAAAACCCCATCTGGTGTGATGGGGTTTTCACTTTAGAAACGTCTAAAAAGTTATCGATCGTTGCCGCCCCCGGAGCCGCCTTGCTGGCCGCCGCCCTGACTGTCACGGAAGTCACCCTGGCCGCCGCCCATCTGCTGATCATCATCTTGTCCTCGGCCTGAGCTACCCATGCCGCCGCCGCCCTGGCCACCGCCTGAGCTGCCGATGCCGCC
>JBGSWW010000124.1:0-2489 GCA_041751735.1 Pyrinomonadaceae bacterium | reverse complement strand
GTGGCACGGGGCTTGTAATAGAACCAGTGGCCTGGGAAAGGTACAAGATTTTCAAACTTTAGGAGATTGTGAAATAGAAATGAAAAATCAGAAAGGTTTCTCGCTTATCGAACTTTTGATCGTCGTCGTGATCATCGGCATCATCGCCGCGATCGCTATCCCCAACCTGCTTGCAGCCCGCCGCTCGGCGAATGAAGGCTCGGCAGTTTCAGCTATGCGTACACTTCACGGTGCACAGATGACCTACGGTTCAACCTACGGTAATGGTCAGTATTCAGATGGGCTCACAAGCCTTGGCGGAACAAACGGTCTTATCGACTCGGTTTTAGCCGGCGGCGACAAGAGCGGATACAACTTCACGGGCGGCCGCGGTGTTGGCGATGCTACAACTCCAGCCAGCTTCTGGTTCTCCGCCCGACCTCTGTCAAGCGGCTCAATAACCGCCACCGGAACCCGTAAATTCGGAGTTGCCACCGATGGCGTGTTGAAAGTTTCGACTGCTACATTGACCACACACTTTGACGCCGCAGGTGTGACCGCCGCATCAGCCCTCAGCAACTAGTTACGGGAAGATCGTACCTACCCGGACGAAACCGTAAACATTGAGATGACTCTGGTTGCTCACGATTATGTGGGCAACCAGTCTTTAGAAGGGTTTCTGTAGCCTCTACGGGAAACAAGAATTTCAAACTTTAGGAGATTGTGATAGAAATGAAAAATCAAAAGGGTTTCTCGCTTATCGAACTTTTGATCGTCGTCGTGATCATCGGCATCATCGCCGCGATCGCTATCCCCAACCTGCTTGCGGCCCGCCGTTCGGCGAATGAAGGCTCGGCAGTTTCAGCTATGCGTACACTTCACGGTGCACAGATGACCTACGGCTCAACCTACGGTAATGGTCAGTATTCAGATGGGCTCACAAGCCTTGGCGGAACAAACGGTCTTATCGACTCGGTTTTAGCCGGCGGCGACAAGAGCGGATATAACTTCACGGGCGGCCGCGGTGTTGGCGATGCTACAACTCCAGCCAGCTTCTGGTTCTCCGCCCGACCTCTGTCAAGCGGCTCAATAACCGCTACCGGAACCCGTAAATTCGGAGTTGCCACCGATGGCGTACTCAAAGTGTCCACTGATACATTGACCTCCCACTTCGACGCTGCCGGCGTTACCGCCGCCTCCGCTCTTTCCAACTAATCCCCCAACTTAACTTAATCGAAGCGGGATCATCGAGAGGTGCTTCCGCTTTTTTTGATAACAAACAGCGTGCAGTCCGTTTGGGTTTCCATAAGTGCTTGCGGCAAACCTATGTCGAAAGGAAAACTACTCATCACAATTGAACGGGTGGCTCCGCCATTGGTGGCCGTGTCGCTGCTGGCAACACTCTTTCCCGTTCCGCGGCCCTCGATGGCTTCGCTGCATCCCTGGAAGGTTGAGCTGCTCGCCTCAGTAATACTTTTCGCATTTGCGGCTTTGGTCCTGGTGAGAACTCCGAGCATTGATCTACGGTCCGTACGAAATAACAGATCCCTACAGGGAGTTTTCGTTTTTCTCGGACTGTTCCTGTTATGGGCTACGGTATCAGTCGGATGGGCACATTCCACCGACTCCGTTTTACACCATACCTTTGTATGGATCTCGTACATCCTCTGTTTTCTTCTCGCGATCGTCTATCTTGATAGGTCCCGTTCTATTTCGATCGTCACCTCGACATTTATTTGGCTGACCGTTGTGATCGGCGTTCTATGTCTGGCCGATTATATAAGCCTGCCGGATTTTAAGAATCTTGAGGGGACCCTCCGGATCAGGTACGGAAAATATGCCGAGTTGCTTGGCACGATCATTCCTATTATCTGGATGGCGGCCGTTTACACACGGCGCAAGAAGGGATTTTTGGCAATCACGTGCGTCGGAGGTCTAGCCTGGCTGGTGGTAATGCTCTCGCTCAGCAAAGGCGCTTTTCTTGCCGGAATAGCCGGATTCTTAGTAATGGCTATCGGCTGCCTTCTCTTTTCGCATCGACAATTTCGCGGGCGGGTTCTGGTAAGCTTCGGGGCCTGGCTATTCCTGACAGTTTTCGTTCAGGTAGCATTTTCCCTCTTTTCCCCGGTGCCGGCGACTACTGACTATATTACTGGGGCTGCCGATTCCACCCGGGAGACATCGATGATGCGAGTCTTCACGTGGCGAGTCAGTAGGCAGATGTTCGAGGCCAATTGGATCGCCGGTGTCGGCGCTGATAATTTCGGCGTGTCATTTAACGCCGCCCGAAAGTCGTATCGGGAGAGATACCCTGATGACCTGACGAACGAGTTCGGAGAAGATTATATCGTCGAAAGAGCTCACAACGAGCCGCTGCAAGTTGCGGGAGAACTCGGCCTCATTGGGCTCATGCTCCTTTCCATCCCGTTTCTACTGATCGCGATATGGACGTTTCGCACATTTACGGCTAACCATTTCCGGCTCTCGCCGATGCTGTGGGCTTGTATCGG
>JBGSWW010000123.1:0-3934 GCA_041751735.1 Pyrinomonadaceae bacterium | reverse complement strand
AAATACATTGCGGGTGTGTGGGGGATCGACGAATCAGAACTGCCCCAAGCGGGCGTTTCGGCGGTGGAGGTTTTTGATAAGGTTCGTGATGGTGAGATCCGCGGCCTGCTGTCGATCTGCAGCAATATGATGGTCTCGCTTCCGGACACGAACAAGGTCCGCGAATCACTGGAAAAGCTTGAATTCAATGTCTGTATCGACTTCTTTATGTCTGAGTCGTCCCGCTATGCGGATGTTGTCCTGCCGGGCACGACATGGTCCGAAGATGAAGGAACCACGACGAGCGGCGAGGGGCGGGTGATAAAGATCAATAAAGCGATCGACCCGCCCGGAGATGCTCGCCGGGACTGGGAGATCTTGCAGGAAATTGCCCGCCGAATGGGCCGCGGAAAATATTTCCAGTTTACAACCCCACGAGAGATATTTGACGAACTGCGGCTCGCGTCAAAGGGCGGGAAAGCCGACTATTTCGGCATTACTTACGAGAAGATCGAGCGGCAGGATGGCGTATTCTGGCCCTGCCCGACTGAGGACAGCACCGGTACGCCCCGACTATTCGAGGAAAAATTCGCCCACGACGACGGTAAAGCCAAATTCCATGCGATCGAATATAAGGGAGCTGCGGAAAAGCCTGACGATGAATATCCGCTCATATTTACAAGTGGCCGGATCGTCCATCAGTACCTGTCCGGCAACCAGACACGCCGAATCGGCTTTCTGGTTCAGCAGTGTCCCGAGCCTTTTGTCGAGATCCATCCCGAAACGGCGATGAAATACAAGATAAATGATGGCGAACGTGTAAAGGTAATATCGCGCCGGGGTGAGGGCATCTTTCCGGCTTTAGTGGTCAAGACCATAAGGCCCGATACGATATTTGTTCCTTACCATTGGGGCGAGCAGTTGGCCGCAAATCAGATCACGAATGCCGCCCTCGATCCAACGTCGAAGATACCGGAGTTTAAAGCGTGTGCGGCCCGCATTGAGAAAATACATTCCCGCGAGCTACCGATACTGGGTAAAGGCAGGAAAGGGGCGAGTCTCAGCGAAGTGCAAAGGGGGAAATAATGCAGGAAACAATGTTCATCGATCCGCAGCGCTGCATCGGATGCCGCGCATGTGTCGCGGCATGCCGCGAGTGCTCTACCCATAAAGGCTTTTCGATGATCTTTGTAGATTACATCGACCGCAGTGAAACGACGGCAACGATGCCGACGATTTGCATGCACTGCAACGAGCCGACTTGTGCCCAGGTCTGCCCCGCCGATGCTATCAAGCAAAATGCGGATGGCGTAGTAATGTCAGCCCTGAAGCCTCGCTGTCTTGACTGCCGTAATTGTGTGAATGCCTGCCCATTCGGTGTGCCGAAATACAACTCGGCGATGCATCTGCAGATGAAATGCGACATGTGCTATGACCGCACATCCGAAGGGCTTGTGCCAATGTGCGCGAGCGTCTGCCCGACAGGAGCCCTCGCTTTCGGCACGTATGAGCAGATAGTTCCTCTTCGAAGGACTAAGCCTGTAAACTCACATGTTTTCGGTAACCAGCGTGTCGAAACAAAGGTATATCTGATGCTTCCGACAGATGCCGACACCGTCGAGGTTGACGGCTGCGGCGTTTTTGAAGGCCGAGTAGGGATCAGCGATCCGGATAACGAATCGTGGATCGATACTCAGGTCGAGGGTTCGGATAGGAGTAATGAATTTTGAGGTAGCCGCGCCTGAGGGGCTTGTGAGTCGATATGAAAACCGAGCTATCTGAAACGATCGAAAAAGTTCTCTCGGATGAATCCGATGTCAGGCGGGCGACAGATTCGCACCAGGCTGAGTTTCCCTACGGCCAAGACCCTGAAGCAGAGGTCACCCGAAGGGAATTCTGCACGTTCCTGTTCCTGACTTCGAGCGCACTTTTCGTCGCGGCGGCAGGATTTTCTGCAAAAGCTGCATACGACGCCAGCGTTAAGAAAGAATTCGTGCCCGCTGCGATCGAGGGAGCTGGGTCCCTTGAGCCGGGAACTGCCCTGAATTTCAACTATCCCGGCGAGCAGGATTCGGCGATCCTGGTCCGTGCAAAAGACGGCAGCTACTATGCTTTCGGCCAGAAATGCACGCACCTGACTTGCCCGGTTTATTACTCAAAGGAGCACCACAGGCTTGAGTGCCCCTGTCACGAAGGAGCCTTCAGCGCCGAGACCGGAAATGTACTTTATGGACCGCCGCCCCGTCCGCTGGATGAGGTCGAGATCGAGGTGAAAAACGGTGAGGTCTTTGCTGTAGGAAGGAGGGTACGTGGACACGAAGGCTAGCCCAAGAACATCGGTCGGATATAGCAATGTTAACCGCCCGCAATCGCGCGGCTGGACAGCGGTATGGCAGGCGCGGCTGGGCCTGCTGATAATGATAAACGTTGCTCAGCTTTGGATCTTGTCCGCTGCGGTTGAGGCCGCCCTGGCCCATGATTTCGGCCAGCTGCCGCCGCTCGTGATTTCATCGGGAATCTGCTGGCTGATCGCCCTGTCGATAATCCTCTGGTGGAAACCGGCGGCAAGGCGACGCTAATGAAACGAGAGATAGTTGGTTTTGACCTCGATGACCACGGCCATTGGCGCGCAAAGCTCGTATGTCGGCACTACCAGCATGTCCGGCATGATCCGCCGCTGATCAGCCGTGAATGGGTCACCTCTGATCAAGGTCGCGGGAGCAAGCTGGGCGAGGGGCTCGAATGTAAAAAGTGCGACGACATGTCATCTGCCGATTTTTAGATCACGATGAATATGAACGGATTAAGCAGAATGGGTTCAGGCAAGGTTCTTTTCCTCTCGACGACCGCATTTGGGGTTTCGTTCGCTGTCTGGGGATTAATAGCGGCTCTGGCTCCAACATTCACTGAGCTTTACGGCCTCACGGCAACTGAGAAAAGCATGATGATCGCGGTACCCGTTCTGCTCGGATCGATCGGGCGCCTTGGTGCCGGCATGCTCGCGGACCGTTTTGGGGGACGGCTAGTATTCTCAGCTCTTCTCGTGTTTTCCGCGGCCCCGGCGGTCGCCATTGGTTTATCGACTAGCTTTACTCAGTTGATGATTTTCGGTTTGTTCCTGGGTATAGCGGGAACTACGTTTCCCGTGGGGATTGGTTTTACTTCGAGATGGTTTCCGCCGGAAAAGCAAGGCTCAGCCCTCGGCATATATGGGATGGGCAACATCGGGCAATCCATTGCGGTCTTTTTTGCACCTGTTCTGGCTATCTGGTTGGGTGACTGGCGGCCGGTCTTCTTTATCTTCGGCAGTGTAGCCGTACTTTGGGGCATCGTATTCTACCTCTCCGCTGAGAACGATGCGACCGCGGCAAGGCCGCGGTCGGTCGCCGAAATGCTAGCCCCTTTAAAAGGATCTACAACAGCCTGGGTATTATCGCTATTTTATTTTCTGACGTTCGGCGGGTTTGTGGCGCTTGCTTTGTACATGCCCACTTTCCTTCGCGAAATATTCGGGCTCTCTGCGACTGATGCCGGAGCCCGAACGGCGGGCTTTGTCGTCCTGGCCACATTCGCCCGGCCTGTCGGGGGTATACTCGCAGACAAGTTTGGCGGAGCCAGAGTCCTAATGCTGGTTTTTGCGGCGATCGCGGCGCTCTCGTTACTGCTGAGCTTCACTACCATTGTATTGTTTACAATTGGAGCTCTTGGTACCGCAGCCGCACTCGGGCTCGGCAATGGCGCGGTTTTCAAGCTGGTGCCCCAGTATTTTCCCAGGGAAACGGGCACCGTCACAGGTTTGGTAGGAGCCTTCGGCGGCCTCGGCGGATTTTTCCCGCCAATTGAACTTGGCCTGGTCAAGGACGCGACCGGCACGTACACGCTCGGCTTTGTTCTTCTCTCGCTCTTTGCTCTGGCATGCCTGGCTGTCAATTACATGTCTTTCTTACGGGGAACG
>JBGSWW010000122.1:0-25713 GCA_041751735.1 Pyrinomonadaceae bacterium | reverse complement strand
CCAGACAATGGAGGACCACTGCGGTACTTGCACCCTCTGCATCGATGCCTGCCCGACGCAGGCCATCACCGAACCATACGCAGTCGATTCAAACCAGTGTATCTCCTACGCCACGATCGAACTTCGCGCAAAAGAAATTCCCTCAGCGGTGAGCGAATATCTTGAAGGTTGGCTTTACGGCTGCGATATCTGTCAGGACGTTTGCCCGTGGAACCGATTTGAGGAGCCGAGCGGCGAATCGCGATTTGAGCCGCGTAACAGCGAGACAGCGGTTGATCTCGACGCAGTCTTATCATGGACGCCCGAATTGTACGCCGAGCGTTTTCGGCGAAGCGCGATCAAGCGTGCCAAATTACCGGGGCTGAAACGCAACGCGAGTGCATTAAAAAAGAAGTCTTAATCCTGACGTCGCTGATTAAGCTGTCATGCGTCGATTGCGGTATGTTGTATCATTAAAGTGTGCCCCTACGTGATGCTCATAACCGGACGATCCGAGACTTGCGAATATCGCTGACTGACAGGTGTAATTTCCGGTGTTTTTACTGCCTTCCCAATGGCGAGCCTCCCACGGCGCGGAAAGAGACTATCCTTACCTTCGAAGAGATTGCGTATATTACCCATATTTTCGTTTCACTAGGAATCGAAAAGATAAGGCTGACCGGGGGCGAGCCGTTGATCCGAAAAGATGTCCCCCGCCTCGTAAGCGAACTCACAAAATTCAAGCCCGCACTGAAAGACCTGGCCCTGACAACAAATGGCGTGCTCTTTCCACAACTCGCCGCCGCTCTGCGTAACGCCGGACTTGATCGCGTAACGCTCAGCCTCGACAGCCTCCACCGTGAGAGATTCCTCGAGATAACCGGCATTGACGCTCTGGATGAAGTCCACAAGGCAATCGCATCAGCCAAAAACTTCGGCTTCGAACCAGTTAAGATAAATGCCGTCGTCGTTCGCTGCCGAAATGACGATGAGCTGGTGGATTTTGCCCGGTTCGCTCGTGAAACTGATGTCAGCTTCAGATTTATAGAGTTCATGCCGCTCGATAGCGGCCATGAATGGAGCCGCGACATGGTGGTCTCCGGCAAAGAGATCTATGCGGCGATCAATGCCGCCTATCCCTTGAAACTAAAAACAACCTCGCGCGGAAGTGAGACGTCGTGGAAGTACGAATTCGCCGACGGTTCACCCGGCGAAATCGGCATTATCGCACCCGTGACCGAAATGTTCTGCGGCGCCTGCTCCCGCATACGGCTTACAGCAGATGGTCAGATCCGAACCTGCCTTTTCTCTACGACCGAGCACAACCTGCGAGATCATATGCGAAATGCCGCCAGCCGTCGCGAGATCGTCGAATTCATTGAAGATGTCGTAATGAAAAAGGAACCCCGTCATCATATAAATGACGCAGAGTTTGTGCAGCCAGCCCGAACGATGAGTTTTATCGGCGGTTAACCCTGTCTTCTCCCCATCATATCCAATCCAACAGCAGCCACAAGTATCGAGCCCTTTATAATATCCTGCATGAAGTCGCGGACGTTCATCAAGGACATTCCGTTGTCGAGGCTCGCCATAATCAGTGCACCGAGGCACGCTCCAAAAATCGTTCCGCGGCCGCCCATCAAGGAGGCTCCGCCGATCACGCATGCCGCAATTGCGTCTAATTCCTTCAGAACGCCAGCATCCGGTGCCGCACTGCCGACACGCGCTGTGAATAAAAGAGCGGCGATACCGGTCAGAGCCCCGAGCAAGGCGAAGACCGCCACAACATTCAGTTTGGTATTGATGCCCGAAAGACGGGCCGCATCGGAATTGCCCCCGATCGCGTATAGATACCGTCCGAACGTAGTAGAGTTGGTGAGAAATGCCCCGATCAAGGCGACGGCCAAAAGTATAAGCACGGGTATGGGAACACCCTGATAGGCGTTCATGACAAGAATGAACGCAACGACACCTCCGGCCGGTACCATTATTTTTAGCAATTCAGCAGTATAGTTGGAGTCCCCAAGACCGTATTCCTTTACAGAGCGAGCTCGCCGATATGCCATTACTACCAAGGATATTATCGCGGCTCCGGCGAGAGCCCATCCCCATGTCATAGGCAAGAAGTCATTTCCAAGGCCTTTGAAAGTGCTATCGGAGATCGGGATCGTATTGCCTCCAAGCAGCCACTTTACGGCCCCTCGCCATGCGAGTAAGCCGCCGAGCGTCACGATGAACGCCGGGATGTTCAAATATGTTGTCAGAACGCCCTGGAAGGTGCCGATCACCACACCTACCGCTATCGCCGCGCCTAAGGACGCCGGAAGCCCGAACCCGAGAACCGTGATCGCGTAAGCAGACACGCCCCCCGCGAATCCAAGCAGCGAGCCAACCGAAAGATCGATGTTCCCTGATACGATCACCATCAACATGCCTACGGCGATTATGGCTGTAACTGACATCTGCGTCATCAGGTTCGACAAATTTCGGGGCGTGAGAAATACCGAATTCGTTGCCCAGTGAAAATAACCCCAGATGATACCTACAACAATGATCATGATGTAGGCCCGAAGGGCGGTTGTAGTGATGTTGAACTTAGGCATGGTCAATTTTGCGATCCCTTTTGTGACTGGCTAACCGAAATATCTAACCTTGCCCCCGTGGCAGCCGCCATCACTTTCTCGGGCGTCGCATCGTCCCGCGAAAATTCGGCTGTTATACGCCCTTCGTGGAGGACAAGCACGCGATCGGAGAGTCCGAGCACTTCAGGCAGTTCGCTCGAAACCAGGACGATAGCCATCCCTTCTTTAGCCAGCTTGTTGATCTCAGCATATATCTCTTGTTTTGCCCCGACGTCGATGCCCCTAGTAGGTTCATCGAGAAACAAAACTTTCGGATCGGTTAACAGCCACTTCCCGAGAACCACCTTTTGCTGATTGCCGCCTGAAAGATTTCCGGCTATGGTAAGCGGCGAATCGGCTTTTATTCGAAGGACCTTCATAGGCCCGCGTGCGGCGATCGTCTCTCGGGTGCGATTCCTAACAAAACGGCCCGAGATTCTCTTGAGTCCGGCTAACGTCATGTTGTCCACGATAGTCTGTTCTAGAATTACGCCAAAGCGTTTACGGTCCTCAGTGACGAACCCGATACCCGCGCGGATCGCGTCCCCCGGAGATGATATGTCAACTTTCTTTCCGTCGATCTCGATCCGACACGAGTAGGTGCCATTCCATGCGCCGAAAATCGTCATGAGCAATTCCGTTCGCCCGGCACCCATTAGCCCCGCGACACCCAGCACCTCACCCTTCCTCACAGAGAACGAGACTTCATCAACCAATCTCTTGTCAGTGATGTCGGGCGAATAAGCGATGCAGTTCATGACGCTGAAAGCCACTTCTCCACGGAGATGTTCAGGAGTGGGAAATATATCGCCTACGTCCCTGCCGACCATTGAGGCGATGACTCTATTCTTATCCACTTCTTGCGCCGCAAATGTTGCTACGGTTCTGCCATCACGGAGAACTGTGATGTTATCAGCAATTCGGAATACCTCGTCGAGTTTGTGCGAGATATAGATCATCCCAACACCCCGATCTCGAAGCTTTCTTAAAATGCCAAAAAGGGTATCCACCTCGGATTCGGTTAAAGCGGCGGTCGGTTCGTCGAGCACGAGGATGCGGGCATTCTGCGACAGGGCTTTAGCGATCTCCACTAGCTGCTGCTGGCCGATGCCCAGAGATCCAGCCCGGATCCGCGGATCGATCGGAAGATGAAGATCGTTTAGCAGTTTTGATGCTGAATGATATAGCTTAGACCAATCGACAACTCCAAACCGGGAGGGTTCGCGTCCAAGGAAGATATTCTCACCGACCGTTAGCTCCTTTACGAGCGATAACTCCTGGAAGATCATCGCGATGCCAGCCGACTCAGAGTCGCGTATACTGCCAAAGTAAACGCTCGTTCCGTCAATTGATATTTCGCCGTCGAAGGTGCCGGAAGGATAAACCCCCGAAAGGACCTTCATCAGAGACGATTTGCCTGCCCCGTTCTCACCAACAAGGGCGTGCAGTTCCCCAGTTTCGAGCGCCAGGCTAACGTCGTCGAGCGCCCGAACGCCGGGAAATTTCTTGACTATGTTTCGCATTTCAATGAGCGGCATAAAGGCTGGGGCGATTTTACACATTCTCCTGTCGGTTCCAAAACCGAGTTTCGACGGAATCCGTTGGACCCGTAGGTTTACCTGTTTTCAGGTTACAAGCCGTCTGACTTATACTCTTGGAGTATGCCAGAACCAGTCGCCATAGAGTCGATCCTGAATGAGGCTCGAGTCTTTCCTCCCCCTCCTCACTTTGCCGAGATGGCCCATATCAAAAGCTTCGCCGAGTATGAGCGTTTGTATGCCGAGGCCGCGGCGGATCCTCAGGCGTTTTGGGCACAGCAGGCTGAGAGTCTGCACTGGTTCAAGAAATGGGACACGGTGCTCGAATGGAATGAGCCGTTTGCCAAGTGGTTTGTAGGCGGAAAGATAAATATCTCATTCAACTGCTTAGACCGGCATCTCGCTACATCCAGAAAGAATAAGGCAGCGATCATCTGGGAAGGGGAAACTGGGGAAATAAAGACCATAACTTATCTGCAGCTGCATCAGGAAGTTTCGAGATTCGCGAATGTGATCAAGAACTTGGGCGTGAAGACCGGGGACCGTGTCGCCTTGTATATGCCCCTCGTGCCGGCCCTCGCAGTGGCGATGCTCGCATGTGCACGCATCGGAGCGACCCACACCGTTATCTTCGGCGGATTTTCAGCGGAGGCGATACGTGATCGGGTAAACGACGGCGGCTGCAAATTGATCGTTACAGCCGACGGCGGCTACAGACGCGGATCTGAGATCAGGTTGAAAGATATAGTAGACGAGGCAGCCGATGGATGCACGACGATCGAGAAGGTTGTCGTCTACCAACGGACCGGGTCAAAAGTCAAAATGCGGCCAGGCCGTGACCACTGGTGGCACGAACTCACAAAAACTGTCGGATCCGAGTGCCCCGCGGAGGAGTTGGATTCTGAACATCCCTTATACATCCTCTACACGTCGGGCACGACAGGTAAGCCAAAAGGTATACTCCACACTACCGGGGGCTACCTCACCCAAGTCGCATATACGACGAAGGTTGTATTCGATCTTAAGGATGAAGATATTTACTGGTGTACCGCCGATATCGGTTGGGTAACCGGGCACAGCTATGTGGTTTATGGTCCACTCGCAAATGGCGCTACGGTTTTTATGTATGAGGGAGCTCCCAATTTTCCGGATTTCGACCGATTTTGGGACATGATCGACCGGCACAAGATCAATATTTTCTACACGGTACCCACTGCGATCCGAACGTTTATAAAGTGGGGCGAGCAGTATCCGCTGAAGCACGACCTGTCGAGCCTCCGATTGCTTGGAACCGTTGGTGAACCGATAAATCCGGAGGCCTGGATGTGGTATCACGAGGTCATCGGCAAACGAAAGTGCCCGATCGTCGACACGTGGTGGCAGACTGAAACGGGCGCCATAATGATCTCGCCTCTTCCCGGGGCTACGCCCACAGTACCCGGCACCGCAACAAGACCGATTCCCGGTATTATGCTCGACATAGTCACGAAGGCCGGAAAACCTGTCGGGCCGGGCGAAGGAGGATACCTGGTTGCTACACACCCGTGGCCGGCGATGCTTCGGACGTTATGGGGAGACGACGAGCGATTTAAGCAAGCATACTGGTCCGAGATCCCAGGATTCTATTTTGCCGGCGACGGTGCCCGGCGAGACGAGCATGGATACTACTGGATCATGGGCCGCGTTGATGACGTGATCAATGTCAGCGGCCATCGGCTTGGCACGGCCGAGATCGAATCCGCCCTGGTGTCGCATGAGGCCGTTGCCGAGGCAGCGATCGTTGGCCGCCCCGACGAACTCAAAGGCCAGGCAATTTCGGCTTTTGTGACATTGGAGGGCGGCCGAAAAGGTGATGAAGAACTCAAAGAGATCCTTCGTGCCCACGTCGCTCGGGAGATCGGGGCTCTCGCGAAACCGGATGACATCAGATTTACGGATGCACTACCCAAAACCCGATCGGGCAAGATAATGCGTCGACTGCTTCGCGAACTCGCTTCCAGCGGCATCGTTGCGGGCGATGTGACCACGCTCGAGGATCTCTCGGTTCTCGAAAGACTGCGCGAGGATGAGGAATAGTCACTACGATCTGGATCACTCATGGCTGAGAGAATCTACCGCGATTCGGTACATAACATAATTCGAGTAAATACCGACTCGGCCGAGGGCAAGCTGATCGTTTCGCTCATCGACACGCCCGAATTTCAACGGCTTCGACGAATACGCCAGCTCGGACTGGCATATTTTGCATATCAGGCCGCCGAGCACTCGCGTTTTTCACATTCGCTGGGAGCATTTCATCTCGCCGCCCGTATGATCGCAAAATTGCGGCTCGGGTATCGCATTCCCGGGGAAGCCCAAACCGCGGTTCGCGTTGCCGCCCTGCTGCATGATATCGGCCACGGGCCTTTTTCCCATGTCATCGAGTCGATTCTCGATTTTCACCACGAAGAATTCACAATCGAGGCGGTACTTAGCCAGGGCACCGAAGTCGGACGGTTATTGAGGGATTATTCCACAGAACTTCCCGAGAGCGTCGCTGGTATAATTCGGGGCGATTACCCTCACCGTGCCCTATCTCAGCTTGTGTCTTCTCAGCTTGACGTCGACAGGATGGATTACCTGCTGCGGGATTCATTAATGACCGGCGCGAAGTACGGTATTTTTGATCTCGAGTGGATCATTAAATCTATCGAGTTCAACGAAAAGGATGATCACCTGTATGTTTCGGCTCCGGGGATCTATGCCGTCGAGGACTACTTACAAGCTCGATACTACATGTATCGGCAGGTCTACTTTCACCGGACACTTCGATCGGCTGAAGCCGTCTTGCGCGTATTGCTTCGGCGGGCACTCGCCCTGGCAGCGGGGAACGCCGCGTCTGCAGTGTGGAGCACCGGCGGGACGGCCATGGACAAAATCCTCGCAGGCGAAAAACTCGAACTCAGGGACCACATGGAGCTAGACGATACCGACGTAATGTATTCGATCAAGCGATGGCAGCATTCTGACGATACGATCCTGGCAGACCTTTCGAGGCGATTTCTCGACCGGCATCTTTTCAAGGCGTTTGATCTCGATATGCCTGAGAATGAGAGGGGCAACTTCATACACAGCGCGCGGGCCCTGATCGCCGGCGCAGGTTTTGATCCCGAATATTATTTTGTAGAGGATCAGGCTGGTAATGCCCCTTATTCCTTTTATTCGACGCGAATGTCCGATGCCAAAGACCTGATCTTTGTCGAAGAGGGATTCTCACGGCCGGCGATCCGTGAGATATCCGCTGTGAGCCCGGCAGTCCGCGGGCTGCAGGAAGGTTACCGGATCCACCGAATCTGTTTCCCTGCGGAACTTAAAGACAAAATTGGCGAGCTTTACCATCGAAACTAGTGCCGTAAGGAGCCCACGGGGTTATTGCTGGGCAGGTCTGGTGTGCCTGCTGATCGCGGTTACGGCTCTTCAGGCCCCCGCCCAAAGAGCTGCGGTTATTGCACCGGATAACACTGCCAGGAGCCGGGAATTTGCCGAGGCACTTCGTGCCAAGCTCGCCGATAATATGACGGTACTCGACCTCGATCTGAGCCGCTCGGCCTATTTGTCTGTCTCCCCTTCGGTTCCATTCAACCTAACCGGCGACGAATCTAAACGGATCGGTTCGGCAGTAGGATGCGATGCATTTCTCTTGGTCCGAGTAGCAAATCAGCGGAGAAGTTCGTTTGGTCGCGCTGAGTATTACGAGGCTTACGCCGTCATTTATGTCGTGAGCTCGCGGACGGGCCGGCTGATTTGGTGGAAACTTGCAAGTCATGAAGCATCGAGCAGGGAAGCGGCCGATCAGCTGTTGAATTCGGAAATCGAGAAATTATCTGACGGGATCGCCGGCAGAATTCGCCTGGCCCTCAGATTGGAGATTAATGAAGCTTTACCACTTCTGATCGAGGAAGTCCCTGCTGAAGGCTCGCCACTCGCACAGGGTTTTCGGCCTCCGGTCCCGTACCGACGGATCAAGCCCGAGTATACTCCGCAGGCCGCTTTGTATGAGATTGCTGCGACCGTCGAGGCTCTTGTCGATCTGGACCGATCGGGTGCGATACAGAGAATCGACATTACGCGCTGGGCCGGGTTTGGGCTGGAAGAGTCGGTCGAAACAGCAATCCGCGCCATGAACTGGAGGCCCGCCGAGCGAAATGGCAAGACATTGCCGATGCGGTTTTTGCTGCGTTACAATTTCAAAAAGCTCGATAAGGACCCTCCGGCCCAATGAGAACTCTCCTCGCCGCAATCAGGATGATACTATTCGTCACTTCGACGCTCGGCCTTTATTCGGCCTGGTTTATCTTCAACTGGGCCGTACCGAACAAGATCTATTGGCGTCAGGTGATCTTCGGAAGCTGGACCAAAAGCTTTGTTTGGATCTCGAATATGAAGATCGAGGTAAGCGGCGTACCACCGAAACCTCCTTTTTTCCTCGTTACTAATCACCTGAGCTACACGGATATGGCCGCCATCAGAGCCATCGTCAAGGGAGTATTTGTCGCCAAGGCCGAGATTCAAAGCTGGTTTCTCGCGGGCCGCATCGTCGGGGATATGGGTACGATCTTCATTGACCGGGCAAATCGGCGGGATATTCCCCGTGCCGGTGAACTGATAATCGAAAGGCTCGATGCCGGTGAGGGAGTGATCGTCTTTCCCGAGGGAACCAGCACAAAGGGTGAGGAAGTTCTGCCGTTCAATTCTTCCTTTCTTGAATTTGCGGCACGCGTCGATCTGCCGGTTTCCTATGCCTCGATCAGTTATCGAACCCCGCCGGGTGAAATTCCGGCTAGTCTCGCAGCCTGTTGGTGGGAGGACATCGGCTTTTTTGCTCATCTGTGGCGGTTGTTTCACGTTTGGGAATACACGGCGGTCATCAAATTTGGCGTAGAGCCCGTAATAAATAAAGACCGCAAGGCCCTCGCAGCCGAGCTTACCAAAAGAGTGTCAGAACTTTTCGAGACTGTTATTTGAGCTCGCGGGAAGTAACGTTTGGGCATCAAACTCGTATAATGTTAAAAGAATAAAATCAGGAGTTCTACGTTCTATGCTTTCTAAGCTTTGCCGATCTCTCACTGTTGGTGCTGTCGTTTTGTCGATGTGCACCGTTACCTTTGCTCAGAGCGCCGGGTTCGACCCCGTCAGAATGGACAGGTCTGTCGAGGCCTGCCAGGATTTTTTCCAGTACGCTAACGGTTCGTGGCTCAAGAATACCCAGATACCTGCTTCTGAGGCTCGTTGGGGCACCTTTAACATGCTAGCCGACTCAAACAACGCCATCCTTCGGGGCGTTCTGGAAAGTGCCGCAAAGTCCGGAGGAAAGGAAGGCACCGATCCACAGTTGATCGGCGACTTTTACGCAACCTGCATGGACGAAGCAGCTATCAACAAGGCCGGACTTGACCCGATCAAGCCCTTTCTAAAGGATATCGACGATGTAAAGTCTATCAAAGACCTTCAGGAGCAGATCGCCGAGATGCATGACACTGGCCGGCCCGCACTGTTCAATTTCGGTGCGAGTCCGGATTTAAAGGACTCAAATGCAATCATTGTCCAAGGAATTCAGGGCGGACTGAGCCTGCCTAATCGCGATTATTATACAAAGGACGATTCGAAATCGGTTGAGATACGGTCTAAATTCGTCGAGTATGTGGCCAGCATGTTCAAGTTGCTCGGTGATTCACCCGAAGCGGCGACCGCCAACGCCAGGACTGTAATGGACATGCAGACGCGTCTCGCGAAAGCCTCGCTTACCCCGGTCGAGTCACGCAACCCCGACAATCGATATAACAAGATCTCGCTAACTGCCGCGCAGGAGCTAACACCCGCTTTCTCCTGGTCAGCATACTTGAAAGAACGAAATGTTCCCCCCGTTTTGGAGATCAATCTCGCACCCGCCAAATTCTTTACCGAAATGGACGCGATGATGAAGGATGTTCCCGTTGAAAACTGGAAGACATACCTTCGCTGGATGACCATCAATTCCGCCGCCCCGGCTCTCGCCAGCCAGTTTGCCGATGAGCACTTCAATTTCTTCAACCGCTATCTGAGCGGGCAAAAGGAAAGACAGCCGCGTTGGAAAACTTGCGTGCAGGCAACAGACGGCCACCTCGGCGAAGCCCTGGGCATGGAATACGCCAAGAAGGCCTTCACGCCGGCCGCGAAAGCCCGGATGAATGAGCTCATCGACAACTTGATGGCAGCCATGAAGGACCGCATCAACGGCCTCGAATGGATGAGCGCCGACACCAAGAAGCAGGCCCAGGCAAAGCTCGCGACTTTCAAGAGAAAGATCGGCTATCCGGATGTGCTTCGAGGCTACAAAGGTCTCGACATCGAGCGTGACGCATATGCCGCCAACATTTTCCGCTCGGCCAAGTTTCAGGTTAAGCGGAATTTCGACGACCTCGGCAAGCCGCGCGATAAGACGCGGATGGGCATGACACCGCCGACTGTCAACGCGTCGTACAGCCCGCAGAACAACGACATTACATTCCCGGCCGGAATTCTCCAGCCGCCGTTCTTCAATTTCAACGCTGACGACGCCGTCAATTACGGTGCCATCGGCGGCGTCATCGGCCACGAGATCACCCACGGTTTCGACGACCAGGGCAGCCGGTTCGACGCCGAGGGCAACCTGAAAATGTGGTGGACGGAAGCCGACCGGACCAAATTCGAAGAGCGTGCGTCATGCGTGGTGAACCAGTTCAACGAGTACGAAGTGCAGCCGGGGCTATTCATCAACGGAAAGCTCACGCTTGGCGAGAATATCGGTGATTTTGCCGGGCTGACGGTCGCCTACCACGCCTTCAAAAAATCGCTCGAGGGCAAGCCGCGTCCGGCAAATATCGACGGGTTCACTCCGGAACAGCGTTTCTTCCTCGGCTGGGCTCAGGTTTGGGCAGGCAAATATACCGCCGAGGCCGAACGCCAGCAGGTCGCCGGCAACCCGCACTCGCTCCCGCGTTGGCGCGTGAACGGGCCGCTCGCAAACATGCCCGAGTTCGCGGCTGCATTCGGCTGCAAGCCCCCCTCCAAGATGGTTCGTGAGAAGCCCTGCCAGATCTGGTAAGTCCCTCAATACGAAAGTACAAAAGGGCTGCCGAAGGCGGCCTTTTTTTCGCCCTGATCCCCCTCAAGAAACTCCTAGAGCTGATGGCAATCACCAAAACGTTGTAAAAACGCCCGATCCCGTCCCGCGTGGGACAGAAAATGGGACAGCTAACCGCATTATGGTGCAACAGTTACAACCATTTGTCCCATTTTCATGAAAATGCGCGTGGTGTTTCACGTTGCTGACGCATTTTTCCCCGGGTCGAGCCGGTAGGCCTCCCCGGCTCGATAGGTATTGAACATTATTTTTTTTTCAAAGATCATTCGGAAAGGATCTCCGATGTGTTTCAGTTATAGCACATCATTCCGTCTGTGCCAACTATTTTGTGATGGACCAAGAGCGTGCAAGTGCTATTTCACTACCTCCGGACAGGGACTTTCCCGCATAGTCGGTCTCTGAGCCGCGCTCCGTCGAAGTTCGTATGTGGTTGGGTTCTCGGCCGAGCAGACTGCCGCTCGATCCCGAGAGGCCTTTAGAGTGGCCAGAAGATCGGGATCAGTAAGCTTGCCATTATCCAAAAGATAATATTGAGGGGAGTTCCTACCTTGGCAAAGTCCCCGAACGTGTATCCTCCCGGGCCATAGATCATTGCATTCGTTTGATAACCAACAGGCGTCATGAAGCTCGCGGACGCGGCGAAAGCCACGGCTACGAGGAACGGCTGCGGACTGAGACCTAAGCTAAGGGCCGTAGTAATTGCGATGGGGGCCAAAAGTGCGGCGGCCGCGTTGTTGGACATCACCTCCGTCGTGATGGATGTTATGAGATAAAAGGCGGAGATCAGCGCGATGGGGCCCAGCGGCCCGATGCTCTCAACCATCTGTGAAGAAATAATCCTGGCGGCCCCTGTATTATCCAGCGCGACCCCGAGAGACAAAACTCCCGCGAGAAGGAAAACTATCTTCCATTCAATAGCGCGGTACGCTTCCTCGAGCGTGATGCATTTCATCAGGATAAGCAGCACCGCTCCTGCGACCGCGGCAGTTACGACCGGCAAAACATTTGACCCGGCGACGGCGACTACGCCGATCATTATCGCGGTCGCGGCCAAAGCTCTGCCGCGTTGGGGAGTAACCGCCGCATGTGCCGAAGTGATTATAACATCGCCACGTTTTCTAAAACCCGGCAGTTTGTCCCGCTGCACCTCGATAAGAAGCATATCCCCGGCTCCGAGAGGAGTTTCCGAGAGTTTCTCCCGAAGGATCTTTCCGCGGTGTCGGAGCGCCAGGACGGTAGCGGCGTAATTTGCCCGAAAGTCAGCGCCTTTCAATGTCTGGCCGATAAGGAGGGAATTCGGAGCCACTACGCCTTCGACCAGCAAGTAGTCCTCAGAGGTGAGGATCTCATCTCCCCACTTTGCCTGTGGCTTCAAGGTTACGCCGTCGCGTTGCTGCATTTTCCGGATCTTTTCCAGGTCGCATTGGACGAGCAGGATATCGCCTGCCAGGATCCTGGTATCGGGGCCGGGATTGAATAGGTCCTCTCCGTCACGATGGATCTTCAAGATCAATAAGCCGACCTCGTGAACTATAGGTGCGTCCTTGATCGTCCTACCCGCGGAGTCGGCTCTCTCGTCGATGACGATCTCAGTAAGGTAGTCCCCGAGGTCGTAGCGTTCAGCGAGCTCTTCCGTAACGGTCCGCTCCGGAATTAGCCGGATCCCTATCAAAAGCAAATAAACTGTTCCCACCGCGAACATGATGATGCCCATCGGGGCAAATTCGAACATAGTGAATGGCCGTATGCCGCGTTTCTCTGCGATCGAACTGACGAGGATGTTCGTTGATGTTCCGATCAGCGTACAGACCCCGCCAAAGATCGACGCAAACGAGACCGGCATCAGGATCTTGGAAGGGCTGAGGCCTGAATGTTTGGCTGCCTCCAACAAGATAGGCAGAAAGATCGCGATGACGGGCGTGTTATTTATGAAAGCGGATAGAAATCCGGCCAGGCCCATTACAAGTAGAATTGCTATCCAGAAGTTCGTCTTGAAAATGACCGTGACCGCGGTCCCGAGAAGGTCTACAGCGCCGGTCTTGGTAAGCCCCGCGCTTAACACAAACATTGATGCAACCGTAATGGTCGCTGTGTTACTGAAACCCGCAAGGCCTTCGGAAGGGGAAAGGATGCCGCTTACAAGTAGAAGCGCCATAACGAGAAGTGCAACGAGGTCAACACGCAGCTTTTCCGTCACGAAAAGCGTAACCGCGGTTGCTAGTACCAGGAAGGTAAAAAGGATCTCGTAGTTCATACTTCCCCCTCAGGCGACCGTCGAAAAGGTCTCTCGCGATAGACGCCCTCAGACATATTTCGTCAGGACGATGAAGTCGTCAGTCATTGTTGCTCCTTCATGTCCTTCAAGGCGGCTATCATCAGGAACTCGGGTATGCCATGCATGGGTGCCGCTTCCCAGTCCGCAACCTCAGTCCCGAACTCGTGAATCTCCTCAATACTACATCCGGCCTCGATCACGGCATTCATAAAGTCGGAGACAGTCCAGTGGAACTCGTAGCTTTTAAAAGGTCCGGGCTCGGGGCGCAAAACGTCGGCTGTGACATCGTATTCGAATGGTCCGCGTTCGAAGTAAGGATATTCGATCTCAAGGCGATCCTTTGACTCGCGCCAGAGGCGGCGAAAGGGATGATACTCGGAGATCAGGAATAGGCCACCTTGCCGCAGTATGCGAACTGCCTCGGCGTAATAGCGTTCAAGGTTTGAGACCCATACGGCCACGTGCCCGCCGGTGTAGACCACATCAAATGATTCGTTGGCGAGCTCGGAAAGATCGACCACATCGGCCGGAACAAAGGTGAGCGTCAGACCGAGCTGCTGTGCGCGGTCGCTCGCTGCGTTAAGCTGGGCCTGCGAAATATCGACGGATGTTACCTCCGCACCCATTCCGGCGAGGGCAAATGCTACCTGATTATCTCCGCTGCCGAGTATACAGACTCTCTTTCCGGTAACAACGCCGAGATGGGCGAGCTCACGGTCGCAAAGCACCAGCCGCGGCTCGGCCGAACAACGCCGCCAGAGGCCGCGCGAATCGGCACCTTGTGCCCATCGCGGCGACGTGGCCTCCCAGAGAAGACGATTGGCTTCGTGAAGATCGTTGGTCATCGCATTGCTCGCCACTTCGCAGCTAGTCGATCGGTTTCTATTATGAAGGCGTCCTTGCCGTCCATATAGTCATTCATGCTTTCGGGATGATCGGCGGCCAGCTTACGCTTTAATTCGCTATAGGCTTGGGCTCGCCCAGGGTGTGCGATCATGTAATCGCGGAACGCCAGGTGCCGGACAACCTGCTCACTGCCCGCGGCAAACGCATGGATCTGGTGTGTGCGGACGCCACGATCATTGTCTTTGCGAAAATAGCGTCGACCAAGAATACCAAACTCGCCCATTACCTCATACCCGAGATCCTTCATTAGTGGACTGGCCGCGTCGACTGCGTTTACGTCACTAAATTCGACGAGCATGTCTATGACCGGTTTTGCATATATTCCGGGGATCGCAGTGCTACCGACGTGGTGGATCGCTACGGCAACGTCGCCGAGGATACGAGCGACAAGCTCCGCTTCGGCCTCGAACGATTCATGCCAATGCGGATGGTGCGGGACAATATCGATGCTATTCATACCGCTTAGAGAATTCGTCCTAAGGACCGGGTGCAAGCTTTGAGATAAACGATCTAAAGCTCCCGCCGCATAATGAGTTCGCCATCGTCTTCTTCGCCTGTGTAAACAAAGCCCATCCGTTCATAGAACGGTCCAGGGCTGCCCTCGCCGGGAACTATACTGGTGGTTACAGTACCTGCGCGTGGACGCGTCCTGACATGCTCGAATAACAGGTCCAGTGCTTTTTGTCCGATACCCTTCCTCTGATATCGGGCATCAATCATAAAGCGCCACAGGTAGTACTTCCCTTCGGCCGCGTTATCTTCCAGCATTAAAAACCCTACCGGCGTGTCATCGGCATAAATGCCGCGAAACCACGCGATATCCCGCGAGAAGTAGGCTTCGGCGATAGACTCGGCGTTGGTTGCGACAAAGTGCTCCTGTCCGGGAGCGACCTTGAGGCGAGTCATGTGCCGAAGTGTTTCCTTTGTGATCTCCCGCAGAGAGATGATCGGATTTTCAGTCATCAAAATGGCTCCTTTTTCGAATACGGGATATTATCTGGCACTGACGGCATTTAATATGTGATCGAGATCTTTGCGCCTAAGCAATTGTCCGTTATTTACTACTATTTCGATCTTTCGGGTATTCGAGATGTCCTCTAGCGGATCTTCGCTAAGCAAAACTAAGTTAGCGATCTTCCCTTTTGCAATCGTTCCCATATCGTTTTCCCGGTGAAAGAATTTGGCCGGATTAAGGGTTGCAGTTTGTAATGCTTGCAAGGGAGTAAATCCCGCATTCACTAACAGCCGCAATTCCTCATGCAGACTAGAACCCGGAATTCCCCCCTCGCACGCGGAATCGGTGCCGGCGAGAAATCTGATCCCCTCTGAGCGCATACGTGCAACGACTTTATTTTGGGTGATCCACCAAAGTCTCTCACTCTTTCTTTCCTTTTCAGTCTGTGCGAGTTTCTTCGCTACATAACTGTCAAAGCCACTCTGGACTGAGGCAGGGAGGAATTCCCGAAGCGGATCGTCGACAAAGCCCGGTTCCTCGATCGCAATTTTTGCCCGCTCTACTACCAACGTGGGAACGAGCCAGGTGCGATTTGCACGGAACGCCTTTATTGCGTCGGGACACTGTTCGAACCGATCAGTTCCCCATTTGATATCAGCCTCGGACCAATGATCTTGTCTAAAAAACTCCAAAAGCTCGCGGCGATCTTTAGTAAAGCACATGAGCATATGATCTCGTACATGTTCTACGCTGCGGTGACCCGCCGACGCTGCTTCCTTCAGACTAACCGTATCAACCGGCACGTGCCCCGCGATGGTAAGTCCCGCCGCTTTCGCTTCCCGAGCGAGGGACGTGTATGCCTCAAGCGGAATCTTCTCATAAACCTTGATGAAGTCCACTCCTAGTTTTTTTAGTTTTTTTACCGCGGCGTTTGCTTCCAAGGGTGTTTGGACATTGAGACTTGACGCCGACCCAGTATTACTGACGACGGGCCCGCTAAGTATCATTTGAGGCCCGATCCGCCTGCCTGACCGAATTTCCTGGCGCCAGTCTATCAACGACTGATATGATATCGACTCACAACCGTCGTCAGGACCGGCCGCATTCCCGCCCATATCTCTGACACCTAAAACGCCATTCGCAACAAATAAAGCGAGATACGTCGGATCGACAATATGGACGTGCATATCCCATAGACCGGGAATCAGATATTTTCCGGTTGCGTCGATGACTTCGGCATTCCGCGGGATTTTCAGACTGACACCGACACTGGTAATCGTTTTGCGGTCCGTAAGGACCGTGACGTTTCGCTTGATCTCCCCAGCCGCGACGTCAACTACATTTACATTTCGAAAGGCGATCGGCTTTCTGGTTCGGCCGCGTAGGCTTATCGAACCGAGGTTGATGAGGACAAAGACGATGACGATTTGATAAAGAGAAGATCTCATGGATCAAGTTTCGCTCCTTCGCTTACGACAACAGGATACTGATATTCCAAGGTAGCAAAAAAGGCCGCTATTTCTAACGGCCTTTTGAACTAATTCTGACTTAAGTTGCAGTGGTCTGCCGGCAGGATGCCGGCGTTCCAGTTATAGCTCGTCGTCCTCGATGTCGATCGCACCGGGTTGAAGGGTGTCGTCGTAGACCTCGTCGGTTTCGAGGCTGAGTTCGTCGAGGGTTTCCTCGGCTTCGTCATATCCCTCGTCAGTGTCTTCGATGCCGGTGATCTCGGGCGGAATTGGGAGATCGATGCCGCCGCGGATAAAGTCACCCATTTCGTCGAACTCGTCCTCCTGCTTACGATTCTCCGTAGCATCGTAGGCGACCTGGACGTTGCGGTAATACTTCATACCGGTTCCGGCCGGGATAAGGCGTCCCATGATGACGTTCTCCTTAAGTCCGCGGAGATAATCGATCCGGCCCGAAATAGCCGCCTCGGTCAGCACGCGGGTCGTCTCCTGGAAGCTGGCCGCCGAGATGAATGAGTCGGTCGAAAGCGATGCCTTGGTGATACCGAGCAGCAGCGGTTCGCCGACTGATGTCTGGCCGCCTTCGTCCTGAACACGCCGGTTCTCATCCTCATAACGGAAGCGATCGACCTGTTCCTCGAGAAGGAAGTCGGTATCGCCAACTTCCTTGATCTTGACCCAGCGAAGCATCTGGCGAACGATCACCTCGATGTGTTTATCGTTGATATTCACACCCTGGAGTCGATAGACCTCCTGGATCTCGTTCACAAGGTAATTCTGCAGAGCACCGGTACCCAAAACACGCAGAATATCGTGCGGGTTGAGCGGCCCGTCCATGAGCGGTTCGCCGGAGCGGACACGGTCGTCTTCCTGCACGTTAATGTGCGTACCACGCGGGATGTCGTATTCGCGTTCGCTGCCGTCGTCGCCGATTACGATGATCTTGCGTTTACCCTTAGAGATCGGGCCGAATTTGACCGTACCGTTGATCTCGGACATCATCGCGGTTTCGCCCGGACGGCGGGCCTCGAAAAGCTCGACGACACGCGGCAGACCGCCGACAATATCCTTAGTCTTGGTGGTTTCACGCGGGATCTTCGCGATCACGTCGCCGGGCTCGACTTCCTGGCCATCCTCAACGATGAGGTTGGCACGGATAGGCATCTGGTAGGTCTTTTGGACCTTGTTGCCCATTCGGATCTCGAGACGCGGCTGGTTCTTCTCATCCGAGTCCTTGACCACGAGGCGTTTCTGCCCGGTGACCTTATCGATCTCTTCCTCAACGGTCTTGCCTTCCTTAAGGTCCTGATACTTGACCGTACCCTTGACCTCCGTAAGAATCGCGAACGTAAAGGGGTCCCACGTGACGAGCACGTCATCTTCCTTCACCTTCTGGCCGTCCTTGACGTGGACCTCGGCACCGTAGACCACCTTGTAATGAGCAACCTCGCGGCCCCGTTCGTCGACAAGAGCAAGCTCCGACTGCCGACGCATCGAGACATTTTGGCCCTCACGGTTTTTCACTACCTTAAGGTCGCCGAGGTACTTAACAGTACCGTCCATCGCGGCGGCGTGCTTGGTTTCCTGTTCGAGCCGGGCCGTACCGCCGACGTGGAACGTTCTCATGGTAAGCTGCGTTCCAGGTTCGCCGATAGACTGAGCAGCGATAACACCGACAGCCTCGCCGATCTCGACCGTGTGTCCGGTCGCAAGGTTGCGGCCGTAACATTTGACGCAGATACCGCGACGCGATTCGCAGGTCAAAGCAGATCGGATCCTTACCTTCTGAAGTCCCGAAAGCTGAACGCTAGAGCCGAGGTCCTCGTTGATCTCGACATTTGCTTCCACAAGTACTGTTCCGTCGACGGGATCGATAATATCGTCGAGCGATGTACAGCCGACGATACGGTCACGAAGCGATTCGACCTCTTCACCATTACGGATAATTGCCTCGGCCCAGACGCCGCGTAGCGTTCCGCAGTCCTGTTCCGAAACGATAACATCCTGGGCGACGTCGACCAGGCGGCGGGTAAGATAACCCGAGTCGGCCGTCTTGAGAGCCGTGTCGGCGAGACCCTTACGGGCACCGTGTGTTGAAATAAAGTACTGCAGCACGTCGAGGCCCTCGCGGAAATTCGCGAGAATGGGATTCTCGATGATCTCGCCCGACGGCTTGGCCATGAGGCCACGCATACCGGCGAGCTGGCGGATCTGAGCGTCCGAACCACGAGCACCCGAGTCGGCCATAACGAGGATCGGGTTGAGTTCCTTACGTTCCTTTTCACGAGTGTGCATGGCCGCGAACATTTCTTTGGCAACGTGATCTGTCACGTCGGACCAGATGGCCGTCACCTTGTTTGTACGCTCGAGGTCGGTCATTGTCGCGTCCTGGTACTGAAGGCGGAGCTTTTCGACCTCTTTCTGCGCCTTCTCAATAATTCCCTTCTTGGACGCCGGGGTAACCATGTCGTCGATACCGATCGACACACCCGCCTTCGTCGCATAAAGGAATCCCATCGCTTTAAGGTCGTCAAGCATGACAACCGTCTGCTCGTGGCCGAGTTTCAAATGGCAAAATGTCACGAGCGACTGGAGCCCCTTCTTCTTCATCACGCCATTCACGAACGGCAGGCCGTCACGCGTCAGGCGTTCGTTGAAGATCACGCGGCCAGCCGTGGTTTCGAGAATGAGATCGACATTCTCTCTGACGGACGCACGCATAACGTCCTGTGAGTTGTGCTCGAGAGTCAGGTCGATAAGGTCGCCGCGCCATCGCAGCTTAACTTTTGTTTGCGTTTCAACAACCCCGGCGTCAAGAGCGAGAAGAACGTCGTCGATGGAACCGAAGACCTTTCCATCACCCTTCATTTCATCGCGGGCGAGGGTGAGGTAATAACACCCGAGGACGATGTCCTGCGACGGCACCGCGATCGGCTGACCGCTGGCAGGCGAAAGCAAGTTGTTCGATGCAAGCATAAGAACGCTGGCTTCGATCTGGGCTTCGGCCGAAAGTGGGATGTGAACCGCCATCTGGTCACCGTCGAAGTCGGCGTTAAATGCCGTACAGACGAGCGGATGGATCTTGATGGCCTTACCCTCGACAAGCACCGGCTCGAAAGCCTGGATCCCCAGACGGTGAAGCGTCGGAGCACGGTTTAGGAGGACCGGATGCTCGCGGATCACCTCTTCGAGGATGTCCCACACGATCGGCTCCTGGCGTTCCACCATTTCGCGTGCCTGTTTGATAGTGGCGGCATGCTGGTCTTTCTCGAGCTTGTTATAAATAAATGGCTTGAACAGTTCGAGAGCCATTTTCTTCGGCAGGCCGCACTGATGAAGCTTGAGCTCCGGTCCGACCACGATAACCGATCGGCCGGAATAATCAACACGCTTTCCAAGCAGATTCTGGCGGAAGCGTCCCTGCTTACCCTTTAAAGTTCCCGACAGCGATTTGAGCGGTCGATTATTCGCACCGCGAAGTACGCGGCCACGGCGTCCGTTGTCGAAAAGGGCATCGACTGCTTCCTGAAGCATGCGCTTTTCGTTACGGACGATGACCTCAGGAGCACGCAGCTCGATAAGCTTCTTCAGACGATTGTTGCGGTTGATAACGCGTCGATAGAGATCGTTAAGATCCGACGTCGCGAACCTGCCGCCGTCGAGGGGCACGAGCGGGCGAAGCTCCGGCGGGATCACGGGGATCACGTCGAGGATCATCCACTGCGGATTATTACCCGAGCGAAGGAAGGAATTCGAAACCTTCAGACGCTTTGAATACTTTAGCTTTTTCTGCTGCGATGTTTCATCGCGCATCTTCTGGCGAAGATCGTCAACCAGCTCTTGAATGTCGATCTGAGCGAGAAGGTCCTTGATCGCCTCGGCGCCCATTTTGGCCACGAATTGATTCGGATAATCACGCGTCAGCTCGCGAAAACGCTCGTCGGTGAGCAGGTCCTTTTGCTTGAGATCGGGAACGTCACCCTCGTCGACCACGATGTACGTCTCGAAATAAAGGATCTTCTCCAAGTCACGAAGAGTGATGTCGAGCAGGTGGCCGATACGCGATGGCAGTCCCTTGAAGAACCAGACGTGCGAGCAAGGCGACGCAAGCTCGATGTGGCCGAGACGCTCGCGGCGGACCTTTGACTGGGTCACCTCGACACCGCATTTGTCACAGATCACGCCGCGGTGCTTCATCCGTTTATACTTTCCGCAAAGACACTCCCAATCCGAAACCGGTCCAAAGATACGGGCGCAGAACAGGCCGTCACGCTCGGGTTTAAACGTGCGGTAATTTATCGTTTCGGGTTTTGTGACCTCGCCGTGTGACCATGAACGGATCTTTTCGGGCGACGCGAGGCTGATGCGGATGGCCTCGTAGTTCGTGGTCAATTGAGTTTTGCTATCTTGATTAAATCGAAACATTCTTTTCTCCAAAAACAAGTCCAAAGTCCCAGGTCCAATGTCCAAAGGCAAAGGCCGAATCGACCTTAGGCCTTGGACATTAACCTTTGGACCGGTTAGTCCGCTCCTACCAACGTGTCAATGCCGGCGACGATCGCATCCGGATCGAGTTCTTCTTCCTGGATCAGCTCGACGTCGAGGCACAAGCTCTGCAGCTCGCGGACCAGCACGTTGAACGATTCCGGAATGCCCGGCTCGAAGTTAGATACGCCCTTGACGATCGTTTCGTATATCTTCGAACGGCCGGCGACGTCATCGGATTTGCATGTTAGCAATTCCTGCAGGATGTGCGCCGCTCCGTATGCTTCCAGAGCCCAAACCTCCATTTCGCCGAAGCGCTGTCCGCCGAACTGCGCCTTTCCGCCCAGCGGCTGCTGGGTGATGAGGCTGTACGGGCCGATCGAGCGCGCGTGGATCTTGTCGTCCACAAGGTGTGACAGCTTGAGCATATAAATGTAGCCCACGCAGACCTTCTGCTCGAACTGCTCCCCCGTAAGGCCGTCATAAAGACGCGTCTTGCCCGACGGGCCGACCGATGGCGGAAGGCCTAATTCGTCGTACCTATCGTTGGCCTTGCCGATGTAGCCCTTGATCTCTTCTTCGCTCGCACCGTCGAAGACAGGGGTCGCGAAGTGAAGACCGAGCACACGAGCGGCCCAGCCGAGGTGCGTCTCGAGGATCTGTCCGACGTTCATACGGGAGGGAACGCCAAGCGGATTGAGAACGATCTCGACCGGCGTGCCATCAGGCAAGTACGGCATATCTTCCTCAGGAAGGATGCGGGCGATAACGCCCTTGTTACCGTGGCGTCCGGCCATCTTGTCACCGACCGAAAGCTTACGCTTCATCGCGACAAAGACCTTGACCATCTTGATCACGCCCGGAGGCAGCTCGTCACCCTGCTTCAGCTTTGTGATCTTTTCGTCGTAGATATCTCGAAGAATGTTGATCTGACGCTCGGTACGCTGTTCGTATTCCTTGACCTCGCCAGCCAGATCGATCGAGCCAGCCGACACTTCGACTTTTCGCAGAAGTTTAGTATCGATACCCTTTAGAGCATCGCGATCGAGGAGACCACCTTTTTTCAGGACGACGTCCTTTCCATCAACGAGGTCCTTCGTAAGCTTTCGGCCCTCGAAGAGTTCGTAAATACGCTCGTCACGCTGTTCCTGAAGAATTCGGATCTCGTCCTCGAGGTCGCGTTGGAAATCCTCTTCCTCCATGCCCTCGATGTCGAGACTTCGTTCATCCTTGTCCTGGCCCTTACGAGTAAAGATCTGAACGTCGACAACCGTTCCATCGATTCCGGGGGGGCAGGTAAGCGAAGCGTCCTTAACATCACCGGCTTTTTCACCGAAGATCGCTCGAAGAAGCTTTTCTTCGGCCGTCAGCTGGGTCTCGCCTTTGGGCGTCACCTTTCCAACCAGTACTGAACCAGGCTTGACCTGAGCACCGATGCGGATAATCCCGGATTCGTCCAGATCACGCAGCATGTTCTCGCCGATGTTCGGGATATCTCGCGTAATCTCCTCAGGGCCGAGTTTTGTATCTCGTGCCTCGATCTCGAGTTCCTCGATGTGGATCGATGTATAGTAATCGTCCTTAACGAGCCGCTCGGAAACGAGAATTGCGTCCTCAAAATTGTAACCACGCCACGGCATGAACGCCACGAGCACGTTTCGGCCGAGCGCCAATTCACCCCGGTCAGTACACGGGCCGTCGGCGATAACCTGGCCTTTCTTGACACGTTCGCCGACCCTGACGATCGGCCGCTGATTGATACAAGTGTTCTGATTAGACCGTTTGAACTTGACCAGCGAGTAGATATCGGCCGTAACCTCACGTGAGATCGTACCGTCGACCCTATGATCGGCTTTCACGATAATGCGTTCGGAGTCGACGAAATCGACAACGCCGTCACGCTTTGCGATGACAACGGCGCCTGAATCGCGAGCAGCGATCTTTTCCATACCCGTCCCGACATATGGAGACTCGGCCCGGAGAAGAGGCACTGACTGACGCTGCATGTTCGAACCCATAAGAGCCCGGTTAGCATCGTCGTTCTCAAGGAACGGGATCAACGAGGCTGCGACCGAAACGAGCTGTTTCGGCGAGACGTCCATATACTGGATCTCAGACCGGTCCGCGGTGATGAATTCACCTTTTTGTCTCGCGGCGTTTCGCTCGTTAACGAAATTGCCCTTGTCATCAAGCTCAATATTCGCCTGGCCAATGATATACCTGTCTTCCTCCCAGGCTGTCAGGTAGAACGGCCAGGGATCGAACGTCGCCTGTTTGCCGCCCTTGATCTTTTTGTTCGCACCCTCTACATCCTCAAGAGGTACATGTTCGCCGGGCTTGAACTTGGTGTCCCCGCCGTTATAAACCCTGACGTACTCGATGACGCGGCCGTCGACTACTCGCCGGTAAGGCGACTCGATAAACCCGAATTCATTGATACGTGCAAAACACGACAGCGACGAGATGAGTCCGATGTTCGGGCCTTCAGGCGTCTCGATCGGACAAATACGGCCATAGTGGGTCGGGTGGACGTCGCGGACCTCAAAACCAGCGCGTTCACGCGACAATCCGCCTGGCCCGAGGGCCGAAAGGCGTCGCTTGTGCGTGATCTCTGAAAGCGGATTCGTCTGGTCCATGAACTGCGAAAGCTGCGATGAACCGAAGAATTCGCGAACCGCGGCCGTAACAGGTTTGGCATTGACGAGATCGCGGGGCATCGTGGTGAACATGTCCTGCTGGATGGACATTTTCTCCTTGATCGCCCGCTCCATACGCTCGAGACCGATGCGGAACTGATTCTCAAGCAGCTCGCCAACCGCACGAACGCGGCGGTTACCGAGGTGGTCGATATCGTCCTGGCTATAATTCTCACTGTCCCTCTTCATCCGAAGAAGGTAATTAACGACCTCAATAAAATCACCGGCCTGGAGCAGCGGGTCAGTGATCCGGTCGCGTTCGGGGCGGCCCATTTTGATATTAAACTTAAGCCGTCCGACTCTCGACAGATCAAATCGTCGAGTATCGAAGAACATTCCCTCGAGCAAGCGGTAGGCTGTAGGAACCGTCGGAGGATCGCCGGGGCGCATCTTGCGATAGATCTCAAGCAGCGCATCGACCGGTTTGGCGATAGGGTCTTTTCTAATTGTTGCCGAGATGACTTCCCCAATAACATCGCGTTTCGGGAAGAAGATCGAAAAGCTCTCGACACCCTCTTCGACGATCTGCTGGAGTTTGCCGGCGACGATCTCTGTATTGGCCTCAACGATCACTTCGCCCGTCTCGGTATTGACAACGTCATCGAGAGCGAATGCCCCTTCGAAATCGGCGGAAGCAACGTGGACCTTTTCACGGCCCATACGCCGCAGGTCGGCTATTGCAAACTTTGTGACCTTTTTGCCTTTACGGGTGACATCCTCTTTCTTGTCCTTGATGTCTTCCTCGGCACGCATGCCGACAAGATGGGTTTCGCCCTCAGGGGCAACCTTTAAATATACATTGCCCTTTTCGATCGAAACTTCGTCGGTTACGTAGAAGAGCTTAAGAATACTGGAGTTTGAATATTCGGCATTCTTTACGACTTCCTCAAGGATGTTGTCCGAGACCGTCTTCATGTCGATCTGCGGATTTAACCACAGGCCGAGGGCACGCAAGAATACGGTAGCAATGATCTTTCGCTTTCCAAGACGGGCATGAAGGATGCCCTTTTGGTCGTATTCAAACTCGACCCACGATCCTCTGTAAGGAATGATCTTTGCGAGATACTCGTCACGGTCGCCCTTGAAGAAAACTCCGGGCGAGCGGTGAAGCTGCGAAACGATGACACGTTCGGTACCATTAATAATGAATGTGCCGTTGTTGGTCATCAGCGGTATTTCGCCGAAGAACACATCCTCTTCTTTAATGTCCCGGATCGTAGACACGTTAGTATCCGGATCCTTGTCATACACCGTCAGCCGGATCTTGACCTTCAGCGGCACGCTGTATGACATCCCGCGTTCCTGGCATTCCTGCTGGTCATGCTTATGCTTCAGACCGACCGGCTCACCGCAGTTATTACACAGGTTCGGACGAACAACGTTGAAAGTGCCGCAGTTGTTACATAGAACCTCGGCAGGATTGAATGGATCAACCTTGATCTTGGCGCTGCAATTTTGGCAGTTTGCGCGGAGGTGCTCGAGGCCCTCGAGGTTTCCGCATTTGCACTGCCAGTTTCCGATCTGGTATTCGACGTATTCGAGCGTAGCCGTTTCGCGAAAATCCGACACGGGGAATATCGAGGCGAAAACCGACTGAAGGCCGACGTAATCACGCTCCTCAGGTATCAAGTCCATCTGAAGAAAACGG
>JBGSWW010000121.1:0-36191 GCA_041751735.1 Pyrinomonadaceae bacterium | reverse complement strand
AGACTTCGCATCTCGCGTTCTATTCGTGAGTGCTCGCGGCCCTTGTACTGGAAGAAGAGTCTCTGGCAGGTTTGAAGTCTGGACTGTAGGTATTCTGCGGATCTGTTCATTGCTGGATACAAAGGCCGCGGGCCTCATATCCAGACTATGAAAAGACGTATCACAGATGCAATACCAAATGGCACACTTTGTACAACTTGGCACACTTTGTATCAAATGTCACAAAATGTATCACTTGGCACAAATGTCTCAAATGTCGTAGAACGCGACAATGTGTAGGCAGGCAGTGGTGCTTGATTCTCCCGATCGTGTTCTAGTACCCGATCGATCATCAAGACGCGACTTTTTCGACATCGCAATAATGACTCTGCAAAAATAAAGCCATTCGCTGTACAAATAGTTTAAACAATGTTGCTACTTGTGTGATACACTTGCATAGTAAGTAGTTCAGTCAATCGCTGATCCGTCTAAAAATGACGTTTCGCGTCCCCGTCCAGCTGCCACCCTAGACACAAGTACGTTCCGCAACCAAGAAGGAATACAAATGAAAAACATAAGAAAGGTCCTACTACCCACACTCGTAATTTCCGTCGTGCTATTCGCCGTCAGCTCTCAGGCAGCTAATCCCATCGCTATTGGAAGTGCTCCCAGCCTTGGCGGAGCCGCAAGTTTTGCAGTATTGGCCGCCACCACCATAACTAACACCGGCCCAAGCCAGGTCATTGGAGACGTCGGCGTTAGCCCCGGAACATCTATCACCGGACTAACGGCCGGAATGGTGGTCGGTGACGGCAACGCAGCCGCCGCTGACGCACAAACCGGTGCTCTCGCCGCTTTTAACGATATAGCCGGCCAGGCGTGCGATTTTGACCTTACGGGACAGGACCTGGGCGATCGAACTTTGACACCGGGAGTTTATTGCTTTTCCAGTTCAGCCCAGCTGACTGGGCCGCTCGCCCTCAATGCACTAGGAGACCCCGATGCCGTCTTCATTTTTAAGATAGGAAGCACTCTAACCACTGCAAGTAATTCTTCGGTTTTGGTATTCAATGGTGGAAACACCTGCAATGTGTTTTTTCAGGTTGGCAGTTCTGCGACTCTCGGTACGGATACATCATTCGATGGAAATATCATTGCACAAGCCAGTATCACCTTAAATACGCGTGCAAGTATCGATGGAAGAGCCTTGGCATTAGAAGGCGCCGTAACCATGGATACAAACAACATTTCCAGCTCGTGTCTGGCGACAACAGCAGCATCAGTCGAGATCTCAGGAAGAGTACTTACGTCAGACGGCCGCGGACTGCGTAATGCACAGGTTTTTCTTACCGATTCCCAAGGTTTCCGACGCGTGGAAATGACAAGCTCGCTCGGTTACTATACCTTCACAGAGGTTGAAGCGGGTAATTTTTATATACTCGGCGTCTCTGCAAGGCGGTACCGCTTCGAAACGCGAGCGGTGTCCGCAACTGACAACATCGCGAATTTCGACTTTGCCGCCCAGGAATAAGATCTCTAAAGATCAACGAAAAGGGCGGTCATGCGACCGTCTTTTTTGCGCTTGGGCGACAGATTGCCGCACAGACAGTTGCAAAGTTTTTTATCTGAAAACAGCTATTAATTTTTAGGCTGGTCGTTCGGGCGTCTATAAGGGTTCCAGCGGGAAACTTGCGAGCGATCGGGGCAAGCTTCAAGGAGGGCCGCAATATCCCGATCCATGGTCGGGTGGACGAAATGAGGAGCGATCTCGGCCAGCGGGCAAAGAACAAATTTGCGGAGGTGCAGGCGGGGATGCGGCACGGTAAGCAGCTCCGTTTCTATTCGTTTGTCATGGAAAAAAAGGATGTCGAGATCAGCAGTTCTCGAAGTGTTTCGGTTCTCAGAACCGCGGCCGAGCAGGTACTCGATCCGTAAAAGGCGGGCCATCATTTGACTCGGGCTGATCAGGTTAGAGACACGTACCTCGGCAACCATGTTCAGAAACCAGTTGTCACAATCGATCTGCCACGGTTCCGTTTCGTATATCGCCGACAGCTTGCAGACATCAAAACTTGCCTCAATGAGCCCGCGGACAGCCATCAGAAGGTTTCCGGCGCGGTCACCTAGATTCGAGCCAAGACCGATATAGGCAGTTGTTTGTTTAGCATCCACGATATCTTAGCTAGTAAATAGGGAAAAGGGCACTTTTGTCAACGGCAGGAGCGGCAAGCAGGGATGCTTGCCCTCCTGTGGCGCGAAACATATCAAACGAAACAAGCGTTTACATTGATGCCCTTCGATGTTTCAATAGAAGGGCAGATCCCGATTCCAGTAATGTCAGTCACGGCTGGCATTCGGGCGGATAGAAAGCGTCTCCGTCTTGACAGAAATCCGACGCCAAACACTGATGCCGCGAAAAAAATTTCGTCACACACAGCGTTTTGACTCATCCAACGAACAATCCTTTCAGGAATATATCGCCAACCAGTCGGCCCCGCTTACGACGCGGACCGAGCTGCTGCGTCTGATCAGGGGCGGAGAGGACACCTACCTCGAGCTCAAGGTAAAGCTCTCGAACAGCGAACGGATCAGCCAGGGAATCGTCGCTTTGGCGAACACAGACGGCGGGACGATCATCTTCGGCGTAAACGATCATTTGCGTATCGAGGGCGTGAGCAATCCCGAATGGGTCCAGACGGAACTGATCCGAATATGCCGCGAAGAGATCGTTCCGCCGCTGATACCGCTGATCGACACCATTGCATTCGACAGCGGTAAGCGCATAGTCGCACTTGAGGTCGACGGCAAACGTCGGCCATACAGGACACGGGATGGGCGTTTTTATCTGCGTTTCGGCGAAGAGAAAAGGGAAGTCTCGCGTCAGGAATTGTCTGACTGGCTGGATGAGATCCGGCCGTTAGGGTTTGAGAATATACCTCTGCAGAATGTGACCGAGCAGGATTTTGATGACGCTCTGCTATGGTCGTTCGCAAGCGGTTTCGACGATAATGCGCCTAACATCAATCTTTACCAAACCAGCGATTTCTTGCGTAAAGACCTCGGGCTCGCGGTTGGAACGACGGACGAGTTTTTTCCGACGATAGCGGCACTGCTGCTATTTGGAAAAAATGACCGGGTCGCCGAGCTGCTGCCGCGCTCGAGCGTAACGGTTGCCAGATACTCGGGCAGCAACGGTGACGCCCAGTTGATCGAGGCCGCCGAGATCAAGGGGAATCTGCTTACCCAGTTCGAATCGATCGTACAGTTCATCAGGCGGTATACGGACCTCGAGAAAGAGCGTCGTAAGCGAAAACTAGCCTTAGTGACGGAAAAGGTGGTTCAGGAACGCGGCTATTATCATGTTTACTCGATCTCCGAAGCGATAATTAACATGCTCACGCATCGCGATCTTGCGCTTCGCGAGATACGGACGCGGGTGAATATTTACGACAACGCGATCGAATTCATCAACCCCCGTCGTACCGCCGGATTTGCTCCCGGGCCCGCAAGGGCGATACGCTACGGCATCTCGCAGCGGCTAAACCCGCAGATCTCATCGATCTTTTCGCGCCGCGAATACGGCGTTCATGCCCCCCACGGCGGACTGCCGATGATCCTCCGGCAGTCGAATCGCTTCGCCGGTCGCAGGCCGGAAATATATGCGGCTAACGATGAGTTTAAGCTCAAAATATACGCGACGTAGACACTGCATGAGGTATTGAATTTGGGCCGTAATTTAGTATGATATTTATATGAAACCTACGAGAGATATCCAGACGGTCAGCGAATTCAAGCAGAATGCATCAAAGTTGGTTAAGCAGGTTCAAAAAACCCGGCAACCGATAATTCTGACTGTTAACGGTAAGCCGGCCGTCGTGCTTCAGGATGTTGAGACGTTTCAAGCACTGTCTTCCAGGCTCGAATATGATCTCACCATTGCAGCCATTAATGAGGCGTTGCTCGAATGGGATAATAGTGAGCATTGGTCCACCCACGATGAGGTTTTTGCAGAGCTTTACGAACGGAACGGAATAGAGTAACAGAATTTGGCATGACTCGATTTCGAATAACATACTCAACTAATGCAAAGCGAGATCTACAAGAATCATACGAATGGGGCGTCGAGAACTGGGGTCGCGAAGATGCGGCCGCGTGGCTAAAACAGTTCAATAAGCTCATAAGACAGAGATTGTCGCAGATGCCTGAGGCCTGTCCGCTCGCTCCCGAGAATTCAGCGTATGATTTTGAGTTACGGCAACTTCCGATCCGTCGATATCGAGTACTTTTTCGGATCTCCGATAGGACGGTTTTTGTCCTTCGCATTCGCGGTCCGTTCTCCGGTCAAAACTTGGAGATCGGATAGGGGCATGATCAAAAGGCCCGCTTATTAGACCTCAACTTCGACCATTCGCACTGCTGGGATACCGCTGACGTCATTTATTCTTTAGAATCCGAGACGCTGCAATTATAGGGAGTACACTTTTGGTGTTGCCGGAAACACATTGATAAATGCATTGCTCTTTTTCGGACGCAGTATATGAAGGCTGGCTGATTCGCTATGCTCCTCGACCTTTCTCCGCTAAAAACCTCACGAGATTACCGCCTGCTTTTTATCGGTCAGCTTGTATCGTTTTTCGGCTCGATGATGACTTTTATCGTTGTGCCGTGGCAGATGTATCAGTTGACGGGGTCGAGCGCCATGGTCGGGTATATTTACCTTGCCGAATTCGTGCCGATGGTCGTGCTGGCTTTTGCCGGCGGAGCGATGGCCGATTTCCTGGATAAGCGGAAAATGCTGCGGCTGACGGAATTCGGCCAGGCCGCAGCGTCCGCGATGCTGCTTGTAAATTCTCTTTTGGCCGAGCCGAGGATCTGGGTCCTCTTCCTATGCGTCGCTGCACATGCGGGCCTCGCGGCGATACAGCGGCCGGCGTTCGAATCGTTCATCCAAAAGATAATCCCGGTCGAATTGATGACCGCGGTGATGGCCCTCAATTCGATCCGCTGGAGCATAGGGGCGATCATAAGTCCGGCGATCGCCGGGATAATCGCGACACAATTCCATCCCGCCGTTGCCTACGGACTAGATCTCGTCACTTTCGTAGCAACCATAACTGCGCTGTTTATGGTGAGTGCCGTGCCTTCGCCCGAGAACGCCGAACGGCCGAGCTGGCAGGGGATCAAACGGGCCTGGAAATATGCGTTTAGCCGTCAGGAGCTGGTCGGAACATATTTTATCGATATCGCGGCGATGTTCTTTGCCATGCCTCAGGCCTTGTATCCAGCGCTGGCGGTCGTCTATGGCGGACAATACGTGGGATTTTTTCCGGCAGCACTTGCAGCGGGAGCTCTGATAGCGAGCCTTACTTCGGGATGGACCAAAAATATTCATCGCCATGGATTGATGGTGACTATCGCTGCCGTGCTCTGGGGTTTCGGGATCATCTTTTTTGGGCTCGTCGATAGCCTGGTCCCCGCGCTCATATTTTTGGGTGCCGCAGGATTCTTTGACATGATCTCCGGGATCTTTCGCGGCGCGATCTGGAACCAGACCATTCCGAATTATCTCCGAGGCCGCCTCGCGAGCATCGAAATGATGAGCTATCTGACGGGCCCAATGCTTGGCAGTGCTAAAATGGGGATCGTAGCGGAGAAGTTTGGGGTAAAAACGGCGCTCGTGTCGGGCGGAGTTCTATGCGTTGTCTCGGTGCTCGGGGCCGCCTTCTTTCTGCCGAAGTTTATCAGCTATGACGGCCGCGAGGGCGTAAAGCAGCGTGAACGCGAAGAGGCCGAACGCGACGAAATGATGCGGCTTTCCGAATCGAAATTTTAAAATATGGCGATCCTGAAAAAACGACAGATCGAGAATCTCGAACAGTTAAGCGGCGAAGAACTAGAGGCGTTTATCGAGACGCTTCCTGCCGGCCAGGCCACAATCAGCGAACTCATCGATCATGTGGAGGACGAGCTGTACGAGTCCGAGTGCAATCACAGCCTTCAATATGCGATGCGTTTTATGATGGAAAACCGCCTGGAGTTTGGGAAGATCACCGCATGGCTCACAAATAATGGCGGCTACTGCGACTGCAAGATCATGGAACAGATCGCACCAAAATGGCGTGCGAAGTTTGGGGATGATTGATCTATGTCGTTGCCATACGCGGTGAAATCAACTAATTTACTGAAAAAAATATTTATAGGAAGGAACCCCGGATGATTAGTCGTTCTGTCGAAATCAAGTTTTTAGGCGTGCTCGCGGCGGTGCTCGTTTTTGGATCGGTGGCTTTGGCTCAAAAGACGCCGACGATGACGATCAAAGTCTTTTTTCACAACGAAAAGCTGAATCCGAACATGCAAGACTGCACTAAGGTCTTTCCGACTTCCAGAACAATACCAAAAACGAAAGCGGTCGCAACTGCTGCTCTGGAAGAATTATTCAAAGGGACGACTAAAGAAGAAGAGGGCAAGGAGTTCTGGGCATTTTCTCCGGCAGAGACCAAAGGAATTCTTAAGAGCGTAAACGTCAAGAACGGTGGTGCGTATGTTAATTTCACCAACCGGGTCTACGAGCAAATGGGAACCGCGACCACCAGCTGCGGCGGCGGATTTTTCTCGTCGATCGAAAAAACTTTGCTGCAATTTCCGACGATAAAGAAGGTCTATTATGCCGTCGAAGGTGACACGGACGGCTTTTACGAATGGGTACAGGTCGGCGAATGTCCGCATGGGAAGAAACACTGTGCGAAGAGCAATTTCAAGTAGTCACGGATCCGAAGGTCGGTAGGCACAAGTAGTCAAAGATAATCTAAATATCAAACCGCACGAAGAAAGCTTGACATTCGGAAAGCTCTCTTATTTAATGTAAGAGTTCAATCATAGCCATTGTAAGATAGGATAAATACACATGGACAACTCGCCCAATAATGAATTCCCGAGGCTTTCTCGGAAAGAAACGTTGATCCTGGAAATGCTGATGAGCAAAGACGAAATGTTCGGCCTCGAGATGGTCGAGGCATCCGAAGGCGGGCTCAAACGGGGGACGATATACGTCACGCTGCAGCGAATGGCCGATAAAGGCTTCGTCGAGTCTCGCGAAGAGCCTCGCACGATACCTGAGATCGGCATTCCACGACGTAAATATAAGGCTACCGGTTTAGGGGAAAGAGTTTACCAAGCGAATTTAAAAGCACTTGAATTTTTTAATACGAATCTTGTATGGAGGGAGAGCAATTAAAATGGACCAAGATAAATTCTACAACCAGATCCCGATCCTCAGGTTCTTGAATAAACATAGATGGCGCATCGTCTTGCCTATTCTCTTATATGCTGCTTACTTCTACATACCGCTTAATTCCGTCAACCGGCCTGCGGGAGTTTTAGCCCGCCTCAGCGTAACATCCACTCAGGTCACAACACCGGAAGATCTGAATCAAGAGGTTGCAAAGATCACTGAACAAGTGCAAAGCGACGAGTCAATAATCGCACTAATAAATAAACATGGCTTACTCTTAAACGATCGAAGACATGGAATGCCGGCGAATGAATTGATCGACAAAATGCGCACCTCGATGGTCGTTGGGCCGGAGGGCGACAGCCCATCCGGAGGCGTGAGTGTATTCGTCTGGGCGAGTCTACCTGATGACAGGCCGGAAAAGACGAAGGCCCTTTCCGACGATATTATCAGCAGATTTGAATCTCAACCGGATTTTAGTGTGGCGAGAATCGTCAACCCGCCCGCACGGAATCTGTCCTCAGGTTTGAGCATTTCAACCAGAGTAATGTTCGGACTATTTCTCGTATGGCCGGCATTGTTCTCGTCATTGCTTTTGATTTTCATTTGGGAGGTCCCATTCCTGTTCTATTCAAAGAAAACGCAGGAAATGGTGTTTGATCCGATCAGATCGGACTGGCAGGCCGAACGTATTGAGGCAAAGGTGCATGGGAGCATAGGAGAGGTTACCGCAGTAAATATTCGGTATTCGTTTGCCTTTATTGGAGCGATGCTGGCGAAGAGCCCGGCCGGTGAATTATTTGAATTTGTCGGAAAGGCGGCGAGATAAACAGGTAAATCCTATTTCAGGTAAATCCTATTTAAGGTACTCTTTCAGATATTTCCCGGTAAACGAACCTTCAGCTTTTGCTACCTCTTCCGGTGTGCCCGTGGCCACTATTCCGCCGCCGCCGACACCGCCTTCGGGGCCCATGTCGATCACGTGATCCGCTGTTTTGATCACATCGAGGTTGTGCTCGATGACCAGAACGCTGCCGCCGCTGTCGATCAGTGCTCGAAACGCGGCGAGAAGCTTTGTGATGTCGTGAAAATGCAGCCCGGTGGTGGGCTCGTCAAAGACAAAGAGAGTTTTGGACGTCGTCTTTTGGGCTAGATGAGAAGCGAGTTTGACCCGTTGGGCCTCGCCGCCGGAAAGCGTGGTTGCCGATTGCCCAAGTCTAAGGTAACCCAGCCCGACAGATTCAAGCACCTTTAGGCGTGATACAAGTTTGCCAACGTCCTTGAAGAATAAGATCGCCTCGCGGACCGTCATTTGAAGAGCTTCGTGGATATTCCTGCCCTTGTATTTGACGTCCAGGATCTCCTGTTTGAAACGCATCCCGCGGCAATCCTCACAGGTCAGCTCAACGTCGGCGAGAAACTGCATTTCTATGATAACGGTGCCGGAACCCTGACATATCTCACAGCGTCCGCCCGGCACGTTGAATGAAAAATGTGATGCGTTAAAACCCTTGCCTTTCGCGGCGTTCGTTCCGGCGAAGACCTCACGAATCGCGTCGTACGCTTTGATATACGTCACCGGATTAGAACGCGGAGTTCGGCCGATCGGTGACTGGTCGACAAGGATCACATCGTCGATCTGATCCGCACCCTTAAGTTCCTTAAAGAATCCGACATGAGTGTTCCACTCGCCCCGGTTCTTCTTTAGGCCCGCATAAAGGACATCGTGAACCAGAGTCGATTTTCCCGAACCCGAAACGCCGGTAACTGCAACCAGCATGTCGAGAGGAATTTTCACCGAAACGTCCCTGAGATTATGCTCACGAGCACCGACGATCTCGATCGCACGTTTTGTGACTGGCCGCCGTTTCAGCGGGACTTTTATCTCTGCCTCGCCACGCAAGTACTTGGCTGTGAGTGAAACCTCGCTTTTCAGCAGCTGGCCAAAGTTACCCGCAAATACAAGTTCGCCGCCGAATTCGCCGGCGTGAAGCCCGATATCGATAATGTGATCTGCGGCCCGCATCGTGTCCTCATCATGCTCGACCACGATGACGGTATTTCCGATATCGCGAAGATTCTCGAGTATCTTGATCAGCCGAGCGTTGTCGCGGGGATGAAGTCCGATGCTGGGTTCGTCGAGCACATAGAGCGTGCCGACGAGCAAAGATCCGAGGTTCGTTGCGAGCTGTATTCGCTGGGCTTCCCCGCCAGAGAGTGTCGCGGCCAGACGGCTCAGCGTAAGATAATCCAAGCCGACCTCGACAAGAAATTTGAGGCGTCGACGTATTTCGAGCAGGAGCTTATCGGCGATCTGGGCGCGTTCTGGGTCGAGTTCCAGCGAATTAAAAAATGTGGACGCGTCGCTGATCGACAACTCGAGTAACTCGGGCAGCGAGTGGCCGCCGATCTTTACATCGCGGGCGGCCTGACGCAGGCGCTGTCCGCCGCAGTCGGGACATTTGGTATAGCCGCGATATTTTGCGAGAAACACTCGTACGTGGAGCTTATATTTTTTCGTTTCGAGCCACTCGAAAAATCCCTTTATCCCGCGCCAGCCTTCGTCACCGTAAATGATGCAGTTCTGCTGGTAATCGGGTAGGTCGGCAAATGGCGTCTTCATATCGACCGCCGCCGATGCACAGTATTTGACCAGCTCCTTCTGCGCCCAGGCATGCTGAGGCCGGGTAAACGGCTCGATAGCGCCCTCCTTTAATGACTTCAGCGGATTCGCGATCACCAACCCGTAGTCGATCCCGATCGTGTTGCCAAATCCCTGGCATGTCGGGCATGCCCCGAACGGGGAATTGAAGCTGAAAAGGTGCGGTTCGGGCTGCTCGTAACGCGTGCCGTCGTATTTGCAGATAAAATTATCGGAGAATTTCAGACGCTTGCCGTCTGTCGTCTCGGCAATGGCTGCGTGCCCCTCACGAAAGCACGTCTCAAGCGAATCGACCAGGCGTTGCCGTATATCGACATCGGCCTTTAGGCGGTCGATCAGGACATATGTGTTCTCAAAATCGTCGAACGGGTAATCCTCGGGTTTCTGAAGTTCGATCGTTTCGCCGCCGCGATAAAGTCGGGAAAAGCCTTGCTGGAGCAGAGAGATCAAGAATGCCCCGGTCGTAAGTGTCGCCGCGTCCGCCTTTGCCTTTTTCGGCTGTTTTGCGGTCTTTACGATGTGGCGTGACAGTTCGTCCTGGATCGGGAAGAGAAGATAGAACCTTGTTCCGGGTTCGAGTTCCGCGAGGATCTCGGACGCAGCCGATTCGGGCGAATCTTTCTTAACCTCGCGGCCGCACTTGTGACAAATGGTCGTACCCGCCCGGGCAAATAGAAGCCGGAGATAATCGTAGATCTCGGTCTGTGTGGCGACCGTCGACCGCGGGTTCTTGGTCGTATTTTTTTGCCGAATGGCGATCGCCGGCGCGATTCCGATGATCTCATCGACATCCGGCTTGTCCATACGCTCTAGAAATTGCCGAGCATAGGCGGACAGTGATTCGACATAACGCCGCTGTCCCTCGGCATAGAGAGTATCGAAAGCAAGCGAGGACTTACCCGAACCGGAAACGCCGGTGATCACGGTCATTTTATTGATCGGGATCGAAACCGAGACGTTTTTTAGGTTATGGACGCGAGCACCGCGGACCTCGATACATTCCTCTTTTGGTTTCGCAGCCTGCATAGATGAGATTTCCGGCCTGAAGGCAAAAGAGTATTTTACCAAATCGCCGAAACCGGAGAAAGAACGGAAGTAAGAGGTTACCAGCGAAGGTCGTAGCAGCAGAAATTGTCGCGCCAATTTTCTGTTTCTGAATAAACGAGGACCGGTATCTTGTTTTCCCAAAAGATCGCTGTGTCCAGGTCGCGGCGTAGACGATAGGTCCGGCCAGATGGGGAGCACACGGTCAACACGACGCGCTCTTCGGAGATTTTTGAGATCGCAGCAAAGCGCCAGTCAGTGCGTGATCGAACGATCAGACGAGAGCCGATGGGAAGCTCATTGAGCTTGAGTTTTGGATGGGGAACTTCCACTATTCTGAGAGTTAGGTTCCCTCAATAAACAACGTATCGCCCTTTACCCGCTTACGGCCAACCGCATACATCCGAATTCCGACAAAGATCATTACAAACGAGATCCCTATCCAGGCAGCAGCCCATACCAGCGATGGTATGCCGGTCGCCGCGGCCATATTTGCCGCGTCGGATGCCTGGCCGGTGGTGGCCGAGATTACGAAGAGATCGCGGAGACTGAACAGGGCGTTTAGCAGACACTGCACCGCGAGGAATGCGAGTGCGAAATTAGTCCATTTCATGCTGGCAAACTTAGCAATGGCCAGAAGTGCGGCCGCGAGCACAGTGCCAGAGAATACGGTGAAAACAATACTTCCAAAGGTGACGTTTGCCAGGAAATTATAAAAAGGAGCCAGGAATCCGAAAACGAATGTCATGAGTCCAACGAAAACCCCTGCTGCAGCAAGTGCGACCCGCGACGAATAACCACGCCGCATCCACGCGAGCAGCAAAACGCCAAATGCCGTGGTTCCGAGATAACCGGCACTAGAGATGAAGAGTGACGACAGACCAGATGATTGCGACCAGACCGCGCCGCTGCCGTCAGGTGAGACCGTGAGGCTTTGGACCGCGTTCCCGGTAACAAAGGCCGCGAGAGCGTGGGCGCCCTCATGAATAAAGGTCGCGAATAACTGGAGCGGATAGAGCACATACGCCGCTGCGGGAACTACCCAGGAAACACCCCAGATGCCCACACTGACAAGTGTGGCAATGATGAGTAGGGAAATCTGCGGTCTTGCATCTTCGGCTAGCGTATATCTCATAGGTCGATCCTCCTGGTCCACTAACTTTGCTATACGAGTATTGTAATCGAAAGTTCGTCCTCGCGTGAATGATTCATCCGGCTTCGGCGGTAAAGTCCGATTTCCCGCCGGTTTTGGATTCCAGCCGTATATCGGCGATCACGATATCTTTTTGGATCGCCTTGCACATGTCATAGATCGTAAGTGCGGCGACAGAGACAGCTGTCAAAGCCTCCATCTCAACGCCCGTCTGAGCTGTGGTGATCGCCTCAGCCTCGAGTTTGATGCCGAAGTCGGTAAAATCTGCCGTAATATTCACCTTTGAAAGATTGATCTGATGACACAGCGGGATGAGTTCTGAGGTCTTCTTTGCCGCCATGATGCCGGCGATACGGGCGATCTCAAGCGGATCGCCTTTCGGAGATCCCTGTTCTCTCAAGGACCGTAAAGTTTCGGGACTGAGCAGCACGCAGCCCGAGGCCACCGCCCGCCGCTGGGTGGCAGCTTTATCCGATACATCTACCATTTTCACATTGCCGGATCGGTCAAAATGGGAAAGGGTCTGTGTCATTATTTTGTTCCTCGAAGCGTCGCCCATCCGCGCGGCTTCATTCGGCTCACAACACGGGCGGGATCGATGGTTGCGACAAAATTGGCATCGTCGCGGGGCGATGTACCGGTCCCGTCAATATCGCACAAACGCGGCCCACGGAAGTATTTCGCGAGACTAAACAGACTGTAGCCATGCTTCTCCAGGATCTTCTTGGCCGGAGAATCTCTTACACGCACATCTTCAAAAATTATATCGCGGATCCTGTGCCCGCTGAGCAGAGATTCGGAGCCGGCAAAAGCTTCTGCTTCGTGTCCCTCAATGTCGAATTTTGCCACGCCTATCATTGTACCGTCGGGGATAATGTCGTCGAGCCGGGCGATATTGACTTCCAGGGTATTTGAATTCGATACTGCCGAATCACTGACGAGAAAGGCGACGCCGGGATTATCGCTCCATGAGTCAGGCATGACCAGCGTCCCCGTACCGGCATGCGACGAAAGGGCGGTCTGATGGAGCTCGATCATCGCGAGGCGGTCACCAATCCACCTCTCGCAATTCGCCTTCAGCTCGGCAAACATCTCAGGGTGCGGCTCGAACGCAATCACTCGGCCCATTTTCCCGCCTCGGACAGCCATTAGCGATGTGAAATAGCCGAAGTTAGCGCCGACGTCGAGAGCTATTTCGCCGGGATCAAGCAGACGCCAAATTGTTTCGCCCATTACGATGTCGTAACAGCCTTTGAACCATATCGAGTTCGGGATGAGGCCGGGAAGACGCAGCTGAATATCAACTCCCCATGGAAGGCCGGTGGTCTGAGGTCCAGTGGCTCGTTCCGATTTCCTCCGAATACGAAGGAGATTTTGGCGAGGCCTAAAGATGTATTCAGGAAGGGTGAGTTTCCAGCGAAGCTTTGACCAAAACTCATTCGATTGGGGCATGTTTCGTACCAGGATTGGCTCAACATTTCGGCAGAACTACAAAGTTTACCCGAGCCCCAGTCTCTATATTGGTGCGTCTGGGGACGATAGCCATGCAATCTGCCCTTGCGAAGGTTATGAAATCAGAAGAGCCCTGACTTTTCATCGGACGCACCTCCACTTCGCCCGTTGGAAGGAATGACATCCGGCACGGCACGTAGTTGTCGCGCTCTTTGGTCCCGCTGATGTGATCCGATGCTATGCCGGTGCCGCGATCCAGTGACGCTTCCTTGGCACCCTGTGACCGGCGGATGGCCGAGCGAACGAGCAGATGAAAGGCAGTCGCCGCGGAAACCGGGTTTCCAGGAAGCCCGAATATCAGCATTTTTCCCAGCTTCGCAAAAACTGTAGGCTTACCTGGTTTTAGCCGCAAGCGTTCGAAAAATATTTCGGCGCCCAGATCAGTGAGGGCAGTCTTAGTGTGGTCATATTTTCCCACGGACACACCGCCCGTTATAAGCAAAATATCCGAGGTTTTCGCCGCAGCCCCGATCACGCGTTTTAGGTCATCGATGTCGTCGCGAACGATCGGGAGGATAGCAGTTTCCGCCGCCGATCCTCTGCTCAATACATCTAGCATCGCCGAATTTGAGTTCCGGATCTGGTCACGTCCCGGTTTTCTTGTGATCTCGACGATCTCGCTGCCAGTCCCAAGAATCGAAACCCGCGGGCTTTTACCGACCCTGACTTTTGCGTAACCAAATGATGCCAGTACGGCAATCATATTTGGGGTAATGACTTCACCCGATCTAAGGACGGGAGTGCCAAGCTTGATCTCCGCACCCCGGGGAACGATCGAAGTGCCTTTGCCTACAGGTTCGAGAATGGTCACCGATCCCTCGGTTTCCCGGGCCAGCTCTAGCCTCAGAACCGAATCCGCACCCGCTGGAACCGGCGCGCCGGTCATGATCCTTACGGCCTTCCCCCTCGTAACCGTGCCACGCCAGCCATTTCCCGCGGCTGATTCGCCGATTATTTTCAGGGAGGCCGGGGCACTCAAAGTATCGGCCGCGATGACAGCGTAGCCATCCATTTGTGACCGGTCGAAAGGCGGCAGATCGGTATCGGCGACGATGTCCACGGCAAGGACGCGGCCAACTGCCGCTCTCAATTCGACTCGGGCAGTTCCGATCGAGATGGTTTCCCGTTCGACGATTTTAATAGCCTGAGCGACGGAGATCATTTGATAATGTACAACTCGGTCTGTCGGGGCCTGATAAATTCGTAGCCTCGAGCCGTCATGACTGCATCGTCTTCAGCCATCATCGTGACCTTTTGGGCGTTCCATTCGGGAACTGTGGAAGAGGTGTTGAGTTCGATCGACATGTACGAGCCGGGAATGATCGAATTGCCGCCGCCGCCGATATTACCGCGGAAGTCGATAGACGGCCCTAGTCCGTGGCCGTGCGTCCCTATAGGGTGCGAATAGATCATCGCTTCGATACCGGAACGCTTTGCCTCGGCCATCGTTTTTTCGTAGACCTCCGTCCCGGTCATACCGGCACGGGCAATGCCGAATAGGATGTCCTGAAGGCGATTTGTGTTTCTGAGTGCCGCTATTAGGCCGGCCGGAGCCGACTTTTCACCGGGCTTTAGAACATAGGCGTGTTTTTGCCAATCGGTGCTAAGGCCCATATAGTTGAGACCGAAATCGACGTGGATCAGATCGCCGTGTTGTATCACGTCGCTTTCGATGGCAGTGCTAAGAAATGGGCCGGTTGTCGAGGTCTGGGTACGCTGACGCTGGATACGAAGATCAGGCTGAAACCAGATCGACAGCCCGAGGTCATTAACCTGCTGCATCAGCCACCAGCGCACATCACCCACCGTCGTTTTGCCGGGGGTGATCACATCATTTGAGAAAGCTCGTCGGGTAAGAGAGTCCGTAACAAATACAGCATTGCGGTAATGCTCTAACTCCTCAGGCAGGCGAACGTCGAAGAAATCGGTCAGGAGCGGCGCGGCGGACGAGAACTTTTTTTCATTTTCCGGTCCTAAAGATTCGGCGAGGAATCGGTAGCTATCATACGACAGACCGCTTTGCTGTCCGCGAGTCCCGCCGATGTTCAGAGTGATCGAGCCGGGGTTTCGAGCGTCGACGATCTTCTTTAGCTCCTCGCCGAACTTATCTCGGCCGGGCATAATCACCCGATAATGCTTTTTCAGCCGCTCTTCCTCATACCGGACAATCGCGATGCGTTCTATCCGCTCGCCCTGATCGATAAAGATGAAGACATCGCGCCGACCGACCATCGGTATTGGCGGCACGATGTACTCGGTAACAGGGTCACTTTTGAATTCCTCATTAACAACGATCCACATTTCAACGCCGTGACGCTTCATCATCGGAAGAAGAAATTTGCCCAGACGCTTTTGAAGCCATTGCTCGCGGACGTCCATCTGCTCTCGCTGGGAAAGCAGTTTCGGCATTGCTAAAATAAGGTCCTTGCCAGAATTCTGGCCGAGCGAGTTGACGCCCAGGAGGAAGATGATCAGAAAGATCGATACGAGGATTCTTGAGAACATATACACGGCCAATTTGTGTTCAGCTTTCGCACTCAATATTGCGAAATGATAGACTTCAAATTCGATTTTACGACTCGGATTTTACCATACCAGCTTAACAGTGAGGACTTACAAACAGTGATCGATCTGGAACTGACGGAAGAACACAAGGCGTTGCAGCAGACCGTGCGGGAATTTGTGGCCGGGGAAGTCGCGCCTTATATAAAAGAGTGGGATGAGAAGGCACATTTCGAACGCTCGGTCTTTGACAAGATGGCAGACCTCGGCCTTATGGGTGTTTGTATCCCCGAACAATACGGCGGCGCGGGTTTTGATTATATTTCGCTTGGCATCGTATGCGAGGAACTCGAAGCCTGCGATACGTTCTTGCGCGTAGCGATGTCAGTCCACGTGGGATTGAATTCGCTAAGCGTTTACAGCTGGGGAACCGAGGAGCAAAAACAAAAGTATCTTGTTCCCCAGGCTAAGGGTGAGAAGCTCGCAACCTTTGGCCTAACAGAACCGAACGCAGGGTCCGATGTTGTCGGCATGCGTTCGTATGCCCGGCAAGACGGTGACGACTGGATCCTAAACGGCGAGAAGATGTGGATCTCGCTCGGCAACACGGCCGATCATTTCCTATTCTTCTGTTGGACCGATCAGGAGAAGCAGAAAAATCGCGATCATAGCGGGATCTCGTGCTTCATTATCGAGCGGTCTATGCCCGGATTTTCAAGCGGGTCACTTCACGGGAAGATGGGCATCAGGGCCGGCGATACGGGATATTTTTCGCTTCAGGACGTGCGAGTGCCGCAGGCAAATATGCTCGGGAATGAAGGCGAAGGATTCAAGATCGCGATGTTTAGCCTCGAGAATGGCCGTTACACGGTGGCATCGGGTGCTACCGGCGTGATCCGTGCGTCTCGAGACGCTTCGATATCCTATGCGAAGACACGTGAGGTGCAGGGGCAGACGATCGCCAACTTTCAATTGGTTAAGCAGAAGATCGCCAATATGGAAGCTGATTACCAGATGTCGCATCTGCTTTGGCTAAAGGCCGGATATCTTAAGAATATGGGATTGCCGTCGGCCCGGGCCGCCAGCCTTGCCAAGTGGCAGGCAACTGTCCGCAGCGAAACTGCCGCCTCGATGGCGATCGAGATCCACGGTGCTAACGGATATATAAATGACTATCCGGTGGAACGGTATCTGAGAAACTGTAAGGCGGCGGTTATTTACGAAGGGACTCGCGACATCCACACGCTTATGCAAGCCGATTGGGCGCTTGGGATGAAGAAAGAAAAGGCCGCAAGAGTGATCTTGCCGCCATACAAACCAGCGGAAAGCGCGGCGGCGTAGACTGCAGGGAAAAATATAAAAGGCGTGAGAACTCTGTGGTTCTTACGCCTTTTCTTCTTTTTATGAGAATCACTATTTCGCGGTATTTGTGTTGGTTCCGGAAGCAGTATTCGAACTTGACTGCTTTGCCGCTTCAAAGGTTGGCGATTTATTGGTCATCTTCCACTCGCCATTTTCCTTTTCAAAATAGACATCGAGCCCGTTCGGATAGCTATCGATAAATATTTTCGCCACTGCGGTATCGCCTGTGATCCGTTCGTTCTTAACTTCGCACAGTTTTTCCGTTACTTTTTCATCCTCTAGGAACTCGACCAGAGTCTTTACCTTGTCTTCCTTCATCTGCTCCTCGAAGCTCTCCATCGTTCCCTTTGAGAAGATAGTCTTCAAAGCGGCCTCGTCTTTTTTCAGCTTGGCAGCGCAGTACGACTTAAAGAGAGGCGTCAGCGTTGGAGCGTCGTTTGTGACCTGCTCAGCGGCTGGTTTCGTTGTCTCGAGCGGGTTCGTGGAAGCTGAATTAGTATTTCCAGAGTTGCCGGTATTTCCATTATTAGCGGCAGATCCACCGCAGCCCGACACTACCACTGCAAGGGCCAAAACCACTGATAAAGAGATTGAACGAAGATGCATAATATTGGTGAAGCCTCCAGTCAGACCGAAGTGAAGAGTATAATAAAAAATGCCGCATGAACAAAACAGCCCAACTGGAATTGCACCGCCTGTTTTTGATAGAAACACTACCTGAACCTCTGTCGCCGACCAGCAGTCACCTACAGATCCTCGACAGGTACATCGAGCGTACGAGGCTGCGATTGCGGCACGTAAGGAACCCTTCCTCGAACGAGTCTACTCGGATCCTGCAGCAGAGATTTGTCACAGTGAAGGGTTCGGAAACGAGGTTGGACGAAATCCATCTCAACGATCAGGAGTATTCGCTGTTCGAGAAGCTCGGCGGCCCTGAGATACGAAAGAACCGGTATTTTCATGAGTTTGACCTGGTGACAACAGCCTTCGATGTGTATCTGGGACCGCTCCGAGGCCTAACGCTGGCGCGGGCCGAATTCGAATCACGAGCCGAAATGGATAGCTACGCGACACCCGCATTCTCGGTCATCGAGGTGACTAATGAGTCATTTTTCTCCGGAGAAAAACTGGTCTACAAAAGTTTTGCGGACGTTACGGCAGAGATCGAGCGGCTTACAGCGATCCCGCATGGAACTCAATAAGAAAGGCGGCCGGGCCGCCCTCAATACGTTAGAAAAGTTCGATGGATCATTGCTTCCGCGGATCTAATTTGACAGCACGCTCGAGCGACTCGTAGATCCGAAGATAGATCTGGGTCTCACGCGGAATAAGATTGGTCCAGCCCGCGCCGCCGCGATTGATGTAACCCGCCAATTTCGCCGGGTTCGAATTATAACCCGCCGACATCAATTGTTCCTGCGTTGCGATCCCCGTCTGGAGTGCGTCGACTATCGTTGGCCTGGAGATAAGGTCGTTCCATGTCATCTGCATGTAAAGGAGCATGGCTTGGCCCGCATTGACGTGATCGCGCATACCCTCAACAAAATCCGGCATCAACCCAGTAGTCGGATAAGTAGAGCGGACGATACGGTATGTCGAAGGGATCATCTGCACCATTCCGCCTGCGCCCGCGGAACTTACAGAATATCTGTACGTCTGGCCCTCATTCAATGCGAATAAAGTGAAAATATCGTTGTAGATATTCGGGTGAAACTCAGTATGGAACCTGAGATGGTCCACATGCTCGACCGTCGCAAGACGCTCGGCAATGTCGGCGATCTTCGGCTGTATCGACACGCCCTTAGCTTTTAGACGTTCTCCGGCGATATCGATAACGTTCCGGACGTAGAGCCGACCAGCATTCACCGTCTCGGGAGTAACAAGCCCCGGATGCGTTGACATGTAATAAGCTGTCTCGTAATAACGTCCGCCTCGTTCAACGGGATACTGTATGAGCAGCGGAAGATGCGGCTGTCCGTCCAGGCCAGTAAGAACGATCGGCGTATTTACACCATTCGCTCGAATGGTACGCAGAATCATTGGCCTGCCATTTGTAGATAGCACGTTAGTCGGAGAATTCGGTGTCAGAAACGCCTCTTTGGTTAAAACAACAAATTCGACCTTTCTATCGTCCCAGTCGTAATAGGCGACGCGTACAGGAACCGAAAGCGTAAGCGGTTCGGAGATCGAGATCAATAAGGGCTTCGTCTGCATCTGGCGTTTAGCTTCGGCAATACGATTTTTGACCTGCGAATAACTAAGTCCTTTATATGTAAGATTGCTCGCATTTGACTGCTGTTCGGAGCCCGCCTGGTCTGCGGACTGCTCTACAATACGCGATCGCGAGATCGGCGTTGAAGAAGGAACAGGTCCCGGCACTGGGTTCCGCACCGCTTGGACGGGCGGCATAGTGTTCGTCACAACAACCCGCGATCTATCTGCAGGTTTTGTCGGAGTTTGAGCGGTGAGATTGATAACGGAGGATAAAACCAGAGCAACAATTAGTCCTTTATTCATACTTATTATTTTGGAGAGTGGGCACCAGGACCATAGACCCTGCGGATCCGGCGAGTAACTTTAAGATTCTCCCAAAATTAACCCCGTTGTCAACAGATTTCGAAAAATTTATGCATTGCACAAGAATTACTTATGCAAGTTGTAGTTGTTTCGGTTTCGCAGAAGTTATAAATTAACTTTTTCATTCTCAAAGAGTTTTATCATTTATGGAGAAATTATTTGGTACCGACGGCATACGGGGGCAAGCTGGCGAATACCCGCTCGATCCGAGTACCGTCGAAATGATAGGAGCGGCCCTTGCTAATCATTTTCATGAGGTCCTCGGGCGTCCGCCCCGTTTTATTTCGGGGCGGGATACGAGAGAGTCGGGTCCTGCTGTTGAAGCAGCGATTCACGCCGGAGCTGCCGCGGGGGGAGCTAGCTGCGAATCCGCGGGTGTGATAACCACCCCGGGCGTAGCGTATCTCACGGGTAAATTCGGGTTTGACGCGGGAATAGTTATAAGCGCATCGCACAATCCCTATCAGGATAACGGGATAAAGATATTCGCACCGGACGGAAAGAAACTAGATGAGGCGTCCGAGCGAGCGATCGAAGCCGTAGTGAAGGCCGGGGAATCTCCATTAGTGGATCCGGCTGAATTGCAGACGAATCGAACCGAGACATTTTGTCAGGAATATCTCGACCATTTACTGCGAGAGGCCGGAAGCTTTTCACTTTCGGGACGAAAAATCATACTCGACTGTGCTAATGGAGCGTCGTCCTGGCTGGCTCCGCAGCTTTTTTCGTCGGTTGGCGCGCGAATTACGACGATCAATGATCGTCCGGACGGGCGAAATATTAACCTGGACTCGGGGTCGACACATCTTGACCACTTGAAACGTGTCGTTCTTGAAGAAGGTGCTGATGTCGGAGTGGCGTTCGACGGAGATGCGGACAGGGTCTTATTTGTCGACGAAAACGGCTCGGTGGTGGACGGCGATTCTACGTTGTGGATAATGGCCCAGTATCTGCAGAGCCACGGAAAACTCAGGAATTCTACGATCGTAGCGACGGTGATGAGCAATATTGGCCTCCAACTTGCGCTCGCATCTCGCGGTATCGAACTTTTAAGGGCGAATGTGGGTGACAAGTATGTTCTCGAGAAACTATTGGAAACCGGATCGGAGATAGGCGGCGAGCAGTCAGGCCATATCATTTTCCCCGAGATCAGCCTTGTGGGTGACGGGATGATGACCGCACTGCTTGTGCTCAGGGCGATCGCCGAAAGGGATGTTTCTTTATCGAAAGCAACGGCAGGCTTTTCACGATACCCCCAGATACTGTTAAATATTCCGGTAAAGGAGAAACGCCCGTTTGAGAACGTTCCCGAGATTGCCGCCGCCGCAAAAAAGGTGGAAGGAGAACTTGATGGTCAAGGACGCCTTTTGCTTCGGTATTCGGGAACGGAAAAGCTCGCCCGTGTCATGATCGAAGGCAAAGACCAGACGGGCATCGAGGCCCAGGCTCGCCAACTGGCCGATGTAATAGGCGGATCACTCGGATAAAGACACGCGAAAATGAACCCAACGTCCGTACAAATTGACCTTCCGGCAAATCCGACCAAATATCAGATTTTTATCGGAAGAGACCTGCTTCGTGCATCCGGCAAGTGGGTCAGAAAATGCGTCGGGCCGAAAACCTCCCGTATAGCCTTGATATCCAATTCGACAGTTTTCGGGCACTACGGCCGGGTGGTGGTTGATAGCTTCCGCGAGTCCGGGTTTGAAGTTGAGTCGTTTCTGATAGGCGATGGTGAGAGTCATAAAACGTGGAAGACCGCGGAAGCGACACTGGAGTTTCTGTCAAGGTCACGAATAACCCGGTCGTGCGTGATCGTAGCACTTGGCGGCGGCGTTGTCGGGGACCTCGCGGGGTTCGTGTCCGCGATATACCTGCGAGGCGTCGATTTTCTTCAGATACCCACGACATTCCTGGCGATGATCGACTCATCGGTTGGCGGCAAAACGGGGATCAATTCCAGTTTTGGCAAGAATCTGATCGGTGCGTTTCGCCAACCCCGCGGCGTACTGATCGATACGGTAACGCTGCAGACTTTGCCCCCGCGAGAGGTGGCTGCCGGACTTTGCGAAGCAATAAAGCACGGAGCGATCGGCGGGCAAAAACTCCTTGCACCGGTCCGCGACTTTCTGTTGCTATACCCTCCCCGTCATTTTCCTGAGTCTTTCGACAATGAGCATTTTCATGCGCTGCTGGCAAACGTGATCGCTAAACAGGTCGGATTTAAGGCGCAGGTCGTTATTGAGGATGCTCATGAATCCCCGAACCGCACCGACCGGCGATCCAGGAAGATCCTGAACTTCGGGCATACCTTTGCCCATGCCCTCGAAAAGGTAACCGATTACACCTATCTCAAACATGGTGAGGCGGTAGGCTATGGGATCCTGTTTGCCGCCGAGCTTTCGAAAACGCTTGCTCTCTGTACCAAGAACGATGTAGAATTGTTATACGACGTTGTACAGAGCGTCGGCCCCTTACCGGCCCTGTCCGACATTGACCCTGACCGTATTCTAGAGTCTTTCAAACTCGATAAAAAGAACGTTTCAGGCTCTCTCCAACTAGTATTGTTAAAAGGTATCGGAAAACCGGTGATCATCTCGGACCGATACATCCCGCCCGCGGCTATCAAGAAGGTTCTAAAACAGTTTATGGCCCGATGGTCATAATTGCGGCAGAAATTTCGAGGTGCAGGAAAATGAAAGATCGAATAAAAGAACGCGGTTACGAACAAGGGAGTGCGGCTGTCAAGTTTTTGGTACTTCTCAGCGTAATATTCCTTATCGGCCATGCCGGCTATAACTACGTGCCTGTGGCCTATTCTGCCGAGAGCCTAAAGACCGAAATGCAGACCGCAGTATTGCAGGGCCTCGCTTTGCCCGACAAGGTCAACCCGATCGAAAACGTCAAAGCCCGGATCAACAAAGCAATAGCACAAAACGATATTCCACCCGAGGCCCTGGTCGAGGTCAAGCAGAAAGGTAATGCGCTGACCGCCCACGTTACCTATACGAGACAGGTAGACATCCTACCGTTCGGTATTTACCGATATAGCTATAATTTTGACCATACCGCGACACCGACCGGCTTCTTGCTGAAACAATAATTTCACACCGCTGCGGCAAGTGCTTGTCGGATCTTGATCGGCTGGATCTGCACCAGAGCTTCCGGAGCATCAGCCAGCCATGTGGTCGGACAGACACCGCAGGTCGTGCATTTTTCGACCGCCGGGCATGGAAGGCTCGAAAGAGATTCCAGGGCTTTCTCATGCTCGGTCTTCAGGAAATCAAAGGATAATCCCGAATCGACGATAGTCCAGGGAAGAAACTCGTCGTAGCTTCTGTCGCGTGATGTGTGCAGAGCAGGGTCAATACCTGTTTCGCGAAGCGCCCGGTTGAGATCACCGCCCATTCGGGCTGCCATATCGATAACCCGGCTGACGGTCCTGTCGCCCGACGAGAAAAGGGCTTGTTCATGGGCGATCCGCGCCGACATGTATCGAACCTCGACATTAGGGATCTTGCTCAGGCCCTTGCAGACGTATTTTATACGCCCCTTAAGTTCCTTTTCTTCACAGATGGCATCCCACTGCAGCGGCGTATTCGGTTTGGGCACGAAGCCGTTCAGAGACGGAATGATCTTCCCAGCTCTGCCAAACCGTTTACCGGCCTCGAGCATCCGGTCCTTGATCCGCTCGACCAGGACGAACATCTCGTCCAGGTCCTCTTCGGTTTCCGTGGGTAAACCGACCATCATGTAGAGCTTCACGGTCAGCATTCCACGGTCGAATACGGCTCCGCAAATATCGACTATCTCGTCATTGGTGAGATTTTTATTTATAACGCGTCGAAGCCGATCAGAGCCTGTTTCCGGTGCTACAGCGATCTGCTGATCACGCGAAGCTACAAGAGCATCAAGCAACTCGTCCGAGATCTGGTCAAGCCGCAGGCTGGAAACCGAGATCCGATAGCCCATTTCCCTTAGCTCTCGAAGGATCGTGGAGATCTCAGGGTGATCGCACACCGCCGTGGAAACGAGGCCGATCTTGTCGGTTTTGTGCCTCCACTCCCGGGCCTTAGCAAGAATGTCTTTTGCGGGAACTACTCGTGGCGGATAATAATTGTAGCCCGCCCAACAAAACCTGCAGCCCTGCGAACATCCGCGCGAGATCTCTACTAAAAGCCGGTCGCCCATCTCGGCCCCCGGCGACCAGATCGCCGTCGAAGGACAAAAGGTGTCTTGATTGACTAGAAATTCTGCCAGCTCATTCTCACCACGTTTCAGCGCCCGGCGAAGCGTGCCTTCTTTTGGATTTGTGGCTGCCAACGCTCGCCCGACGCGTTTCGGAACCCCGGCACTTTTGGGCACATAATCAAAGACCGTTCCGTCATCGTTATAGATCACGTCGTAAAGCGACGGAACGTAAAAACCGCGGCCGATCTGCGCCAGATCAAGCAGGGTATCCTCCTTAGACTTGCCCTCCATCAAAGCATCAACAAGTTGAAACGCGAGGATCTCGCCTTCACCTACCGCTATGACGTCGGTAAAATCGGCGATCGGTTCGGGATTGAGAAATGAAGCTGCACCGCCCATGATAACGAGCGGATGATGTTCGTCCCGCTCACGGGCCCAGACCGGAATGTCAGCCAACTGCAGCATCCGGGCCATGTTCAGATAGTCAGTTTCGAACGAGATCGAAAACGCAACGACATCGAAGGATCGAAGCCGCGACTGCGTTTCGAGCGACATGAGTGGAGCGCCCGACTTCTCGTACTCGGCTAGTTCGGCTTTGTCCGGAAGAAAAACCCGCTCGCACACAACATCCGGGATCGAGTTGAAAAGCTCATACATCGTATGCAGGCCAAGATTGGCCATCCCTATCGAATGGGTATTCGGGTAGCAAAGCGCTATCCGCAACGCACCATCGCGGGACACCACATAACCCTCCTCAACAGCGAGCTTCCCCTGATAACTTTTTTGAATAAACTTATTCATTCACTAACTAAAGAGTAACAGATTTCCTCAAACGATTTTCCCGGTGGAAAGGCTCTGCCAATGCCCAAGCATCCTTAGATGCTCGATAGGTCACGCCGTTGTCCTGCTAATGGACATGGATCAGAGCAGCCGACGGCCCGACCAAATTTAGTATCCGACAACAAAAACCCGTGTTTTTGTCCGCGGGGCGGGACAGCGAAATTGACGCTAAATTTCCTAAGTGGAACAGTTATACGCAGCTGCACCTGAGCCGAACACTCACTCCTTTGTCCGCGACTCAAACATTTTTGGTTTTCGATGAAAGGTTTCGCCGGAAATGGTCATTCAAAGATAGATCAAAATTTAAAATCGGATAAAGAAAGGAGATAGTCCCATGAGGAATATGCCGCGCACGCTGATGGCCACAAAGGCTTCGTCAAAGAACAATACTGCGAAAACACTCATTACAGTGAAAGTGCTGTTTGCACTGATACTATCGTGTTTTCCGTTATTCGAAGTAAAAGGTCAGAACTACCCCACCGTTTACTGGTCGCCGTCAACGGTAAACGTCACGTTCCAACAGGGAAGTACTCAGCCGGTTAAAGGATCAGTTTTCGCCCCACCCGCTCCGCCGTCGGGTGATGTTCAGTCCAAGATCGTGTCGTTCTACAGCACGATCGCGCTGAAAGATTCAACTCTCGTCATCGATCCGAATATCGCTCCGTTTCTGCGAAATGCGTATCCTCAGCCTGGAAGTCTTGCGGCTTGGCAGCGGAAGAATATATTCCTATTTTTCAGTATTCCAGCGGGGGCTAGAATTGGAACCTATGAAGGCACGGTTCAGATTCGTAATGCCGGTACGTTGCTATTAGGGGCACTAACGGTGAAGATCGCCGTGGAAGCAAATAATTCGCCCGACCCGAACGAGAAAGAATCGGGGTCGCCTGCTCATGTGGCTCTAAACGGAGCGTCTGAGAATGCCTTTAATTCTCAGAATAATCCGGTCATCTTCGACATTACGGGCGAAACTCTGACAAATGATCCTGAGAACGTAAGAGTGTTCCGCAATAACTTATTTGTCCCGCAATCGTCAATCCAATTTACACCAAATACAATTACCCTCAGTTCCGTTTTGGTTGAGGGTAAGAACGATCTAATTCTATTAGCCCACGATAGCCAGGGCGAAACCATTTACGCGGAATTTACTTTGTGGGCCGGCAGTCGGACGCTTACCGTCAATATTCTCGACGAAAATGGACAGTTGGGGAATGGCGTTGACGTAAAGGCGCAACTTGGTGATGATGACGAAGTTAATGCAACCGGGAAAAGTGTTAACGGCCAGATCAAGTTTTTCAATCTTCCGGATCGCACAATTATTATCAATGCGTTCGGAAGCGGAAATCGCATTGCTTCGACTGCGACCACGGGCGGAGCGGGATCTGTTCAATTGAAATTATCTGCCATTGGCCAACCAAGCAATATTCAGAACAATGATATTAGTCTCGGAACGGCAGGCTGGAATATTGGCACAGCACCTGTGCAAGTTATTCCCCATAACGAAGGGACCAATCTGTTGCACTCAGCGTTTATTGAGAATGTGCCTCCGAAGTCTTCAGCTCGAAAGGTCAGTGCCTATTCACGTCAGTTAAGGGCCGCTGAATATAAAAACTTGTTGACACAGTCACTAACGCTAGCGAACAACAACGACATGGACTTGCAGTTGAGCACGTTAGGGGAAGGGCCCCAAACAATTTCGCGCACCTTCAACACCACCCCCGGAGTGAGCAGTATCAAGGTCCGGTATCGCTTTATTACGAGCGAAATCCCGGGCGGTTATTTTGGAACACAATATAACGATTCTTTCAATGTGTCGATACGGAACCAAGCCGGAGGGTCGCAGTCTGAAAGCCAAAGTATGAATGGCCTCGGTCTCGCCGCTTTTGACGCAAGCGGGGCAACAGCGTGGCGGGAAGCAAGTTTGCCTGTGAAAAAGGAAGGAGATACTGTACAAGTTGATTTGACGGTCGCCAACGTGGCAGATGGTGCATTCGACTCTCAGCTTGTGGTTGACTTCATCCAAGAGAGGAAACTTGCAATTACAAAACTAAACCTTTTGGATCATGATCGCACTTCACTGAACTATCTGAGTGCCGCTCCACATTCATACTTTAGTGGACATACTCTTGTTGGCGGTGATGTGACGATTGAAGGTGCCGCGGATGATGATCTTCAATCTCTCAAGCTGGAAGTAATTCAGAACGGGAAAGTCGTTGCCACAGGGAATCTAAGTCCATTTTTACCTGACTTGCCTATAGCTTTCGGCAATAGTGGGAAAGTCGAGTTTAGCGCATTTGAAACATTCGAAATACCAACTTCCCAACTAGCGAACATTAGCGGCGTATCGGACGGTACCCTCTCTTTGCGTGTGAAAGCCACCTCAGGAGACGGTGAGGAAGTTTCTCGAGACTTCGGCGCGGTTAACCTTTTGGTTCGCTATACCAACAATAATCGTTACGGCGGTCGGGATGAGATCAGAGGCGGCGACGATTGGGCTAGACCAAGCCTAAAGACTCTGGCGGAAGGGTACAGCGGAATGCTCTGGGGGGACTTTAGTAATATGAACGCCGGAGATTTTGAGCCTGACCATGGCTCTCATCAAAAAGGTGTTGATGCAGACGGATGGTTTGACGGATATAACGCTAGAAATGCGGCTACTGCGCAAAAAATCATTCAACAACTAAACAGCCCCCTCGGCTCGAATATTTTGATGGTAGGTGTAACGTTTGAACAGATTAGCACCAGCACGTTCTGGAATGCGATCAAGGACATAAATCTGGCCGATGGGAGAAAAGCTAAAAATGTAATCTTTCCGTGGAAAAAGCACGAGGGTCATTTCCACTGGCGGATGAAGTGATTTAGTACCGGCCGCACGGATGATGGAACTTAAAGGGTCGCCGGGAAATCAACCGGGCGACCTTTTATGATGTTATCAGATTTCACCCTAAGTTTCGTGTCAAAGGTCAACATCACACTACCGTTATTCGGGATTGGTTTGAATAACATGCAGCGCTCTAAATTTCGTAAGAATATCGTTATTTTTTCGTTACTTTTGGCAAAGAAAGGGCCTATTCTGCATCTCACCGGACCAGTTTCTGTTTCTATAGAAAAAATATGCGTTAGCGATCGCTGCTGACGACGGCCGGTGCAGTAATCCAAATGAAATACTTTCGCACGGCTCTTATCGCTGCAGCAATTGTAATCGCAGGTTTCGCATGGAGCAGAACCGCACTGACTGAAAAGAACAATTTGTTGGGCTTTTCCGAGAACACGGCTCTGTCCGAGGCAGCCTCCAAAGTGGGATCGGAGCAGGAAAAATTATCCCTCGATCTGCTCGTTCCGACAGCCTGCACTACCGCAGCTAACACCGCGGCCATCACGATTCCCAGTTCCGGAACAGCGTCCCCGTACCCGTCGAACGTGACGGTTGCGGGACTTACCGGAACGGTAACAAAGGTGACCGTTAAGCTGAACGGCTTCGGCCACACATTTCCAAGCGATGTAGACATACTTCTCGTAGGTCCCGGGGGGCAGAACACGATAATACTGTCTGATGTCGGGGGTTCCACTGCAGTATCTGGTTTAGTTCTAACCCTCGATGATTCCTCCGCCATACCCATGTCGGCAGCCCCGCTGACTTCGGGTACATACCGGCCAACGAATATTTCGGCCGGCGACAGTTTCCCCTCGCCCGCTCCGGTCCCGACGAGTGTCACGGCCGCCTTGTCGGCCTTTAATGGCACAAGCCCCAACGGAACATGGTCACTATATGTTGTCGATGCTTTTAATTCCGACGGCGGGAGTCTGTCCGGCGGCTGGGAATTGAGCATTGATACTACTACATGCACGGGGCCAAGCCCTTCACCATCACCGCCGATAGGGACTTGCGTTGCACCCCCCGCAAATATGATCAGCTGGTGGTCGGCGGACGGGGATGCCAACGACATAAAGGGTACAAATCATGGAGGGTTGCAGGGAGGAGCGACGGCAACTGCAACAGGCAAAGTGGGCCAGGCGTTCAGTTTTAACGGAACGACCGGGTATGTTTCGCTAGGCAACCCGGCTAGCCTAAAGTTATCAGGAGCGATCACGATAGACGCCTGGATAAATCCGTCCGCGATGCCTGCTGAAAATACTCTCGACGCGGTAATGACTAAATGGGGACAAGACTTTAGCACGGGGCCGAATGCGGATTCCTACGGTCTGTGGACGGTAAACCGGGGCGGCACGCTGAAGCTTTTCAGCGCCGTTCATTTTATCAGCGGTGCCGAGCCCAACATCGAAGGCGGCACTATACCTCTCAATCAGTGGTCCCACGTGGCGATGACCTATGAGCCGGCCAACACCACTTTCTCGATCTATATCAATGGGGTTTTGGTCAGCACTCAATCGCAGGCGGGCAGCAACCCCCTGCATGTTACTGACAGAGCCGTTGCAATTGGGAAGGAGGAATCCAGTCTTCCGCGGTTCTTCGCCGGGATGATCGACGAGGTCGAGATCTTTTCACGCGCGCTCGCCCAATCCGAGATCCAGGCGATCTACAACGCCGGTGCGGCTGGCAAGTGCAAAACGGGACAAACGCCGACCCCGACTCCTAGTCCTTCACCACCGACGGGCGGAACCCTTTTTGAGAATTTTGATAGCGTCACTGCTCCTTCGCTTCCCGCAGGATGGACGGCGACGACGATAACCGGTTGTGCGGGGGAGCCGAGTTCTGCTCGTTGGGTGACTTCGACATCGGGAACTCCTTCACCACCTTGGGATACGAGCCCAAACGCCCTTTTTGCGAACAGTCCCAGTTGTATTTCCGACGAGGTGATAACTAGTCCAGCGTATTTGGTTTCATCGACATCGGCATCGGTCAACTTTAGACGGGTTAATAGTCTGGAAAGTGGATTTGACGGGGCAGTGCTCGAGGTGTCGATAAACGGCGGTGCTTTTCAGGACATTCTAGTGGCGAGCGCAACCTTCGGCGCCGGTGGGTACGACAGCACTATTAACAGCGGCACTGGCAATCCGATAGGAGGGAGATTAGCTTGGACCGGCAACTCCTTTGGATATGTGACTACTATCGTCAATCTCCCGGTTTCAGCAAATGGTCAAAACTGGGCCTTTCGATTCAGACGTGCGACAGACTCTTCGGTCGGAGTGCAGGGTGTTAGGATCGATTCGATAACCTCGACCGGCGTCGGAACGACCCCATCTCCTACGCTGACGCCAACGCCGACTCCATCTCCTACGCCGCCACTGGTTGTTCAGCAGCATCTTACGACCGCCGGCCCGATCCCTGACGGATGCGGAACGCCCCCAGTGAAGACTAGCTTTCATACTCTCGATGCTACGGTACTGCATTGGACATCGGTGTCTGGATCTCAGACTGGCTCGATCGTTCGAGTGGAATGGGTACAGCCCAACGGCTCGATTTTTAGGAATTCTCAGGGCACGATCAATAATACTAATCCAAATATATGCTTCTGGGACGGAATGGACATCGCGGGCACGGCGGCGGCCCAATTGCCGGGGAATTGGCAGGTGCGCGTTTTCTATAACGATAGTCTGATCACAACAGATAACTTTACGATCAGCGCGCCGCCTCCGCCAACTGTGTTCGAGCATGTTACTACTCCCGGGCCGATCCCCGACGGCTGCGGAACCCCGACAGCAAGAACGAGCTTCACGACGCTCGATCCGACAGTACTCCAATGGACGTCCGTTACGGGCAACCTGAACGGCTCGGTCGTCCGTTGGGAGTGGGTGCAGCCCAATGGTTCGATATTCAAGCAGTTTGACGCCACGATAAACAACACCAATTCCAATATCTGCTTCTTTGACGGAATGAGCATCGCCGGCACACCCGCGGCGCAATTGATCGGCAACTGGCAAGTGCGCGTGTTCTACAACGGTGTACTGATCGTAACGGACAACTTCACGATCAGTGCTCCGCCCCCGCCGACTGTCTTCGAGCACCTGACGACGGCGGGCCCGATACCGAACGGCTGCGCAACGCCGACCGCAAAGACCACATTTACGACGCTCGATGCGACTGTGCTGCAATGGACATCGATCTCGGGCAACTTAACGGGATCGGTAGTTCGATGGGAATGGGTGCAGCCTAACGGCTCGATATTCAAGCAATTCACGGGGACGATCCACAACACCAATTCTAATATCTGTTTCTTTGACGGAATGAGCATCGCGGGTACGCCCGCGGCAGAGTTGCCGGGTAATTGGCAGGTGCGCGTTTTCTACAACGGTGTCCTGATCGCGACAGATAACTTCACGATCACCGCGGTTCCGCCACCGACCGTCTTCGAACACCTCACCACGGCCGGGCCCATACCCAACGGCTGTTCAACGCCAGTAGCTAAAACCAGCTTCGCTGCGACCGATGCGACCGTACTGCAGTGGACGTCGATCTCGGGCCATCAAAATGGCTCCGTTGTCCGGTGGGAATGGGTGCAGCCCAACGGGACAATATTCAAGCAGTTCCAGGCGCCCATAAACAACACCAACTCGAACATTTGTTTCTGGGATGGAATGAGTATCGCCGGCACAGATGCGGCCGGGCTGCCCGGAAACTGGCAGGTGCGTGTTTTCTACAATGGCATCCTGCTCGCGACCGATACCTTCACTATCGGGACCGGCGGGCCTCCTACAGCTGATTGTGGAAAGCCGATCGCGGCCCTCACAACATCGAATACGAGCCGTAGCGTTGTATTCTTTCCCGATGCGCTGGCCTCAAATACTCCCCAACAGCGGGTCGTCGGCGGCTTGCCGGGCTTCGGCTCAGGTGGACCTCAAGGCTTAGCCTTTTATGGTGCGGACCATGTACTCGTCGCCGATGCCGAAAACCTCCAGGCTTCCGAGGGTATCTTTGTCTTTCAAGTCTCGACGGGCACAAAGCTGCATACCATCAATCTAGGAGCCGGGTACATCGGCGCCGGGACAGTTGCCGTAGCACCGGACGAGAGCGCAGCTCTCGCGATGGGCGGAAACAGTACTCTTTTTGTAGTTCGGGCGCCTTTTAATGCGTCGTCGGCCATCGAACGAATTACGCTACCCGCGGCGGTCGGGACAGCCCAAACACAAGCGATAGTCTTCAACGGCGCAGGACGGGCCTTCGTCGCCCATCCGAAAGGCGTCTCGGTGCTTGATCCGCCTTACAATTCGGTGGCGTTTGAGATTCCTTCTAAGGGGCAGGTTATCGCTATTACGCCTGATGGGAATACGCTGCTCCTAGGGGACGGCGATTCCTCTATCCATGTCTTTAAAGCACCTTTTTCCGGGGCGAGCGTGGGCGAGACACTCGCACTTCCGACGGCCGTCTACGGAATGATGGTTACACCCGACGGCACGAAAGCTATCGCGGCCGGCTTTCCTCGAGCTGCTTATGCTATCAGCGCGCCATTCACAAGCAGTTCGACGGTTGAATCGCTGCCATTGCCACCAAGCGCTGGCCCCACTAGCAATTTCGAGGATGTAGGCATAAGCGGCGATGGTCAACTCGCGATCCTCGCTGGTGGGGGAAGTGCCGGCGAACCCCCGGTCTTCATCCGGGCGCCATTCACCGCTGCCGGAGCTCAGTCCTACTTTGTGCCCATCGAGGCAGGCAATCCGGGAAGGGGTCATGGTTCGGTTCGCTTCCAGCCTGCCTGTAGCGGGGGTACTGGTACCGGTACGACTGGTGCGACGAACGGAAAGATCGCCTTCGTTGGCTACGATGAACACATTTCTGGCGAGATCTACTTAATTGACCCCGACGGTTCGGCACTAAAACGTCTGACCGACAATAATCTGATCGATTCAGAACCGGCATGGTCACCTGATGGGACGAAAATCGCATACACCCGTCCCCCAGCGCTTGGCGATGAAGGCGAGATTTACGTGATGAACGGCGAGGGTAAGTTGCCAACCCGGCTTACACCACCAGCCTTAGGGACTAGGCCTGCCTGGTCGCCCGATGGAACAAAGATCGCGTTCGAAAGTATTCGTGACGGGACCGGGTCTATTCGCAAGGCAGAGATATACGTGATGAACGCTGACGGATCGAATCAGGTAAACCTCACTAATAACCCTGAGGCGGATAATTACCCTACTTGGTCTCCTGATGGAACCAAGATCGCGTTTGCGAGCGGTCGGAACGGTAACGCCGAGATCTACGTGATGAACCCCGACGGAACGGCTCTGAATCGACTTAACACGCCAACGCTTGGTACGCAGCCAGCGTGGTCTCCGGACGGCACAAAGATCGCCTTTACGAAGAGTGCTGGAGGCAACGACGAAATATTCATAATGAATTCCGACGGTTCAAACCAAACTAACATTACGATGAGCCACCAGGATGAGGACAACGCAAGTTGGTCTCCTGACGGCAAAAAAATAGTCTTCACTCGCCCTGACAACAGTCGCATGCAGATTTTCGTGAAGGATGTCGATGGGACGTCTGTTGCGACACAAATCACTACAAATGGAGGTACGCACCCTCACTGGGGCCGGGTGCCGACTGTTGGAACACCGACGCCGGGCGGAGGTTGCTTCGCGCCGCCGCTGTCTCTGACCAACTGGTATCGGGGCCAAGGGAATGCTGACGATAGCCGCGGCACCGCGAACGGCACGGCAACACCCAGCGTTACGTATCCCGCTTCCGGCAAGGTCGGTCAAGCCTTCGGGTTCGACGGCGCCCAGGCTCCTCAACCCCGGACGAGTGTCACATTGCCCACACTTAACCTCGGCTCGAATTTCTCGGTCGAATTCTGGCTCAATCCGGCCCGTGACGCGGGATACCAGCACTTGATCTCGAACAGTTACAACGGCGCCCCTCCCAACTTCGGCGCACTTTACATTGTCAATAACAAGCTGGTATATCAAAATCGGGATGCCGTAATCAATTCCAATGCCGTTATTCCCTTGAACGAGTGGACGCACGCCGCTCTTGTTTATGACGGAAGCAAAATGAACCTGTATGTAAACGGAGTATTCGACGGATCGAGCAGTCCGTTCGTCACCACCTTCAACAATCCGTTGAAAATCGGCGACGGCATCAATCCCGACTCGTCGAACACCTTTCAAGGCATGCTCGACGAGGTGAGCTTTTACAACACGGCGCTGACGGCCGGCGACGTACTGGCTATTTTTAACTCGGGGGGCGAGGGCAAGTGTACCGGGGGAAATCCGGTACCGACGCCCGGCGGCCCGCCGGGATTGACAGCCGATTACCAGTTTCAAAACACCCGTGCAAGTTCCGGCGGCGGCCCCGACCTGACTGACATTATCACCGGCGGGAACGGAGCCAATAGCTTTGCGATGGATACGGTTCCCGGCTGCGCTCCGCGCACAGTCTTAAACTTTCCCAAGGGCAACGGCCTATCGCTGGCTACGAACGGCTTAACCACAGACAACAAGACCTACAGCATTGTGATGCTGTTCAAGTTTGCGGAGCAGGACAGCTCTCGTGCCATCGTCGATTTCAAGAACGGCCTGCAGTTCAGCAGAGGTATCTATGCCGATGTCCAAAACAACCTTCGGTTTGACAATTCCACTAGTGACGCAGTGGGCGTAGGAGTCGGCACTGGCAGCCCTATAAAGGCTAACAAATATGTTCAAGTGGTGCTCACTCGCCAGGGCACTGATGTCAGTCCCGGCAATGCCGGAATAGAAACCGGCTATGTTGACGGCGAGCTGGAGTACCGGCTCGATCACGCAAACGCCGATGGAATCATCCATCCGCAGTTTAATATGCTGCGCTTTTTTAACAATCCGGGAAACGCCGGCCCCGCTTACTCGGCCGGCTCGGTGGCGCGAATCCGCATTTTCAACCGTGTGCTGACTCCGGAACAGGTTGCGGCACTGGACAAACTGCCCGGCGAAACTTGCACGAATCCAGGCCCGTCACCCATGCCGACGCTTTCAATAGTCAACACGACAGCCGGTGCAGAACCGTCAGCGCCCAACGTCTTTACCGTTACATTGTCGGGTCAGACGACTTCGCAAGTGACGGTCAATTATGCAACGGCAAATGGCACGGCAACAGCGGGAAGCGATTACACCGCGACGAGCGGCACGTTGACCTTTCTTGCAAATACCACAACGTTGACGCAGACAATTACCGTTCCGACGCTCGACGATCTGCAGGTCGAAGGGACGGAGAACTTCACCCTTACACTGTCTGCGCCAACCAACACAACGATTAGCGGTACTAATTCGGCAATTGGAACAATTGCCGACAATGAAACTCAGCCGACGCTTTCAATAGTCAACACGACAGCCGGTGCAGAACCGTCAGCTCCCAACGTCTTTACCGTTGCTTTGTCGGGTCAGCCGACTTCGCAAGTGACGGTCAATTATGCAACTGCAAATGGCCTGGCAACAGCGGGAAGCGATTACACCGCGTCGAGCGGCACGTTGACCTTTCTTGCAAATACCACAACGTTGACGCAGACGATTACCGTTCCGACTCTCGATGATCTGCAGGTCGAAGGGACGGAAAACTTCACCCTTACACTGTCTGCGCCTACCAACGCGACGATTAGCGGTACTAATCCGGCAATAGGAACGATTGCCGACAATGAAACTCAGCCGCCGACATCGTGCGCGACGTCGGCTGATTATCAACTTCAGGGCACGCGTTCAAGCAGCGTCGGAGGCGCGCTTGAGCTGACCGACATCGGAGTGGGAAGTAATACATTTGCAACCGATACGGTCAACGGAGTTTCGCGACTCGTACTGCAGTTCCCTCAGGGTAACGGCGGTCAACTCCAGCCGACGACGGGCACGATTGCCAACGATGCCTATACGATCGTCGCACTGGTCAAGTTTGCCAATGCTGACGGCTTTCGCCGCGTTCTTGAATTTAAGAATGGAACAAGCGATACCGGAGTTTATATTAGTAACGGTTTCCTGACCTTCTATAGCGGCTTTGGCACCGGCCCGACTCCGATTCCCGCCAATACCTATGTGCAGATTGTGCTCACCCGCACGGCGGCGGGAGCGGTGACGGCATATCTCAACGGCGTTCAGCAATTTTCCTTCGTGGATTCGAATAATCTTGCAGTTATTGATTCAAACAATGCGCTCCGCTTTTTCAAAGACAATACTTCGGGCGGCGCCGGCGGCGAAGAATCAGCCGGTTCGGTCGCTCGCAT
>JBGSWW010000120.1:0-21153 GCA_041751735.1 Pyrinomonadaceae bacterium | reverse complement strand
ACGGCGGCCCGACTTATGCGCCGCGAAGCCGAGCTCGAACCCTCTATACTGGAACGCGAAGGCACGCTCTGCTACGATTCGATGACCAATGCCGAACGACGATGGCTTCTAACAAATCGAACGGACGACGCCAAACACTGGCGAATACTGGCGAGCCTGTCGCCGAAGCTAGTCCGCTATGTCTAGTAAGATCCCGGAACCATGGCTTTCTTTCCTGAACGAGATCGACGCGTTCGTCTATGAGGAAACCTATCTGCACTGCCTTGGCGGCTTCGTCGTTACCGTTGTCTACGGCCGTGAGCGCGAAACTTCGGATATCGATGTGCTCACGTTGGTAAGGCGTCCGCCCGGGCTTTTCGAAAAGGCCGGGCTAGGCTCGGAAATGTACAAAAGATCCGGTTTGTACCTCGACCCGGTAGGAGTTGCAACTCTCCCCGAAAATTATGAGGACCGCCTCGGCGAGGTCTTTCCCGGCACTTTCAAATCTTCGACTTTTCGCCCTCGACCCGTACGATTTAGCCCTCGCCAAGATCGAATGAAACGGCGACATCGACCGCTAGGACGTTGCATTCCTCGCCAAAGTTGTGCCCTTTGATCTGGATATTCTAACGAAGCGATACCATAACGAGCTCCGAATCTACCTCGGCAACCCCGAACGCGAAGACCTGACGCTAAAATTGTGGGTCGAAATGATGGAAGAAGAACGCCGCTAAGCTTCGCTATTTCGATTGTTGCGCGGGTTTATTTGAGTTGCTCTGACTGTGACATCAATTCGGTGGCTAGAGCCGGTACATTGGACAGAGCAGTGATAATTCGCTCAACATCTGTCAATGCTACCGGCAAATAGAACTCCGACGTCCCATTCGAATAACGAAAGCGAATCCCCTGAAACGAATTCTCAGATATCACCTCGAGACTACTGATATAAGGTAAGCCGACTTTTTCGTGATAGGTTCCGGTGGTGGTTGCTCGCCTCAATATTTCCAAACGTTCCAATGCTAATTGTATGGCATCGTAAAACAGGGGAAACGAGCGGGCTGAGATGACTATGAAGCCCGTGTTATATCGTCGGTCAGGACCGTTCGAAGCAAATGTAATTTTCCAATCTGTCTTATAAAGATGTGTTTGACTTAATGCGAAATCTCGGCATTCTTTCCTTTCAATGAAAAACAGTTTGCCTTGTTCTTCTGGGAACGCATGTTGAAAAGCCATTTTCGCAACTACCCAATTTACGCGGAAGAAGCAGGTCAATTTTCCTCCAATTACAGGTATGTTAAGCTCCTCAACTAAGTTGACATCACGTATTTCTTCCCACTCTTCCATTCGATAGACCTCGAAAGCTCAATTTCGATCAAAGACGCGCCATCCGATCTCAAATTACTCGCTTTACAAAAATTCTCTCCGCGTCTAATATTTCAATCGCTCGAGCAATATTATCCCATGACAAACCCATGTCTAACATGCAGGCAGTCTGTTTGAGGAAGCTCTTATGACTAGATCTCTAGAAGATTGGGCAGGAGTAAAGCACTTATCCTTAACTTTGGTGTTCACCGACATTGTATCTTCAACAGCCCTTGGCCAAAGCATAGGCGACGATAGATGGATTGTTGACCTTGCCGAACATTTCAGAATCGGCCGCAAGTTGGCAGCTGAATTCGACCATCATGTCGTCAAGGTCATCGGGGATGCATTTATGATCGCCTTTCGAAATTCCGTAGAAGCGGTTGAATTTGCATTAGCGTTTTCTAAGAATACGGGGCGCGACTACATTGGAATTCGGGCGGGCATACATACGGGGCGTGTAGAAATAATGGATAACGACATTTATGGTTTAAGTGTAAATAAAGCCGCTCGTATTCAGTCTCACAGCCAACGTGAAGGAATACTGACGAGTGATCCCGTAAAAGAGGACTACGTCAAGGCTAAAGGCGTGATAGCACGTGGTCTTTTTTTTCCGGCAACCGGCGAGGTGAAGAATTTTGCAGGGACACAACTTTGGCAGGTGCTAAACGCCGGTCTTAAGTCGACCTATATCGCTACATACAAACAGAGAAAAAATGTCCTTAAAGCAATGAAAGCCCCGGCGAAGTAAACCTTAAAACACTTCTCTAAGGTTTAGGCTGTTACTTTGGAAGTTTTGCTCCGCATATCGAAGGTTCTAAGGCCATTTTCCTTCGCAAAAGATCGAGCTGGCCTCCTGAAGCAAGAATCGAAGGTTGTACTCCCAACACGCGAGTAAAAAACTTCGTATCCAGCTCTATGCGGGTCATATCAACTTCCATCTGATGTAGGGGAAGTAACGGTTTTTTGGAAATCTCGTCGAAAAGTTTAGTTGCTTCGGTTAATTGTCCTTTGTCCAGATTCCGAATATCTAGTACCGGCAAGGTTTGGAGCGCAGAGATTCCAATACTACCCCTTCCAGATTGCTGCTTATTAGCATGCCACCAATACAAGAGTATTCCCAAAGCCGAATTTCCCCACAACACGAGAATCTTTTCGAGATCCGTAGATGTTAATTTTATAGAAACCCAAGCGCGGCCTCCCATAGTTAGCCGTGGAGTAAATTGCATTGCCGTCGCCTGACTATTGAAACGAAAATCTCGATTGAAATGGCATTGCGAGGCCGAAGCCCAGACATTCGCGACTTTGGCATCCACCGCTCTTTGTTCTGCGGGATCAGTAGCCGTTCTGGGTAAGCCTTCGGACTCACCGTCAAACGAAAGTGTACGCTCGCGGACCGCGTCGTGGGCCCAAAGAACCGGGTACGTCGGCACGCTGTTTGGTAAGACAGGCCGTATAGTAAACGGCCCACGTATGCCACCACCCGAATTATCTCCACTTATATCCGAGTGATATGGCCCGATTGTTCCAAGATCCCCAACTGTCAAATTATATGTCGGTAACCTGTCGTTCCGCGTGACGAGCGAGGACCTGCAGGAGTATTTTGGCGCCGCCGGCGCGGTTGAGTCAGCAAACGTCGTTTACGATCGTGAGACCGGCCGCTCGCGTGGATTCGGATTTGTGGAAATGGCTTCGGACGGCGATGCCACGGCGGCAATTGCTCAATTCAACGGGCAGGAATATGACGGGCGCAATTTGGTCGTAAATGAGGCCCGGCCGCGAGAGGACCGCGGCGGTGGAGGCTACCGAAGCCGCGGCGGGAACGAGTCATACAGCGGCGGCGGGAGTAATTACGGCGGCAGCGACCGCTGGTAGCGAATCGTTACGCAGCCATGTAAAACGCCGGCATTGACCGGCCTTTTACAGAAATTGCGCCGACATTGGGAATGTTGCCAGGATTTCGGCTAAAGCCGCACTTGTGTTTGCCACCGACCTCCAGCTAAAGCTGGAGGCAATTGATTTAAAAACAAGCTGATAGTGCTTTTGAAAATCCGCGTTTACTGATCTACCCTGCCATTGAAATTGGCGAGGCCGACAACGATGTCGTCGATCAAGGATGTCCGGGCCGCTGTCTCGGGAACGCCATTTACGAGGATGGAGAATACAAGCTGCTCGCCGGCGGCGGTGGTTATGTATCCCGACAGGGCGGACACCTGGCCTATCGTGCCGGTTTTGCCGCGGATATTCCCGGCGGCGGCGGTGCCTCTGAAGCGGTTGGTCAGGGTCCCGTCGATGCCGCCGATCGTGAGCGAGTCACGCCACGCCTGAGAATGCCTGCTCTGCCGGGCCATGTAGGTGTAAAGGGCCGTGACCGCAGCAGGCGTGACAAGATTATGGCGCGACAGACCGCTGCCATCATGCTGCATCACGACATCTTCAGAAAGGCCAATCTCTCTCAAAAACCCTTTGACCTCGCCGATGCCCAATTCCGCACTAGTGGCCGTCTTACCGGTTACACCTCCGACATTTGGATAACTGGTTCGTGCGCGGGCATGCTCTCCGAGCGTCCAGAGCAGTGTCTCGGTATACATGTTCTGGCTCGGCTTCATGGTGCGGGCGGCGATCTGCGAAAGCGGCGGCGATTCCAGCCGTGCGATCTCGACCTGATTCGGCTCGCCAGCGATACTTGCGGGCTGCAGCCTCGTGCCGCCTGCCACAGTAACGCCTTTTGCTTCGAGGCGCTGTTTGAGAAGGGCGACGAAAAGATCTGCCGGTCTGGAAAAAGATACATTACCCTGAAAGCCCTTGTCCCCGACAGGCATCGTCCCCGTGATCTCGAGGATGTTCCGGTCGAGCCTTTTTGTGACCTGGATGTTCCGACTTGTGCCCGACGTGGTGCAAAGGTTGATGACCTGGATCAACGTATTTGCGGGGTTTAAGTTTACCCAGCACGCATAACCCGACCGCCCGGGCGTCACCGATAATGCAACGGCTCCGTCATTTACCTGCAATGCCGAGATCTCGGCCCCGTAATACCACTGGAGATCATCCCATTCCCAGGTCGCGGGAATCGGATTGCCTCTAAAGTGACTTTCGTCTCCGACGATGCTGCCTCCGATGCGTTTGACGCCGGCGGCGATGATCTTGTCCGCGAGCATGTCGATGCCCTTGTATGGATCGCCGTCATTAAATGTGGCTGAGAGCGATACGTCTCCGCGGCCGAAGATTCGCAGGTCGCCATGGATCGAGCCTTGTTCATCCGGCATCGCAGCTGCGTAAACGCTTGTCACAATTCTGAAATCAGGGGTTAGGCGCTCGAGCGCTGCGGCAACCGTGAAATTCTTCATATTCGAAGCCGGCATGAAGTATTTCTCCGATTCCTGTTCGAAAATCAGCTTGCCGCCCGCGAGCGATACGATCTTTATGCCAACCCGGCCGCGACGAACGGACGGTGCAAATAACCGCTGACGTATCCGCGATTGCAGGTCCTCGAGCGTCTGGGTCGGTTTCGGGACCGGAGTCGCCGACGGAGCAGGAGTGGGCGTCGGACTGGCCTGAATCTCGAATGGGATCGGCGAGGGCTCGGTCCATCGGCCTTCGATCAAGGAGGCTTGCCCGAAACAAAAAAAGGCGGTTAACAGGAATAGGGCGTTGCGAGTTAAAACGTACATGCTGAAAGTTTAGATGCCTTTACGCGAAAAACGTAAGTCTCGAGAGCGGCGGCGGAGCCGCAACGGGCATTAATGACAAAAGGGCGAAGCACAGCTTCGCCGCAAATCGAGGGGCAGAGCCCCGGCATTCAATTCCACCACCTTTGCAGGACTAGTGCCGGAGGCGGGTGAAGACACAACTACTTGCACTTCGAATATCCGCAGTCACGACAGGTGTCGCAGCCCGAAGCATGTTCGAGCTGGCCGCGGCATTCGGGGCATTCACCGACCATTGTGGACATCGTGGTTTCGACAGCCGATGTTTTGCCGGCGGCCCGCGTTGATTCGGGAAGGCCGTTCAGCCTGCGGTCGATAAGCAGCAGGCACTCGGCAACCGCTTGTTCGGGCGATGTAAGAAGCCTTTCATTAAACCATACCGCATGTGTCGACGTGACTTTGTTCAAGCTACGGGCGACATCCTGAGCGTCGAATCCGCCGCGAAGCATTTTCGAAGTCAGCAGCCCTACACCCGCACTTATCGGCCCGGCGACAAAGATCTCCAGGATGCGTTCGCCGTCGTGATTGACCGTGACATAAAGATTCTGGCCCTCGAAAGGGATCCGCCAGGTCGATCCCTGCAGCTCACGCGGCCGCTCGACATGCAGTGGCGCCGGGACCTGACGCGCTGACACGGCGACCGAGATCACCTCGTCGATCTCTTCCTTAGTCTCCAGGACGTCGGTTGCTTTGGCTTTCATCGAATTGAGGACCTGGTTCTCGCGGCTGCCGTCGCGATAGTAACTGACCGCCTTACATCCTGACCGGCGGGCGAGCTGGTAAAGCTCATTTACGGACTCGACCGTGTCATCGTTGGCGCCGTTGCAGGTTTTAGAAATTGAATTATCGACGTGCTTCTGGGCAGCGGCCAGCACCTTTACGTGTTCCATCGATTTGATGTTTACGGCTGAGATAAAATGCGGCGGCAGCCCGCTCTCATTTTCCACCACGTATTCGGCCGCCTCTTTTATAGACTCCTCATCCATTTGATCGACCTTTTTACCTAGGGCTTCCGCCGCAAGTGGGTGAACGTAGGTCCGAGTGCCGAGTGTGTCCTGCCGCAAATAGGCCCAGGAGAAATTAGGTTCGATCCCCGAAGAGGTTTCGGCGAGAAGTGAGATGGTCCCGGTCGGGGCGATGGTCGTGACCTCGTAATTTCGAGGCGTGAGCGGGATGTCCCGTGGGATTTCCAGATCGTCGTAGATGAACTTCGCGTAAGCATCGCGATTCGCTTCGAACTCAGGGAACACGCCCTTTTCCTTGCCGAGCCTGAGCGATGCCAGCCACGATTCGCGACGGACGAAGCCCATTATCCGTTCCATCAGATGAATGGACTCATCGCTGCCGTATGTTACGCCCATTTTGAGACACAGATCAGCGAAGCCCATTATTCCTAGTCCGACCGGACGCGTTCGTTTAACTACATCCGTTATCTCTGGAAGCGGGAAGTGGCCCGCATCGACGACGTTATCCAGAAATTGGGTGCAAAGCTGGGTCACGCGCGAAAGGCGTTCCCATTCGACCGTCGGCTCGCCGTCAGAAGAACGATTGAAGAATTTTGCGACGTCGATAGATCCGAGATTGCACGAATTATTAAAGTGGAGCTGCTGCTCACCACACGGGTTACAGGCGTATATCTTGCCCATTGACGCCATCAGGTGATTGTGCCGGTTCACCTCATCAATGAATATAATGCCCGGCTCGGCGTATTTATGAGCCGAGGCGATAATGCGATTCCAAATGTCGGGAGCGAACACCATTCCAGGCATCGGTGGCTCCTCGATGGTGCATTCAGAGAGATCGGCGATCTCGAACGCAAGCTTATCGGCAAATGTGGCCGTCGAGCCGTCCGTTCGACGGTAAACGGCATAGTCTTTACCTGTGACGGCGTCAAAAACAGGCTGCGTCCAAAGCTCGCCGTTAAACTCGGTTTGGAACCAGATGCCGCGGTCTACCGCCTCCATAAAAGCGTCCGTTACCGTCACCGAGATATTGAAGTTGGTCAGGCTCGTCTGGTCATTTTTTGCGTGGATAAATCTCAAAATATCCGGGTGCGATACACTAAGGATGCCCATATTGGCCCCGCGCCGGACACCGCCCTGCTTCACGACCTCGGTCGTCTGATTTACGATGTTCATGAAGCTCACAGGGCCAGAAGCCACGCCGCGGGTCGAATTAACCATTGAGCCAGCGGGACGCAGGAACTCGTAGGTCATTCCGGTCCCGCCGCCGGTCTGATGTATGATCGCCACGTTTTGTGCATGCTCCATGATGCCCTCGATCGAATCGGGCACGTTAAGGACAAAGCAGGCCGCGAGTTGGCCCTTTGGCTTACCCGCATTTACCAGGCAAGGCGTGTTTGGCACAAACTCGCGGGCGAGCATTACCGCGGACATGTCGTTATAAAAAAGCTTCCGCTTGAAAGGGTCCGTTTCTGCAAGGGAAACATGACCGATCACCCTTCGAACGATGTCGGGCCATGTTTCCATGGGCTCACCTTTTTCGTCTTTCAGCGAGTACCTTTTGCTAACGATCTTCTGAGCGTTCATCCCAAGAGGAGCGAATTCTCTCGAAGTTGCGGTGCCGGTGCCCACGCCATTTTTTTCCAGAAAGCTGCTTACGGCCGACTCTAAAACAGTGCTCATATTTGATCGCTCCTCTCGTGACACGGTAACAAACGCTGATCGTCTCTGGAGAATACTATTTTAACATTTGTAACAGTATTCGAAAACGAATTTTAGTATTAAAAAGTTGGGATTTCGAGCTTAAGTCCGACCTGAAAACAAGGCCCAAGTAGGGCAATGCTAAACCCATCCAAGAATAAAGTCAATAAAAAAAATCTACAATATCTTGTATCAACCAGATATGGGGCAACAAGGCGAAGTACAAGCAAGTTTTGCTACCGATTCTCGAAACCGGCTTCCAGATCGTCTTTTGGCGAAGCATAACGGCCGCGAAAGTAAAGTAACGGTTCACCGTCATCGACCTCACTCGATTCGACCGAGCCGACTATAACCGAATGGTCGCCGCCGTCGTAGATCGACGTGATACGGCATTCGATATTCGCCAGAGCCCCGTCAAGACGAGGGATCTCGGATATACCGTAAGTGTGCGCGACGTTCTCAAATTTATCGGGTGCGGGTGCCGCGAATCGCTCGGACAGTTCCACCTGAGAATATTTGAGCACGTTCACGATGAAGGCTCCTGATTCTGCAAAGGCATAATGGCTGGCCGTTTCTTTCTCTATGCAGATCAGAACGAGCGGCGGCGCCAGCGACACTGAGCAGAACGCCGAGACTGTGATCCCGTAAAAACGGCCGAGGCCGTCTTTGGTTGTGACCACGCTGACCCCGCTCGCAAACCTGGATAGCGCATTTCGAAATTCGATTTCTGAAACAGGCATGATACAACAGCAATCTACAGTATCAATGCCTGATTCGCAAAAATATGGCTTTTGATAATCCGTTGATAATAAAAGATAATTTCTGCCTATGGCGCTCCTCGCGGAATATCTGGACAGCGTCAAAACTGTAGTGGACGCGACTCTCGATTCGCTGATACCGACCGAAGCAGATGAGCCCAGGAACCTCCATTCCGCGATCCGCTGGAGTGTTTTCGCAGGTGGGAAAAGGGTTCGGCCGGCAATTGTTATCGGCGTTGGGGAGGTTTTGGGTGCTGCGAGAGCCGATCTGCTTGCTACCTCAGCGGCGATAGAAATGGTCCATACTTATTCGCTTATCCATGACGATCTGCCTTCAATGGACAATGACGACCTTCGCCGGGGTAAAGCCACCTGTCACCGCCAGTTTGGCGAAGCGACGGCCATACTTGCGGGCGACGTGCTTCAGACGCTCGCTTTCAAGGCGATCGCGGAAGATGTCCGGCTAACGGCGGAATGCAGGATCTGGATCATCTCGCAGCTTGCGACAGCTTCCGGAACGCCGGCGGGCATGGCGAGCGGGCAGCAGCTTGATCTGAATGCGGAAGGAAAAGGCACCTCAATCGAGGAGTTAGAACGCATTCATCGACACAAAACAGGGGCCCTTATCAGCGCGGCCGCTTCGGCGGGTGCGGCGATTGCGGCTGCGTCCGGCAGCGACGTCGAAGCGGTGGACAGATACGCCGCTAAATTGGGCCTTCTATTTCAGATCACCGATGACCTGTTAGATATCACCCAGGAAACAAAGGAACTCGGGAAAACAGCGGGTAAAGACGCCAATGCTCTTAAAGCAACTTACCCGGCACATTTTGGAGTTGCGAAGACACGGGAATTGGCCGCTATGATCCGCGACGAGGCTATTGCGGCTATTTCGCCGCTGGGGACTAATACTGACATCCTGGAGGCGTTAGCCGATTTCATTGTTGAACGGACAAACTGACCTCGAGAGAGGATCAATCGCCAAAGTCGGAATATAGGCCTAATTCAGACTTTCTTTATCCTTGGCCCATGCCCGATCACCCTCCTAATAAAATCTCTATAGCCAAAATCGTCGCTTTGATCAGCGTCGTGGTTTTCTCGTACTTCGATGTATTGGTAAAACTCGGACGCGATTGGTGGACCGACGAGAACTACTCACACGGGCTCCTTGTTCCCTTCGTTATAGCGATGATCGTCTGGCGGGAATGGCCACGGCTTAAGACGCTCGCATTAAGCGGGTCACTTTGGGTTACCGGGCTGGTCATTGGCTTTGCGGTTCTTTTACTTCTTGCAGGGACCTTGGCTGCCGAGCTATTTACGCAAAGAACCTCGTTGATCCTGATGCTCGCCGGGATCGTGATCTACCTGTTCGGAATGCGTGTTTTGAACATGCTTTTGGTGCCTTTCGCGCTACTTCTGCTGTCGATTCCGATCCCGCAGATCGTTTTCAACCGCATCGCTTTTCCCCTGCAAATATGGGCGTCGCAGGCCGCCGTGTGGGGGATCAGGGTCGCTGATGTTCCGGCGTTGAGAAATGGGAATATTATCGACATTCTTCCGCGTGGGTCGACGCAGACAATAGCGCTCGAGGTTGTCGAAGCCTGCAGCGGGATAAGGTCGCTGATGACGCTCGTCACTCTCGCCCTTGTGCTCGGGTATTTCACACGGCGGAACGAAAAAGGTCCGATCGGCGGCTTCTGGACCAACGATCTGATCCGGACTGCCCTTCTTATGATCCTGGCCGTGCCGATTGCCGTATTGACGAATGCGGCCCGAGTTACAGGCACAGGGGTGCTTACTTATTATTACGGCAGGCCGGCGACTGAAGGTACCTGGCACGAACTCTCCGGGTGGCTGGTTTATTTGGGAGCACTTGTATTGCTGATCGGCTCGAATTTTATTTTGAGGAAACTTCTGAGAGGTCGGCGGTCTACAGTTTCCGAGGTTTCGACTGATCTCTCACGAATTGCGGGTCGGAGTGCGGCGGTATGGCCACTCTTTTTCGCCTTGTTTCTGAGCGGGACCGCAGTTCAGTGGTTCATACATCGGGGAGAGGTCGAAGTTCAGCGCAGAAGCCTCGCAGAACTACCTGTTGAACTGGGCGAATGGCAACAGCGTGGCGGCGAGATAAAGTTTGATGAGCAGGTCGAAAAAGTTCTTCGGACCACCGATTATACGATGCGGGAATACAAACTCCCTTACGGTCGGATGGCCAATCTGTATGTCGGGTATTATGCATCTCAACGCACCGGTGCAACTTACCACAGTCCCCAAAATTGTTTGCCTGGCGCTGGCTGGGTGATGAGTGATCCGCAGTATATCGATATTATCTCGCCCAAGGGAAGGTCGTTCAGGGCCCACCGGTATATCATCGAGAGCGGTATTTATAAAGAGGTCATGATCTACTGGTACCAGGGACGGGGCCGCATAGAAGCCAGTGAATATCAGGACAAGATGAATACGGTCATTGACAGCGTTTTAAGCCGCCGCAGCGACGGCGCGATGGTCCGTGTCATGACAAGCGTTGGAAATGACGAAACCGATGCTGTAAAGGCCGGCGTGGATCTGGCAGGTCGACTAGTCGATGAACTCACCCCGTTCATTCCGGAATAACGTCTTGCCCACCATTCGGTCATTTTTCCGGCGTAATCCCACCTCAAATTCCTCCGTTTTATTTGTATATTTCTGAAATCGACATCCGATTAGACCTATCTCACAAATGCCGGTAAAAGATTTTCTTTTGCCGATCGAAATCAGGATCCGGGACCACCTTGACCGCGGATCTTCAGTTGCCGAAAAACGCAGATCGTGGTTCCTTGCCCGGAAGCATGGTCTGCAGGCGATATCAATATGACCCATCGAGAGTGCCTTGTCTCATCACGTCTATCTGCCGTCCTGTTTTTCGCGGTGCTGTTGTTTACTGCCTGCGGACACTCCACCGAAACCTTTCTAGCTAAAGGCGAAGAATACCTTAAACAACGCAAGTTTCACGATGCCTTGATGCAGTTTCGCTCGGCCGCCGAATCGGATCCGAACTCGGCGAAGGCTCATTGGGGACTCGCAAGGTCATACGAAAATCTCGGACAGTTTAACGAGGCCTTGGAAGAGCTTCGCGAAACCGTCGAAATCGACAGTACCAATCTCGACGCCAAAGCAAAGCTCGGCAACTACTTCCTTCTGCTAACCCCACCGATGGTCGGTGAATCGGAGATCATCCGGGACGAAATTCTCGAGAGCGATCCTCGTTTTATCGAGGGCCACATGCTTACCGCGTCTATTATGGCCGCCCAGGGCGTGCCTGATTCGGACGTGGTCGGTGCCGTTAACAGGGCGATCCAACTGGATCCTAAAAGAATCGAGTCGTATATCAGCCTCCAACGTTTTTACATGACGCGGGAAAATGCGTCTGAAGCAGAAAACGCTATAAAAGGCGGGATCGCTGCCAGTGCCGATCCCATTCTCGGACACATCGAGTATGGGCGCTTCCTGATGTATTCGAACAGAGACCCGGAAGCCGAAACGCAATTAGCAAAGGCTATTTCACTTGATGAGTCAGGCATCGAGGCTCGCGAGGCTATAGCAGAATTCTTCCTGACCAGCCGCCAAATGGACAAGGCTGAACAGGCTTATCTCAAACTGGTCGAAATACAGGGTAACAGTCCTGAAAGCCGGCTCGACCTTGCCGATTTTTATGAGAAGGCCGGTCGAGGTGCTGAATCACTCGCTGTTCTGGACCAGATCCTCTCGGACACGCCGGAATATGCGCGGGCCAGGTATAAACTTGGCCTAGCCTATCTGGATCGCAAAGACCACGCTAAGGTAAACGAACAACTCGAGGCCTTATTTGCCGTCGACGATAGCGACACGGAAGCTCTTATGCTCCGCGGGCGTCTCCATCTGCAGCAGAACGCTACCGATAAAGCGATCAAAGATTTTGAAGAGGTGCTAAAGAAGCAGCCCAGCGGCAGGGAACCTCTGTTTCTGATGGCCCAGGCCCGGCTGGCTGCCGGAGAAATCGACCTGGCGAATGCGTTTATCCAGGATCTCGAGCGTTATCATCCCAACGATCTTAAAAGCGGTGTCCTGCGTATCCAATCAGCATTCTCCGCCGGAGAAGCCGAGAATGCACTAAAACTTTCCAATGCCCTCCTCGACAAGGTCAGTCTTACTCTTCCTGACGCCGTAAATAAGCATCAGACGATCAAAGAACTTCGGCTGAAGGCCCTGACATCCAGGGGCCTTGCAAATCTTGATCTTGGAAAACTGAAAGAGGCAAGAAGCGACCTGGAGGACGTTGTGAAGTCTTCACCAAGGTCGTCATCCGCCGTTGTTAATCTCGCGAAAGCGCTGATGGCAGGACGGAATTTCGAGCAGGCAAGTGAATATTTCGAAAGAGCCTCAGCACTGGATCCAGGAAACTTTGACGCGATCAGCGGAGTTGTCGACACCTCTATCCGTCTCGGCCGGCTGGCCAATGCTCGAGCTAAGGCGGAAGAACTAATAGGTTCTGATCTTAATCCCACTTTTCTCGCCGGACTTCATTACCTGAAATCATTGGTTTCTCAGGCGGAGCGAAATTCGTCTGCGACTGAAAGGGACCTCCTAGCTGCGATGGACGCCGATCCGAATTATCTACCGGCTTACACGGGTTATGCTGCATTACTGGTAAGCCAGAATCGGACCGACGAAGCCATCTCTCAATATCAGATGGCGATCCGGATGAGACCGACTGCGCAGGTATATACGCTGCTCGGAATGCTCGAAGATTCCCGAGGTCGATTCGACGAAGCAGAGACAGCTTACCGAAAGGCTCTCGAGGCCTCCCCCGACCTGTCGATCGCGGCAAACAATCTGGCATGGCTAATTGCCGAGCGGCAGGGAAATCTGGATGAAGCTTTACAATTTGCAACCGCGGCGGTCAGCAAAAATCCGGCTTTCCCGGGTTTCCATGACACCCTCGGCTGGGTTTACCTGCAAAAAGGGCTGACTTCGCCCGCAATAGAAAAATTCAAAAGGGCGATCGCCCTGTATGAGGCCGCGACGCGAAAGAACGGGACGGCTCCTAATGCAGGGTACCGCGTGAGGCTGGGAATGGCACTTGCGCGAGCCGGAGATCCCTCCGGGGCGAAACGGGAGGCTCAGGCTTCACTGCGTTTCCCTGAGGGACTTTCCAACAAAGAACGTACGGATGCTCACGGCCTGCTTGCGGCTAACTAAAGAGGAAAGAAATGAGTGTTGAATTCAGACAACGAAAGCCCGGTGAACTTATAGCCATTTTGAAGCGGCAGAAATGGCTGATGGTCCTGCCGACGATCACGCTCACGATAGCTATAGGTTACGTGGTTTATCGGTTGCCAAGCATCTACGAATCAACTTCGCTGCTTACGGTAAAGCCTCCAACGGTCTCATCCAGCCTGGTGCAGGCACTATCGAGCGAGGCCCTGTCTCAAAGGCTGTCAACGATCAACCAGGAGGTCCTGAGCCGTACTTCGCTTGAACCGCTCGTGCAGAAATATGACCTCTACAAACAGGAGCGTTCGGCCGGAATGCCGTTGGAGCTCATTGTCGAGAAAATGTACAAGAACATCAACGTCGACCTTGAGGAGACCGGTACCGAAAAGGTCGCAGCCTTTAGGATCCGATACCGGGACCGGGATCCGCAAGCGGCTCGAAGCGTGACGGCTGACCTTGCCAGCAAGTATGTCAATGCTCAGGTACAAACCTCGACTGAGATCGCGGAATCAACGAACGCCCTTTTCGAAAAGCAGCTGCAAGATAAAAAGATCGTTCTCGATGAACTGGAAAAGCAACGTTTAGACATCATGATGCAAAACGTCGCGACCCTTCCGGAGTCCGAACAGGGACTGGTTGCACAACTCGAGGGGGTCAGGTCCCGAGACGACACGATCGCAAAGGAAAAGCAGACATTATTCGTCGAAAAAGGGCGTCTGAGCGATGCGATCGCGGCTAACAATCGCCAGATGCGCCTTATCGAAGATTTTGGCGAAAAAGAGTCACAGGACACGGCCCGACAAGTATCTCAGGTTGAAGACACTCCGGCTTACGGCGAATTGATCAAGCGTCGTGCCGACCTGAACGCACAACTGGATAATCTTCGGAAAGTCTACAAAGAGAAACATCCCGCGGTCATAGCCAAGCAGAGCGAGATCGACCGTGTTAACGAGGAATTTGAGAATTTAAGGAAAAATACCGACAAGCGGGTGCAGGTGGCCACTCAGGCGACGGGCCGAAAGGCCGAGCTCCAGAAGAAGAACCTGGAACTTGAAAATCAGAGGATCCAGTCCCAGATCGGACAGATCGAACAGCAGTTGACGATGAAGGACGTCGAGCGTCAGCAGAACAGCGGTCAGATCGCCATGCTCGAATCAAGGATCAACTCGATACCCAACGTAAAGGTCGCATTGGAAGGCGTTACTGCCCAATACCAGTCCGCTAAACAGACTTACGACGAGATCCTGAAAAAGAAGAACGACGCCGAAACAGTCGTGGGCGTGGAAACCAACGCTCAAGGGGAAACTATTCGAGTTCAGGACCCCGCGAATGTGCCCCAATCTCCTGTTGCCCCCAAACGCTTTATGTTGACATTGCTCGGCGGAGGAATAGGGCTGTTCATAGGGTTGTTTCTGGCCGCTCTTTTCGAAGTTCCAAGGTTGTTCAAGATACAGAATATAGACGACGTAAAACACTACACAGGGCTCCCGGTCCTGGCATCGGTTCCACCGCTTCTATCACCGGGAGAAAAGTTGTGGACGAGAAGATCTCACTGGCTGAAGCTCTCAGCGGGTGTTGCAGCGGCCTTGGGGGTAATCCCTTTGATCATCGTGATTCTTCAGGCCACAAGATTGTTGGATAGGTTGGTTTCATAACAAACGGCTGAAACAGGCCGTCGCAGAGAGGATCTATGTACAAAGAGTTTTTCGGGCTAACTGATACACCGTTCACTTTAACACCGGACCCGCGGTTCATCGTATTTACACCGAGCTATAACGAGGTTCTGGCAAGCCTGTATTATGGGTTGGAGAACGCTAAGGGCCTGATCGTAATGACTGGCGAGGTGGGCACCGGAAAGACGACGGCGCTTCGCTGGATCCTCCGACGTTTAGATTCGAGCGTCCTTGCCGCCTATGTGTTCAATCCCCGCCTGTCGATCGATGATTTTTATCATCATGTGACCCAGATGCTGGGTATCAAGGAATGGTCGAATAAAAGTGAGCTTCTAAATACCCTCGGACGGGTATTGGAAGAACGGCACCGTCGTGGGTTGAGGACCGTGATCATAATCGACGAAGCCCATGAGCTATCAGACTACGTTCTCGAAGAGATCCGCCTTCTTCTGAATTTTGAGTCAGATAACGCTAAGCACCTGCAGATCGTCCTCACAGGTCAGACGGAGCTTCGCGAAAAGCTGAACCAGAAAAATCTGAGGCAGTTAAAACAGCGAGTTGCACTGCGATGTTCGATGCACTCGTTTCCGAATGTCGATGAGGTCGACCGGTATATAACCGAAAGGCTGCTGATCGCTGGATCGGACCAGCCGAATATTTTTACGCCGGGTGCAGTAGATTTCATCTTTCGATGTTCCGAAGGAATTCCCCGCCAGATCAATAACATTTGTGACAACGCGATGCTGGCCGCGTATTCGGCCGGTGAGCAGGTGATAAGCCGAAAGATCATCGAGGCTGTCGCGGAAAACCTTGACATGCTTCCGAACAACGACGCCATTTCAGAAGCGGGCTATGTGGCTTCGGCTCCGGGACCATTGATCCGGCCTGAGGCTGAGGAAGAGATGTTTTTCGCGGACAGGAATGGACACAGCACTAGTGAGGAAAACAATGGAGCCACGTCCACAAACGGGAATTCCAACGGACACACAAACGGCCATTCCACCGCCAACGGAAACCAGTTTGAAAAACCCGATGCCGATGAAGTAGCTCTTGAGCTAGGGGAACTGATCGGCTCGTTCAGACGATTTAATCAATAACGATCGCATATAAAACGCGCGGTCGGAATTTTAGCGGAGCATCAAGATGAGCATCCTGAGAGCATTACAAAAGAAGCGTACCGAGACCTTTGGTGGCGACGTCGTCGTTCCAGAGAATATCGTCCCATTCGACCCTGCGGGCAGGCGACCTAATATGCCGCCCGACTTGTTGATAGCGGAAGATCTAGTCATCGGTAGCCCGGGTTCGGCGTTCATAGGGCAGCCAGATTCTACGATCGGGACGGCACTCCCTGATTTGGGATCGGAGTTCACTGCCGGGGCAAAATTGAACGCCGGAAGCTCAACGCGTACGGTAAGTCGGCAACTTCCTGACTTCGTCAAGTGGACTGTCGACCCCGAACGCGTTGAGCCTCGTCTCGTCGCGATAACCAACCCCGATTCGAGTTACTGCGAGGAGTATCGGAGTCTGCGTACACACGTGCTCCACAAAAGCCAGCGACAGAAACTCCAGTCGATCGTGGTTGCGAGCGTCAATCCGGGAGAAGGCAAGTCGGTTACAGCACTCAATCTGGCGTGGCTGCTTGCGCAGACAGACGGCGTGAGAGCTTTGGTCATCGATAGCGACCTTAGACGACCGAGTCTGGCGGATTACATAGGCATCGAGGTAGACAAAGGCCTTTCCCACGTCCTCTCGGGTGACGCGACACTGGCGGAAACGATCGTAAGACTCGAACCTTCCGGCTTGCACATTCTGCCCGGTGGTGACGTTAGAAAGGACGTCGCGGAGTTGATCTCGGGGCCGCGTTTCAAGGAGATCCTTCGGGAAGCGAGAGAAATGTTCGATTACATAATCATCGATGCTCCGCCGCTGGGTGTCTTTACAGATGCCACCGTACTGATCAATCACGCCGACGGTGCGATGCTGGTCGTCCGGGCCAATAAGACACGTTACAGCATGATCGACAGGGCTCTCGAGCCGATACCAAAGGACCGCTTCCTTGGTGTGGTTCTCAATCAGAGCGAGGACGTGCTGAAGGAATCAGAATACAACTACGGCTATTACAACTATCGAAAGATGAATGAGACATTGAGTCCGTAAAGAGAGAGGTCATGGGTTCATCGAGGTTTAGTCCCAGAATTTTCTGGTTATTACTGGCAGACGCCGCAATACTTTACAGCGGCGTGATCATTGCCATGTATATACGCCTCGGCTCCGAAGCTACTGCGCATGAACTGGTCTCGAGGAATGGGTGGGCAAAGATCGGAATCGCATCCGTTGTTTGTCTTATCATCCTCTACTTTTACGATCTCTATGATTATATTGTGATGACCAACCGCCGCGAGCTATTGCTCCGGCTGGTACAGGCCCTCGGCATCGCGTGGGTGATTCTCGCGATATCCTATTATTTCTATCCACCGCTCCTTCTCGGCCGCGGTGTCTCCGTGATTTCCGTACCGCTGGTCCTGGGATTGCTGCTCTCGTGGCGGATCTTCATCCATGCATTGACCGGCCATCCTGGTATCGGTGAGAAGATCCTCGTCGTTGGTACGGGGCAAACAGCCCTAGATACGGCCGAGGCGGTATGGGAACGCCGTGACGCGGGGTATCGCATCGTTGGTTTCGTTTCAGAGAACGGGGCCAAACCGAGGGAAAAGCTGGGGCGTTCCGAGATCCTGGGAAAAGCCGCCGATCTGGAAAATGTTATTAGGAACGAGAAGATCGACCGCGTTGTTATTGCGGTAAGAGAACGGCGGGGTGCCTTTCCTTCAGAGGCCCTGTTGAAAATGAGCCTCGCCGGTGACGTATCGATTGAGGAATGCACATCCTTTTTCGAAAGGATCACGGGCAAGGTGCACGTCGAGATGCTTCGCCCTTCGTGGCTCATCTTTGCGGGACGACGGCGTGACTCACCTGTCAAGATGGCTTTTCGCGAGTTTATCCACCGACTACTCGCGCTGATCGGCCTGGTGCTGTCGCTCCCGGTTGCTATAGCGACCGCGGTCCTCATCAAACTTGATTCGCGGGGCCCCATCTTTTACCGGCAGGAACGAGTCGGAATGAACGGCCACGTTTTTGACGTAATAAAGTTCCGTTCGATGAAAACCGATGCGGAGAAAGACGGAAAGCCGCTGTGGGCGGTGTCAAACGATGAACGGACAACACGGGTCGGTAAAATAATCAGGAAGCTGCGTATCGACGAGATACCGCAATTCTGGAACATCCTGAAAGGAGACATGAACTTCGTGGGTCCGCGGCCGGAACGTCCGCACTTCGTCAAGCAGCTCGCGACGGAGATACCGTATTTCGAGCACCGCCATCTGGTCGCCCCCGGACTCACTGGGTGGGCCCAGATCAAGTATCCATACGGGGCCTCGGTAAGTGATGCGATCCAGAAGCTGCAGTATGACCTTTACTACATCAAGAACCAGAGCCTGACGCTCGATATGGTGATCGTTTTCGAAACGATAAAGACCGTCTTATTCGGAAAGGGAGGACGTTGATGTCCGGTTATATCCAAATGCCGGTTGTCAGCGATCCAAATTCTGTGAGGAAGCAAGATGAAAGCAATGTCGTATATTAGAAACGTTTTATTGACCGTGACCAGCATAGCGTTATTCGCTGCGTCCGCTATCTGTCAGTCAACAGATCCGGCAAAGAAGGATTCCACCGAACCAGCCTCCGATCGAGAGACTGTAAAACCGGCCCAGCCTGTGACTCAGGACCCGATCGGTCCGTCTGTGGAAGACATCGACCCTCCTAAAGACGATATTCTTCCATATTACGATAACTACCTGAAAGAGTATCGGCTGGGCCCCAGCGACGTGATCTCAGTGGAAGTTTTCGGCCAATGCCCGGACTATTGCAAGACAAGCATCGCCATTCCGCCCAACGCACGTATCTCATATCCGTTGATACGGGAGGGGATCCTGGTCGCCGGTAAAACCGTGGAACAGATCGCCGCCGAGATCACGAAAAAACTCGACGAGTACATTATAGATCCCAAGGTCACCGTCACGCTCGATAAAGCAATGAACACGCGATACAGCGTTATGGGTAATGTGGCTGCTCCGGGCGTCAGGGTCATGGATCGAAAGGTCAGCGTTTATGAGGCAATAATTGAATCGGGCGGTGTCACGAAGAACGGCGACCGCAATAAGGTCTATATCGTAAGTTATGGAAAGGACGGCCGTTTATCGCGGAGAATGGTTAGCCTCGCACAGATGGAGAAGGGCAAGGCGGACATGGTTTTCTTGAGTCCGGGCGACCAGGTCTTTGTTTCAGGCAAGGGGTTCTCGATCGATAAAGTTTTCGACATACTTGGCAAGGCAAGCGTCGCGAGAATGCTGTTTGGAGTTCCCTTTTGATGCATTGGCGAACGGCTAACCTGAATAGAATGAGATCGCTCTCAAAGCTGATATTAATTATTGCCATTGTATTCTGCGTTCAATCAGCGAACGCCGATTGGGTCAGGCAGGAAACTAATAGTTTTGCGTGGTTCCGCGACGTTTACTTCCTCGACCACAAAAAAGGCTGGATGGTCGGCGGTGACGGCGTAATGCTCTCTACAGAGGACGGCGGCGATAGCTGGATCGCGGTTAAAAAGTTCACGACCGACACACTCCTGCAGATCTACTTCGAGAATGAGTCTACAGGTTGGCTATTATGCCAACGTAACATTTACGCGCGGGGATCGGAGCCGACCTCTTATCTCCGGCGATCGGTTGACGGCGGCCGGACCTGGGAAAAGGTCGAATTCCAGGATGGAGGCCGCGAGATAGTAACCAAACTTTTATTTCACGACGATGGCCGGGCGACCGCGTTCGGCGAAGGCGGGGCATTCTTTGGCCGTCAGGAAGACAAGGTTTCGTGGCGTAAGCGTCAGACCGGCATGCGTTATCTCTTGCTTGACGGAGCGTACGCTAACGAACGCACAGGAGCAATTGTCGGAGCCGCCGGAACGATCCTTTTTACCGATGATGCGGGATTTACGTGGGAAAAGGCTACCCTTATCGGCGACTTGGACACCAAATTCAACGCCGTCGATTTTGCTGCCAAAGGCGGGTGGGCCGTCGGAACGAAGGGCAGGATCTTTCGTTCGGTGGGCGTCCGGTTGTGGCGGCAGGTCAACTCGGGAGTGACCGTCGACCTGAATGACGTATATTTCACGAGCCCGTTGATGGGATGGGCCGTAGGTGATAACGGCGTGATCATTCGCACCCGAGACTCAGGCATGACATGGACGGACGGGGGGTCACGGACAACGCATAGGCTGGAGAAGATCGTTTTCGCGAACGGGCGAGGATGGGCCGTCGGTCACGGTGGTACTGTGCTGACCTATGACGAAGTAACGAACCGCGATTCTGGACGGAAACCCGTATTGATGCGTAAAAGTTAATATCCCGCCGCGGATGTTCTGCCGCTCAGACAAACCTCCGGCCGCGTATTTCGAATCTGGTGTCCAGCTTGACAAGAGAAGGGCTGTTTTCTAGGATTAAGGTTCGCTCAATTTTCGGTTGGGCGACGTTTTTTGAAAAATCGAGGGCACGGGCGTGCAATAATTTTTAGGATCTGTCGGTTTCGGGCACGTACGTCAATTGGTAGACAGCCTCCCTTACAAGGAGGAAGTTAGGGGTTCGAGTCCCTTCGTGCCCACCACTCTTGCGGGGTCGTAGTTCAGTTGGTTAGAACGCCAGCCTGTCACGTTGGAGGTCGCGGGTTCGAG
>JBGSWW010000119.1:0-28341 GCA_041751735.1 Pyrinomonadaceae bacterium | reverse complement strand
CGGCTGCGGCAGCAGCCAGGATCAAGACGGGTCTTCAAGCAGCTCAACGGGTTTTGATCCCGGTACGGCATCTGCCGCCTCGGGCGGCATGGCAGGCAAGGGTGCCCGCGGTCCGACAGATGACGAGCCTCTCAGCAATCCATTTCGCTCGGGAATCATCAACTCCGCCGCCGAATGGGAGACCGGTCAGGGCGGTGGAGTAAAAGCAGTCGGTGTCGGCGGAGGCATCACGGGCTATGGAGCAAAGCTGATGATGATCGATGATCCTATAAAAAGCCGCGAACAGGCCGAGTCTGCTTCTTACCGCGACAAGGTCTGGCACTGGTTCAACGACGACATGATGACACGCCTGGAACCGGACGCGAGTGTCATCTTAATCCAGACCCGCTGGCACGAAGACGACCTCGCCGGACGTCTCCTCAAACAGCAGCAGGAAGAAGGCGGTGAAGAATGGCATGTGATCAACCTGCCCGCTATTTGCGAGGAATTTGCGAGTGGCTCGCTCGTTGGTGAGGGAGCCCTTCCTGAAACGTCTACGCCAGAGATTACCCCGCTCGACGAGTTTCACAATAAGCTCAAGACCGCCGACAATCCCACCGGATTGCCAATGGGAGCGATCCCAAAGTACCGCCAGCGAAACTACGGCGATATCCTTCGTGAACGTAAAGAAGCCAAAAGAGCAGAGACATTGAACGCAGAGAACGCTAAGAACGCAGAGGCACAGAAACATTTGACGGTTGACGCAGATCAAACATCAGATATTCCCGACTCTGCGTCCTCTGCGAACTCTGCGTGCAATATTCCTGGTGACTTGCTCGGACGAGCACCCGGCGAGGCCCTTTGGCCGCAAAGATTCGACATCAAATGGCTCGAGCGGACAAGAAAGCGGATGGGAAGATACTCCTTCGAAGCCCTCTATCAGCAAAAACCCGTCCCAACCGAAGGAGGCATGTTCAAGCGTTCGTGGTTCCAGATAGTCCAGGTCGCTCCGCCGAACCTCAACTGGAAACGAGGATATGACCTTTCATTTGCAGCCAATCCCGACTGCGATCCTTCCGCGACATTGAAAGTGGCTTACGACAAAGACGGAGTGATGTATATCGACGGGTGTTTCACCGGAAGACTCCCTTATCCGCTCCAGCGAAAGATGCTTCTGCACTACATCAAAACTGAGACACGCACCGAGCACGGCATCGAGCTCTCTGCCAACGGCCATGCACTTCTTGCCGACCTGAGACGGATGCCACAGCTCTTCGGTAAGAAGTTCCGCGGCGTAAAGGTTGAGACAGACAAGCTCACCCGAGCCCTCCCATGGATCGCCCTCGCCGAAGAAGGGAGAGTGAGACTAGTCGCCGGCCGCTGGAACGAAAACTTCATCACCGAAGCCTGCTCCTTCCCCCACGGCCGCAACGACGACCAAATAGACGCCGTCTCCATCGCAGTTGCTATGAACAAAGTTAAAGAGAAGACCCTGTGGCTATTCTGATCCATGCAGAGACGCAAAGAAAAGCCAAAAAACTTTGATCCTTGGCAATTAGCGCGGTTGCGGGACTTCTTTATCGATTTTTGCTTTCACAAAACCGATAAGAGTGATACTCTCATTCTCTCTCAAGGGGTTGTCGGATCCGGCCACTATCCATTTCGTAGTGCTGCCTCCCGTAACAAAAAAAGAAAATGGAGATAAATATGAAGCGACTTACTAGTTCAATAATTGTTTTGTGCCTGGCGACATGTTCGTCAATGTTCACATTGGCCAATTCCGCGACCCACACTTCGATCCCTGTAGTGATTCCGGATGGCACCGAGATCTCGGCTGTAACTACCGAGAGCATTTCGAGTAAAACTGCTCATGAGGACGATCCCATCAACTTCAAAGTTGACGAGGATGTAGTCGTCAACGGCAATGTTGTGATCGCCAAAGGAGCCGTCATCAAGGGCGTCGTCTCAAATGCTAAAAAGAGCGGCTTTTTCGGACGAGGCGGTGAACTGAATGTACGGCTTGAATCGACCACAACCGTCGATAATCAGAAGCTCAAAGTGCGAGCTTCGAAAGGTAAGGCCGGCGACAACAAGACCGGAACAACCGTGGCTTTGGTAGTTTTGTTCGGTCCGCTTGGATTCCTGAAGAAGGGCAAGAATGCGGAGATTAAGGAAGGTACAAAGATCAAGGTATTCACGGATGAGGAAAAAACCGTAAATGTCGTTAAGATGTGATCGGTCCAATATCGCGATCTGAGATCTCAAACCAGCACCGCGTACAGAAGCGGTGCTTTTTACGTTCTTCGTCGGTGAAGTCCACGCACCCGGGGAGCCGTTTGGTGAACGTTTGTTGTTCTTCATCCAGCTCCGCCCAGGTCCTCAATCTTAATGAGCCGCAGCGAGGACAGAATTTTTCGCTCTTTTGAATCATCTGATATAATCCTCGCGTATAAACTGTCTAAATTCTAGCAAATATCGCGATCCTAACCATGAAATCAAAATCATTATTCCTGGCGGCTGCCTGCATGCTGCTGACGGCGTATTGTCAACTGTCTTTCGCACAGACGGAAGAGAAATTCGATTTCTACACGCGTGGCGAATACCGGCAAAATGTACCCCGGCCGCAGAGCATTCTCCGTTTCGATGTCGGTGATCACCATACGACATACGGACAGATGGAACAGGTCATTCAGGCGATCGGACGGGCGGCACCGGACCGAGTGAAGATCATGGAGATCGGAACGACGAACGAGCACCGAATGCAGTATCTGGTAGCCATCTCGGCGCCCGAGAATATCGCCAGGCTAGACGAGATCAAGGCTCAGAACGCCCGCCTCGCCGACCCTCGACGAACAACGCCATCCGAGGCAGCGACTATCGCACAGAATAATCCCTCGATAGCCTGGATGGCATACACGATACACGGCAATGAATCGTCATCGTTCGAGGCTTTTATGCAGGTGATCTATCAGCTCGCCGCGTCGAATGAGCCGGCCACGCTTGATATCTTGAAGAACACGGTCGTGCTAGTGCTGACCGGTGAGAATCCCGACGGCCATGAGCGGTTTGCCACCTGGTACAACTCGGTGGCAACTGGCTCGCCCGACCGTTTTGCTATTGAAAAACGCGAGCCATGGGCAGTATGGGGACGTGTAAATCACTATCGCTTTAATCTAAATCGCGACACGCTCGCATTCACGCAAAAAGAATCGAGAAATATGCAGAAGGCATATATGGACTGGCACCCGCAGCTTGCGGTCGATCATCATGGACAGCCATCGCAGTACTTTTTCCCGCCGGTTTCCCTGCCGATAAATCCGAACCTGCCGCAGCCGATGTATAACCGGTGGCTCGATATTTACGGGCGGGCAAATGCGGCGGCATTTGACCGGAACAAATGGGATTACTATGTGCGTGACGTTTTTGACGCATTCTATCCGGGATACTGGGATATGTACCCATCGCTCAATGGAGCGATCGGCATGACCTACGAGACTGACGGCGGCGGGCCGAAGGGGTTGCGTTGGACGCGTGATGACGGCACGATCGTCACGTTTCGCTCATCTATCGCCAAGCACTACGTTGCTTCAATGACAACTCTGGAAGCTACAGCTCGAAACAAGGCCGAAAGGATCAGGGACTTTTACGAGTTTCGCCGAAAGGGTATGGCGGATCATGCGGCGTCGAAGTTGAAGCGGGTCGTTATCGACCCCACGAGCGACCGTGTAAAGGCAGCAGAAATGGTCGAGGTCCTCCGGCTTTCTAATGTCGAGGTCAAGGTTGCAACTTCGTCTTTCACTTCGCCGACGGCCCGTACTTATATGGAAAAAGAGGCTACAGCAGCCCGGCGCACCTTTCCCGCCGGTTCGTACATCATCGACCTAGACCAGCCGCAGCGTATATATCTCAAGGCCGTCCTGGAACAGGACACCCCGCAGGATAAGTCATTTGTCGAGGACAACATGGCACGATTTCGCCGCAACCAGATGCGCGGCCGCGGCCAGCCGAAGGAGGACTATGGATTTTATGACATAACTGCGTGGTCGATGCCGCTCGCATTCGGCCTGGACGCGTGGTGGACCGAGGAATCGCCAAATGTGCCCTCCGCGATAGTTGATGATGCTCATATCGCGAACGCAAAGCTCGGCAGCGTGAACGGCCGCGCACAAATATCTTATATAGTGCCGTACGAGACTGATTCGACCGGGCCTTTCATTATGCGGCTTATGCAGGCTGGTTATAAGGTTGCTGTGGCAACTCGGCAACTCAATGCCGGGGGGCGCAACTGGAAACCCGGCACATTCGTGATCCGCGTTTCACGAAATCCCGACACACTGCACGACGCCGTCGGCCGATTTGCGCGCGAAATGGGCGTTAACGTCACGGCGGTCAATTCCGGCTATTCCGAAGAGGGCGATACAAGCGTCGGCGGCGAGGCGGTACTATCGCTTCGTGAGCCGAAAATAGCGGTAGCGGCCGACGAAGGCGTAAGGCAGGAATCGTACGGCTCGATCTGGTGGTACTTCGATAAATATAATGTGAAGTTCACACCGATGACCTTCACGGGGATCAAGGGCGGTGGCCTGAGAGAATACAATATTCTGATACTGCCAGAGGGATCGCCCGGTCAGTATATGTCACAGTTCGGTACGGGTGGCGTGGCCGCGCTAAAGCAGTTCGTCCAGCAGGGCGGAACGATCGTGACCCTTAGCGGGGCGTCCGTTTTTGCGGCCCTCAAAGATGTCGGCCTTAGTACCGTTAAGATCGTCGGAAGCGAAGATGACGAACAGAAAGGCAAAACCGGCGATGACAAGAAACCCGAGTCATCCCCAACTCCTTCGCCATCCCCGACACCTGATCCTGCCGGTGCAGCTTTGGGTTCCGACCGGCTTGACGGCGTTGCTCCGGGCCTGCCCCCTATTGCATCCCCGTCAGCGAATGCCAACAACGTGCCCGAGCCGCTGCCCGGGGCGATAATGCGGGCCACGGTCGACCGCACAACGTATCTAACGTATGGTGTCGACCGTAACGAAATGCCGGTCTTGCTTGCCAGCGGCTATTTCTTCCGCCATTCGAAGGAAGGAACAAATGCATTGGTCTTTGACGCAAACACGCGGAAGCCGCTTACGATCTCGGGCTTTGTCTGGGAAGGAAATACCGAGCGGCTCCTGAAAGGCACATCCTATGTCGTCGACGAAACACATGGCCGCGGCCATGTAGTGCTCTTCGCCGAAGACCCGTTCTTCCGCGGAATGACAAGGGCCAACGCACGTCCGTTCTTCAATTCGCTCGTTTTTGCCGGAACGTTCTAAAAATCTAGCAAGTTTAAGAAGTCTGGGAAGTCTAGGAAGTCGTGGAAGGATGGCGAGCTTTAAGAGGTTTGAAGATATTCAGGCTTGGCAAAAGGCAAGGGAGCTGGCGAAAATAGTTTATCTCGCCAGCGGAACAGAGGATTTTGGGAAGGACTTCGACCTGAGGCGCCAGATCCGCCGGTCGGCCGTATTAATAATGGCAAATATTGCAGAGGGCCAGGGCCGCAGGACCGACAAGGATTTTGCCCATTTCCTGAACATGGCGATGGGGTCGATTGCAGAGACGAAATCACACATCTATCTAGCACTAGACCTTGGATACATCGATCAGACTCAATTCGAAACGATTTACGAATGTACTGATGAGATCGGTAAAATGACTTTCGCTCTGAGCAATCATTTAAGGACATAGCGGGCATCATACCCTTCATTTATGGCCAATTGTATGACGGCCGACTTTCCAGACTTCCCAGACTTCCTAGACTGTCCTTGACTTCCTAGACTATTTAAACGATGTTCACAATAAAAGCGGGTTATAGCAACGATATCGAGGTAAAAACCAGTGTCGACAAAGTTCGTGAGTTCTTCACCGACGTATCTAATTTTGCAGAGTTAATGCCGGGGATCCAGCAGATCCACACCGATGCGAAGGGCGTAGCGCACTGGAAGATACAGGCTGAGATCCCGTTTGTCGGGCCAATGCTGCAGAAATTTGCCGTAGAGCTGGCCGAGCATTCCGACGACCGCATCGAATGGTCACCCGTCCGAACCGAGGCCGAAAATTTCCTTCGGTACTCAGCCGATTTTATCGAGAAAGCGAAAAACGTGACCCTCGTCCACTTTTCACAGATGGTCGAACTTCGCCGACGCTCAGCCCGTGACCTTCATTATTTTGCCGGAATCGCGGGCGAAACCCTCATTAGCAACGAAATGAGCAAACGCATTGCTGAGATGATAAAGATATTCGTCGACAGAGCGAAAGAAAAGCTTGAAAAGTAATAAAAATGGGGAAGGCGCTGCGGTCGCCTGCCCGCGGAACTAAATTAGTCATGCTTCGTACGTTCTTGTAGGTGCCATCCGATGTTTTGTCCGAGATGCGGTCAAGAGAGGATCTCTCAGGAAACGAGCTTTTGTTCTCGTTGCGGATTCTTGTTGACCGGGGTTACAGGATTGTTGGATAGTGGCGGCGTTACTGCTAGTAGTGATCTTCCGGCCGCAAAGGGAATTTCGCCGCGTTCACGCGGAATTCGGCAAGGTCTTTTCATGTTCCTACTGACATTTGTGATCGCTCCGATCGTCGGCCTGATCTCGCAATTCGGTTTTGGGATAGAACCATGGCCCGTCGGTGTAGTGATTTTCGGGCTCGGCATCGGAGGTCTCCTCCGAATAGCGTATGCTCTGATGTTTGAATCACGAACACCCTTGCCGTTTGAAATTCAGCAGGCCATGCGCGGAGTCCAACAGAATATCACTTCGCCGGCGGCATATACAGCTTTACCTGACCTCGGTGCCGCGTCCACATTCCAGGTGCCCCGATCGGGAGATCGGTTGGAGACCAATGACCTTCAGCCACACAGCGTTATCGACCATACGACAAAGCTGCTGGAAAAAAATTAGGTTCAGATACCGGTCAAAAACGACCTGCTTTCCCTTTTCGCTTTTTACGAGGACGGAATGATCGAAAACGTCTGGTCGTGCTGCAAGCAGAATGCATCACATACCATGTATAGTCGGAACAGGAGATCGAGGTGACGTTATGGTTTTTGTAAATATTCCCTATTGTGTTGAAAATGATCGGATAGACCGTGATGTAACGGCGAAAGAACTGGCCGTGCTGGACATCGGCGAGGACGACCGATATGAGGCCTTTGATGCGATCTATAACAAGCTCCCCCGGGGCGTCAGCTTTTCCGACCCGAAGAAGGCCCTGCTATTAGAAAAGGCATTAGGGCGACTGGGTGTTCCTTACCGGGAATCTCCGGAATCGGAATATAAATATGAAGGTGTTGGCTATGAGTGGTCAGAAGCCTGAACCATCAATCATTAGCTGAATGCGATCTTTGACAATCTACTGTTAATCAAAAGTAATGTAGAAAAGGCCGGGGTGATTAGCCCCGGCCCTTCGTTACGGGCTCTCGAACCCGAATGGGTTTGTTTCAACCATTTGTCGGGCGAACGGATCTTACCGACGCCACGAGCAAGACAAGTTGGGATGCTTACCTGGCGGCGAATTCGACCTTCGGACGAATGCTGTCGGATTCCCCCCGGATCTTGTCCATATCCTGACCATACCGGGATGTGCGATATGTCACTGTCCGATGGGTGACATTGGCGGGTTAATAGAAGCGGAATACTTGATTTAAAAGAATCCGTCCTTTCGCCTTAAGTCACGGCGCCGCCATCGACGATAACTATCTCTCCGTTCATGAAGCTGTTGCGGTCGGATGTCATAAAAGCGGCGTATTCGGCCAGCTCTTCGGGCCGGCCGAGGCGGCCTTTCGAAACCCAGAAATCGTGCATCTGAAGCAGCCGTTCTGGCAGTGTGTTACCGAGGTCGGTGTCGAAAATACCGGCAGCAATGGCATTTACTGTGATCCCGAAATTCGCGGCTTCACGCGAAAGGCATTTGGTAAAGCCGATCATAGCTGCCTTCGACGTAGCGTAGTGAACGGATGTCGGGAGGCTGCGAATGGCACCGACGGAGGTGATATTAAGTATCGAGCCCATTCGCTCGCGGATCATCTGCTTGTAAAAAGGCTTGGTAACTGCGAAAAGACTGTTTACGTTGGTATCGACTACCCAATCCCAGCTCTTGTCCGTCGTAGTAGCGAAATTATCAGGTTTGTTTACCGCTGCGTTGTTCACAAGGACATTAATTGCCCCCCATGCATCCTTGATCTCGCGGGCGATGTGCTTCATTCCGTATCGATCAGTGACGGAGACCTTAAAAGCAAGAGCTTTGCGTCCATGGCCCTCGATCTTTTGCTTGACCGTTTCAGCGAGATCATCGCGGGAATGGTAATTGAAAGCAACATCGGCCCCTTCGCGGGCAAAAACCTCGCACAACGCGGCTCCGATGCCGCGGGTGCCGCCCGATATGAACGCACGCTTTCCTTCTAGTAAGAGACTCAAATCCTTTTCTCCTGGTTAATCGGCATAAATGAAAAGGTTAGATAATTTCGTCCGATAAGTCTAGACGGTTGGGAAAGCGTGGGTATTGGGTGATATTCGAAACCAGGTAGTTAAGCCGCTGCCCGAGATTCGGAAAAATGTGCGGGGAGAAGCGCATTGATCTCCCGCACGATAGATTCAGTCGAATTTGGCATAGTCATGCCAGCGGTTGCGGACTTCATGCGATCATAAGAGCCGTTGTCGGCGAGCAAGTGCTGGATCGTCGGGACTATATCGGTCGATCGATGAAGCAGGATGCCGGCACCTCGACGTTCGATTAGGCTGACGGTGCCTCGCTCCTGCGGCATCGGTGGGGTCGTAGCGTCGGCGATGATGGGTAGCCGGCACGCAAGGGCCTCAAATGTCGTAAGGCCGCCGAGTTTTGAGATCATCACGTTGGCTGACTGCATCAGCTTTTCGATCTCATCCGAATAGCCGATGACTTTCACCGGGAATCTGGCCGTACGTGCGATCTCCTCCGCCTCGAGACGGAGCTCTTCGTTTTTGCCCGCAAGGAAAATGGCCTGGACGTCTAGCTGGCCTCGGACCAGCTCACGGAAGATCTGGGGTACGTTTCCACCGCCGATCCAGCCGGCATTTACGAACACAGTGAACTTGTCAGGGTCGAGACCAAAAACGCGGCGGGCATTTTGTGCGTCGATCTCGCTCACCTCATGAAACTTCGGGTTAACGGGCATGCCCGAAACCTTGATCTTCGAGGGGGAAACGCCATAGTCGACTAACTGGTCGCGAGCATCCTCATTCGCAACCAGATAGAGCGAAACTTCATCACATGCCCATGCTTTCCAGAATCCGTAACAGGGATCTGTTACAACAGTTACAAGCGGCACCTGATCCGATAGTTTAAGTTCCTTAAGTATTCGGGCAAAGATATGCTGGGTCAGGGGATGGACGCTAACTACAATATGCGGACACCATTTTTCGAATTGACTGCGAACATAGCCAATACAGCGTTTGTGTACGAACTCTCGCGTTTCCGGGCGTATCTTGTTCATCGCCCAGTAAAGGTATTTCATCCATCCCTGTTTATGGCGAAGGATCCAGTTGTAAAGATCTACCAGCTTATCGGTTAAGTGATGCGACTCCTCAACCGCTTTAATGATCCTTACGACAGGCGAACCGCCGGTCCAGAATTTCTCAAGCCCGTCCGATATAGCCTGGGCAGCCGAACGGTGCCCGCCGCCTGTGTCGGACGAGATAATTAGGATCTTTGGCGTGTTATGGGGCATTGGACCCGGACTTAAGCTTTTAAGGCGATCTCTTTCGCAGCCAAGAACCCCGCCGAATTTGCCGCTTTTTTCATCTGGCCCTCTAGCTTCTTGATCTTGATCAAATGCCCCGGGTTTAATGGCAATGAAGGGTAGAAACAATTCGACTCGTGAGTACAGAAACATCCTGCTCCAGCCTCTTTACGACGCTGCTTCATCATGTCCGTCTTCCAGGCAGCCTGAAAATCCCAATCGTAATCGCGAAGGCTAAGCACGTCCGCCTTATTCTCACACGACGAAAGAACGCCATTATCGTAAATGACCGCACCAGCACTTCCGGCATAGCACTTAAGCTGGGCTTTGTTCTCTTCCTTGGTCTTCGCGATCAGGTCGTGCATGTAGATGTCGACCGCAGCTTTAAAGAAGCCCGATTTGCCGCCATAGTTATTTTTCAGTGCAGCACTCTTGGTGTCTTCGAGGATCATTTGCGCAAGCTGTGTGTAACGCTGATGATCGAAGTTCAGCTCGTTCGGATCAGCCGACGGCGGGCGAATATAATTAATATTGACCTTGTCTGGTTTAAGGTCATACTTCAGAAAATCGTACCAATCGAAGATCGTGTCTTCATTAGAGTGCATCACGCAGGTACAGGTCTGGATATCCAGCTGCGGATATTGCTCCTGCTTCATCTGCTGAAGCGTTCTCGCCGTATGGATCGCCTTATCCCAACTTCCCTCTTTGCGGCGGATCTTCTCATGAGCATCTTTCATACCATCAATTCCGAGTGCCACGCTCACGTTCAGGTTCGGACATTCGTCCATTATGCGGGCGACATCAGGAAAGATGCGGGGATGGATCTGCCCATTGGACATCAAATAAACGGAATCTAATTTGTTATTTTCATAAAACGCTCTGACGATCTCAGGCAGATCTTTTCGTGTAAATGGCTCGCCGCCGGCAAGTACCAATACACCGAGATTGCCGCCCAGTGTCTCCGAGATCCTCGCTATCTCGTGAGTTTTCATTTGCAGCTTTTTCCGCGGCCGGTCATCGAGCTCCTCGGTAAAGAAACAGTGGGTGCAGCGCATATCGCAGACGCTGGTCACCAATATGTTGAGGAATACAGGCGAGATCGGCTTTCCGACCACGATGCTCGCGTATCGTTTGAAAATTTCTTTTGTTGCAAAATCCATGATTATATATCGGCACGAGTGCGCCTGGGTTAAGATGCCGAACCACCTCGTAACGTTTAACTTTATCTCAAAGGTCGAGTCAGGAGCAACATATACCGCCGGGTCCGGTTCATCGTTTTGTACTTTAATTGTAATAGTTTAGAGCCTGTTGAACGTCTGAAACTGCGGAGTAGCTGATTGTTCCTGATCGATTAAGTTAAGATAGAGGCATGTTCCGCCGGATCTATCTCGACAATAGTGCTACGACACCGATCGACCCGCGGGTCCTGGAAGCAATGCTGCCTTACTTGAAAGGCAAGTTCGGCAACCCGTCAAGCATACACTTTTTTGGGCAGGAGGCTCGCGCCGCCTTAGACAAGGCCAGGCATCAAGTTGCTGCGCTGATCAATTCACGTCCGAACGAGATAGTCTTCACCTCCGGAGGTACTGAATCGAACAATCTCGCAATACGAGGCCTGATCGAACGGAATTCCGACCCTAGTCGCTCGCCGCCGCACATCATCACATCCGCTATAGAACATTCTGCAGTAAAGAACGTCTGTGAAGATCTCGAAAAACGCGGATGCACGGTCACATATCTGCCTGTTTACGAAAACGGGATTGTTCGAGTTGAGGATGTCGAGGCAGCTGTCACGGACGAGACCGCCCTTATCACCGTGATGATGGCCAATAATGAGATCGGCACTTTGCAGCCTGTGTCTGAGATCGGGCGTCTGGTTCGGAAGCTTCGCGAGCAAGGCAGGAAGATCTGGTTTCATACCGATGCAGTGCAGGCCGCGGGCAAGTTAACGGTCGATGTAGAAGAGATCGGCTGTGACCTGCTTTCGCTCTCGGCCCATAAGATCTATGCGCCGAAGGGCGTTGGGGCTTTGTACATGCGTAGAGGTGCTCGACTTCATCCGCAGAATATAGGCGGGCACCAGGAGCGAGAACGGCGCGGCGGCACGGAATCAGTACCTAATATCGTCGCATTCGGAGAGGCGAGTGAGATCGCATCTAGTGAGGTGGCGGAGTCCAGCAGGTTGCTTCAAACTATGCGGGATTCCTTTGAGAACCGCATCGGCGAGGTAATACCAGGCCTGACATTCAACGGCGATCGCGAACGGCGTCTGCCCAACATCTCTAACATTTCATTCCGATCGGTCGAAGGCGAGGGACTGCTGATCAATTTGGATATGCAGGGTATCGCAGTCTCCACCGGCTCCGCGTGTTCATCAGGATCGCTCGAGCCTTCACCGGTGATCCGTGCTCTCGATCCTGACGACGAACGGGCCCGCGGAGCCATCAGAATCAGTTTCGGCCGCTTCAATACACCCGATGATGCAGATCATTTGCTGCATGTTTTTCCGCAGGCAGTTGATTCACTAAGACGGCTCAGTCCCACACATTGAGAAGAGTGTCCGCGGGGATCCGGCACGCTTCGAGCCCGGCGCCGTTTCTTATCCAGTTAGCATAACTAATTTTTACCGCTTGCTTTAGATCGCTAAAATGATCGTCGTGGAATGTTACCTTCCTGCCGGAAAACTCGCGAATCGCATCGAGCACCAGGACCAGAGGAATCTCCTGTTTTTCCCATTCCGCTAGCAATACGTAATCGAAAGGACTCAGAAAAGGTACGTCTTGATTCAATGACAAGTATAGATCTGCTGCTTATGAAATATAACTCATTTTTACCCCTTGTTTATGTGTCAACCAGATAAAAAACGGCCAACCGGTTTCCCGTGTCGGCCGCATTTACCCCCCGGTTAAAACAGTAGAGAAGTTAATCGGTTACGATGATGCCGGCGGCACGATCCGTAACGATGATACCTTCGCGGCTAGACGATCTGCTTGCCGTGCATCCTTCGCGTCCACTGGACAGATCCGTTACGATTATCCCCGTCAGATCCGTCACGATGATCCCTGCAAGCGAGGCGAATGTTCCGTAGATATCCGTGACGATGATGCCGCCTCTTTCAGAGGACTTGCACCCCGTATTGGCTAGATCTGTAACAATGATGCCTGCAGCCTGGTCTGAACGATCCGTGACGATGATACCGGCATTGGCGAAAGAGGCTCCGAATGTGAGGACGATAACTAGGGTCAAGGTGGTGATTGTGTTTTTCATTTTCTTTTTCTCCAAATATTTGTTTTAGTCGAAACCCGACCGAGGGCCCGTTACGCATATGCTTATTACAAAGCCCGTGCCACGAAACATTGCAGGAATTCAGACAGTAGTAACTTATTGATACTGCACAAGTTACGGTGTTAGGTCCCGGCCACACCTTATAATTCTGCTAATGATTATTATTGGATACTTGCTTTACACTCTGACCACTCTGGGAGTGTAACTCTAAGAATGACAATAAGTTACCTGATTGGATACTTCTTATACACATCGATCGTGTATAACAGGTATACATTCTGGTTGTTGAACTGGACAATATTTATATGTCCCTTTTGCGTTAAACGTGTTAAACTCGTTCGGAAGAGAGTACTGCGTCTCTACTCTCACTGCCCGCCTGGACGTTTTCCTTTTTTTGCTTCCTCCCAACTCTATGGACCAAGCTCCGCGAGCAAACTTTGTTAAATGGGTGATGATCTCACTGGGTGCGATTTGTCTCGCCGTGGCTGGATCAAATCTCTCGCGCGATGTATTTAGCACCGCATTCTTCGCCATCCTCCTTTTTGCCACTGTTTTAGCCCCGAAAATGAGCTTGGCGATCCCAAGATCGAAGTTCGCTATCAGCTTTTCTGACGCAGCCGTCTTTATGGCCTTCCTCTATTTCGGAGGCCCTGCCGCCATCGTAATGGCAGCTTTCGAAAGTCTAGCGAGCTGCTATTACCTACGTTCGAAAGGAGTCCCTATCGGGACGAAGATGCTTCTCACCAATATCTCGATCAACTCGATCTCGATATCGGTAACATATCTTTTCTGGCTGACCTTCCTTGATCGTCTTCTAACAGCCGCGGCGTCGGGTGCTACGCAGCATCTTTTATCCACTTTAGGCTGCCTTGCCATTTCCCAGTTTGCAGTTTCTTCGTTTTTAGCAGCAGTCGTAAGATCCACCAGCGATAAGTCGAATCTTTGGCAGACGTGGATACGCAACTGTTTTTCTAGTTCGTTGACGCAGATGGTCGGAGCCGGCCTGGCAGGAATTGTTTACAAAGTCGTAAACTACGGCGATTTCGTTACCGGCCTTATTGCCTTCGTAGCCCTAAGTCTCGCTTACTTAAGCTACCGTCAATCGATCGGGAAAGTAGGCGAAGCGATAATGCAGGTAGAGGACGCCGAACAAGAGAAAGCCGAGACCGAACGCGCCCGTAGACGCGAGGCGGAGAAACATGCTTCGCAACTTGCTATCGCCCTGCAAAAAGAAGAAAAAGCTAATGAAGCTCTTCGTAAAAGTGAGAAGGACCTACAACACGCCGCACTTTACGACTCGCTGACCGACTTGCCGAATCGCAAGCAATTCGGTGACATGCTCGGTGAACTTATCGACGAATACAACGGGGATCCTCGGGCGACGTTTTTTGTTCTCTTCCTCGACATTCGAAAATTCAAGAATATCAATGACAGCCTCGGCCACACGATAGGCGACAAAGTACTTACTGTTGCCGCAAAGAGATTTGTCAGGATGCTGAATCCGACGGATATGGTAGCCAGGATCGGAGGAGACGAATTTGCAATAATTCTGAGGAACGTGGCAACCGTTGGAAAAGCGCAAATAGTGGCCCGGCGTATATTTGACAGTATTGCCCAGCCCTTTTCATTAAGCAGCAATAAGATCTCGATCCGTGTGAATATTGGTATCGCCCCGTGCGATACAGAATACCGTACTCCCGAGGAGATCCTTCGCGATGCTGATATTGCCATGCACTATGCGAAGGAAGACAGCAGCGGAGTCGCGGTGTTCACGAAGGAACTAAGGGTACGGTTTCTCGAGAGGGTCAGGCTCGAAAATGACTTACGAACCGCAGTGGAAAGGGGCGAGCTTTCAATGCACTACCAGCCGCTTATCGACCTGCAGCATGGCGGAATATTTGGTTTCGAAGCACTGCTTCGCTGGCATCATTCCGAATTGGGCCAGATCCCTCCCAACAAGTTCATTCCGATCGCAGAAGAATCGGGTCTTATTATCCCGATCACGGTCTGGATCTTAAGAGAGACTACGACTCAGCTGGCCCGCTGGCAAAAGATCAGCAATGCACATCGCGATTTGATCGTGAGCGTAAATATATCCGGCAAACATCTTTCAAATGACGATCTTATTGATGATGTAGAAAACGCACTCGAGCTTTCACGGATCGCTCCATCCTCCCTGAAGCTCGAGATCACCGAAAGTGCGGCAATGGAAAATGCCGAGCATACCATCAGCGTCCTAAATCGGTTGAAACGTCTTGGGGTCCAGTTGAGTATCGACGATTTCGGCACGGGCTATTCGTCCCTCAGTTATCTTCACCGGCTCCCCTTCGACACTCTCAAGATCGACCGTTCCTTTGTATATAGTGTGGGCGAGAGCGGCGAAAATTCCGAGATACTCCAAACCATAATCTCGCTCGCGAAGAGCCTTAAGAAGAAAGTGATCGCGGAAGGAATTGAAACTGATTTCCAATTGTCTCTGCTCCAGAATCTGGACTGCGATTTCGGCCAAGGGTACCTGCTTGCCAGGCCGATGACAAATGAAGCTGCCGAAAAGGCTCTTTATGAGAACAGATCATGGCTTCCAACCAGTAACAACCCATCGCGAGTCGACGAGGCTCAAGAGCTAGTTGAAAAGAGCGTGCGCGTTTTCTAAAGATCTTCCACCCTACGGCCTCCGACTTGCCATCGTACTGCTTAAGATGCCGTCGGCGGCACATGACGATCCGCGGCGGCCCGGACTCTGCTTTGGCTTGATTCTGAAGGTCTTATCGGATTGGCTGCTATGAGGATATCCCGAAAACTCTGGTCGGAGTATCTATTGCGTTATATCCGACTACTGACCAGGACTGGCAACCAATCAAATTATATTCAATCGGCGAAAAAATAGCCGGGCGTTTTGAAGCGTCCGGCCAAGTCTTTTCAGATAAGTCCTCCCGGTTGGGAGAGGTATTTCGGCAGCTTATCGCATGCCGATATTCGCTGGCGCTGTCGCCGTAATTGAAAACTGCGTTCCCGTGGTCAACTCCAGATTATCGCGCCCCTGCAGGATAACAGTCCCGGCACCGGCGCCCGCTCCGACCCCGGCTCCTATTGCAGCACCTTCGCCACCGCCGGCGATGGCACCGATCACCGCACCAAGCAATGCACCGATACCCGCGCGAGTGACGGTCTTGGTTGTCTGATTGCTATCGCGGATACTGCCTTCGCTATTGACACTTACGATGTCCCCATCAGGTTCCCGAACCTGGGTAACCAAGCCGGCGAACTGATAAGTCTGGCCATTTCTAAGCCGGATCGTTTCGAAGCTCAGCGACATATTCGCCCTGCCCGTTACCACGCCTGAACGTTCGCCTATTACACGGCCTTCGATCACGGCTCCGTTATACTGGCTCGGAGCGTCGACCGTCATTGAAAACCGGTCGCCGTCACGTGCCGTACGGGTCGAGAGCGGCGTGTTCAGCGATGCCACTATCGTCGTATTGTTCGGAATGATAAAGCTGCCGCTGCTGCCGGTGCTACCAACTGTATTGGGTATGCTGCCAAGATTCCAATCAGGCGACGAACTCACCCGATCGTACACACTGGTGACGGTGACGGTTTCATTCTCATCTTCGATATACACCCTGCGGGTGGCTCTCAAGCGGCCATTGCTGAGCGGTTCGAAGGTCAAAAAGTAGTCGTCCCGACGGAAGCCTTCATAGTCAACCTTCAAAGTGTTACCGTCCATATACGCTCGAACGGTCATCTGCCGACCATTCGGCGCAGTTTCAGTCTGAGCCCGCCCGTCGATGGTGAAATCGACCGTCTGGCCCGCGATGGTGGCGATCGTGGCAGTATTACCGCTAACAGAAATTGCGAGGTTATCCGGAGACGTCAAACGACGCTCGAGACTCCTTCGCAAATTTTCGCGGCGTGGGCTGTACCGAGCGTTAACGATAGACCGGTCGATCACGTTGATCGCGTTATCGCTCATCTGCCGGTTCAGTCTGTATGTCCCAGTGATCTGGCTATTGGCACTACCTCCGCCTGAGTAGGTGGGATTGTTCCAATTCCAGCTCATCCGATAATTCGTAGCGAGCATATCGAGATCACTTCGGACACGTGCCCATCGATTGAATAGGTCGTTGTTGGGCCGGTTGTTAGCGATCTGACTGTCGATCAAAGCGGCTGCTCTAAGGACCTCCTCAACATCGGTGGTGCTGGCACGGTTGTAATTGAGAGTTAAATCATTCAGGTGACGGTCGAGATCGACCAGGTACTGCGAAATATCTTGGGTGTTCGAACGATTGCGCCACGGCGTGTTCCACCGGGTGTATCTTGTTCGGAAGTCGCTCGTGTTCGTGCGAAGCCGATTCAATAGAGTTCGCATCTGCGCATCGGTAACGATGTAGCCACCGGTATAACCCGGGCCCGACGGGGTTCCGACGTAATCCCAGTTGGCAGCTACGCTGTAGTAGCCGGCCAGCGTGTTGAGGTCACCGCGGATCGATGACCAGGTATTCTCCGCCTGGTTTGTAAGCCGATTATTCCGCATGAACCTGTCGATCAATGCGCCACGATTGAAGACTTCCTGGGCATCGGCAGCAGTCGAACGACGGCCGTTGAAATTTTCTCTTAGCCGGTTTGTCGCGCTTTCGAATTCAGAGACCATGAAATTGATCGAGTCCTCACGGCGCGTATTGTCGATGCTGCTGTTGTTCAGAGCACGCCCGATCTGATTCTTAAATCGGTCCGTACTGTTTTCAAGCCGCTGGATCAAGCCCTGCACTTCTCGATCCGCCGCGCGATAAACTGGCTGTTGGCCCGTCACTGGATAAGACGTATTCCAATCCGCCGATACGTTGTAAAATCCGGCAAGAGTGTTTAGATCGGCCCTCAGTAAATTCCACGGCTGCTGTGCAGTCCGCTGGAGGTTATTGTTAAGCATAAATCGATTGATCGGCACCGCCCGCATAAGGACTTCCTGGACATCCGCGGCTGTGGAGCGACGAGCATCGAAATTCGATTTCAACCGATTCGTGGCGGCCTCAAACTGCGCAACCATGTAATTGATCGTATCTTCTTGTCTGGTACCGTCGATATTGCTTCTGTCTAAGGACCGATCCAGGCGATTCTTGAAGGTATCCGCCCGGTTTTCGATCCGATTAAGAAGTGTCTGGACTTGCCGGTCCGTGACTCGGTAAGCCCGCACCTGCGCACTTACGGCCGATGTAGAGATGGTCATTGCAATCGCAACAACCGTTAAACGCGTAAATTGTCTGATATAAGATCTCATAATTAGTCCTCCCCTTGCTCTCGGAGCGGGATTACTACCCGCTTCGGTTGTCATCTAGCCGACATTTGAAGTCCGGCTAAATACTTCCCGGTCTTCGGCGTTTTTAGCCGAATTACCGGAGGTCTCGACGGAAGTTTGTCGTCGCTCATCAGCCGAGCCGGAACTCGATTTTCCTGAAGCATAACTAAGTACCGCGTCAGCTTTTTCTCGTACCGTGTGAGCGAGGTCTCCCGATTTTTCGTTTAGAACCCGCGCTTTATCGAGCGCCGCGTCGTAGCTCTTGCGTGTTACATCCGCAATACTGCCCCGCAACTGGCTTCCAGCTTTAGGGGCAAACAAAAGTGCGAGTGTCGCACCTATACCCCCACCGATCAGCAAGTAAGTCAACCCGTTTCTATAGCTCGGTGCGCTCGCCACTCGGGAATTCCGATCCAATCCACTTTCTATGTTTTTTCTCATAAAATTAGTCCTCTTTGAATTATTCTGAATTTCCGCCGATCTTTGTTGCACCCCCTGCCGTAAGCCGGGAGAGTAAAGCAGCGGTAAATGGGGCGAGATCGGAAAATCAATTACAGTATGGCACAGAGGTATTACCCCGTGTGTATGCCAGCGCACACAGGTCGGCAAGTAGCTTTTGTCACATCGGCGTTATAAAACGCACTTATCGCAACGCCGGATATTATTAATTATTGAGATCGGTTATCGATGAAATTGGCAGAATTCGTCGGGTTGCTTACCGGCTGCGAACGGTCGCGGCTCCTTTTTGGGACAGTTTACCGTCGCGCGCAACCCTGTCAACGGGCAGATCATCACCGTCGTAACGGCGGGACTCTCGGTGGAATTTCTGGGAGTTGAGCCCGCTTGCGACCGAGCCTCCGGCAGATCCAGACCATCTTGCCACGTACCGGATATAGGAGTGGGGCTTGGCTCGGGCAAGCCCGGACTATCGCTTAGCGTAACATCGGTTATCGGAAGAAGTGACCTGTTCGGGACCGTCCCCCCGATAAAGTACTCGATACGTCGAAATTCCGCCGGCACCTCCGTCACAAAGATCTCGGCTGGTTCCGACACCTCGAGTTCGGCGGGAACCTCGGGCACCGACGCCGATGCAGTGGCTGGAGCGTGGCCGTCAATCAGGTCTAGTTCGCGGACCAGCGAGCCATTCCGAATGTCGATCTCCGCACGGCGAACGTTGGCCGGAACTGGCCAATCGCAATTCCACTCGGGATATAGGCGAATGGCCTCCTTCATAAAGTCGCCCCAGATAGGCATCGCTGAATCGGACCCCTTCATGCCGAGATCATCTCCATTATCAAATCCTACATACACAACTACCACCAATTCCGGCGTGAAGCCCGCGAACCATCCATCTCGCGACGTACCTGTCTTACCTGCAAAAGCGGATTTTCCCGCCGCGTTTCGCAGTCCCCACCCCTGCACCTGGGCGGCCGTACCCCTGTTGATGACGTCCTTCATGATGTCATTCATCACAAATGCCACGTCGGGCCGCATTACGTTTTTCTTGTCCGGCTGAGTGGCCAGTACCGTCGTCCCGTCACCACCAGCGATTTTTGTTATCGGCATCGGAAGCACCCTTTCGCCCTGATTCGCAAACGAGGTGTAAGCAGTCGCGACCTGCAGCGGTGTGGCTTCCGCGGTCCCGAGGGCCATTGAAGGATACGCTTTATCGACCTTGGGCATGCCTGCCTTAGCTGCAAAATTCATCACCTTGCCAACATTGACTTGCATCGCGATGTCAACGGTAATTACATTCTTACTCTTGACCAATGCATCCCGAAGGGTGATCTCTTGATTCGAAAAGAAATCGCCAAAATTTCCGGGCGTGTAAGAGTCCTGATTGAATGTGAATGTCTTTTTTTCGTCTTTGAAGATCGTCGCTGCTGTAAATTGCCGGGAACTCGAATCGTACGCCGAATTGATCGCCGCGGCATAGACAAAGGGCTTGAAAACTGATCCGGGTTGTCGCATGGCACTCGTTGCGCGGTTGAATTGATTAGCCAGATAATCCCGCCCGCCGACCATGGCAACGATCTCGCCGGTCTTCGGACGCATCGCCACGAGCGATGCGTTCAATGCACCTTTCGGCTTTTTCGGAAAATGCTTATCGAGTGCCGCGAGCCTTTTATTTACTATTTCGTACGCGATACGTTGAAGGTCGGGGTCGATGGAAGTGTAAACGCGTAAGTGCTGAAGGGCCTCGGGGTCGTTTACCGTTCTTTGCAGTTCTTCAATTGCGTACTGAGAGAAATAGGGCATTCCCCGCAGATCTTTCGTATTTGAGATCTGTCTAAGTTCGATCTCTACAACTCTGCTCTGGGCAAGCTGCTCAGACGTGATCTCGCCAGTCTCGGCCATCGATTCCAGGACCTGATTACGCCTTTCTTTGACCCGTTCCGGATTTTTATACGGATTATACCTGTTAGGGCTTCTGATGATTCCCGCGAGAAATGCCGCCTCGGGCAGCGTTAGCTGGGTAACATCCTTTCCAAAATATGCATTTGAGGCCTCGCCTACGCCATAGATCGCCACGCCGGACTGTTGCCCCAGGTATATCTGGTTAGCATAAAGTGCAAATATATCCTGCTTCGAAAGCCGCGTTTCGAGGATCAGTGACATATACGCTTCGGTAACTTTGCGTTCAAGCGTTTGGTCACGGGTCAAAAGAAGGTTTTTTACAAGCTGCTGAGTTATCGAGGACCCACCCTGATTAGCGATCGGCGAATTGTCGTCACCCTCGTATCGTCGCCACAGTGCACGAGCGATGCCCCTGAAGTTAACGCCATAATGCTCGAAAAATGAGCGGTCCTCCGTTACGGTTATCGCATCGATCAGATGGGGAGGCAGATCGTTGAAGGTCACCGACTTTCGTCTTCCATCACCTTCGGCGGCGATCGAACTTAATATTTTTGGCTCAAGCTTGGCCGTATTCACCTGATTTCCGGAATCGCGGTCGCCTATCGCCTCTACGGACTTGAGATTCTTAGCAAATTTGACCGTAAGCGATGGAAAAACCTTTTGCCGATCGATGATACCCGTCACTCCGGGTTCGATCGCGACTATATTGCTTTCGATTGAAAAGCGGCTTCGGGAAGGATCGGCACGGCTGTCTTTCTCTACGTAGCCGGCTGTTTTCAAATATTCGACCAGGCCCGGCACCGATATAGCCTCACCGACGCGAAGGATCTTGGGAGCTGAATATATTCCCGCCGATGCGGTGTAAACTTCCCCGCTCAAGAGTTTCTGGTCAATACGGTCTGAGAATTCGAACCAAAAATAGGTCAGAGTAAGAAAGGCGACGAGAAACAGGAACAAAGCGATAGTCAGCGTCCAGACGTTGAATAACAGAGACAAAAACCGTCTGAAAGCAGATGGTGGGGGAGCCTGATAAGCAGATGCGCGTTTCGCCTTTACCCAGCCGCGAGGCGGCGACTTGGACTTCCGGGTTCTTGTTTGTTCATTTGCAGGCATCTAAAGGTTGGATTTGCTGAGTTGAAATGAGATCATCAACTTCGGCGAGCGACCTCTCTATTCTATCGATTATTCAGGCATTATGTCGAACCTTTTCGAAAAATCAGGTGAGGATCTTTGGTCATGAAGATACTTGTCACCGGAGGCAGCGGATATCTAGGCACGCATATCAAAAGGTCTCTGAACGCCGACGACCTCTCACGTCGGGCGGGATTCGATATTTTAGATGAGCACGACGCAAAAATGGTTCGCGAATACGACGTCGTAATTCACCTGGCTGCCCATTTGGACAAGTCTTCCGATGCAGCCGACCTTGTGTTTCGAACTAACGTTGATGGCACTCTCAATATCCTCCGAGAAATGCGGGCCGGCTCGGCATTCATATTTGCATCGACCAAAGACGTATATGGAGCCTTTGCAGACAACTTTCGCGAGGTTCCCGAAACCTGCCCGACACTTTATACCGGACAGTCGGCACTCGAATGGTCCAAACTTATCGCCGAACGCTATGTTGAATTTTACTCAAATCTTGGGAACTTCAGGTCCTGCATATTTAGAATGTCTACGGTTTATGCCCCGATGAGCGACGGAAACTTCCCAAATTTTGTGGGATCTTATGCGGATGCAATAAATAAGGGAGAACCTATGACGATGCCCGGGGGAGGTACCCCAAAAAGAGATCTTCTGCACGTCGACGACCTCTCTACCGCTTGTCTGGCCTTCGCGGAATCGATAATCCGCCGCGGATTGTACAATATAGGCGGCGGACCGGCCAACACCGTGACGTTGACCGGCTTGGTTGAATTAATGGAAGAAGTTTCGGGCCTTCAATCGGTCATCGATAATAATGCGAAGATCGACGCCCCGAGGCCGGTCAATTACGTCACTGACCTTAAGCTCGTATCACAGGAACTCGGCTGGGAACCGAAAGTAAGCCTGAAAGAAGGGCTCAGCACCCTATTCTGACGCGTTCAAATGAAGATATTAGTACGAGGAACGAATTGGATAGGCGATTCCATGATGTCCATCCCCGCGTTGCGGGAATTACGCCGTATCTTCCCGGACAGCCATATCACCCTCCATACTCGAGATTTGGCCGAGGGACTCTTCGAGAACGCAGCATTTTTTGACGACATTATTTCATTTAAGCGAAACAGCTGGCAAGCGGTTGATGTCTATGACAACGTCACGTTTCTACGCGACGAAAAATTTGATCTTGCGATCCTGTTCCCGAATTCTTTTGAAGCGGCACTTACCGCATTCCTGTCGCGCGTACCGGTTCGGATAGGTTATAACAAGGATGCCCGGGGCTTGATGCTGACTCACCCGGTGGCTGTGCCCGAATGGAAGTATCGGCGTCACGAGGTCTTTTATTATCTCCACCTGATAAGTGAGGCCGAACGTCGTTTGCTGGGCAGCGATACTGTTTCTGCTGCCGCTCCCAATATTTCGCTCGAGATCTCAGAACTAAGAAAAAGCCAGGCAAAAAAGATGCTGACAGACGCAGGAGTAGATCCGTTGCGAAAAACGGTCTTGCTTGGAGTAGGCTCCACAAATTCCAACGCTAAGCGATGGCCGGCGGAGCGTTTCGCTCGCCTCGCGGATAAACTTAGATTGAAACTGGGCGCGAATGTTGTGCTCGTTGGATCATCGGGCGATTCAGTAGCTGCAGCCCAGGTTGCTCGCATGTCGGATTCTCAGCCTGTCGATCTAGTAGGCCGAACTTCCGTCGCCGAGGCCGCGGCCGTGATAACCGTTTCTGATCTGCTGATCTCGAATGACATGGGCCTTGCTCACATCGCTCCGGCCGTCGGAACCCGCTCGATCACAATATTTGGCCCCACCAACGAAGTCACGACCAGCCCATTTTCAACTATCGCCACTATTTTAAGGCACGATGTTCCCTGCTCGCCTTGTATGCTTCGTGAGTGTCCCATCGATCATCGATGCATGACCGGAATATCCCCAGAAGCCGTCCTGAAATCGGCTGCGTTAGTTTTAGATGATCCTGTAACGGAGGTGTATGAAACGACCGGCAGTATTTCTTGACAGGGATGGCACGTTGATCGAAGAGGTTAATTACCTATCTCGTGTCGAGGACCTCAAGTTGTTCCCTTTCTCGGGTGAAGCCGTTAGGATACTGAAAGATCGGGGTTTTCTTCTCATTGTCGTGACAAATCAATCGGGGATCGGCCGCGGAGTATTTCACGAGTCGGCAATGCACGAGATCCATCGTCAGCTTCAGACTGAGCTGTCGGGTGCGATCGACCGATTCTACTTTTGTCCTCATGTTCCGACTGCGGGGTGTAAATGCAGAAAGCCCGCCACCGGAATGATCGACGTCGCCGGGAAAGATCTTAATGTCGAGATCGAGAGTTCATGGATGGTCGGGGATAAGACGATCGACGTTGAGGCAGGACTAAATGCCGGGCTTTCAACTATACTGGTATCAACGGGTTACGGCAGATTACATGCTGCATCACTTCAAGTGTCCCCGCATTATTTCGAGACCGATCTTTTAGCGGCGGCCCGGCGCATCGCTGGCTGTGCTATTTCACGATTCTGAAAATCGCAACTCAGGCTCTACCAAAATCGTCCTCAAACCGCTCGATGTCATCTTCGCCGAAATAATCGCCGGTTTGAACTTCGATGAATACAAGGGTTTCAGTCGTAGATGGGTTTTCGACGCGATGAGCGTCACGGACAGCAATGTCAATCGACTCACCGCTTCCTACTAGTATTTTAACGTCGTTTAATGTTACTTTAGCAGTGCCGTGTATAACGAACCAATGTTCGGCACGGCGGAAATGACGCTGATAGCTCAGTCGCTTTTCCGGCAAAATCTCGATCCTCTTTACTTTAAAAGATCTGCCTTCATCGATGATCGCAAACTCCCCCCATGGGCGTTTCTCAAAGGACGGGGACTCGATCTGCTCTTCGATGGATTCCATAGATTCATTGCGAACATGATCAGTTTAGACGAAACCGCAGGGCCTGCCAATTCACCCCAGATAAACCGAATTCAATCTCTGATCATTGGTCGGTTAATGATCATCTTTTTGCTGCTTGTCGCGACTTGGGTATGGCATAGCGGCGCGATCAAATTGTCATTTGAGAGCTTTCCTCAGGGGCTCTTTCTTGTCTTTCTGATCTCGGTCGGATTGACGATCGTTTATTTTTTCCTTTTACGTCTTAACAAAAATCTAGCGATACAGGTTAAAGTCCAGTTTTTTCTGGATGCCGTCCTTATCACCTGGTTAATATGGCGTACGGGCGATCTGTCGTCTCCTTATATAACGCTGTATATAGTCCTCATCAGCGTTGCGAGCCTTTTTTTAAAACCTATCACTACATTGCTCACCGCCGCTGCGTGTGCGACGATGTTTGTCACTCTCGCGGTTCTCTCGGTTTCCAAGCTCATCGGATCGTCCGGTCTTGCATCTGACCCGGGAAAGGCGGTTCAGATCGTCAGCTTTCACGTTGTTGCACTTTTGCTCGTCGGGATCCTCGCGTCACGGCTTTCGGAAGGCAGGTCCTCAGGTCTTGAGCTGCAGGAAACGGCGAAATCCCTTGCAAATCTTCGTGTGCTTCACGAACGCATTGTTGAGTCGATCCGTTCGGGGCTTATCACGACGGATCTTGACGGGGTCATTTACACGTTCAACGCCGCTGCGACCGAGATAACGGGATTTCGTTCTGACGAAATGAAGGCCAGGTCGATATACGATCTTTTTGGGGATATTCGCGAACCGATCGAGATTTCTTTGGCTGTGGCCGCAGGCGGCGAACAGCTGCCTCGCTTCGAGGCGGACCTCACGACGCCCGACGGTTTCGCCGTTCGGATAGGTTATAGCGTTTCACATTTGTTGTCGGAGGAAAATCAGGCAACGGGTCTGATAATCACGTTTCAGGACCTAACCGAGATCCGCTCCATGGAAGAAAGTGTCCGGCGAAAGGACCGCCTTGCGGCGGTTGGACGGGTCGCCGCAGGACTTGCCCATGAGATCCGCAACCCGCTTGGCGCAATGCGCGGAGCCATTCAAGTGTTAGAATCCAGGATGCCGCCCGAATCACTGCAGGCGGGGCTGATGGATATAATCCTCAAGGAATCGGACCGGCTCAATAACATAATTACCAATTTCCTGGGCTATGCACGACCCGCCGCCGGCGACTTTACCGAAACAGATATAGGTGAGGCCATACGTAGTACCATCGTTCTTTTGAGCCACAGTCCGGACGTTAAGGAATCACATATACTAACGACCGACCTAAGCGAAAAACCGACCGTGATCTCAGCCGATCCTACGCAGATCAAGCAGATCTTCTGGAATTTGGCTCGTAATGCTCTGCAGGCAATGCCAGAGGGCGGTTCTTTGAACGTTGCCCTCGAGCAGATTCCGAACAACCGCATCAGGATCAGGTTCGAAGATACAGGAAGCGGGATGTCGCCGGAACAGGTTGAGCAGCTCTTCGAGCCTTTTTCCAATTCGACTACGGGCGGAACAGGGCTGGGGCTGTCTATTGTTTACCAGATCGTGAAGGATCACAACGGTGCGATCAATGTACGCAGCCGAGAGGGTGCGGGAACGATCATCACTGTTGAACTGCCTAAGGAGAACCGTCGTCGGATGCCAATGGATTCGGCCAGAGCTGTGGCGACTACAGCCGAGCACTCTAAACTCACTGAACTTCTCAAAGTAAAGGCTTAAATCAATTCACCTTGAATTTCCTGTAAGATTTCTGTGACAATTAGAAGAGCTAAGATCTGTTCTGATCTTATTAACCACCGCAGTATAAGCACCGCAAAAAATGGCTAACATAATTATTGTCGATGACGAGCAAAGCTATCGCCAGCTCCTGACGCTGGTGTTCGAGGACGATGGCAACAAGATCCGTACGGCCATGAACGGTCGGCAGGCTCTTGCTCTTTTGGAAGAAGAACGGGCCGACATCATCATTTCTGATGTAAAAATGCCGGATATGGATGGGATCGAGATGCTCCGAGCCGTAAGAGAAACGCTTCCCGACCTGGGTGTGATCCTGATGACGGCTTTTGCATCCGTCGAGACGGCCCGCGAAGCCTTCAAACTCGGAGCCGACGACTTCATTCAAAAACCGTTCGACGTTGAGGAGTTGAAACTGATCGTCAAAAAAACCCTCGAGAAGCAGGCACTTATCGATGAAAACCGCGCATTTAAGCGGGCGCAACGGGAGCGAGGGAGCGTAAAGAACATTGTGGGCACGTCAGCGAAGATGAACGCCATCTTTCAGATGATTGAAACTGTTGCCCAGGTGCAGTCTACGGTGCTGGTAACCGGCGAGAGCGGTACAGGTAAAGAGCTTGTCGCGAGAGCCATTCACGATCTCGGCGGCCGGGCCGAGAAGCCCTTTATCTCCATCAACTGTGGTGCTTTCACCGAAACCCTCCTTGAATCCGAGCTTTTCGGCTACGTTAAGGGCTCGTTTACGGGAGCTAACACAAACCGAAAGGGACTGTTTGAAGCAGCGGACAGCGGCACCATATTTCTCGACGAGATCGGCGAAACGTCGCCGGCGATGCAGGTTAAGCTGCTGAGGGTGCTTCAGGAACGTCGAGTGCGGGCCGTTGGAGCACATGATGAGGTTGCCATCGACACTCGTGTTATAGCGGCGACTAATCGTGACCTAAAGAAAATGTGCGAAGACGGTTCGTTCCGCGAAGACCTCTTTTACAGAATATCTGTAATACCTATCCACCTGCCCCCGCTGAGGGAACGTGTCGGAGACATTCCGGACCTTATCGATCACTTTGTCAAGAAATTCTGTGATCAGGCGGGCAAAGACCTTTCAATGTCTCCGAAAACCGTTCAGATACTGGAGAAATATGCATGGCATGGCAACGTACGCGAGCTTGAGCATACTATAGAGCGGGCCGTGGCACTCGAGCCGACGAACGAGATACAGCCCGAGCGTCTGCCCGATCACGTCACGAACTATAATCCGCAGCGGATACTCGCCGAGTTTGATCTTCCTGAATCAGGTATCAACTTGGCCAGCCATCTCGACAATCTGGAGAAAACCTACGTGGTCGAAGCTCTGCGCAGCACCGGCGGCAACCAGACACGTGCGGCGGAACTTCTTCATATGCCGGTACGCTCTCTCCGGCACTTGCTCGACAAGCACAGTATCCGCAGCCTCTCAGCTCAAATGCGCGGAGCAGATTGACCGCACAATAAGCATCTAATTCAATTCCCATTTCTATTCAATGCACAAAGGGCGATCGATGATATCGCTCTTTTTGCTTTTATGACACTTTTTGTCATCGATCGATTGCCAAAAACTGTAAAAAACGAGGTATTTGCCGAACGCAATCCCGAAATAGATGTATCGGCCTCACTGCAACTGTTGCAATAACACTAGTTACCGGCGAGATCAGTCCGCATTTCCCGTGGCACGGGGCTTGTAATAGAACCAGTGGCCTGGGAAAGGTACAAGATTTTCAAACTTTAGGAGATTGTGAAATAGAAATGAAAAATCAGAAAGGTTTCTCGCTTATCGAACTTTTGATCGTCGTCGTGATCATCGGCAT
>JBGSWW010000118.1:0-18491 GCA_041751735.1 Pyrinomonadaceae bacterium | reverse complement strand
AGCGTTCGCCAAACCTCGTTCGCTACAAACAAAGAGCAAGAGAACTGTTAGCGAGCGAGGAGGGAATAGAAAAACGAAGACAAAGGTGGCAGGTAGAAGCGGTATTCGGAAATATAAAACAGAACAAAGGGTTCAGACGGTTCTTACTTAGAGGTCTCGACAAAGTAACCACCGAGTTCGGACTCATCGCACTCGCCCACAACCTCCAAAGGCTCAGCACCGGCCACTAATCTCTCTTACCTTTTCTCGCAAAAAGAAAAGAGATCGCCTAGATCAGTTTCTAGACGGCCTCTTTGCATTGGCACTATTAGCCTTATTCGTTCGGAGAGGGACTTGGGATAGGCTCTGGTTGATCCCGCTTTTTCAATTTAGGTGGGCCGTCCGACGTCGAACTGGATTCTTGGCCATTGCCTACTGTATCAGTTGATTCAGGCTGCCGTTTTTTGAGCGTTGGTTTGCTGTCGTCTGTCTGGTCGTAATCAGTCACGACACCAGCCTTCGCGTTCGTGAGCTTCATTAAATGACCCTTGACTCGCTGAAATTCCGATGTGCTTATCACGTACTCTTCTTTTTCCGGAAATCGAGCAACTAAGCCCAGACTCTCATCGCGGCGGTCGACAGACTGCGGATGCGAAGTAAATAACCGAGACAACGTGCCCGGTTTTTTCCGATTTTGGGAGGCCAATTTCTCGAACATCGTCGACATAGCGGTTGGGTCGTAGCCGGAGGCATAGAGATACTGGACACCTAATTTATCTGCTTCACCTTCCGCACCACGGCTAAACTTGAAAAACGCAAGAGCCTGGGTCAATCCGGCGGTGTTCTGAAGCACCGCCCCCCCGATACCACCAGTGAAGATGACGCCAGCGAGAAGCCCGTACTGGAGCAACGATCCTTTTCCCTGATTCTCCATTGCATGTCTTGCTGCAACGTGCGCAATCTCGTGCGCCATGACCCCGGCTAGTTCAGCCTCGTTGTCCGCAGCGAGAATCAATCCGCGGTTCACATAGAAAAAACCACCAGGAAGGGCAAATGCGTTTACCTCATCACTATCGATCACTTTGATCGTGAAAGGGATCTTGGCGTCCGAATGAAGAACGATATTTTGGCCCACGCGGTTTATGTATTCAGTAACCAAGGGATCCTCAACGAGTTTCGCCTGCTGTTCGACTTCCATCGCAAGCTGTCTGCCGATCTGCATTTCCTTTTCCTGGGACCCACCAAACCACCCGAAAACCTTGTCTGTTCCGCCATTTATATTGCGCTTTCCGATCTGAGTCGGATCATCCTTTACCGATAAAGGACCGGTCTTCGGCGTCACATCGGGTTTAGCGGTCGTCTTTTGCTGTTGCGGTTTCTTTTCATCCTTTTTCGCCGGTTTCGTTCCGTCTTGAGCGACACTCGAAAACGGCATCACGAAAACAGTTCCGCACCACATTGCAATCAGTGCTATGACAGATGTTACGCTGCGAAGATTTCCTCTAAACATAAAGAGCCTCCCGACAAATTTCCTTACTAAAAAGAATAACAAGAACCAATGAATTTTTCATAGACGGGAGTAGGATGCGAAACGGGTAACTTTCGTTGTGAAGTATGCTGCAAATTCTTGATAAAAGGTTTACCCAAACGTAGGAAAAATCTTTAAATGCACCAGAAAACTTGCTAAAATATTGTCAGCCCAGCACTGTGGCTCCTTACCAAATACGCCCCTAAATGTTGCGTGGAGAAAAAGTAAAAGATATTGTCGAGGTGCGTTCTTTCACTCACCTGTATGATTTTGCCGCTGATCCGGCACTGACAACCGCCTCGTACCGTTTTACGGACGTTACCTCAGACCTATTGGGCAAGTGGATCGATCGGATCTCGGACGTCAAACCAGGCCGCGGAGACGCTCTCGCTTTGGCTGGACTCCGTGGAGTGGGAAAAAGTCATTTCATCGCGGTATTGGCCGCTCTCGCATCCAGGTCGGACCTCCGCTCTCAGATTGGAGATGTTCATGTTCAACTCCGAACAGAAAAACTAGCGAAGAGATCGCTGCCAGTCGCATTTGTAAGACGGGGATCGGCCAGTTCATTGATCGTCGAGCTCAAGAATGCCTTGGCCGAGGCACTTTCGATAGATATTTCAGAGCTCAGCGATTCTCTTTATGATGTTTTGCTCAGGGCTTACGACGCTTCCAAAGGTACTACTTTGTCTATTTTCATTGACACCGAATTCGGGCGCAACGCCAGGGTCGACCGCGATGATGGTGCAATGCTGAGCGAGATTGCAGAGGCCGCCAGGAACATTGGGATCTTCGTGGGGATCGCCCTGGATGATGACGTATCAGGGGCGGACGGGCCGAATTCATCGATCGCACGTTCTTATCAAATCGATTTCTTGGATCAAGAACACCTTTACAAGATAGTTGACCGACATATTTTCCCCAAAAATGACGCCAAGCTCCAGGTATTGAAAGATATTTACAGTAGCTACCGGACTGAGATACCGGGATTCAAATGGAGCGAGCAACGTTTTCTCCCGCTCTACCCTATGCACCCTGCCACTTTGGAGATTTCACCTCTTATAAGGCTTTTCATACACGACTTTGCGCTGCTTGGATTCGCTTCGGACGCAGGCTTGAAGATAATGGGCCGGCCAGCTGATTCGCTGATCGGACTTGACGAAATGTTCGGCAATGTCGAGCCTAAGCTGCGAAAAAACCCGCAGCTCTCAACCGCTTTCAAAGACTTCGACGCCCTGGATCGCGAAGTGGTGCAGAAATCTTCCGTGCAATTTCGTCTTCAGGCAAAGCTTATTCTGAAAGGGTTACTTCTACTCTCGTTGGACGGTCAAGGAGCCTCAGCGGCTACCATTGCAGCATCAATGATGGTGTTCGATGGGCAAGCCCCGGAGTCGGGGCTCGAAAAGGTCGAGAAGTTGCTTGAACGATTCGCAGCGGAGTTCCCTTCTGCAGTGTCGCGAATAGAGGATGAAACGTCGACCTCAATATACTGCCTAAGAATAGGTTTGGATGAGGGTCTCGATCAGGCAATCGCGGCCATAAAATTCGAAGTTTTAGGTAAGGATCTCTGGTTAACTCTTCTTCAACAACTCGCCGAGAGATTCCCAGAGATCCAAAATGAAGGGGAGACAGATGAATGGCTCTCGCAGGTCACGGCAGAATGGCGTGGTGCTCTGAGGCGAGGGGCGATCATCTGGTATTCACCCGAGCTTAATAATCACACTGAACACTCCAATTCGCTGGATTGGGAGATCAGGTTTGCAGGTTCTCCGGTTGACGACGGCCATTTGGATAATCAAAGTAATTGCATTAAATGGGAGGTCGCCTCCCTAACTCAAGAAGAGACCGATACACTCGTCAAATTGTCGTTGCTTAGATCGCATCCCGAGCTGCGCCAGCAATTTGGTGAAAGTGCCTCAGCAACCCTTCATCTGCTCGCGGCCTCGGCAGATAAGATCTGTCAGAGAATTTTCTTTGACGAAGGCTTCCTTGATTCCGATAAGTTACGCTTGTCAATGCAATGCGATCTCGGGTCCACCCATAGTCTGTCGCATCTCTTTACAACTGCCCTGAAGCCCGTGTTTGAGGATCGATACCCGTCACATCCTATCTTCCTTCAATCTCTCGGATTTAAAGAGGTAACCAAATTAGTTGCAGGCTTCTTCTGCAGGGAAGATATTTTTGATTCTCACATTCAAATTCTAGCTCAGTGTATTGCAGAACCCTTGGGGCTAGCGGAAGTGACTCCGGAAGGATATGTTCCGGCATCGGCCGAAATGATTACCGCGTTACCGTATGTTAAGAACTCGTTAGAAGAATGGGAGCAGACGGAAACTCAATATATGTCGCCCTTGTCAGCTCGATTCAAGACTTCCCCATTCGGACTAACGCGAGAAGCGCAACAATTGATCCTGGCTGCTATGGTGGCGCAACGAGAGATCGAGTTTGTTACGACAACTGGAAATCGAATAAATCATCGGTCGCTCGACCTTCAAATAATCTGGGATGACGTTGTTGGGATCTCCCGCCCTGCGGGAGAAAAGTATTCGGGCACCCAGCTTTTGTCTTGGGCGAAGGAGCTTACGGGAAACAACGAGATCAATTCTCTCGAAAGCAATAGGGACCGCATCAAGGTTGATGAGTTATTACGTCAATGGTTGTTGGAGTGGAAACGTGGAAAGATTCTCGAGAACTTCGAGGAACTCCCCGACGAGTGTCTAAACGCGGCAAGCTGGAGGAATGCGGTGGCGATACGTAGATCATTGGGTTCCGTCGCCGAAATAATTGAGTCATATACTACGAATGGCACCGTGCTGCTTGAGGATTGTGTTGGATCGATAGCGGATCTATTTTTCGATTCTGAATCGGAGTTTAGAAAAAGGAAAAACGATCTTCAAGGGCTCCAAAGGCTCACGGACCGTGCCCAGCACTTGGAGAAAATTTATACGTACGTTACAGGGGCGGAAATAACTAATAGTGACGAGGTTGAGCATAAAAGACGTTTTCTCTTAAACTTGCTCGAAAGTGAGTCGTGCGGGAGTTCGAGTGATTCCGGTAACCTGGAGACTGTGTGGGAAAGCTTTCAGCAGCATTACAAGCAGTGTTATTTGAAAGTTCACGGTGAGTTGTTTGATTCCTTCGATCGCGCCGCAGTTTCGCGAGGGATACGCGCATCTTTGGAATTGCAACGATTCGACGCCTATTCTTTTCTTTCAGTTTTTGACCGCCGGGTTAAAACGGAAATTGAAAGCATGCTCCGCGAGTATCGGGGAGCCTCCTGTAATCAAGATCCTTCCAACCATCTGGATTCTAGCCCTAATTGCAGCTGCGGCCTTAGTATCAAAGATCTATACCGGCTAATTGGGATTCCTGACCAAATAAGGTCTTTGAGCGCGGAAGGAGTTGCAAAAGCCCTATTAGAAATAGATGACGGGCGTTTTGCCGGCCCGACATACACACCACAAGACGAGGTATTGTTGACTTCCTTGGCGACCACAGGAATCCATAAATAGCCCAAACCCGCGGCAAACCGGATCCGATTCTAGTAAATGACTTCAGGAAACGGAACTATTGTCCTATATTCAAGGGTATGATCAGCATATCCATCATCGGTCCGGGGCGCCTTGGCGGTGCTCTCGCACTCGCACTTCCGCGGACGAAGTATCGCATTGAGAATTTGATAGGGCGTTCCCATATGAAGTTGGATGCCAGAGATGGTTTTCCCACTGAGATAACCGCTTTGACGGATGTCAATTTCATTGGCTCCGATGTAGTGTTCATAACTACCGATGATGGGAGCATTCTCGACGTTTCGAAGGCATTGGTCGGAAAGTTAAATATCGGAAGCTATGTATTTCACGCGAGCGGGGCATTAACCTCATCAATAATGGAAAACCTTGCTGAATCCGGATGCTATGTCGGTTCGATTCACCCACTTGTGTCGATAAGCCGGGCGGAGCTAGGCCCGTCGAGGTTTCCAGGTGCCTATTTCTGCGTTGAAGGCGACGAAAAAGCGGTCAAGTTTGCCGAAATCCTTGTGGGGCACCTCGGCGGCAAACCATTCAAGATCGCAACCAAATTCAAGACCTTATATCATGCAGCCGCGGTAATGGCTTGCGGACATCTGATTGCGATGTTCGATTCCGCTGTAGAAGTGCTGACAAAATGTGGATTGTCACAAGAAGATTCAAAACAAATACTCTTACCGTTGACCGTGAGCACCGTCGAAAATTTGAGTCAACAAAGTACGTCTTCCGCTTTGACCGGCACATTTGGCAGAGCAGACATCGAGACCTTCACTCGTCACCTGACGGCACTGAACGAGAAGGTGTCGGATGATCTTCTTGAGATCTACTTACTGCTTGGAGAGCGGTCGCTCGAACTTGCATCTAAGGAGGGCGTAAATCCGGAGCGAATCGATAATTTGCGGGTCCGGATGGCCGTGGCGAAAACCCGGCTGAAATGGTAGTATCGACGTAAGTTGAGTACGCAACGAACGAAATTTCAGACTGAGGAAGCTATCTTCCTGGAACATATCAAGGAAGCTGGCTTGAGGCGAACAAATCAGCGCAGTCTGATCCTCGAGACTTTTCTCAGCACAGAAGAGCACCTAACCAGTGAAGATCTTTATACGATTGTCCATAAGAAAGATCCGTCGATCGGATTAACGACGGTTTACAGGACTTTAAAGTTACTGACGGAGGCTGGTCTGGCTCGCGAAGTGCGATTCGGGGACAACCGTACTTACTATGAGCATCATTATAATCACGAACACCATGACCATATGATCTGTACAGAATGTGGAATGGTGCTTGAATTTTTTTCACCTGAGATCGAAGATCTGCAGGATCAAATGGCAAGCAACTTTGGGTTTAAGCCTACACATCACAGCCTGCGGATGTGGGGGGTATGTTCGACTTGCCAAGGAATGGCTTTGGAATCGCATCCGGCTCCGTCTGGAGCGCAACCAAAAGTGCGAGTTAAACCGGCGGCCCATTCGTAGATGATACAGAGTAAGGAACATTCTTTCGTAATAGTGCGTAGGCTTAAATGACTGCCGGCGTTTTGTACGGGGGATTGTGATGAATAGCAGAGATATGGACAACCAAAAACAATTTCAGGAGAAATTCGAATCTCTACCGCTGGATGAAAAAATATCCGTTCTCTTTAGGATGGAAGTTTCGACTATTAGTGAGGCCGTAAACTATGTAATGAAGGAACCGATGAAAGTCTTAGGAAGACTTGGTGATTTTCTAACGGACCTTGGAACGAAGGTCGAACGTGAAATGAAGTACGGCTCTGAGAAAGGCAAAACGGAATCGGAAAAAACAACCCAAGGTGGAACGCATAAAAAGAAAACCAAACGGGAGTCGGAACCGGGCAATTCTCCTGCTTAGCATCTAATCCGAACAAGCTTGTGAGTAAAAACGAGATCGTGAAACGGCCATCTCCTTCATTGAAGGAAAAGGGCCAGTATACGGTGGCTTTCAGCTTGATAGGGGTGATGCTATATGTTGCAGGATTTCCCGTTTTTTTCCTTTTGTTTGTTGGGGTTCTGACGTATTTTGTTTGGAAGATCTTCTCTTCGGAAGCCAAAAACGATGTTCGCCGTATCTTCGAGTTTTATTTATCCGCTAACGAGATCCTTCGCGAGGACTACCGGCAGTGGTATGGATTTGAGATTAACGAGACTATTTCTCATGGCGAAAAGATCGTGCGAGCGATTCCCGGTTCTCCGCCCTTAGTTCATTTCGCTCTAGGGGCTCTCTATGATCGACTTGGGGATCACGCATCAGTGGTGAAACATCTTGCTTTTATCTCTGATGAGTCTGGGTCAGAATCAGCGATCGCTTTCCCTTCAAATGAGCTTAGAGAGTACGTACGTATCTTAAGAAAAATTGAACGGTCACCGGCGGAGGCTCCACAAACGTCCGCCGCCATACGCTCGCTCGAGCGTATGCGTAGGAGCAAAGCTCGATCGTTGCTTGAAAAACATAGAAACCTGATCGAGAGCGCTCATCCCGTCGAAGAACCCCAACAAGTTCTCCAATCCATCGTTGATCAGCAGCAGGAAGTAAAAGGCTCGATAATTTACATACATCAGGATCACTCGGCCGCACACAACGGCTCCTCGAAAAGTGCTTCCGGTAGGCCGGTGTCAAATCCAAACGCTTCTATCGAACGCGATTCAAAATCAACCGATAGAAAGACTATTTCCGAAGTCCTGCATGATATTTACGATGAAAGCGTCTAGTTTGGTACGGCCGAACTTTCGATTACCTATTTGAGTCCGAAGAATTTTTTGATCGACGACATAACACCTACCCTGTCTTTCTCGGTTTCACTTGCAGCCTCGTCAGCCTTTATCTTAAGCAGGACTTTTCGCTCATCAACCATTTCTGAGATCGCCTCTATAAGGGCCGGATTGTCTTCGATTATCGGCTTCAAAGCCTCTTTCTTTATCTGAAGAACTTCCGTTTCTTCCGCGGCGATAACGCTGGCCGATCGCGGCTCGCCGGTCAATAAGCTCATTTCGCCAAAAAAATCGTTTTCGCGAAGTTCGTTGATCATCCTAAACGCCTCTCCGTCGGGTATTTGAACACGTACAGATCCGCGGATTATGACGAACATCGAGTTTCCCTCCCTGCCCATACGAACGATCGCCTCCCCAGGCGCATACACCCGCGAAGTGGATGCGTTAGCCAACCTTTCGATCTCCTCACCCGAAAGAGGTGTAAAGATCGAAACGTTGTTCAAACGCTCGACGGCCATATTCAAAACTTCGTCGTGTCCGATATCATCTGCTTTTGGTTCAATGTGAACTGTTCTGGTCGGGAATGCAAAATCTATTCCTTCTCGCTGGAAAACATACCAGATCCGGAGCCGAATTAGGGCGTCAGTATCGTTTTGTTTGGTGTAATCTTCAAGCCAATACTTCACTTCCCAGTCGATACCGTTGTCCCCCAGGTTCCTGATCCGAACCACCGGCCTTATTTTTGGTGAAACATTCTCGACCTGCCTCACTGCATCACGCACCGCCTGGATCGTCCGAGCCGGTGAGTTTGAATAAAGTGAATTGAACCACACCGCACGCGCGTTTAGGTTATCCCTGGGAGCTACTTCGATCGTCTCTTTCCCCAGGACTGAATTACTGATCATCAGCAGACGGTTATTAAACGTGCGGATCTTCACACCTCGCCACGAAACTGCCTCCACGACGCCGACGCCTCGAGTAGAGATAGTGACCACGTCCCCAACCTGAAAAGGCTGATCTGCCTGAATGGCTAATCCGGCAAATAGATTGCCGAGTGTATCTTGAAGGGCAAGACCTACTACGATTCCAATGATCGTTGACCCTGTGAATAGAGGTGCAAGTTGAACGTTCGGAAAGAACGACTGGAAAACGATGAAAAAGGAAACAATGTAAATTATTACGGAAAGGATCGTCTTAACTATGGAAGAGATCTCGCCCGGTGAGCTATTCCGATATAAAGTCCGAGTTATCAACTGTCGAAAGAAGCGGACCAACCCGACTACCAGAGCCATCCACAAAATGATCTTCAAAATTAACAGGAGGTAGAAAAAGATCTGGGTAGTGGTTGTTGTGATCTTGTCGGGCGTGGCACCCGAGGTCGTTGAAACTGCTCCGGAGTCCCCGTCAACGATCAATCCGAAACTATCTTTCAGATAGGCTCGTACCCACTCCTCCACAGCCGGAAAGAGGAGTAGCAATAACGCTATTACGGCCGCGAATGCCAGGAAGGAGCCAACTTTCCTATTTCGGTCAGTTCTGGACATAGTGAGCTAGAACATATCAGCAATCGTTTTTCCAATCAACGCCAACGAAAGTGCTGATACCGTGATCGTTACCGACCAAGCAGCAAGGTTGAAAATCCGCCCATTCTTATGTTTTCCCATTATCTCTTCGTTGTTGGCGAGCGAAACGATCGCATAGAGAATGATAGGAAGCAGTAGGCCATTTATGCATTGAGTAAACAATAGAAGCTTTATCTGAGGAATTCCCGGCAGCATCGCTACGATCACGCCGATCAAGATCAAAGCCGTAAACATCCCAATGAAGATGGGAGCCTCTCGAAAGCTTCTCGACAGTCCCTTTTCAAACCCAAGAGCCTCGCTTACGCTGTAAGCCGTTGCTAGCGGAAGAACCCCCATCGCCAGCATAGCCGCCCCGAAAAGGCCGATCCCGAAAAGGTATTTAGCGTAAACGCCCGCAATTGGACCAAAAGCTTCTGCTGCCGTTGCAGCAGAGTCCACTTCGGTTATTCCACGCGAATGCAGCGTGGCCGCTGCGCATATAATGATGAAGCCAGCAATTGCGCAGGCGAAGACTGTTCCAACTATCACATCCGCTCTCACCATCCGCAGGTCTTCTACATCCATCCTTTTTTCGACCACTGATGACTGGACATACACCTGCATAAAAGGCGTTATGGTAGTTCCAATCAGGGCCATCATTATGAATAGATAGCCCGAGTCCGTGCTGAATGTCGGGTTGATGAACGATGTGCCGACCAGTGCCCAGTCCGGTTTGGAAAGGAAAGCCGAAACAATGTACGCCAGAAAAACGAGTGACATTCCGAGAAAGATCCGCTCAACTCTTTTCTGCGATCCTTTCACCACGATCCACCAGACAAGCCCCGCGGATAGCAAAATGGTCAGATACCTGGGAATGCCAAATAGTTCCGACGCCTGTGCGATCCCGACGAATTCCGAGATGATCACGCCCGTATTGGCGATCAGCAGAGCAAGCATTACGAATGCGGTCCACCGTACGCCAAACTGTTCGCGGATGAGATCAGCCAGCCCCTGCCCCGTCACTACTCCCATTCGAACGCACATCTCCTGCACGATGATCAACGATACCGTCATCGGGATCAGCATCCACAGAAGGGAGTAACCATACTGTGCCCCAACGCTGGAATACGTAGCGATGCCGCTGGCATCATTGCCGGAATTCGCCGCGATGATCCCCGGACCTAAAACTGCGAGATATGCAAAAAAGCGGTAATTAGCGAAGCGAGAAGGCAGACGGCGAGCGCCCTGTACAAACTTTCTTTGTGAAAAGCGTGTCGGTTCCATTTCTGCTACTGCCGCCGTCACTCATATCGGTCGCGAAGAATCCAAGAGAATGGCTTGAATCAATTGACTATATCCTGTTTCAGATAAATAAAAAAGCACATGATTGTCGGCTCTTGATGTTTGGTGCTGAAGGCGAGTTTTGCTAGAGTTCGTTCATGACCATCTTATGTAGAAAGACCCCGATCGCGGTCCTTTTTGTCGTTTCACTTCTGTTTGGCCTTCCGACGAGGAACGTAGTTCTTGCCTCGGCTCCTTCGCCGGTACGAGGAAAGCATGCGATGGTTGCATCGCAGCACGAACTGGCGTCAAAGATCGGCGTCGAGATCCTCAAGAAAGGCGGAAACGCCGTGGACGCAGCGATTGCTGTCGGGATCGCCCTTGCCGTTGTTTACCCCGAAGCCGGAAACATCGGCGGCGGCGGATTTATGCTGATACGATCGGCAAATGGCGATACGAGGGCAATCGATTATCGGGAAATGGCACCGGGCACAGCCAGCCGAGATATATTCGTCGATAAAGATGGCAATCTCATCCGGGGTGAGGGCTCGTCAACCGTCGGTTACCGAGCTTCCGGCGTACCCGGAACCCTCGCCGGTTTTGAGATGGCATTTCAAAAATACGGCTCCAAACGGGTCACCTGGGCTGAACTTATCCGCCCTGCCCGGCTCTTAGCCGAAAATGGTTATGTGTTGACCCATCGCCTGGCCGAGTTGTTCAAAACGTACAAAGGCACTTTGTCACAATATCCTGAAAGCAACCGTGTATTTCTAAACGGCGGAAAATTCTTTGAGGAAGGCGATCTACTTCGGCAGCCTGACCTCGGGAAAACCTTGGCTCGGGTCGAAAGAGTAGGTGCCCGAGATTTCTACTCAGGGGTTACAGCGAAAATGATCGCTGACGATATGAAAGCGAACGGCGGCCTCATCACACTGGCAGACCTCAAGAATTATCAAGCAAAAGAACGGACCCCGTTGCGAGGTACTTATCGAGGTCATGAGGTCATATCGATGCCGCCTCCTAGCTCTGGCGGGATCGTTATGCTCCAGGTCCTCAATATGATCGAGGGGTATGACACAAAGGCCCTCGCCCAGGGATCGGCCGCCCGGTACCACGTTCTTGCCGAATCTATGCGGCGGGCATTTGCGGATCGGGCGGAGTATATGGCGGATCCCGATTTTGCTTCCGTTCCAGTCTCAACGCTCATCGACAAGAAATACGCCGAAAGACGCCGCTCGACGATCCGTAATACCCGGGCCTCGTCCAGCAAAGAAACCGGATTCGGAAGCGTAGCCGGCAGCGAACCGATGGAAACAACGCACTATACCGTGGTCGACAAATCCGGAATGGTTGTTTCAAATACCTATACGATCAACGATCTCTATGGATCACGGGTCACCATCAAAGGAACCGGCGTCCTGATGAACGATGAAATGGATGATTTTGCTGCCCGTCCGGGCCGGCCAAATCTCTTCGGCCTCGTACAGGGCGAGAGAAATGCCGTCCAGCCCGGCAAGCGGCCATTATCGTCAATGACCCCGACCATCGTTCTCAGGAAAGATGGTTCCTTTTGGTTTGCTCTCGGTGCCCGCGGCGGGCCGAGGATCATCTCCGCCGTGATGCAATCGGTTATGAATGTGATCGACCACGGAATGGATATCCAAGCTGCGATCGATGCACCGCGCATACATCATCAGTGGCTTCCGGACGAAATAATGTTCGAGCCGTTCGGACTTTCGCCCGACACAATTTCGATCCTTTCAGGATACGGCCACAAGTTCGTTGATAAACCCGGAAACATCGCTTCGGCGACGGGGATCATGATCGATGAGAAAGGTGTCAGGTTAGGAGCGATCGATTCTCGCAGTGACGGTACGGCGATCGGATACTAGGTCCTTTCTTTGTTTTCAAAGAGCTTGGTCGTGTTGTCAGTCACGCTCGTTGGTTCGAGATCGTTTGTGTCTCGCCAGCTGCCGGCAATCGGAGGTCCGTAAGCAGGTACCGGTGTAGACCGCTGTGGAGGAAGGCCCTGTGGACTCGCGGGACTGTTCCCCATGGCCGCTGCGGTTACTACGTCAGCCGGTTCCGGCGACTCGAACATCAGAGCATAGATCATCTTCAGAAGCCCGCCGCCGGCCAATAAGATCGCCACGATAGCCGGAGCAAACGGCCCGATCCGGAGGCCGATAGCGATCATTGTAACGATCGGCACGACGAGAAATGTGAGCAGGAATATGAAAAGGCCCTGTTTGAAACCCCGGTTGCGCCAGAGTTTGCTCATCCGCTTTTCTTTGCGTTCTGATGGGATGACGCCGCCTGACTTAATGATCTCGGCAGTTCCGGTCAGCAGGAATCCGCAACGCGAGCAAAAGCTCGTTTCCATTGAGATCCTTTCTTGTCCGCAGGTCGGGCAAAACATCAATTACCTTTCGTCTTTATCAAGTAGTTTTGTAGTGCTTTCGGTAACGCTTGCCGGTTCGAGGTCCTTCGTATCTCTCCAACTTCCGGCCTGCGGTACACCGTAGGCTGAAGCTGGAACCGATTGCTGCGGAGGCAGCGCCGAATAACCGTGCTGCCCGTGAAGGTCGTGCCGCGGAGTCGGGGGCATGAACGCCTGAGCTCCGGGGTAAACGGGGGTATCCTTTTTCAGAAACATCAGCGAGGATACCAGCAATATCAACCCGCCAAAAATACCGATTATGGCCGATACACCTGCTAACTCTTCTACGTTCATGATGCCCCAAAACGGAGTCATAATGAAGAGGAAAAACAGGCACCAAAGCAGGCTGAATGCCATGCCGTTTCGTCTGGTGAATAACCCCTTTTTCTGCTTGCTGAGCTCGACGAGTTGCGGCAGATAGCCACCGTGCGCAAGCACCTCGGCGACGGTGCCGAGCGGCATTCCGCACCTCGAACAAAATTTTGTTTCGTGTGAAATCTGCTGCTGTCCGCAGCTCGGGCAATGCATCAATTAGCTCCGTTCCGTCGACCGACCCTTTTCTTAACGAATTCTTACACGAAAAAGTTCGTTATGCAATGGCATCATAGCCGCGGCAATCTCTCATCCGAGAGCATTTGGAATACCGCGAATGCCCTGCCCTGATAGTGTTCCGCCCGGGCAATAGTTTCCAAGAGCACAGCAAACAAAGGGCGGATCTCTCGAGGTGCCGGAAGCTCGCGGGAAAGATCCGCGTCGGATGCAAAAAATGTAAATCCTCTCTGCCGGGTCTCTTCGACGTCATCAAGGTACCTGAAGATATCATGCCTCCCGGCGAGTTTCTCGGGCAGCGTCCATTCAAATGGATCATCCCAAAGCCTTGTGGTGATCCCGCCGAAGGTCTTTTCGACCATCGCGGCGGATCGAAGAAGATATTCACCGCACGAGAACATCGTCATCGAATTAGGAATGTCACGGGGCCTCGCGAATATGTGATCGTCGGGGACCATGGCTAGCAATTCCCGGCTCCGGGCGTCGAGGGCCGCAAATTGACGATCGAGTGAGGAGAGAAGAGTATTCACCTTGATCAACGCTTAGGATATCGGCGTTCTTTTTCGTAGATGCCGAGGCCGTAGTTGCGGCCCTTCCAATTCACTCCGCTGCCAACGCGGCCCTTTATACCTACCTGAGCACCTTTTGACGGAACGTTTCCCTCGGTCACAAGGACCCAGATCGTACCCGTTCCATCATCGATCTGATAGGCTCCCCCGCCGATTTTGGTACCAGGGATGGAAAGGCCGTAGCTGTCCTTCACCACACCGGCAATGACTACGTCCTTGTTCTGATACCTGCCGGGGTCGCGCTCGATATCTGCGATGCTCTTCCTGTCCGGGCATCCCGCCGTCAGCAACACGGCAGCAGAGATCATTACTATCAAAAGTGATGTCGTAACCGTCTTCATATTTTTCTCCTTGAGGCCAATTTAACGGGAAGAGCCGATCCAAGCTTATTGATTCTGTATCGGGCATTTAGTTTGCCATATTTTTCGAATTCTGCGATTCTGAAGGCGTTAGCCAGCGAGGCAAAGGTGTCTACCATATGCCTGAGATCCCCATCGTCAATTCAGGTCCGTCCGGCTCGTTCATCTCGAGCCTGAAAGATGATGTGTGGCATGGACGGGCCGGGCGGCATTCGTTCGAGCGTTGGCATTTTGACGCTTTATCCGATGACGGCCGCGAAGCCCTGATAATCGCCTTCTACGATAACTATCCTTATTCACCTCGCTATTTCAATCGCCGGAGCGTTGTATCCGGCAACGTCAATTCCGGCCAGTTCCCTGCTGTGACTTTTTTGTATTCGGTCGATGGACAAATTGTGCTCCAGGCGGTCAATGAATGGTCTTTCGACGCATTCTCGGCACGAATGGACAACGTCACGTGCTCGATCGGAGACTCCAGCTTCAGCGTGGAAAAAGCTAACTACGGATCCGGATATTTCGTCCACATTGACGCTATGACAGCAAGAAAGCGTCGTATCGAATCTGACCTCGAGTGGCTTTCGATCGAGTCCGATCTCACCGCCGGGTCGACGGCCGGGGCGACGCCGTCGATGATCTGGAATCTCGTGGCCCCACGGTCAGATGTAAGCGGCCGCATCGTGCGGACCGGAACTCGCGGAAAAACTAAAAAGGTCATTCATTTCCGCGGCACAGGCTATCATGACCATTTCCAAAGCAGTACTTCGCTAACAGACGCCATCGCTTCGAGATGCTGGGGCCGAGCCCATTTTGACGATACTACTGCCGTCTTTCAGCATATTTCCTATGAAGGCAGTCGGGGCGATGAGACTCTCGTCGCCTTAGTTCAGGATGGCACTATCATTTCGCGCGATGCTAAATTCACGATGTCGGGCACCCGATCCGATGGAAAAGACACCGAGCTGGAGTTTTTAGCGGGTGACGAATGCAGTGTAAAAGTCACAATGGCTGAACCGATCGAGCGTGGTTTTTTTGAACAGAGAATGGTCAGCGATGTATCTCTAGTACTTGCAGATGGACGGCCTCGCCAGACCAGAGGGATCGTCGAGATCTGCAACCCTAAAGGAATGTACAACCCGCTTTACCGATGGATGTCGGACCTGAAGATAGGCAGGAATGGCGGTTCACCGTTCTTCTAATTCCAGCGTTTCAGCCCTCGGATAACATCGTTCGACATTCTTTCCGCCTCCGCTTTCTCAAATCCCAGATCAGACGTCATAAAACTGACGGAGCTTTCAACCATCTCATCGACCGTCTGTTCCGGCCTCGTGAAATTGCCGTCCTGATAACAAAACCGGCAATATTCAGCTGCAGGTGAAAGGTCGCCTTCGGTACCCCAATTATCGGGATCGTCGCCCAAGGGCATACCGCAGCTTTGGCATCTCACTTTATCGTCCATATTGACCTATCTCAGCCGGACGGCGGTCCCGTACGCAAGGACCTCCGTACATCCCTGGGAAAACTCGGTACCCTCGTATCGCATACCTATGACCGCATCGGCCCCGACCTCATGAGCATGCTGGACCATTCGGTTAAAGGCCTCCATCCTGGCGGCCTCACATACAACGGAGAACTCCTCGATATTGCCGCCCGCGATCGATTTGATACCGCCGACAATTCCGCGGCCGATCCCAGTAGCTCGAACAACGATACCGCGGACGACGCCAAGGTACTCCTCGATCTCTTTTCCCTGGATATCGAATCCGGTGGTAACGATCATATGCTCTAGCGAACGCCGGTCGATTCGGTGAAGCTATTCTGACAACCGACAACTGAAAGATGGTAGCGCCTAGGGGAGTTGAACCCCTCTTTCGAGGTTGAGAACCTCGCGTCCTAACCGATAGACGAAGGCGCCAAAAACTGACGAATCGGTAGTATAGAACAATGTTTTCGCGTCCGCAATTGCTTTGACCATCGTAACGCACCGGCACGCCGGAGGAACCGGCGTTGCAGGCGGGGACGCCCGCGGTCCAGTCTGTGTGGTGTCAAACATCTCAATGGCTTTCTGCTGCCTACGGCATTCAGGAATTAAATACGAAGGGTCGCTGAAGGCGACCAATATAATAGCCTGGGGTGAAGCGAGGAACGAGCGTAACCCCAGGATAAAGATCGACATTTTTGCGCTCCCTGAAGGGGAGCAATATCTGGTAGTGATCGTTCGACCCCTCCAGGGTCGCGAGCGCATCTTTGTCTTGTACCCAGGGTTGCGGCCTGTCAGCCTTACCCTGGGCTATTATCTTTGTCCCTTTCAGGGACAGGGGCAATTTCAGAACAACCATAGAGTTTTTTCTTTTACTTTGTTCATAGCAACTGCGATGGAGACGGCGTCTATTTGGTCGTCGTGGCGGCCGTGGGGGAATGAGCAGGCTTCGGTTATGAAGTCTTCGTTCCAGCGGCCGGCTACTAGTCTCACTCTTCCTTCTTCGGCTAGGGCGATCCATGGGAGGGCTCGTGTGAGCTTGTCTGTCTCAACCTTTACACCGCGGAACTTCTTGCCGAAGAGCTGGGGCATACGTCTCAGGTCCGCAAGAAGTGCATGGCCATTTGCAGAGAGCTCGATGCCGTGTTCGGTGCGTGTCTCAGTTCGGATATAGTGCATCAGCATCTTTCGCTGAAGCGGATAGGGTAGCTTTCCGGTGAAACATCCGTCGATGTAAAGCACTCCGTCTTTGTCGTATGCGACTTTTAGTGTCGCGGAAGGATCACAGTCGGGATTTGCGGCAAATGAAAGGTCGTAGCCTCGCTTCCAGTTGAGGTTCGGTGGAGCGACCCGAACGATCTGGAACCACGAACGCTTGAACATGCCTCCCTCTGTGGGGACCGGCTTTTGCTGATAAAGTGCCTCGAAGGAGTATCTTCCCATTCTCTTGCGGGTACGTTCGAGCCATTTGATGTCGAATCTTTGCGGCCAAAGGGCCTCGCCGGGTTGGCGGCCGAGAGGATCAGCCCCAGTGGAAAGTGGATAGTGAAAAGTGAACAGTGAAGGATCTGTCTCGACGGGCAATATATCGCTGCTTTGCCTCTTGGCGTCTTTGCGGGAGTCTTTTTGGTTGCCGTTGCCACTGCCGGTGCTTGTCGGAAGAGCCATCGAACTCGCTTTGTCGCTCGTTCGATGGCCGGGGTTCTTGGGATGCTTACACCCCGGGTTCCGCTCAGCTTCACCCGGGGCTACATATATGCCGCTGGCTATGCCAGCTTGTTGATCGCTCTGCGTCTCTGCGTCTCTGCGTTGAAGCTCCCGCTTGGCTTCTTCGCGTTCGCGGAGGATATCGCCGTAGTTTCGCTGTCGGTGCTTTGGGATCGCTCCCATTGGCAATCCGGTGGGATTGTCGGCGGTCTTGAGCTTATTGTGAAACTCATCGAGCGGGGTAATCTCTGGCGTAGACGTTTCAGGGAGGGATTCCTCACCAACGAGCGAGCCACTCGCAAACCCCTCGCAGATGGCCGGGAGGTTGATGACATGCCATTCTTCACCGGCTTCTTCCTGCTGCTGTCTGAGGAGACGTCCGGCGAGGTCGTCTTCGTGCCAGCGGGTCTGGATGAGGATGACACTCGCATCGGGTTCGAGGCGTGTCATCATGTCGTCGTTGAACCAGTGCCAGACCTTATCGCGGTAAGAAGCCGACTCAGCCTGCTCGCGGCTCTTGATCGGATCGTCGATCATCATAAGCTTTGCACCATAACCCGTTATCCCTCCGCCGACACCGACCGCTTTTACTCCACCGCCTTGACCGGTCTCCCATTCGGCCGCGGAGTTTATAATTCCAGACCTAAAAGGATTGCTGAGAGGCTCGTCATCTGTCGGACCGCGGGCACCCTTGCCTGCCATGCCGCCCGAGGCGGCAGATGCCGTACCGGGATCAAAACCCGTTGAGCTGCTTGAAGACCCGTCTTGATCCTGGCTGCTGCCGCAGCCG
>JBGSWW010000117.1:0-24012 GCA_041751735.1 Pyrinomonadaceae bacterium | reverse complement strand
CTCGTTGTCTTTGGGATAACGCTCGTGAAGCCGTCCCATGGCATCACCAAATGCATTCGCACGAACTCGATGACCACTTTTCTCAGTATCGGTGTAGAACACTTTTGCCGCGTCAATATAATCGCGCTCACGCTGTGTCGGTGCTGCGGCTAAAATCGCTTTCTCTATCGCTTCCTGACCTACCTGCAGATCGGCCGCGTTTGGCGGTGCCCAGATCGGGTGGTATCGGCTCATCGCGATGCCCCAGTGAGCCATTGCGCATTTCGGGTCGGCCGCCGTGATCTGCGAAAACACCTTCTCTGCCTCCTCGTACTCGAAGGAATGCATCCACGCAATTCCTCTATTGAATTGCGATTGAACGGTGGCGCTACAGGAAACGGGAAAGTGAACGCGCCCGAGTTCTGTTCGGTCGCCGCTTTTGTGATCGTGCGCGGCCTGGCCGGCCGCCAAGATCGCAAGACAGCTCACCAGCAGAAATGAGCGGACGATGTTCTTCGATAAAATTGTGCGATTCGCAATCCACATTCTTTTCATAATTCAAATTACCCCCTTGTCTCGTTCGACAACTCACCCCTAAAACAATTTACGACCCATTGCCGTGGATAATAGACTAGTTGCTGGTTATTATCATTTAAGCACTATGAACGGAAATATTACAGATTTTATTAAGCATCATTATCGACATTTTAATTCGGCGGCTTTGATCGACGCGGCCGAGGGCTATGTAAACCACCTCGATAAGGGCGGCAAAATGATGATCACGCTTGCCGGGGCGATGTCGACTGCCGAGCTCGGGCTGAGTCTGGCGGAGATGATCCGCCAGGACAAGGTGCAGATCATCTCGTGCACTGGAGCGAACCTCGAAGAAGACCTGTTTAACCTCGTCGCTCACGATTTCTACGAACGCGTGCCGCATTACCGCGATCTCACTGCCGAGGACGAGCAAGCTTTACTCGACCGCCATATGAACCGCGTCACCGACACATGCATCCCCGAGCACGAAGCGATGCGGCGACTCGAGAAGGCGATGGTTGATGTATGGACGCGGGCCGAGGCCGAGGGTGAGCGTTATTTCCCGCACGAATTCATGTACCAGGTCCTTAGGAACGGCTCGCTCGAGGAGTATTACCAGATCGACCTTAAAGACAGTTGGATGTACGCGGCGATGGAAAAAAACCTGCCGATGGTCGTGCCCGGCTGGGAAGATTCGACGATGGGCAATATGTTCGCGGGCCATGTGATTGCGGGCGACATCGAGAACGTCCACACCGTGCGCACCGGCATCGAATACATGACGATGCTCGCCGATTGGTACACGAATAACGCAACCAACGATTCGACCATCGGATTCTTCCAAATAGGCGGCGGCATTGCAGGTGATTTCCCCATCTGCGTCGTCCCGATGCTCCACCAGGACCTACAGCGCGACAACATCCCCGTCTGGGGCTACTTCTGTCAGATCAGCGATTCGACGACTAGCTACGGTTCGTATTCAGGGGCTGTCCCAAACGAGAAGATAACCTGGGGCAAACTCGAAGCCTCGACACCAAAATACATCGTAGAATCCGACGCCTCGATCGTGGCTCCGTTGATGTTTGCTTATATTTTGGGATGGTAGGTTTAATATTGATTGCGGAACAATATTTAGCAAGGAAGTGTCTAAGAACTCATGACAAGCGATTCTAAAAAGCGCTTTATTATCGCAATCATTGTATCGATAGCCGGGATAGTGGTCTTCGTTGGGTATCAAAATACTAATGAAATTCGTAGAATCCTTACTCCGGCAGTTATTCACTCCGAAGAGAAAAACAGTCCCTACTCAACTCTTAACGGTACTACCGTGCATATCCATCCTCATGGAGCTTCCTTCCAAATACCGGAAGCTTGGTTGACGCAAAGGCCACTTCCAGATACAAACATAAAGAATCTTTTCTTAAGCTGGGCAGACTTGAATGAGGTCAATCAGATTGACCGTAAGCCATATGGATTCGATACAGAAGATGCCGAAGTGATCAACGCAGTTCTCCCGTTTGAAGACTGTGTTGCTCATGTCGGAGATCGGGGTTGGGGTAATTACTTGTGGAACGACCTTCAAGCTCGAGTCTATATCACCCAATTGACACCAGAGAAGATCGTAAGACGGCTTGAGACTGACGGTTTAAGAACAGCCCAATCGAATTTTGAAGATGCCTCCTTCGAGGCAAGCGAATATAAGGAATGGACCAAATTCTCATTTCAAATCCTTGATGCTCCGACGCACTTTATGTTGAACAAGAGGCTTGCTTTCTTTCTTCGACGGGAAAATGACGCGACGGTTCTGTTAGTGTTCCTACACGCTGACCCATTTGAAGAAGACATCGCTCTCCTTTTGAATTCTTTCCGATGGGGGAAATAATTCCGTGAGTCAAAGGTATTTAAAGATGCCTTTCATTTCTCTTGCCGCATCAGGGTGCCATGGAACATTTTGATGTCCTCATTATCGGTGCAGGCCTGTCAGGTATCGGTGCGGGGGCGCACCTGCGGATGCAATGTCCGGAAAAGACCTTTGCGATCCTTGAGGGACGGGAGGCGATGGGTGGGACGTGGGATCTGTTTCGGTATCCGGGCGTTCGGTCGGACTCGGATATGTTCACCCTGGGCTATCGATTTCGGCCCTGGAGCGATCCGAAAGCGATCGCTGACGGCCCCGCGATCCTCAACTATATCCGCGAGACTTCCCAAGAATATGATCTGGACAAAGAGATTCGTTTCGGACATAGCGTAAAACGTGCTGAGTGGTCATCACAAAATTCCCAGTGGACCGTAGAAGTCAATGTCAGTAGCGCACGTGTCAGTAGCCCGCACGTAAGTAAGGGCGCCGCCGACATAGAAGCACCTAAGTATGACCAAAACGGCGCCGTGTATCAGGCAGAAACACGAGCAGTTGCGAGCGTGCCCCACAGGCCTGAAGACCTCCCGCTAAGACGCAAAGACGCAAAGCCAGAAACCGTCTTCTTGACCTGCAGCTTTCTATACCTTTGCACCGGCTACTACGATTACGAGAAAGGCTACACACCAGAGTGGCCCGGCTTCGAAGGGTACGCGGGCACCATCGTCCACCCGCAGAAATGGCAGGCGGATCTCGATTACTCAGGAAAAAGCGTAGTTGTTATCGGCAGCGGTGCAACAGCAGTCACACTCGTCCCGGCGATGGCTGAAAAAGCGGGTCATGTCACCATGCTCCAGCGTTCGCCGACATATGTCGTATCTATGCCCGCAGAGGACAAGATCGCGAATACCTTACGTGCTGTACTGCCTGCAAAAGCTGCTTACGCCCTGACGCGTTGGAAGAATGTGCTTAGACAAATGTTCTTCTACACCCTCTCGCGAAAAAAGCCTGAGTTCATGAAGAACTTAATCGCCAAAGGCGTAAAGAACGAGATCGGTGAAGAATATCTGGAAAAGCACTTCAGGCCGAAATACGATCCATGGGACCAGCGGCTTTGCGTAGTTCCGAATTCCGATCTTTTCGAATCGATCCGCGAGGGCCGATCTACCATCATAACGGGCGAGATCGAGACTTTTACCCGATCAGGGGTTCGACTAAAGAGTGGCGAGGAACTTGAGGCCGATGTCATCATCACAGCCACCGGCCTCAACCTTAAGATCATGGCTGGCCTCGAGTTGATCGTCGACGGCGAGCCCGTCGATCTGGCGAATAAACTTGCATACAAGGGAATGATGTACAATGATGTGCCCAATCTAGCCCAGGCATTCGGGTACACAAATGCCTCATGGACGCTCAAATGCGACCTGACAAGCGAATACGTTTGCCGGCTGTTGAAATACATGGACGCAGGCGGCTATGCAAGCTGTGCCCCGCGGATCACAGACCCCACTGTAAAGCCCGAGCCCGTGCTGGATTTCACATCGGGCTACGTGCAGCGTGCACTGCACACTTTGCCCAGTCAGGGATCAAAACAACCCTGGCGTCTGCATCAGAACTATTTTAAGGACCTCAGATTGATCCGCTACGGCCAGCTCGATGATGGGACTATGGAGTTTCGACGAGCAAGCAACTAAATATGACAATCGAAAAAGACAGCGTCGCTGTCATAACGGGTGCCGGGTCGGGTATCGGAAGGGCGTTGGCGGTGCGTTTTGCGAGCGAAGGCGTAGGCGGGATCGCGATCGCCGATGTGAATACCGACGGCCTCGCCGAGACCGGGAAATTAATGGGCGGAAAAACGAAGGTTACCGTTCACACGGTCGATGTTGCAGATCGTCAAGCCATGGCCGCATTTGCCGACGAAGTGATCGCGCAGCACGGCCGTGCAACTCATTTGATCAACAACGCCGGGGTTGCCCTCGGGGGCCGGGTTAGCGAAGTGTCGCTTGACGAGATCGAGTGGCTGATGGGCGTCAACTTTTGGGGTGTCGTGCACGGCACAAAGTTCTTTCTGCCTCACCTCGAAAGAGAGTCGTCCGCTCACATCGTCAATATCTCGAGTCTTTTCGGCCTCATCGCACCGCCCGGCCAGGCCGCATACTGCGCCAGCAAGTTCGCGGTGCGAGGATTTACTGAGGCGCTCCGGCATGAAGCAGAGGGCACGAACATCGCTGTCTCCGTCGTCCACCCGGGCGGCGTTCAGACTAATATCGTCAACAGTGCCCGCATCAGCTCAGGCGTAACGCTTACCGACGCCGAGATCGCCAAATTAAAGAAGTTTCAGAACAAGCTGCTCTCGCGAACTTCACCGGACCGAGCAGCCGAGATAATTATCAATGGCATCAAGGCCCGGCAACCCCGCATAATCGTCGGCCCTGACGCCGCCCTCCTTAGCCGCATCGCACGACTCTTTCCGCAAAGGTATCTTGCGGTTGCGAACAAACTAAGCGGTGGTTCGTTGAAACAAAGGTAGTTCTGGAAGGCAATCTTTCTCGAATTCGGACAAGTTAAAAAGGCCTCTTTTATCAGTGCTGCCGAACCAATTTACGTATGAAACCTGTGTTATACTTCGGCCATGGCCGTACAGACGATACCGGATATTGACGAGATGACTGCGGTACAGCAGATCGAATTGATGGAAGCACTCTGGAAGAGTATGAGCGAAAGAAATATCAACAATTAGCCGCCCGATTGGCATGGTGTCTATCTTGAAGATCGGGAAAAAGCTCTTGATACGGGGGAGGATGAGTTCATAGGTCTCGATGCGTTTGAGAGCGACTTGCGCAGCGAGATGAAATGATAATTAAGGTCCTTCGGTCTGCGCGCGGACTGTGGTGGACGGTATCAGATTCTATGAGAGCCAGGAAACTGGCCTAGGTGCTTACTTTCTCAATTCGATAATGTCCGACCTGCGTTCGCTGAGTGTTTACGCGGGTTCCCATCAAAAATACGACACGAAGTACTATAGAATGGTTTGCAAAAGGTTTCCTTACTTGGTCTATTACCGGCTGGAAGTAGCCGAAGTCCACGTTTACGCAATTCTAGACGAACGCCGTGATCCATTTTTTATCGAGCGCACTCTGAAAAACATCGGGGCCGAAGAATAGCCATTCTGTATGAGGATAATTGTCACCGGCGGCGCCGGGTTTATCGGTAGTGCGGTGGTATGGCGGCTTAACCAGCTCGGGTATGACGATATCCTGATCGTCGATCGGATGGATGCGACGGACAAGTGGAAAAACCTTGCACCGCTGAAGTTCGACGACCTGGTTGACGCGGACGAATTCCTTGACGAGCTTGACACGTTCGAAGATGTATCTGCCCTGATCCATATGGGAGCTTGCTCGTCAACGACCGAAAGGGACACCCAATTCTTGCTTAAGAACAATTACCGATATACGACCATAATGGCCGATCTCGCTGCTGAGCACGACATCCGCTTTATATATGCCTCGTCCGCCGCAACTTACGGCGATGGCTCCGCCGGGATGGCAGACCGAACCGAAAACCTCGACGGGCTCCGCCCTTTGAATGCCTACGGTTATTCAAAGCACCTCTTCGACCAATACGCGGCTCGTTACCGGATGTTCGACCGGATCGTAGGACTCAAGTTTTTCAATGTGTATGGCCCGAATGAGGACCACAAGGGCGATATGCGATCACTCGTGAGCAAGGCTTACGATCAGATCAAAGCGACGGGGAAGCTGCAGCTTTTCAAGAGCGCCGATCCGGACTTCAAGGACGGGGAATTTGGCCGCGACTTTATTTATGTAAAGGACGCCGTCAACATGACCCTCCACTACTTAGAGAACGACGCGTCCGGCCTGTTCAACATAGGCTCGGGACAAACGTACACCTGGAACGCCCTTGCCAACGCGATATTTAAGGCCCTCGGCCTACCCCGTAATGTTGAGTTTATCGACATGCCCGAGCATCTTAGAGACCGCTATCAATATCACACTCAGGCCGACATATCGCGACTGCGAAAAACGGGCTATCGAGCCGAGGTCACGCCTCTGGACGACGCTGTAGCGGACTACATTCAAAATTATCTCGTTCCCAACAAACATCTCGGGGACGAATAGCGGCCTTTCGAATCTCCTTCCGAGGCTGCTTCTTTCTTGATTCGCTTTTTCCGCGTAATTCGCGGGCAAAATATTAGGTCGCAATGCATTTTTACCCCCCATCCGCTTTGATCGATTTCGCCATTCCAAAATGGGAGGCCAAGTCCTACGTTCGAATCGAAGATGCCTATAAATGGCTCTTCCAAGCAACCCGAGGTGGCGAACACCTGGTGCTCAGCCGTGAGAGAGCGACCGAAGCGTTGGAGAGAGAATGGGCATTTGTCGGCAACCCGAGCGAGGGCGAGCCTCTGTGGGAACCTCTTTCACCGGATGAAAAGATCGGCCGGCTCAATATTCGCCCATTCAAAGATCTCGGCGGCAGCGTTGGCGGCCTTGCCACTTCTTTTTTTGCGAGCATCATGGCTAATAGGCCCGGGCCGGAAAACTTCCTGGATGCGTGGACCCACCTTGAACAGCGGCTTGCGATCTCTCATTCCAGCCGGCTGACCCACCCTGATTGGGTCCAGCTTAACAGCGAAATGAAGGCGAAGAATTACCCCGCCATTCACCACAGTGATGCGTATAGGGCGGCCCGGAACCCCGCTTACAGAGTACTCACCGCGATCGAGGCAAAACGATTATTGAAAGATATTGCATTCTCGATACATTAGCCTATAGACGCAACCTATGTTAAACTCATCGCGGCGGTAACTCGACCGAGGCTGTTGCAGCTTTACGGCCGCCAAGAGGAGGCGATTATCGCACCGAAACACGCGGCGGCGTACTTCCGGACAAATTCAAAGTTTCAGGACGGGTCAAGAACCGACTGTGGCACAATGTGAAGCATTTGCCCGTTGAAATGCGAGACAGGGCAAAAAACAGGTGCTAAGTCGTGAGATGTCAATCACTTAGCTGTCTCGATCTGGCAGCGAGACAAAAGCGAGACAGTTTACGGCTGAAAGGCGATAAGTAGTTATGAATACAGCTGTTGCGGGATATTCCAGGAGTTTCGTGTCTCGCCGGAATCGGGGCAGATTTACCGGTTCCCCGCGTAGCTATCGCCGTGGTGCTCCCATGCCCTTTTTGCCGTCCGACGATCTTTTGGTATTTTATTGTCCGCACAAATATGGTTCCAAGATATGGAACTTCAATATTTAGCATATGATCTCTTGGATCGCACTTAACATGACGCCAGGCGTGGGGCCGCGGGCGGCCACGAAGCTGCTGGAGCGGTTTGGTTCGCCCGATGCGGTTTTCAATGCGCGGCGGCCGGAGCTAGAAGCGCTTCGGCTTAAGGGGGAGACCGTCGACAGTATTATTAGGCGAGAGTTTCACGACCGTGCTGTTGGTGAGCTCGAAAGGGTCAAGCAGCTCGGCGGTGACATTTTGATCCTTGACGACGGCAGCTATCCGGCGTTGCTTCGGGAGATCGACGATCCTCCGATAGTCCTTTATGTTAAGGGCGACTGGCAGGCGAGTTTCGAACAGCCGGGTGTAGGGGTCGTGGGCTCGCGTATGTGTTCGACGTATGGTGAAAATGCGGCCGAGATGCTTTCACGTGACTTAGCGTCGCGCGGCATATCGATAGTTTCGGGTCTCGCCCGTGGGATAGACGCAGCCGCACACAAAGGTGCCATCCAGGCCCAGGGACGTACGATCGGCGTAATGGGGACCGGTATAGACAGCGTCTATCCTCGGGAACACAACGGCCTTGTGAGAGAGATACTCGCGTCGGGCGGATGTCTGGCTTCTCAGTTCCCGCTCGGCACGCCGCCATTAAAAGACAACTTTCCCTATCGCAATCGAATCATAAGCGGGCTGAGCCTGGGAGTATTGATAGTTGAGGCGTCCGAACGGAGCGGATCATTGATAACTGCTCGGCTGGCTGCCGAGCAGAACAGAGAGGTAATGGGGGTGCCGGGCAATATTACGTCCGGTAACTCGTTCGGGACAAATTACTTAATAAAGAGCGGGGCCAAGCTAGTGCAGCAATGGCAGGATGTAGTCGCTGAGCTGCCTAGCGAGATATCGTCCGCGATATTGCCGCCGAAGATAGAGGAAGGAACGACCGGCGAAGTAAGACGGCAGCCCGAACTCGCCCCGACGGGAATGACGGCAAACGAAAAGACTGTTTGGGAAATACTTTCGCCTGATGATTCGACACATATAGATGTATTACTGGAAACCAGCGGAATGTCGTTCGGTGATCTCAATACGGCTCTCGTCAGTCTTGATATTCGCGACCTTATCCGGGTATTGCCCGGTAAGCATTATGCCCGACGTACCTGATTTGAGGCATTTTTGACATACGTGCAAACTTCGTTAAGGTATAGCATCGAATTGACAGACTTGTTCTCAGGGTGATAGTTCTCAGAACGTCAGCACTAAATTAAAGTGTCTGACGTATTTTTTTCCAAAGATGGCAAAGAACCTGTTAATAGTTGAAAGCCCCGCAAAAGCAAAGACCATTGAAAAGATCCTTGGCAAAGATTTTCAGGTTAATAGCTGTTATGGCCATATCCGTGACTTGGAAAAAGCCGGCATGGGCATCGACATCAACAATGACTTCGAACCGCGTTACACCGTTCCAGAGGAAAAAAAGAAGGTGGTTCGTGATTTGAGATCATTGGCAAAAAGCTCCGACGAAGTGTGGCTTGCGACGGACGAAGACCGTGAGGGAGAGGCTATAAGCTGGCATCTCTGCGAAGTTCTGGGCCTTGACCCGACATCGACTAAGCGAATCGTATTTCACGAGATCACAAAGCCTGCGCTGGAAAAAGCCGTAAAGAACCCACGCACCGTAAATATGGATCTGGTGATGGCGCAGCAGGCGCGTCGGGTGCTTGACCGGATCGTCGGATTTGAATTGAGCCCGATTTTGTGGCGTAAGATCAGCACTAGCAATAAGAACCTGAGCGCGGGCCGTGTACAGAGCGTCGCGGTACGACTCATCGCTGATCGCGAACGAGAGATCAACGCGTTCAAACCAGTAAGTCATTTCAAGATCGAGGGCCTATTCGTTGCCGACGACATAACGGGGAAAAAGGTTACCTTCAAAGCCGAGGGAAGGAAACAGGAGAGTGCCGAAGTTGCGGAAGCCTTTTTAGAAGGGTGTATCGGTGCCGACTATAAGGTAACCGAAGTCCGGGTCAAGCCCGGTAAGCGCACGCCGGCGGCGCCGTTTACCACATCAACACTGCAGCAGGAAGCGTCAAGAAAGCTGGGTTACGGCGTTGGCAAAACGATGCTGATCGCTCAGAAGCTTTACGAGCACGGGCATATCACCTACATGCGTACCGACAGCGTAAGTCTGAGCGATACCGCGGTCAGCGATATCACGCGAACGGTGAGCAGCATGTACGGCGAAATGTACCACCAGACTCGCAAATTCAAGAATAAAAACGAATCTGCCCAGGAAGCCCACGAAGCTATCCGTCCAACGAATGCAGGTTCGACGACCGTTCCCGAACAGGAATGGCAAAAGCTGTATGAACTGATTTGGAAGCGAACCGTTGCTTCTCAGATGGCGGATGCCGAGCTGGAAAAAACCACCGTCAAGATAGAGATATCCACGAACAAAGAAGAATTGACGGCATCAGGAGAGGTTCTAAAGTTCGACGGATTCTTAAAAGTGTATAGAGAAGATAAGGATGAGGACGAGCAGGAAGAATCGTCTGAGGTCCTCCTTCCGCCGATGACGGTCGGGCAGTCACTGCTATTGTCGGAATTGAGAGCAACGGAACGATTTAGCCGTCCACAGCCAAGATATACAGAAGCGTCATTGGTAAAAAAATTAGAAGAACTTGGCATCGGCCGCCCATCGACCTACGCACCCACCATCTCCACGATCCAAAAGAGAGAATACGTCGAAAAACGAGATAAAGAAGGAACGGTGAGGACCTACAGTAAATTGGTCTTGAAAGATGATCTCATCAGTAAGATAGAGGATTCTGAAAACACCGGGGCCGAAAAAGCGAAACTGTTCCCGACGGACCTGGGCTTGATAGTAACGGATTTTCTGCGACAGCACTTCGATGACATCATGGATTATGGTTTCACGGCCAAGATCGAGCAAGAGTTCGATGAGGTAGCAGCCGGCAACTTGCAGTGGAACGATATGATCGATGAGTTTTACCAGCCCTTCAAAAAAGGGGTCGATAATACTCTTGAAACCGCGGAGCGCGTAAAAGGAGAGAGAGTGTTAGGTACCGACCCCGAAAGTGGCAAACCGGTGGTTGCCCGCATGGCACGGTATGGGCCGATCATACAGATCGGCAGCGTCGATGAGGAAGAAAAGCCCAGGTTCGCAAAGGTCCCAATGGGACAAAGCATCGAGACAATAACTTTTGATCAGGCTCTCGGTTTGTTCAAACTACAGGACTCGATGGGCACCTACGAAGGCAAAGAATTGTCGGTGAATGTCGGACGATTTGGGCCTTACGTCAAATGGGGAGACGAATTCATCTCCATACCTCGTGGCACTGAACTCGGAACAGTGACTGCGGAGAAAGCGATCGAATATATAAAAGGTAAACAGGAGGCCGACGCACCTGTAGGGGAGTTTGACGGAAAACCGATCACTAAAGGAAAAGGACGGTTCGGACCTTTTATCAAATGGGATGGTTTATTCATCAACGTCCCGAGCAGATATGATTTCGAGAACCTAACGCAATCGGAAATGGACGGGCTGATCGAAGCAAAGGTCAGCAAAGAAGCGAACAGATACATACAGCGTTGGGAAGATGAAAAGATCTCGGTGGAGAACGCCCGGTGGGGACCCGTCATAAAATTCGGTAAAAAGATCATTCCGATTCCCAGAAAAGCCGACGGCACTCGCCCAAACGCAGAGGAGGCAGCTGTGTTAACACTCGATGAAGTGAAAAAACTTATCGAAGCCGAGTTGCCCGGAGCTTTTACAAAGAAGACAAAAGCTCCCGGAAAGAAGCCCTCGCGCAACAGTGTCGCAAGATAGAGGACGTTCGCCTTCACAAGCCGTTGAAATACGAAGGCACCCCCGGGTATTGCTAAAATGAAGAATGTGATTATAAAATGGCAGTCGACCCCGAGAATTTATCGTCTGACAGCATTTCGGAAGACACGGTCCGTGCGTAGCCACTGTGTATGAAAGAGAATCTCCAGTTTCTGCAGGCGTTTCTGAAAAATCCTTTGAAGGTCGGGGCGATCGCTCCAAGTTCTCCTGAGCTCGCAGCGCAGATGTTGAAAAAGATCGAGCCGGACTCAGATAATATCGTACTTGAGTTAGGTGTCGGGACCGGTGCCATAACCAAATTTCTTCGCGATGTATTGCCTTCTCGCGATTCATACCTCGGCCTTGAACTCGATTCAGACCTCGTCAACACATTGAATAAGAACTATCCGGATATGAACATTATCTGCGGCAACGCGGCAGAAGCATATTCGATCCATAAAAGTTCGGGCCTGGGTAAGGTTCGCTACGTTGTGTGCTGTCTTCCTTTCGTTTCCTTGCCTAAGGAGATCAGTGAGAGCGTACTCGTCGAGATACAGAAATTTATGGATGAGGGGTGCGAGCTCAGAATATTCCAATATGCTCACGGCTATTTTCTTCCTCCGGCGATCAAGCTGCGGGAGTCTCTCAAGACACGCTACGGAACATCCCAACGGAGCCCACTTATTCTCAAGAATGTGCCCCCGGCTTTTACCCTTACATGGACGACTGTTTAACGCTCGCCCCGTTGTGATATAAGATAGGTTGAACCACCAAATTTTTAGAGCTATTCAGGAGAATCGACGATGATACGACGCAAGATCACAGGCGTATTTTTAGTTTACGCATTTTTACTGCCGGCATTTACTTTCGCCCAAACTGGAAGCCAGATGGGCTCAGTGGCATCGGCACCATCCGTTAGCGTTTACGCCGCGCCAAAGGCCGACATCGACAAGATCAGGGATGAGGGTATGAATCGCTCTCAGATCATGCAAACGCTCAGCTACCTCACCGACGTGATCGGCCCTCGACTCACAAATTCGCCAAATATGAAGCGTGCCAACGAATGGACACGCGATACCATGGCAAAGTGGGGCATGCAGAATGCCAAGCTTGAGGCTTGGGGCCCATTTGGCCGCGGCTGGTCGCTGAAAAGTTTTCAGGCACAGGTTATCGACCCCCAGGCCATCGCCGTTATCGCTTATCCAAAGGCATGGTCGCCATCTACGAAAGGTGCTGTAACAGCTGACGTTGTTTACTTTAACGCTCGAAATGAGGCGGATCTTGAAAAGTACAAGGGAAAACTTAGCGGAAAGATCGTGCTTGTTTCCGAACCGCGAGAGGTCAAGGCGGCATTTGAGGGGTTGGGCACGCGACGATCGGATGATGAGCTGAAAAAGATGGCGGACGCTGCACCTGCGGCACCGCCGGCCGGTGGCCCCCCGCAGGGCGGTCCGAATGCAGGTGCGGCCCAGCGTGCGGCAGCACTTTTTAATACACGGCGCTGGAATTTCCTGCTTAGCGAGGGTGCAGCGGTTGTCGTCGACAGCAGCTCAAAGGGCAGCGGCGGAACGTTGTTTGTGGGCGGGGCAACAGTGGTCCAGCAGATCCCGGTCGAAGGTGCAGCTCCAGGCAGCAATCCGACGCTGCGAGCGTATGATAAGGCGGCCGAAGCCCGGATCATCCCACAGATGACGATGACGATCGAAGATTACAACCGTCTCGTGCGGTTGATCAACCTTGGTGTAACGCCAACGATGACCGTCGATATCAAAACCCAGTTTCATGACGAAGATCTGATGGGATATAACACTGTCGCTGAGATCCCGGGCACTGACCCGACCTTGAAAGATGAGATCGTTATGATGGGAGGGCATTTGGATTCGTGGCATTCAGCGGGCGGAGCGACGGACAATGCGGCCGGCTCAGCCGTGGCGATGGAGGCTGCACGAATATTGATCGCATCGGGGCTCAAGCCTCGAAGGACGATCCGTGTCGGCCTGTGGAGCGGCGAGGAGCAGGGATTGAATGGCTCTCGTGAATACGTGAAGCAGCAGTTTGGCGAGATGCGGGGCGGCGGTCAGTTCGGCGGCGGCGGAGCGGGAGCAGGTGCACCGAGGCCGGAGCTGATAAAAGGTGCTAATTACGATAAATTATCTGCGTACTATAATTTAGATAATGGCACTGGCCGGATCCGAGGTGTTTATTTGCAGGGGAATTCGGCTGTCAAGCCGTTATTCGAGGCGTGGCTAACGCCGTTTCACGATCTTGGGGCGAAAACCTTGACCATAGCCAATACCGGCGGAACCGATCATCTTTCTTACGATCGGATCGGACTTCCGGGATTCCAATTTATCCAGGACGAGATCGAATACAGCACCCGAACACATCACTCCAACCAGGATAATTATGACCGTATCCAAGCCGATGATATGAAACAAGCGGCGACGATCATGGCCGCATTTGTATACCAGACGGCTATGATGGACGAGAAGATCCCGAGGAAAGCGGCGAGGTAATCAAGTGATGTTATATAAAAGCCCGATCGCGTGATCTTTTGAGCGTGACCGGGCTTTTGTTCGCAAATTTTGCGGAGATCTTCTGAGCAATGACCAATATACAGTTTAATCGTGGAGCCATCGACGCAGGTGCTTGCCTCAGCAACGGGTGGAACCTTGTAAAACTAAATTACTGGATGTATTTCGGCATTTGCCTGCTTGCTTTGGTGCTGGTCTCCTGCATTCCATGCCTTAACCTTTTCCTGTTGGGCCCTGTGAGTGTAGGCGTTTATTACGTCATGCTGAGGGCGATGCGATCGGAGACAATTGATTTCGGGATGATGTTCAAGGGGTTTGAGAAGTTTGTCCCGGCGATGGTCGTCGGATTGATCCAGGGATTGCCGGGAATCATCTGGACGATCATCGATTACGGGTTTAATATTGCGTCCTTACTAGCAGATAGAGGCAGCGGCCGTTTAGGAGACTTTTACCAGGCTGAGATATTCGAGTCGCCGCTCCTGGCAGGCCTTTCTATTGCCTATGTGTTACTTGGGATCTTGTTTGCCGCCATAAGCATAATTTGGGGTCTTACCTTTGTTTTCGCGTTGCCGATCCTTTCCGAACACGAACTTGGGCCGATCGAGGCATTGACGCTTAGCGCGCGTGCGGCATGGAGCAATATCGGCGGGCTGATCCTTCTGGTGATATTACAGATATTGCTGGCAATTTTAGGGGTTATTGCATTATGCGTGGGCGTTTTTTTCGTGATCCCGGTGTTGTATGCCGCAACGGCCTTCGCATATAGGCAAGTTTTTCCATTGAACGACCAAAGATTTGACAGCATGCCTCCACTGCCTGGGGCTTACGGCGGTTCGATTTAGAAAAGGGTTAGCTCCATAAAGAGTACGTCGTCGTGCGGATTATCGTAATACGGTGGGATCTCGACAAAACCAAGAGCCCGGTACAGGCAGACTGCCTTCGCCATTTTCGGAGGATGGGTGTCGAGACGTAATTTCGAATAACCTATCTCGCGAGCCGCAGCTATCAAATTTTCGATCAGACTAATACCGATCTTTTGACCCTGAAACCGCTCACGAACAAAAAGCCTTTTCATCTCGGATATTCCTACATCCAGTTTTCGCAGAGCGATGCATCCGGCGAGCTCGTCATCAGAGTACGCAAGGAAAAGGCGACCGTCGGGCGGTGCGTACTTCCCCGGAAGTGATGCAAGTTCGGCCTCAAAACCCTGAAAGCAAAGGTCAAGACCAAGCCATGCTTCGTATTCGCGAAAAAGAGTTGCCGCGGCACCTATTTCGTCGTCTGTCATGGCCGCAATTATTGTATTCATAGCTTGAGCGTTGTTAATTTTATCTTACGTGCATGCAGTGAAGCGGTTTGAACTCAAAGCCCCATGAGTTTAGATTAATATAAAGCACGGGCGGAAAAATTGCCGATGGATCGACGATCATTTATTTCAGGCTTAGCGTTATTTTCGGGTGGGCTGGCCTTGGCTGGTACTTCGCTCGCCCGACGGGCAATTGCGCTTGAAGCGGCAGGTGAATTTGAAGCTCTTCGGGCTTACGGGTACGGGACTCTGGTCCCGACAGCCGCCAAGAATACTGGCGAAATGATCCTGGCCCTGCCAGCCGGTTTTGAGTATAAAGTGCTTGGGCGGGTTAAAGGCATTATGTCGGACGGCCGCCCGACGCCGCCTCTTCACGACGGTCAATGGACATTTAAGGTAGGCCGCGAACTTCGTATAGTACGTAACCATGAGGTTTCAAACCTGAGTCTCCCGCGTGAGAATGCCGGTATCGGCAGCCGAAATCATTACGACGAGATGGCGGGCGGGGGCACGACCACAATGGTGATCGATCCGCGAACCAATTCGGTTGTCCGCGATTGGGTCAGTCTTTCGGGAACATTGATCAACTGTGCCGGCGGCCCGACACCGTGGGGAAGCTGGATAAGCTGTGAAGAAACGACATTGGGAAAAACGGTGAGGACCCGTGCCGACGGCCGCAAGACAGGCGGATTTCCAAAGCCGCACGGTTATTGCTTCGAGGTACCGGCCGCCGCTAATTCCGAAGTCATCCCGGTGCCTCTGAAGGCGATGGGCAGGTTTGTTCACGAGGCCGTTGCGGTAGACCGTAAGACAAGCGTCGTGTACCTAACTGAGGATTTTAACCCCAGCGGTTTTTATCGATTTGTGCCGAAACGGAAAGGTCGATTGGCGGAGGGCGGCACGCTGCAAATGCTAGCCGTCGATGGCCAAGCCGCATACGACACTCGTAAAGGGCAAAAGATGGGTCAGCCCCCACTACCGGTGACATGGGTAACCATAAACGATCCGGATCCTGAAGCGGCCGATGTTGACCCGAGTGCGGTCCACAAACAAGGTGCGGCAAAGGGCGGCGCGGCATTTAGCAGGCTTGAGGGCTGCGAGATCGACGGTAAGGGTAACGTGTATTTTAGCTCCACCAGCGGCGGCGAGACTCGCGGCGGCCAGATCTGGGTCTATTCCCCGAACGGGACTGACCGGGGTTATCTTCGCCTCGCGTTCGAGTCGCCCGCTCCGGAGATACTCCACATGCCGGACAACCTTGCCCTGATGCCGCGGACCGACATGCTGTTTATTTGCGAAGACAGTGATTACGGTGGACAGAAGGCGGTCAACCACATCCGCATCTTAACTCGCGGCGGGCAAATGGCGGATTTTGCCAGGAATATAAATAAAGACTTTCCTCGTAGTGAGTTCGCGGGATCGTGCTTCTCGCCAGACGGCAAGACACTCTTCGTTAACTCCCAGACCGCCGGTATGACGCTTGCCATCACGGGTGATTGGAGGAAATTCAAGGCCTGATCGTCCTGACTTAAGAACTCTTCCAACGGATAATGCCCGCTGCTCACTTTTCGGTTTTCAAGTTAAAATAAAAGAATGGAACTTGCGGTCGAAAAATATCGCGTTGCGGATGAGCCATATTACCTGCCGCTTGGTAGGGAGATCGAGTTGTTTGAAGCCGCTTATGCGGCGAAACTTCCCGCGATGCTCAAGGGGCCGACAGGTTGCGGCAAGACGCGCTTTGTCGAGTATATGGCCTATCGTCTGGAAAGGCCGCTCATAACGGTTGCGTGCCATGAGGATCTATCGTCGACAGACCTCGTGGGCCGGTTTCTGCTCGAGGGCGAGGAGACAATTTGGCATGACGGACCCCTGACCGCGGCTGTTCGAGCCGGGGCGATATGTTACCTTGACGAGGTCGTTGAGGCGCGGAAAGATACGGTGGTGATCATTCATCCGCTGACCGACGACCGACGCCGCTTGCCAATAGAGAAACGGGGAACAGTTTTAGACGCTCCGCCGGAATTCATGCTCGTGGTTTCCTATAACCCCGGATATCAGTCGATCCTGAAGGACCTTAAACAATCGACTAGACAGCGATTCATCTCGATGGAATTCGATTATCCAGAGCCCGAGGCTGAGGCGGAGATCGTCGCCAAAGAAGGTGGTATCGAGCTCGATATTGCTGCGGACCTGGTAGGAATCGGCCAAAAAGTCCGAAACCTCCGGGGCCACGGACTCGAAGAAGGCGTATCGACACGGCTCCTCATCTACGCTGCGCAAATGATCGCCCAGGGCATTTCACCTGTCGACGCTGCCGAGGTCGCCATTTGCTCACCTATAACCGACGATCGCGAGCTTCAGAGAAGTATCAGAGAGATAGTGACCACCATCATTTGAGGTCTGATCCGGCGCGTTCGTACGATAATCAAAAGGACATGACAAATCGCCGTGAGTTTTTGAAGGTCTTCGGCTCGGCCGCGGCCGGCACGGTTCTGGCACCCAACGTGTTATCACAGCGCCGGAAGAGATCTGCCGTCGTGATCGGCGCTGGCTTTGCGGGTCTCGCTGCGGCGTACAAACTCAAGAATGCCGGTTGGAATGTAACCGTGCTTGAGGTTCGGGCCCGGATAGGCGGCCGTGTAATTTCGCACAAGTTTGCCGGAACCGACCTCATATGCGAGCTCGGTGCTGAGCGGGTCGGCGAAAGCCACGAGCGGATCAAAGCGCTCTGCTCAGATTTCAAGATCCCTCTCCAAAAGCATCAGTTTGAAGATTACCTGCTTCAGAATGGAAAAGTCTCGCGGCCCGGCGAATGGGGATTTTCGGCGAAAGCGAAAGCAGCTTTCGAAAAACTGATCGCGCAATACGAAAAATTCGCGCCGGCACAAAAGCAGCGGCTCGACAAATACGATTGGTGGAACTATCTCGAAAAGATCGGATTCTCGGAAAGCGACCTGCGTCTCCGAGATCTGATGGATAGCACGGATTTCGGCGAGTCGATCCGGCACGTATCGGCATTCGCTGCCCTCGCCGAATACGCTGAGTCGAGCCCGAAGAACGAGATGGACTATAAGATGACGGGCGGAAACTCGCTCCTCGCCGGAGAATTTGCAAAACGAATTGGAGCAGAGAACATCAGGCTCCGAGAGGCTGTGACCCACATCGGCCAGTCAAGAGGAACCGTAACAGTCAGGTCCGGCGACCAAGTCTTCAAGGCCGACGCGGTGATCTGTACTGTCCCGATTCAAAGCCTGCTCAAGATCAAATTCACCCCGCCGCTGCCAGCTGCTCAGGTTGATGCTGCCGAACGTTTGACCTACGCACGGATATGTAAGAACAGCGTCCTATATGACGAACGTTTTTGGCGGGATGAAAATTTCTCAATGGTCTCCGATGTGACATCGCACTTCTATTTTCATTCGACGCAGGGTCAAAGCGGTCGGCAGGGGATATTGACTTCGTATGCCGTTGGCGAAAAGGCGGACGTGCTGGCTTCGCAGGACGATGTGCGACGGATGAACATCATAACCCGCGACCTTCACGATCTCAACGACCAGGCAACAATGCTGGCACGCGGGATAGCCTCCTACGCCTGGCAACGAGACGAATTTACCGATGGGGCTTACGCGTTGTACAAGCCCGGGCAATGGTTCGGAATCCGTCCTGTATTGCAGCGTCCACACGGCCAGGTCTTTTTTGCGGGCGAACATCTTGCCGATTGGCAGGGGTTTATGGAAGGCGCGATAGAAACTGGCGAATCAGCGGCTGAGGCTTTGATCAAATAAATAGCGAAAAAGCCGCGTGCTCATTTACATGCGGCTCAGTTTTGATTTCAAATGCTCAGCCTTACCTTACTGCCGTCGTGCTCTTCTCTCTCGGGTCAAAGGGATTCGCCATATATTTCTTGATGGCATCTCGAGCGTTGTCATAATTATCGCCAAGATCCTCGGCGCGCTTGTAGGCGGCGACAGCCCGCGTTCGGTCCCCTTTACCGTCGTAGGCATTTCCCATCTTGATATTTGACCAAACGGTCAGCCAAGCCGGGTTCAGGTTGCCGGCGAGTGCGGCCTTAAAATTATCGATAGCGAGATCATAGTTGCGCTGCTCAAGGAACAACAGGCCGAGATGATAATAGATCCACGAGTTGGATCGGTCCAGCTTGAGCGCCGCCTCAAATTGCTGCTGTGCCTCGGGGTAGTTTCCTTCCTTAAACTGTTCTATTCCGCGGCGGGCGATCGACGAAACGCGAAGCTCAGGCGAGATGCGCAGGAGCTTATATTCCGGATCTATCACAATGCCGATCGGCCTCCCCGACGATTCGATATTGAAATCGGCGCTCGCCTCATCCATCTGTACCGTTACTGTCTGAAGGCCTTGGTCACCCTCGGATCTAAGCTGGACCTCGACCGGAAGCTTTAAGTTGTCATAGTTCTGTTTTACGGTTCCCCGTGTAACAAATTTTCCACCGCGAGTCCTGATAATAAGGTAGTCCGACTGAAACTCTGGCACGCCGGTCCCCTCGACCCAGCGGGCAAAGAAATACCTCATATTGTCACCAGCCACATTCGAAGCGAGCTTTTCGAAATCATCGATCGAGGCGCTCTTGCCCCGAAACTGCTGAAGGAACGTTCTCAACAGCTGGTCGAACTTTTGCTGGCCCAGCGAGTCGCGGAGAAGCTTGAACACAAACGCTCCTTTAGCAAACATTATGTACTGGTAACCGGTACTCTGGTCGTCCAGATTAGCGGGCGCACGCAAGAGCGATGCAGTCTGCTCGAACGTCAATGATTTCTCAAGCAATTCGCGCCGGATCGACTCGAGCTTTGGCCCGTTCAGTTCGCTTTCGCGAAGTGAAAACGCACTATATTCAGCCAAGCCCTGCGACAGCCACGCATCATCGAAGGACTTGAGGCCGACGGTCAGCCCCCACCACTGATACGCCGCTTCACGCTGGAGCCGCTCGGTCGTAATATCTCGGGCTTCGTCAAAATGACGGTTGGCGATGAAGAGCATCCCACGCGTCGAGTAAAAATCCAGGCTTTCATCGTCTATCTGTACAACCGTAAGCTTCCTGCCATTATCGGCGGTGCCATATTTCTGAGTGTAGAAAACGAGAGCCTTTCCCAAAATCTCACCATACTTGGAAATGAGAGCATCGCTGCCCGGCTTCGCAAAGAATTGCAGTTCCTGATCGCTGATACGCAGCGTCTTCGGCGTGTAGCGACCATAGGCAAAATTACCCAGAAGCGCAGGTGTCGAATTTACGAACCTATATTTACCTCCAACGCCCGCTACGGGCACATCGCTGTGGCCTACAGGATGCAATCCGGCTGGGAGCGAAATGGTGATATCAGAGGTCGCCGGATCCGCTGCGTAGTCGTTGAAAGGGAACCACCGTGCGGCGTACATCAGATAGCCATTGTTCTCACCGACGTACGCGAGTCTCTTGGTCAGCAGCGGCCCACCGGCTGGCGTGTCGAGTACACCCGTATACTTAAATCGCAGAGTAACAGGTGTGCCTTTCGACACACTATCGCCAAGTTCTACACGCACGTGCGGACCAAGGTCGGAGCTGTTAGTCGGGTCCTGAATAAAGGTGACCGTATTGGCGGAGGGAGGTTTTACAGTTGATTTGGAGCCAGCCGGCGTCGTGGCCACGGCTACGGCCCCGATTCTCGTGATGCTTTCGACCTTCAGAGAGCCGTTCAGCTCAAAAGATACAGATCGTGTGTCTTCCTGCGGAGTAAACGTCACGTCAACGGTCGCGTTCAACCTGCGCTCCTCCGGAAGGAACGAAACGTCCATCAAATAGTGGGTCACGTCGAACTCGGTCCGCTTTACCGTCTGAGCGAAGATTGGCACCGCCAGCATTGCGGAGAAAAGCACGACGCGAGCCCCGATGTTGATAAATTTATTCATTATATTGACCAAAGTTTTATTAAATATGCTCTCTTTGGATGTAAGTGAAAGTTAATTCGTTTGCTTTTCTCGGGTTGGTGGCGGTACTCCATTCACAAACCCTAGCCTGTGAAGAAATCCACCGAAACGACTCTCTCTGCGATCTCTTTTCCCAAAGCTGCGACCTTTTGATGATCCGGATGATAAGAGTAGCGATCGAGTGCTTCGCGGTCATTGAATCTGATGACAAGCCCAGTGTCGAATGAGCGCTCGAGGTGTAAAACGTCCTCTCCAACATCGAGACTCTCATTCTCGTCAATCAGGCCGGACAGGGCCCTCAGCATATTGCGGTGCCGATCGCGGTCGGACGCATTTATTTCGGATTTGTACTTCCAGCAGACTAAGTGAATAAGCATCGCTTAATTATCGCAGAATATTGCAGAGCCTCCCTGTCAGGGCTTCTCGCTCCAGGTACGAGTAACTTCGTGACGATAGTCGAACATCGCTCTTAGTTTTGGGAGGATGATAAACGGGGCAGCTAAGCCGCCAAGAAATCCCATGGGGGGCTCATATTCGATCTCGTCACGCAAGATGGATCCCAGTTCATGAGGGCTGACAATATGTCGGTGTCGCCAGCTTTTAAAAGGTCCGGACACCTGAATATCCTCAAACATACGCGGCGGGTCATATGCGGTGTGCTCAGCGACCCAACGGACCGGTAAGATCCCCAGCAGCTTCGTCTCGATGATTGCTCTCGAGCCGATCTTCGAAATGTCGGCCTTTTGGATAACTCTTGCATTCTCCCATGGCGGGACCAGCCGGTCGAAGGCATCCGGCAATTCGTGGAAGGCAAAAACACGCTCCGGAGCTGCTTTTATTGTTGATTCTTTTATAAATCTCATTGCATAAACAATACCGGACCGCTAATGGCATTGAAACTCGGCAGGAGAATTGCTCTAATACCTGAGATCAGCACCGCATGTACAAAAATAATGAACGTCGACGAGAAATCTAATGACCCGATCTCTAAAAGCAAGATCTGGCAGGTGATCGGGGCATCGTCAGTCGGGACGATGATCGAGTGGTATGATTTCTATATATTCGGCAGCCTTGCTACGGTTATCGCGCCTCTCTTCTACCCCCCTGAAAACCAGACTTTTGCGTATATAGCTTACCTGGCAACATTTGCAGTTGGGTTTGTCGTGCGTCCGTTCGGTGCACTATTCTTTGGCCGCATTGGTGACATTGTCGGACGAAAATACGCATTTCTGGTTACTCTCCTGATCATGGGCGGAGCAACCGCGGTGATCGGTATTTTGCCGACTTACGCTCAGATAGGGATCGCCGCACCGATAATTCTCCTAGTGATCCGCGTTTTACAGGGACTTGCTCTCGGAGGGGAATACGGCGGAGCGGCGATCTATGTCGCCGAACATGTTCCTGACCATCGCCGCGGGTTTTACACCTCCTTCATCCAGATCACGGCTACCCTCGGACTTTTTCTTTCGCTTGCGGTGATCCTGATCGTTCAGAACACGATGGGTCCGGAGCAGTTTGCGGGCAAGGGTGAAGGTATTAGCGGATGGCGAATTCCATTCCTTATTTCGATATTTCTCGTGGGCATTTCGTTATACATTCGTCTTCGAATGAAGGAATCACCGATCTTCAGCCAGCTTAAAAGCAGCGGTATGACTTCGGCAAGCCCTTTGGTCGAAGCCTTCGCTCGTTGGAAAAATCTGAAGATCGTGCTGATCTCGCTCTTTGGAGCAACCGCAGGCCAGGGCGTCGTTTGGTATACAGGCCAGTTTTACGCGCTGTTTTACCTGCAATCTATATTGAACGTAAACGCTACCTCAGCAAATTATATTGTTGCGATCGCCCTACTGCTCGGAATGCCTTTCTTCGTTGTGTTCGGTGCGCTGAGCGACCGGATCGGCCGCAAATGGATAATTATGGCCGGATGCCTGCTGGCCATAATGACGTATCTACCGATCTATAAGGGCATGCAGTCCGCCGCGGGTTCGAATGTCGTGACGGCATCGTCTCAAAAAAATCAAGTTACTGGTGCGATATCGTTGACTCCGCAGTCTTTTGACGAATCCGGGAATATCGTGGCGGCACCAAAGGTTCTTGTATATACGAATTTTAGCGATCTCATCTCCAACACCACTGTGTGGGCTTTGATACTTCTTGTATTTATACAGGTGATCTGGGTAACGATGGTTTATGGGCCGATAGCGGCGTATCTGGTCGAGGCATTTCCTGCAAAGATCAGATACACCGCCCTTTCGTTGCCGTATCACATCGGTAACGGCGTCTTCGGCGGCCTGCTGCCCCTGATCGGCCTGTCTGTAATTGCTCAAACCGGAAATATCTACGCCGGGCTCTATTATCCCATGATTGTCGCAGGCGTGACGTTGGTCATCGGCTCGATCTTTCTAAAGGAAACCCACGGGCATAAGATCTGGGCTGAAGTCGAGGACACACCGGCCGGTCGTTCGTGATATTCAAGTCTGGGGTGCTGACAGGCGTTCGTTCAAAAGGTCCCATGCTTTCCTCAAATGCCTCTCCTCGACGCGGATGCTGCCAACTGAGAGCCGCAGAACTACCTTTCCATTGAGCTTTGTATGTGAAATATAGGCTTCGCCCGACGAATTGATTTCGTCCATTATTTTCAGATTGAACGTGTCCAGATCTGTGACGCCAATAGGACAAGCCCTGAAACAAACGAGTGCGAAAGGAACAGGCGCCATCATCTCAAAGTCCTCTGATCCCTCGACCCACGAGGTGAAAAGCTGAGCGAGTCGGCAGTG
>JBGSWW010000116.1:0-1560 GCA_041751735.1 Pyrinomonadaceae bacterium | reverse complement strand
TCGCTTGGATAGCGCTGGCTGTCCCGTCTATGCTCACGGCGAGCGGTATCATTCCAAGGCATCTGGTCCCTCCATCTTCTCGACAAAGACGGAGAATCACAAAAGCCTGATATCGCTCAACTTCTTTTCGGGCAGGCTCTCAGGTCAAAACAGAAGTCCGCCTGTGGATCGCCGAAAGCGCCTCATACGGACCTCCGGTTCGTGCCAAATGAATCCCAAAATCATCCTTCTCGGGCGCCGCTGGCTTATCGCCCTTCTTTTGGGACTCCACGATGGAGCTGACGATGCCCCCGAGAGAGTTGACTATCGTTGTTCCGGCCGCCGCTTTTTTTACACCAAACGTCTTTATTGACATGTCCGGATGAAATGCGAGCTCAACCGTTCCTTTTCCGTTGAGCAGGAGATCGTCTTCCGCACATCTATCGTCCAACACATCGAGAGACATCACGGAAGTCGGCTCTAAGCTCCAAGCCGGTTCACCCAGTTCGGATGCAATCAGGTCCCGGACATAAACCCCGACGGATACGGGACGTGTCCGTCGAATGCTGATTATCTCGCGTTGTCTTTCTCTATCCAACTCCCAGCGACCCGATGGACGCTCAGGATCCGCGATCGCTATAACGCAACCAATATCCTTTAAGAGGGCTGCTTGTGCGGGCGGGATATTGGCATCGTCGATCTTTACAGAATCATCAAGTGCAGTGACGCGCACCAGATCAGCCGTGTCGAGCCGAGCAGTTAACTCAACAGACGTTTCCTGGGCAGCCATCCATAAACGACGTGTTTCGACAATGCTTGCGACTTGGGCCTGAATGACCTCAAGTGCTCGACCGGTCAATTCGATTGTGGCGGCGTCAGCATCCGCTCTTCCGAGTTCATTTAGAAGCTTGTGGACCTGATCTATAAGTTTCGACAGATGGTCGCTCAACGTCGCGTAATCTTCATCTGCAGCCCATTTTTCCTCTAAGCTGATTTCTTTTGGTGGCAAGATGCCAATAAATGGTAGTACAAGAGGCAATAACTTTCCCACTAATTCCAGGTATGGTGCAACTTCTACTGTATTTTCGCTGCTTATTGCGGTAATGAAGCCTCGATCATCCAAAGTTATCGTGGTCGCCACGGTTTCCCAGAACCGCGCTTCCAATTCAAGCTTTCTTCTTTGACTTTTTCTGTCAGCCACCACCGAATGGACAACATTGATGTCAAACACCGGACGAAGGAAGTTACCGTTTGACAGTGCGGTGACGACCTCACGCCGCTTGGCGGTTACGATGAATTCTGTCTTCGGCAACCAGTATGTCAATCTTGGTCCGATTTGCGGCATAGCACATTCCCCCTGTTCTCGACATCGAGCAAAGCCAGAGAATCATAGCTCAGAAAACGAATTCTCGATCAAAAAAAAGCCCGCCGGGCGGTCCCGGTGGCCTGCCCCCATTTGGTGGCCCGGTTCAAATCTAATGCATGGTGGGCTTTTCGGCCATGGTTGATGGGCGCGGCTCATCCGGCCACAACACGGCGAGGGGCGCCGGCGGCTTGTAACCGAGGCTCGAGTGCGGGCGC
>JBGSWW010000115.1:0-6136 GCA_041751735.1 Pyrinomonadaceae bacterium | reverse complement strand
AGCATCGACAAAGCCGTTGAATACCTCAAGATGAACCTCGCCATCTGGCGTGAACGAGGTCAATTGCCGGCGATCGGGTTGGCACTGAACTACTTGGCCCAGTTCGAGCGCGAACGCGACCCCGCGGCGGCACGCGCTTATGTCGAGGAGAGCCTGAAGATCTGGGAGGACTTACGGCGTAATTTGATGTCCCCGCAATCGCGCGCCCAACATGCGGCTAACGTCGTGAATACCTCGAAACTTTATTCCGAAGTGCTGTTGAGGCAGCACCAGGCCGAGCCTACGAAAGGTTATGATGCCGCCGCTTTCGAATCGAGCGAATTCCAGCGTGCCCGGAGCCTCCTCGACCTGCTCGCTGAGGCGGGGACCGATATTCGCCAGGGCGTCGATGCCGGACTCCTCGAACGCGAACGCAATATAGGTGATCAGCTCAGTGAGAAGGCGGGGCTTCTGACGCGGGCGAAACCCGAACAGGTTGAAACGCTGAAAAAAGAGATCGGCCAATTGGAAACGGACCTCGAACGGGCACAGGCAGCGATCCGAAAAGCCAGCCCGAATTACGCCGCGCTCACCCAGCCGCAGCCCGTCAAACTCAGCGAAATACAGGCGCAACTCGACAACGATACAGTATTACTCGAATATTCCCTCGGTGCTCCCGGCCAAGATCAAAGCTACCTGTGGGCGGTCACGCGAGATTCGCTGACAACTTATGAATTGCCCAAGGTCGAAGTGATCGAGAAAAGCGCCCGCGAGGTCTATGAACTTCTGACGGCACGCAGCACCAATAAGAAAGGCGAGACCGCGCCGCAGAGACAGGAGCGCATCAGTCAGGCTGAGGCGAAGCTCCCGGCTGATGCATCGGAACTGAGCAAGACGATCCTTGGTCCTGTTTCCGCTCAGCTTGGGAATAAGCGTCTGATCATCGTTGCGGACGGGGCATTGCAGTACATCCCGTTTGCTATGCTTCCCGATCCGGCGTACGGCAATAATCAACCGCTCGTCGTTGGCCACGAGATCGTGAGCCTCCCGTCGGCCTCTACACTGGTGTTCCAGCGAAAGGAGCTTGCCGGCCGGCAGAGCGCACCCAAAACTCTGGCCGTAATAGCCGACCCTGTGTTTGACCGAACAGATGTTCGTTTCAAAGGAGCTTTGTCCGTTCCTGATGATAAGACTCCAATGGGAAAGCCTGTGGACACACGCGGCCTCGAGCATATCGCCGATCCCTCGGCCACAGAGAACGGTAGGCTGGTGATCCGCCGCCTGCCCTTCACCCGACAGGAGGCTGACGCGATCATTTCACTCGCACCAAAGAACTCAGCCTCAAAGGCGATCGACTTTCAGGCAAACCGGACGAATGTTCTTAACGGTGGCCTCGCCCAGTACAAGTATGTTCATTTCGCCACGCACGGCGTGATAGATACCGCGCGGCCCGGACTATCGTCGCTCGTCCTCTCGACGCTTGATGCCCAAGGCAAGCCGCAGAACGGATTCCTGCGGGCCAACGACATTTACAACATGAATCTCCCGGCAGAACTTGTCGTACTGAGTGCCTGCCAGACCGGGCTCGGCAAAGAGATAAAAGGCGAAGGCCTGATCGGCCTCACCCGCGGCTTTATGTACGCCGGTGCAAAACGTGTCGTCGTTAGCCTTTGGAGCGTCAACGACAAAGCGACCTCAGATCTGATGACAAAGTTCTATCGCGCAATGCTAAAAGACAACGAACGCCCCGCCGCTGCCCTAAGAGCCGCGCAAATCGAAATGTGGAAGCAGAAAAAATGGCAGTCGCCCTACTACTGGGCCGCATTCACCATGCAGGGTGAGTGGAGATAGATGCGAGCGACCGCCCGGGCGGAAAAGATGATGATACGATTCATGAAATTCGTTAATTAAAAGATATAGCCGCCCACAGTTGCGGATTCGGAGTTCAAATGTTTATCAAACAATGTTTCCTCGTTATCTTTTGTCTCTCGGCTGCAGTTGTTACGGCCCAAGTCTTACCGGGAGCGAGTGCACTCGCCCCCGGTAAACCGACGGAACGCGAGATCGCCGGGGGGCAAGAGCATAATTATCAGATCAACCTCGCCGCGAACCAATTCGTCCGCTTCCAGTTGGATCAAAAGGTCCTTGATTCAACGCTCGTTTTGACCGCGCCGGATGGCAAACGATCAACCGAGATGAATTTGACAGGCGCCGGGGAGGAGGAGTCGCTTACCTTTGAAGGAGTGGGAGCATATACCCTGACAGTCCGCGGTATCGGAACGTCGAAAATGACTGGTTCCTATCGCCTGGAAATGACGTTTCAGCCGACTCCGAGCGAAAGTGATCGAAAATATCTTGCCGCCCAAGGTCTACTTCTCGAAGCGGTCGACCTAGCGAAACAAAATCCGAAACCGCCGCAGCTTTTCGAGAAACTGGATCAGGCGTTGGCGATGTGGCGCTCGCTGGACCAGCCCTTTTGGCAATTATTGACCCTCAAGGAGATTGGACGTGCGAACATGAGCCCGAACCGCTATGACAAAGCGATCGAGGCTCAGGAACAGGCTATTGCTATCAGCCAGAAACTAAAGAACCGTTTTCGAGAAGGCGTGATCATCAATGATCTGGCGAATTCTTATTTCAATCAGCAGCAGTATGAAAAAGCTGCAGAGTATTTCAGACAGGGCATAACGACCTTCCGCGAAGTAAAAGATCGGCGCAGAGAAGGATTAATGATCTACGCGCTCGGCAACACTCAAAACAGAATGAATCAGCCGGATAACGCGGTCGCGAGTTTTGAACAGGCGCTGTCGATACTACGTGAGGTCAACGACCGCGCTTTCGAGGGCCAGGCACTCCTCAGTTTAGGATTCGTGTATTCAAATCAAGGTCGATCGGACAAAGCGGTCGAGATCACTGAATCTGCGATCGAGATCTTCCACGAGGTCAGAAACTATACGAGTGAGGGACAGGCCCGGATCAATCTGGGCGTCCTCTACAGCCGGATCGGTGAACCCGAAAAAGCCATTGCGGCGATGGAACCGGCTCTGACGATCTTCCGCGAGACGAAAAACCGAAATCAGGAAGCCGCCGCCATAAATACGCTGGGTTTGATCTACGGCGGCATGGGAGAAACGGAAAAGGCGGTCGAATATTTCGAACGGTCTCTGGAACTCGCCCGGGAGTTCAAAGACAAGACTCGCGAGGCTACCGCCCTAAACAATCTTGGATTGGCCTATTCATTCTTAAGTAGATATGAGAAAGCGGTCGAATACCTAATGCAGGCACTTCCCATCGCCCGCGAGACCAATAACCGATTATCAGAAGCCGCCACATACAGTGGTTTGGGAGTCATTTATGCCAAGTCGAGCCGGTTCGAGAATGCGATCGAGAGTCATGAGAGATCATTGGCCTTATATCGGGAAGTGAAGAACCGGACTTTCGAAGGGAACGAGCTTCAAAATTTGGGAAACGTATATAAATTGCTCGGGCGGGATGAAAAGGCCGTCGAATACTTTATTCAGGCCCTCGCGGTTCATCGCGAGGTAAAGTATCGGGTCGGCGAAGCCGATGTGCTGAACAACCTTAGCGATTCGTACCTCCGGCTCGAACGCGACGAAGAGGCGATCGAAGCCCAGGAACAGGCGTTAGATATTTATCGGGAACTCAAATATCGGCTCGGTGAGGGCACAGCGCTGCTGACGCTCGGAATACAGCACGCAAAGCTCGAGAAGTACGATAAAGCCCTTGAGATCTACCAGCAAGCACTCGCGATCTTTCGCGAGGTCAAAAATCGGGAAAATGAAGGATTGACCCTTTTCAGGATCGGCGAGTCGAAATTGCACCTGCGTGGGACCGACGAGGCAGTGTCTTTGTTTACGGAAGCGATCGCTATTTTGCGGTCGATCGGTAGTAAGAACTTTGAGTTCGGAGCACTCACAGCGCTGGCGAAGCTCGAACGTGACCGCGGGAATCTGGCTCTAGCTCAGAAGACAGTAGAAGAAAGTTTAAAAATCTCCGAATCGCTGCGGGCGGACCTGATCAGTCCAGAATCGCGGACCGCCTTTCTCTCGGGCGTTCAGGATTCGTACAAGCTGTATACCGATCTGCTGATGCGCCAACATCGGATACAGCCCAAAAAAGGCTTCGACCAGTTGGCCGTCGAGACCGCCGAACGTCAGCGGGCCCGCAGCCTCCTTGATCTCTTGACCGAGAGCAACACCAATGTGAGGCAGGGCGTGGATCCCGAGCTGATCCAAAGCGAACAAACTTTGGCTAAAAAACTGAGCGACAAGGCTCAAGCATTGGCTCGATCCGACAGACCGGAAAGATCCAAAACGCTAGATGCAGACATTAGTGAGCTTGCAACCCAACTCGAAAGGGCGCAGACCGCAATTCGCAAAGCCAATCCTAATTACTCTGCGCTCGTGCAGCCGCAGCCGCTGAAATTCAAGGAAATTCAAGCTCAACTCGACCCCGACACTCTTCTGCTCGAATTCGCTCTCGGCGAGGACCGCAGCCATTTGTGGGCGATAACCAGAGATTCACTGACGAGCTATGAGCTTCCTAAGGAGGAGGCCATTAAGCAGAGCGCCGTGCAGGTTTACGAAATGCTCACGGCCCGAAACACAGGAAAAGCGGGCGAGACGGAACTGCAGCGTAAGACACGCGTATCGGACGCAGAAGCAAAGCTCCCGGCCGCATCGCTCGCCTTAAGTCAGAGCATTCTGAAACCGGTGGCCTCTCAGTTTGGTACCAAACGGCTTGTAATAGTGGCTGACGGAGCGCTTCAGTATATCCCGTTCGCGATGCTTCCCGATCCCGCTGCCGCAAACCAGCCTCTCATCGTCGGCCATGAGGTCGTGAGTTTGCCGTCAGCCTCGGCATTGGCAGTACAGCGAACCCAACTGGCCGGCCGCCAGAGCGCCCCGAAGATGCTCGCGGTTATCGCCGACCCTGTTTTTGACCGCACCGATGTGCGTGTTAAAACGGCATCGGCCGGCACAGTTGCGAAGGACCAGACTTCATCGGTGGCGGATACACGCGGCCTCGAGCATATTGCCGAGGTAGCGAGCGGCAATTCCGGAAGACTGGTGATCCGGCGTCTCGCTTTCACCCGGCAAGAGGCAGACGCTCTGCTCGCTCTTGCGCCGAAGGCCTCAAGCCTGCGGGAAACGGACTTTCAGGCAAATCGAGCCAACGTTATGGATGGCGATCTCGCCCAGTATCGCTACGTGCATTTCGCGACCCATGGCCTGCTGGACAGCGAGCGGCCTGGGCTTTCTGCTCTGGTCCTCTCAACAGTGGATGAAAGCGGAAAGGCTCAAGACGGTTTTCTGAGAGCAAACGATATCTACAACATGAAGTTGCCGGCGGAGCTCGTTGTTCTAAGCGCTTGCCAAACGGGCCTCGGCAAAGAGGTAAGAGGCGAGGGCCTGATCGGCTTGACGCGCGGATTTATGTACGCCGGTGCCAAACGCGTCGTCGTCAGCCTCTGGAGCGTCAACGACAAAGCCACGTCCGACCTAATGACCAAGTTCTACCGTGGAATGCTGAAAGACAACGAACGCCCCGCCGCCGCCCTGAGAGCCGCGCAAATTGAAATGTGGAAGCAAAAGAAATGGCAGTCGCCATACTACTGGGCGGCGTTTACAATGCAGGGCGAGTGGCGATAGACACAGATGACCCAATTCGTGTCGAATATCGTTTGAGTAGTTAGGAGGCCTAAATGTCATTAAAAGCTGTTCTGTTGCTGACGCAGTTTCTCACGTTGTTCGTTCTGGCTCATGCGCAGACACCGGCACAACCTGTGACGCTCGAACCGGGAAAGCCCGTCGAGCGGGTGATCGCGGGCGGCGAGTCGCAGACCTATCAGATCACGCTCGCGGCGGGGCAGTTTATGCGCGTTGTGGTCGAGCAGAAAGCTATTGACGTGGCTCTGGTGTTCGCGGGCCCGGACGGTAAAAAGGGGACCGAGGCTAACCTCATCCCAGTCGGCGGACGGGAGTCGCTATCTGCGGAGGCAGCAGCGAGCGGGGATTATCGGCTCACGGTACGTGCCTCCGGCGCAGCCACGCTCGCCGGGTCCTACCAGGTGCGGCTGGAAGTGAAGGCGGCGGCCACGGCCGAGGACAGGCAGCGCATCACCGCCGAAGCCTTG